>JBAZTV010000009.1:0-2607 GCA_041661765.1 Candidatus Shapirobacteria bacterium | reverse complement strand
TTGAAGCCTCATCAAGTTGATTTTTTGCTCTTTCCCATGGATTGCTCATATATGTCCTTTCGTTGATTGTTAAGTTATTTTCTTCTTATAACTGTACCATAAAATTGGGTAATTCTCAATCAGATTTTATAACATTATCATGAAATTTTGCTTAAACCGTTATTCTTGATTATAATAATTATATAAATGGTGAATAAATAAAATCAGTTAATTATGCAAAAAGATCAAAAACAAATTGTAGTTTTAACTGGATATGTTGAAAAAGATGATAAAATTTTAATGCTCCAGCGTTGGGAACCAGAAAATAAAGGTGCGCATTTAAGGTGGCAAATACCTGGAGGGTGCATTAGTTTTAACGAGAAACCGGAAAAAACGATTGTTCGTGAAATTTTGGAAGAAACTGGTTACAAGGTTAAACCAATTGATTTGGCGCCAATTGTTCAGACTTACACTTGGGAGTACGAAAAATTTACTCAACATACCATCATTTTGTGTTATGTTTGTAAGTTTATTAATGGTAAACTAGATACATCTGATTCCCAAACAAATGCGATTAAGTGGTTTAAATATAGCGAAATTCCTTGGTCAAGAACTTTAGTTAAAGCAAAGCAATTAATCGACGCTGCTAGAAGAGGGAGAATTGTTTAATGGAGTTTGAAGATGAGATTAACCTTATCTGACATCGGAAGTCGAATAAGGTTTGGGCTTACTTAACTTTTTGGTTTGAAGGAGAAAAAATGATAATATTATTAAATGGTTCGATTAATTCAGGCAAAAGCACGGTTGCTAGGATTTTGGCAAAAAAAATTTCTAATACTGCCAATATCGAGGTTGACGAGCTTAGGGAATTTGTTAATTTCTTACCTTTAGAAGATTCAATTAAATTAAATATTGAAAATGCTGCACTGCTTGCAGAGAATTTTGTTAAAAAAGGTTATAATGCGATAATTACTTATCCATTGTATAAAGCTGATTATGATTATTTGATTGAAGAATTTGAATCAACTAACCAAAAAATATTTGTTTTTACTCTATCTCCAAAATTAGAAATTGCATTAACTAATAGAGGAAAAAGAAAATTAACAAATTGGGAAATAAAGAGGATAAAATATCATTTTGATACAGGTATACCCAAACCATCTTTTGGAATTATTATTGATAATTCGAATCAGAAACCCGAAGAAACAGTAGAGAAAATATTAGAGATTATTGAGTCAAAATAAATCAAATGAACATAATTTTAAATAATCAAAAATATGATTTCAGCGAATCGGATTTACCGATTATGGTTCATGGAAAAGAAAATTCCGGAGCATCATTTTTTAGCATAGCCCTTATTGCTAATTTGTTTTTATCTGGTCATAAAATACTATTTTTTACTGCTTTTCCAATGGCTAAGGAAAGTTTCTCGAAAATCATTGGTGAAAAGAAGTCGGAGGTAGGATTTATTGAAAATAATTCAGATTTTGATCAAGTTGCTCACAAACAAGCTATAATCGTAAAAAGTGGGGATATGGAGCTTTTTAAAAAGATGGTGAATAAACTCGATGATATTAAAGAAAGAATAATATTTATTAAAAATATTGAAGAATATGACGAATCAATTTTTGAATTAGTTAAAGAAAAAATAAAAATTGTTATATCTGGCGATATTGATAAATGTTGTTTTTTAAATAAATTTGAGCAAAAAGAATTTATTACAAAAATATATTTTTCTAAGTCAGAAAATTCACTAGATATGGTTATCCCAGATTTAGATAAATATAATGGTTATTTAATTTCCGAGAAAAATGTGGGAGTAGTTAAAATTAAGATATAATTAAATATAATAATGAAAAAAACTATTTATAAAAAACCAAAGTTAAAATTACCAGTATTAAAATATTTTAAATTTGAAGAATATTGGCAAAAACAGGGTTTTAATTTGTCTGAGAAAAAGAAAGTCCAATTAACTGCAAATAAAATTGATGCAATATTATTGTCTATGTCTGAAGAAGAGAGAACCAAGTTAATAAGCCCACCTAGCTTAGAATTTGACCCAATTGTTTGCACCAGTGAATGGAATGATTTTTTAGCTGTTGTTTTTGGAATAAAACCAGCATGTCTGATTGGACATAATTTTAATAAAAAAATGCATAATCCAATTGCTAAATTTGCAAGAAAAAATAGTAAACTGTTTGAATCTTTGTTATTTTCTGATTATTGGTATTTTGGTTTTGATAAAAATTACAGAACGGTTTACCACAAAATGGAAGATGGTTTTGTTTATAATAAAGATAGCCTAAGCGTTGTAATAAATAAGAATGTAGAAATATTCAAAGATTTTGATATTAATAACCCAATGGAGTGTTTAAAAGATTTGGTAAAAAGTAATAAAAAAAATCCTGCTGATTTTCACAAAAAACTTGGTTTATTATTGGGTTATTCGTTAAAGTCGATCAATAGTTTTATTAAAATTATAAAATTATAATTAATAATTGTATAAATACAACATAAACCTTATTCGACATCGTCCTTCAATGGATTCAGGACACTCTGAGCTTGTCGAAGAGCGGAAGTCAAATAAGGTTTGAATTTATTTAACTTTTTAGTTTATGGGAAAAATGA
>JBAZTV010000008.1:0-3395 GCA_041661765.1 Candidatus Shapirobacteria bacterium | reverse complement strand
TTACAGCCATTTGACCAAATGTTAATATTTGATGTAGAAAATCTTATAATCATAGACCACCACAAAACTACAATAGAAAATTTAGAGAAAAATCCTGATTTTAAACCAGATGGACTAATTGGTGATCTTAATAATAAAATGAGTGCAGCAGAATTAGCTTGGAAATTTTTCTTTCCAAATATTACTGTTCCTATGTTTATTCAATATATATCCCTTTATGACACATGGCAAAAAGATTCTATGGACTCTCAAATGTGGAACCAAATTATGGGATTTAACGAGGGCATTAAAGCCTCTCTAGGAAATTTCGACCAAGATAAAATCTCTTGGCTAGATATAATTAATTGGTCAATTTCTGATCAAAATAGTGAAGAATTTAAAGCTTATGTGTCTTGGATGTTAGAAACTCAAAGATGGGGCAATTTTATTTTAAAACAAAAAATACAAACAAATAATGACATAATTGCTAAAAATAGTTTTGTTACTGAGTTTCAAAGCTATAAAGTTTTGGCTCTAAATAGAGATATGGCAAATTTTATGACTGATTCTCCTACTTGGAAAGAAGATGGAAAATTTGATATAGCAATTTGTTTTGCTTGGAACGGGGGGAAACAAAATAGGTATACTGTTCATATGAGAACAGATAAAAAAGAAATTGACCTTTCTATGCTTGCAAAGAAGTTTAAGGGTGGTGGTCACTCTGCATCTAGTGGTTTTCAGGCGAAGAATCTACCTTTTAAATTAGGATGAGAATAAATGGTGTTTACAGTAGGTTCTTTATTTTCTGGTATTGGAGGTTTTGAATTAGGATTTCAAAAAGCCTCCACAGAAAATTTTAAAATTTTATGGCAGATTGAAAATGATCCGTTTTGCATTAAAATACTGGAAAAGAATTTTCCAGATGTAATTAAATACAAGGATATAATAACCATAGATCCAAAAAATATAGATAATGTTGATATTTTATGTGGTGGTTTTCCATGTCAACCTTACTCTATTGCTGGAAAAAGATGTGGGATAAATGACGATAGATATTTATGGCCAGAATTTTATAAATTTATAATTAATATAAAATCAAATTGGGTGATTATAGAAAATGTTAAAGGACTACTCTCAATTGATGAAGGAAAAATTTTTAGAGGAATACTTAGGGACTTGGCCAACGCAGGGTATGATGCGGAATGGCAAGTTTTGCCCGCAAAAGCCTTTGGTGCCCCCCATAAAAGGGATAGGGTCTTTATCGTTGCCTACCCCATCAGCAAGGGATTACCGCGATCTTTCTTTGAAGCAGGCATATGCGGCTTCTCGGAACAGACATCAACCAAGTTTGGCAACAGAAGTATTGCTTGTGGAGATTGGTGGAGGGAAAATATCTCAAATATACGAATGGGCAATGGGATTCCCCTTCGGGTGGCTAGACCTAGAGTAAAAGCTTATGGAAATGCAGTTTGTCCACAAATTATAGAATTTTTAGCAAAAAGAATTTTAGAATTGGAGGAAGCATGTTAAAAGATAAATTTATTCCTGAAAGATGGAATAAGCTTAGCAATGAACTTAAAATGGCAGTAGCTATTAAGCTTTTAGAGAAAATGGCTTATTTTTCGAACATAGTAAAAGAAACAGGAATAACTTCTACGGAAGCCCATACTGCTCAAAACAGATTAATGGATTTAGGTTATATTCAAAGTGATGGAGGAAATTGGATAAAGTTTGAAACCTCTTGGAAAAAAGTTCCTACAATTATAAATAAAAGTGAAAATGAATTTTTAGATAAGTTAATTCCAGAATTGTTTATTAAATAAGGATAAACATGACTTCTTTTTTGTCTTCAGACATGATTTGTAAAAACTGTTTACACTGGAGCTTATTAGCTTCAAAAAATGTAATGATTTGTAGAGTTAAACAAGAAAGATATCACTTATTAAAAGAAATGACCACTGAAGCTGGACATCTTTGTGATGAATAAATCAAAGGAGGAAATTAAATGAAAAGGGAAGATCTATCTCCAATGCTTTTAGTTTCTGTAGAAATTTATAAATTAAAATTAGAAAATAAAAATACAACTTATAAAGACCTTAAAGAGAGATTACCTAATATAAAAGTAATGGATGCCATAAATAAATGTATGGATTTGGGTTCTATAATACCGGAATGGGTTGAAATAAATGCTGAAAAATGGGATGTAAAATATAATTTATATGGATCAGAAACTGAAAATTTTATTCAGAAAATTTGTCTAGATCTTGGAGAAATAAAAATTGAAGTAATAAAATAAAAAAAAATATTAAAAAAAACATTAGTAAAAATTCTTTGTGAAAAGAAAATTATAAAATATAAAAAATTATGAGAGGGATATTATGGACAAATATAAAGTAATTATATTAAGTTTGGCGGCATTCACATTTGGAATATTTATAAACCAACCTATTCCACAAGAAATACTAATAAAAACACCAATAAATGAAATAAAAGAAATTGATGTTAATATAATATATGGTCAATCTCTAAAAACAGGAAACGGCTATGGATGGTTTATACGAGCAGATTTGCCTTTATACAAAATAAGAATTCTTGATGAGTTTTTAAATAGTTCCAATGTTACTAAATATAACAATTCATTTATTTTAAATGACGGAACAGATGATAATCTTATAGCTTTCTTGAAAATATATTCATATTACATAAAAGATTCATATAACTATAATCGAAAAAATTATCAAATAAATATGCTCTTACGGCACGAATCTGGGGAAGTATTCACAAACGAAACACATATGATTTGGCCCTGGGCAGCCAGAAATTATATGTGAAATATTCCTTCTTCTTCATTCCCAAATATTTTTTCTAATTATTTTCCATTTTCTGTATAAATTACTTTACCCATTTAAAATCACCCATATTTTTTATATAATTTTTTTCTCTACTGTTTAATTCAGATATATAATTATTAAAATTTTTCATACAAATAGGACAAAAAGATTCTGTTGCAGATCTCAAATGTTCATTGCATTGTAGGAAAGCTTTCATATCTTCAAACTATCTTCTGCCCCTTTGCTACCTTTTGAGCGTTACTCTCTTGTAAATCCTCTAAATCTTTATCACCATTAACTACCTGAGTTAAGGTTTTATTTTTATTTATAGAATCAGGAGTATTTAATTGCATATCCTGTAATTCTTCTTCTTCCAAGTCTTCTAGTTTTAAACCCTGCACAGAAGAGTTTAACCAGTTCCTCATCTCGGCAGGCTTAACAACTCCTAACAAAGATTTGGAAGTCATAATTTTTGCTTCAATTTCTGCATTTCTTGGAGCAACTGGAGCTGCTAGTAATTCAAATCTATAATCTCTTAGGTTATAACCATTCAATTTTAACCAGTTATTTCCTTTAATATTTGCT
>JBAZTV010000007.1:0-13862 GCA_041661765.1 Candidatus Shapirobacteria bacterium | reverse complement strand
TTTTACTTATTTCATACTGATATTTTCCAAACTCCATTATTTTTGCAACTGGCGGTTTTGCATTAGGTGATATTTCAATAAGATCTAAACCCTTGCTTTGAGCAAGTTCTAAGGCATCTTTTATGCTTAAAACTCCGAGATTTTGGTTTTCGCTATCAATAACCCTTAATTCGCTAGCTCTTATTTGGTTGTTTATTCTTTCACGCAATTGATATAAAATAATACTTTAACTTAAGGGAGTTTAGCACAACTTGTTGATTTTCGCAAGTTGAAACATTCTCTAAAACAAATAAGAGCTTATGTTATAATAAGTTTATGGTAAAGTTTAACGAAAATAATTTGATTCCCCAAAATCAATCTATTTTAGAAAAAGTTAATAATCCAAGTCTCGAGAGACAGATAAAAATAAAAGAAATTGAAAATTTTGTTCGAAATTTACCTGAGCTTCCACATAATCCTTTTTGTAGAGAACCTTATTCTAAGCAGTTTCAATACATCTGTGAAAAGAGACCAGAGGTTCAAAAAATTCTTGCTAAAAAACTTACAAACGAAACAGTGATAGATCTTGGTTGTGGATTTTGTGATTATGTTCTTTGTTCTTTAGATAAATTTAATATAAAAGAATACATTGGTGTTGATAATAATTTCCCAAATCTTGAAGCAGTTAAAAAAGAAAATCTTGCCAAAAAAGAACATCACTATGGCATAGATTATATTGAAAGTGATATGCTCACATTTCTTTCTAAATTACCAGACAATTCGGTTCATATAATAATGAATGGAATTGATCAAACCATAATAAGAGATCATCAATATTGGGGAAAACTTGAAAAAGAAATTACCAGAGTAGTAAAAAGGGGTGGTATTTTTACGGGCTATGATAGTGCCTATAATAAATCTATCGAATTGTCAGATTTTAATAAATTATATTCAGGCTCAAAAAAAAGTTTAGATGAATACTATTTTCTTCTTGAAAAAAAATAAAAAACCTCGTAAGGGGAGTCCTTGCGAAAATTAAATTAAAATAATTTTTTTGCTTCCTCAAACAATGAATCAATTCTTTCTTGCGTTTTAGCTTCACCAAAAAGGCGGACGATTGGTTCAGTATTTGAAGGATGCAAATGGAGCCAAGAATTATCTGGAAAATCAAGACGAATACCGTCGATTTCAATAGTTTTTGCTTCTGGAAAATGATTTTTTAAATTTAAAATAATTTCTTTTAAATTTTTATCTACTATGGACCATTTTTCTTTTTTCATAAAATATTTTGGAAAAGTAGAAATTATTTCACTTATTGTTTTATTTCTTTCTGCCAAAAGTTCCAGAATTAAAGCTATGCCAACAAAACTATCACGAGCAAAATTTATAGTAGGGTAGATGACTCCACCATTTCCTTCGCCTCCGATAATTGCATTATTAGAAATTATTCCTTTTACTACGCACGGTTCGCTAACTTCTGTGTGAATACATTTGCTTCCATATTTTTTGGCTATGTCAGCGCTCATTTGAGAAGTAGATAAATTGATTATAATATTTTTACCGGGATTTTTGGATAAAATATTTTCTACTGTTAAAACTAAAGTATATTCTGTCGCTAATACTTCTCCATTTTCATTTATTAAAATTAATCTATCAGCATCTGGATCGTGAGCAAAACCCAAATCTGCTTTTGATTCTTTGACTAAATTTCCAATCTCTATGAGATTTTCCGGCAGTGGTTCTGGTTTATGATTAAATTTCCCATCGGGAATATTATTTAAAGGAATTAATTCTACTCCAAGTTGTTCAAAAAGATATGGATCCATTACGCAAGCAGAAGCATTGATCATATCAACTGCAACTTTAAATTTTCTAGCACGAATGGCCGTTACATTAACATTCGCAAGAATTTTATCAGCATGTTCTTTTGTAAAATTAGGAATGTTCATAATATTTATTTATTTTTTCAATTTCTTCGTCTGTAGCAAAAAAAGCTTCTTTGTTCACAAATTTTAAACCATTATATTCTATTGGGTTGTGAGAAGCTGTGATAATTATTCCTCCATCATATTTGTGATTTCTAACAGAAAATAGAACAGTTGGAGTTGGTAAAATATCTCCATCTATTACATTTACTTTTAAATTTTCTAATTCTTTTATAATTATTTTTTTTATTTCTGGCCCACTTTCACGACCATCTCTGCCGACTAGAATAGTTGGGTTTTCCCCGCCTGCATCAGCTATGCTGAAAGCATTGCGGGCAGGTTTTTCTGAATCTTCTTTAGTAAAAAGAACAAAAGCTCGGCAATATTTAATTATTACTTTTTTTGTTAAAGTATTTCCCCAAACACCTCTTAATCCAGAAACATTTAATTTACGTTTTTCTAGCATTGTTTATATGATATCATTCAAATATAAAAATTAAAAATTAAAATGTTATAATAAAAATATGAGAGCAAAAAATCCGATAGAAGAAGTTGAGGGGATAATTAAAGAGTTTAATAAAGTAGCAGCGAAGCATACTAGACCAGTTTGGCGACGCTATCCACTTTTGTTTGCTTTTCTGGTAACTTTTGGAATGGCTGCTATTTTAGACGGTTTAAAGTTTATTTTAGATGATTCTAAATTTTTTAGAGAACATCCTGTTATTCTTATTTTAATAGGAATTGTTATTCTTATTTTTACAGGAACTTTATATAAAGTATTAAATAAAAAAGAATAATTTTTTGTGGACACAATAAGAGTATTGAATAGGTAAGTGAAATAGAAAGAGGCCACAGAAATCAAGCCTGTGGCTTCTTTCTGTGGCCCTGAAATTATTGACTAAGTCCTTACTATGCCTCCTGTATTTTATTATTTGTATTTAATTTTTTTGTTTCTTCTACCAGTTGTTTTACCTTTCCTGCTACTGTTATGTCAAAAATACTGTCCCCTACAATAAAAGCCAGAGCAAGCCCAATTGCTACTTGTGTTTTTGTGTTTCCAAGAAGAACGGAAACGGTGTGCTTAATAAGCATGTTAGTAAAATTTTGACCCCAGTCGGTATTTTTTTCCATTTGCTCCTTTATTTGAAACAAATTAAAATATTTACCTGAAACATTGGACTCTGCTTGTAGTTCTTTTGGTAAAAATCCTCGTGTAACACGATAAAATGCCCCGTAAACGGCTTCGTTGATTTTTAGTTGTTCCTTTCTTGTTTTCATAATATTCTGGTTTTTGGTGGCTACAAAAGACTTAAAAACCTCCTATAGTCACCAAAAACTCACTGTCAAAAAACTATCATTTCTTTTAAATTAACATATTTAGATTTAGTTGTAAATGCTCAAATTAATCTTTTGTTTGCAAAAGCAAAGCCAGAAGAACTTTTTAAATATTTTTCGAAAGCCACTGCTTTGTCTTTAGTTAAAAATGCACAATACCAAATTAAAGTATACGGTGCTTTTGTGGATGTGTATTTTGACTGATGTTGATTGTGGTCCTTTAGTCGTTTTTTTAAATCAGAAGTGTGACCGATATATTTGGTTTCATCAATAGAACTTTTTAAAATGTAAGTATAATACATATTTGTAATTATATAACAAAGTCCCACGTCGCTAAAGCTTTGCGGGACACCACTTCGCAAATGTAAATTACAAAAGTGGTTTTAATGTGCCTGCACCGCGAAGCTAAATGAAGCGTAGCGAAATGAGGCGAAGTGGTGGAGATGGGGGAAATTGAATCCCCGTGCAGAAGGTTATTGTAAGGAAGTCTACATACTTAGTTTGCTTATTTGTTTAAATTGAAAAACTATTAAGCGAACGAAATATTTTTCAATCGATTCTCTATGTTTTGGAAAAAAGTCGAGAAATTCTTTTTCCTATCCCGATAATATTATGCCTCAACTTATATATCGGAAGTCTATAAGTGAGACACCAGCTTAGCTTACGCGTATGCTGGAGCAAAAGCGAAATCCTTCATACCGAAGTATGGAGAAAGAGCTTTTACTTTAGAAGTCAATTTTGCAATTAACATTTGAACAAATTTTTACGAGATTATGTTCATGCTCGGTATGCATCAATAACAAAAGGCCAACTGTCTATGCCTTTCATCCCCAAATATTGTAAAAGAAATTAATATTTCTTTTGTCCCTCAAACTCCCCCTTAATAAGGGGGAGAATCAAAGAGGGGGTGCTAATTTTTCAAAGTGCGTCTTACTTCTCGCTCAGTATCTCTTTTTTTAATACTTTCACGTTTATCAAATTTCTTTTTTCCTTTCACTAAAGCAATA
This sequence comes from Candidatus Shapirobacteria bacterium, assembly GCA_041661765.1. GTDB lineage: Bacteria > Patescibacteriota > Microgenomatia > UBA12405 > UBA12405 > WARW01. The sequence goes on along the minus strand of JBAZTV010000007.1, from coordinate 9,616 downwards.
GTTACTTTAATTTTTCTATTTTTATTATACACTGAAATTGGAATAATTGTCAAACTTTTATTTTTTTCACTACTGGCAAGCTCAGCAATTTCTTTTTTAGTTAAAAGTAATTTTCGATTTCTTAGAGGATCATAATTTTGTGGAGCATTTTTTGGTTGATAAGGTTGAATATTTGCATTTATCAAAAAAGCTTCACCTCCACGAACAAGAACAAAAGCCCCATCAAGTGAAATTTGACTGTTTCGAATTGATTTAACTTCGGTCCCCAAAAGTTCAATACCAGTTTCGTATTTTTCTAGGATTTCGTAGTTAAAATATGCTTTTCTGTTTTCTGCATAACTTGCCATAGTTTAATATTAGCATATTTTTTGAGTCTTTTAATTATCAGATTTTTATGCTATATTTTATCAATGAATTTTAATCAATTTAATCCTAAAAATTTAACCCCAAAAGGGAAGCCAAAAAAGGAAAATAAATTTTCCGGTAGTATTGCAGGAACTCTTTTAATATTTATGCTTATTACGGCACTTTATTTGGTTGTTTCTGGAAATTCAACTAAAAGTGTAGCTGAAATTTCTATTTCTGATTTAGCTAAAAGTGTTTCTGTAGGAGAAGTAAAAAAGATTTTAGTGGAAGGAGAAAAACTTACCATTACTTATAATAATGATGAAATTAAAAAATCTAAAAAAGAAATTGAATCTTCTTTATCTCAAACACTTTTTAATTACGGCGTAAAACCTGAATCATTAGCGACAACAAGCATAGAAGTAAAAAATGATAGTGGTTTTTTGTTTTGGTTAGGAAATGTTTTGCCATTTCTTTTGCCAGTTTTATTTATAATTTTTTTCTTTTGGTATTTATCGCGCCAAGTCAAAGGAGCAGGTATGCAAGCTTTTTCTTTTAGTCAATCTAAAGCAAGAATTACAGATCCGAATGATACGAATAATAAAGTGACATTTAAAGATGTTGCTGGATGCAAAGAAGCAAAAGAAGAATTAAAAGAAATCGTAGATTTTTTGAAAAGTCCGAAAAAGTTTTTGGATATTGGGGCAAGAATTCCAAAAGGGGTAATTTTAACTGGTGCTCCAGGAACTGGAAAAACTTTATTGGCTCGAGCAGTAGCAGGAGAAGCATCAGTACCATTTTTCCATTTGTCTGGTTCTGAATTCGTTGAAATGTTTGTTGGAGTTGGAGCATCCCGTGTTCGTGATCTTTTTAAAATGGCTAAAAAGGCAGCGCCAGCAATAATATTTGTTGATGAAATAGATGCAATTGGGCGAACTCGCGGAGGAGGTTTTGGAGGAGGGAATGATGAAAGAGAACAAACCTTAAATCAAATTTTGGTTGAAATGGATGGTTTTGAGCCAAATGATAAAGTGATCGTTATGGCAGCAACAAATAGACCAGATGTTCTTGATCCGGCTTTAATTCGCCCTGGTCGTTTTGATCGAAAAGTTCTTTTAGATTTACCAGATCGTGCTGATCGTGAAGAAATTTTAAAAATACATTCTTTAAAAAAACCTTTAGCTGAAGATATTAATTTAAAATTAATTGCAGAAAGAACGCCGGGATTTTCAGGAGCGGATTTATTTTCTCTTATGAATGAAGGGGCAATTTTAGCAGCTCGCGAAAATCGTAAAAAAGTTTTTCAATTTGATTTAATTCGTGCTATTGAAAAAGTAATGTTGGGTCCTGAAAGAAAAAGTCATTTACTTTCTAAAAAAGAAAAAGAAATTACTGCTTATCATGAAGCTGGCCATGCTTTGGTGGCTTCTGTTTTGCCAAATGCTGATCCAGTTCATAAAGTTTCTATTGTTGCTCGCGGAAGAGCAGGAGGTTATACCTTAAAACTTCCACTCGAAGAAAGACGATTGCAATCTAAAAAAGAATTTATTGACGATATTGCTATGTCTCTTGGTGGCTATGTTGCAGAGAAAATGATTTTTGGTGATATTACTACTGGACCATCAAGTGATTTGCAAGTTGCTACAGGTTTAGCTCGAGCAATGGTAACTCGTTTTGGAATGTCAGATTTAATTGGCCCGATTGCTTTAGTTGATGAAGGTGGTAGACCTCAATGGGGAGTAGTAGAAGAAAAAGAATATTCTGAAACTGTTTCAACAAAAATAGATTCTGAAGTTTCAAGAATTATTAATGATGGAATAAAAACAGCGGAAAAAGTTTTGAAAGAAAACAAAAAAGCACTGGAAGCGATAACAAAAAAATTAATCGAAGTTGAGACATTAGAGCAAGAAGAGTTCGAAAAAATAATTATTGCCCATGGGATAATACCGAAGAAGCTGGAAATAGAGAAGATAGTTTAGTGTTAAAATAACCGCCCTTACCTGCCCGCAATGCTTTCAGCATAGCTGATGCAGGCGGGGCTCAGTTTGTTAGAGTATAAATATGTTTTACACTTATGTTTTGAAAAGTAAAAAGGATAATGAGTTATATATTGAATTTTCTTATGATTTAAAAAAGAGATTGTTAGAACATCAAAAAGGGTTAGTAAAATCAACAAAAGATAGACGACCATTAGAATTAGTCTATTATGAAGCTTGTAATAATGAGAGGAAAGCTATTGTGGGAGAAAAGACTTTGAAAACAGGATTTGGTAGGTTATATTTAAAGAAAAGAATATAGTTATTTCCGCCCTTAGCTCAGTTGGTAGAGCGAGCGCCTTATACGCGCCAGGTCCTAGGTTCGAGTCCTAGAGGGCGGACAATTAAAAAGTTTATTTAATAATTTATAATCAAATTTATTATGTCAGATAATGATTTTTTAAAAAATATTCGATTAAAGATTAAAGAAAAAAAGGACACAAAAGAGAATTTACAAGAAAAATCCTTAGTGTCATTCCTTGATAGTTTAAAGGAAGCAGAAGAACTTGAAAAAAAATATGAAAAAGACTTAGATGAGCAACTGGAAAAACTTAACGAGGATTCAATTGTTCCTGAAGAAGCAATTAAATATTTTATTGGAAAAATTCCTTTAGAAATCAAAAAAAAATATTTAGCACATGGGGTTGTCCATAGGGGAAGAGATCCTCTTTCAGCTACATTAAATATTATGGCTAATAAATCATTAAAAGGAACTTTTGGAGAATATGGTTCAATGTTTGTTCCTTGGGATGAAGCTGATTTTCTTATTGTTTCAAAGAGAGACCAGAATCCTTTTGTTTTAGATGATAAAGGTAAGGTTCAAAAAGTTAATTTAAACAACGAGTTTTTAGGCCACAAGATTGATATTGGGGCTATTGTTATTAATACGAGATATTATCCATTAGTTGAAGAATTAAAAAAACGTTATCCCGATGTTAATATAATTAAAGCAAATCAAGTAGCAGAATATTTTAAATAATTTACTCAAAATGAAACTCGCCGGCTTTTTCTTTCACTTTCTGTTTTAGTAGGGGATAGTTTTTGAGTTCTGGATCTTCTTCGATTAAACGGATAGCTTCTGTTCGTGCGGCTTCTACCATTTTCAAATTTTTAATTGCTTCCATTCCTAAATCTGAAATTCCCCATTGTTTGGTGCCAGACAATTCACCAGCGCCTCGTAAAGTTAAGTCCAATTCTGCCAATTCAAAACCATTTTTAGCAGTTTTTAAAGCTTTTAATCTTTGAATAGTTTTATCTGTTTTAGCATCCGCAAAAACATAACAATAAGCTTGATGATTGCTTCTAATTACACGGCCTCTGAACTGATGTAATTGCGCAAGTCCAAATCTTTCTGCGCCTTCTATTATTATCACAGTTGCATTTGGAACATTTACACCAACTTCCACAACAGAAGTTGCGCAGAGAATATTTATTTTGCCGTCAGTGAAATCTTTCATAACTTTTTCTTTTTTTAATTTATTCATTTTAGAATGCAAAACGCCAATTTCGTATTCAGGAAAAATTTCTTTTTTTAATCTTTTTGCTTCAGCAATTGCAGACTTTGCTTGAACAGCCATTTCTTTTTCAGGATCTGGTTCATCAATTCTTGGACAAATTACATAAAGTTGTCTGCCTGATTTTAATTCTTTTCTAATTTCTTCATATGTTTTATTTCTATTATCTGGCGTGATAATTTCTGTGATGATTTGTTTTCTACCTGTTGGCATTTGATCTAATAAAGACAAATCCAAATCGCCGTAAATTGTGAGAGCTAAAGTGCGGGGGATTGGTGTTGCAGTCATTGATAATAGATGTGGTGCAATTCCGTCTTTTCTAACTAATTTTCTTCTTTGATTTGTGCCGAATCTATGTTGTTCGTCTATTACCACAAAAGCTAAATTTTTAAATTTTACAGTTTTTTGAATTAAAGCGTGAGTTCCAATTAAAATTGGCATTTCGCCATTGGCTGTCCATTTTAAAAGTTGTGCTCGTGAAATATCAGTCCATCTTTCTGGATTTACTTTGGATGGAAATTTACGACAGCCGGAACCGGTAATTAATCCGATATTAATCGGCAAATGTTTAAAATACTGAATAAAAGATTCAAAATGTTGTGATGCTAAAATTTCTGTTGGCGCCATATATGCCACTTGCAAATTCCCAAAATTCTGACCTTTTGGTCTTTGTTTTACAACTACATAAGCAGCAGTTGCAGCTACGGCAGTTTTTCCAGAGCCGACGTCACCTTCGAGTAATCTAGACATTGGATAAGTTTTACTCATATCTTCTAACGCTGTTTCAATAGATTTAATTTGTGATTCTGTTGGATCAAAAGGAAATCTATTTAAAAAATTTTCTACTTCTTTATCTTCTTTTGAAATTTGAAAAGCTTTATTTTTTTTGTATTCTAATTTGTCATGTTGTCTTTCTAATTGAATACAAAAAACTTCTTCAAAAGCAAATCTTTTTCGTGCTATTTCTGCATCTTGTTTATTTTTTGGTTTGTGAATCCAAATTAATGCTGTTTTTAAACTTGGCAAATTATATTTTTTTAAAATATCAGTTGGAATATAATCTTCAATGTTATCTAATGTTTTGTCTTTTAATATTTTTTCAATAGCATGATAAATCCACTTTGAAGTAATTCCACGAGTTTCACGATAAATAGGGAAGGAGAATCCAGTATTTTCCTGACCATTTTTATAAAACAATGTATCATGGGAATCTATTGGCATATTAGGTGTTTTTTCAAATTCTGGATTTGCTAAATAAATTCCATTTTTTCCTTGAGTAATTTTTCCGGTTAGTTTTACTGTATCTCCTTCATGAATTATTTTTGCAAGATATGCTTGATGAAACCAAGTTATTTTTATTTTTCCAGAGAGATCTTCAATTTCTCCTTCGCCCATTGGAATTTTTGAACGAAAACCTTTTTTAGTTTTTAATTTTGAAATTTTACCGTAAATTGTGGCAATTTCTCCAGGAACTAATTCTGAAATTAGTTTTACTGTGCTTATATCTGAATATCTTATAGGAAAATAAAAAAGTAAATCACTTACAGAAAAAATACTCAATTTATGTAGAGCTTTTTTTTGATTTGCATCAAGACGAAATTTTATTTCAAGCTTATCGCTAAGATTCATTTAAGACCCGATCAATTCTTTTACTTTCTTGGCTAATTCATCTAAAGTAAAATTTGATTTTATCATAAATTCGCTAATGCCAAGTTTTGTTGCTCGCTTTATATCTTTTTCTTCGGAAAGATTTGAAAAAACAATTACAGGAATAGTTAGAAATTCTTTATTTTGTCTTATTTTTTCTAAAATCATAAAACCATCTACTTCGGGAAGTAAAAGATCCAATAAGATTAAATCAAACTTAACTTTTCCATCTATTATTTTAAATGCTTCTACACTATTTGATGCTGTTAAAATTTCATATCCTTCTTTCTTAAGTTTTGTTGCCTCAAGACCTTGAAGAAAATTATCATCTTCTATTATTAATATTGTTTTTGACATATGTTAATTATACTACTACTAAAAACAAGTGCAATATTTTTATTTATAAATGGGGATTGTGAAGAAAAAGGTTGTACCATCTCCATCTATACTGTCAAACCATATTTTTCCACCATGAGTTTCAACAATTTTTTTAATTGTAAATAATCCAATTCCTGAACCTATTACAGCTTTTTTTTGAGCTCCCGGATCACGATAAAATTTTTCAAAAATTTTCTTTTTTCCATCTTCTGAAATACCTATTCCTGTATCTTTTACTGATGTTTCTATAAAACCATCTTTTTCAGTTAAAGTTATAAATATTTTTCCATGAGCATTACTGTATTTGATAGCATTTTCCAAAATATTTTGAAAAACTACTCGTAATTTTTCTTTATCACCACGAACTAATGGCGGTTTTGTTTTTGGTGTCAGAAAAATTATTTCTATTCCTTTAGAATGAGTTTCTCCTGAAAAATCGAAAATAGAACCATCAATTAATTCAGCTAAATCAACTTCAGCAAATGCATATTGTTTTTCAGTAACATTTTCTGTTTTATTAGCCAATAGAAGTTCACTCACAATACTTATTGCTCTTTCATTACTTTCATAAGCTTTATGCATTAAATTTTCTTGTTCAGCACTTAATTTTCCAAGATCTCCATCAATAAACATTTTGATAATCCATTTTTGGGCAGAAAGAGCAGTGCGTATTTGATGTGCGCTAATTGAAACCATGTCAGATTTAACTGATGAAAGATTTAAAAGTCTCTCATTTTCTTCTTTCATTAATTTTATTTCTTCTTCTGTTAGCATAGATATATTATAGCAAGTTTAAAGAATAATGGAAAAAAATTAGAAACATGCTAAAGTAATTGAGAAATAGAACAAAGAAGAAATGGAGACGTGGCTAGCTTGCTCCGCATATTGCGGAGAGTGGTCTAACGTACTCTAGAATAGTTTTAAAATAATAAATGGAGACGTGTCAGAGTGGTCTAACGTACCTCTTTGCTAAAGAGGCAGGGGCTTCAAAACCCCTCGCGAGTTCGAATCTCGCCGTCTCCGCCAAAATTATGGATAAATTATTTTTAATTAAGTTAATATTGTCATTTTTTGTTGGAGGATCTTATATTGCTTTTACAATTTGGGTTTCCGAAAAATTTGGATCAAAAATTGGTGGAATTCTTATTGGTATGCCATCAACTTTTTTAATAAGTTTAATTTTTTTAGCTTGGACTCAAAGTTCTCAGATTGCTGCGTCTGCTGTGCCAATTGTTCCAGCAATACTTGGAGCAACTTCTATTTTTCTTGTAGTACTTATTTATTTTTATAAATTTAATAAAATAATTGCTTTTATTATTGCTTTTTGTTCTTGGTTTATTTTATCTTTTCCTTTAGTATTTTTCTCTTTAAAAAATATTTGGATATCTTTAGTTTTGGCCGTTATATTTTTAAGTTTAGCAATTTTTTGGTTAAGTAAATTTCCTCATAAAAAGCTAGATAAATTTATTTTAACTAGAAAGGAATTTTTGTTTAGAATTATTTTTGTTGGGGGATTTATTATGTTTATAATATTTCTTGGAAAAATATTAGGTCCGTTTTGGGGGTTAATGTTTGCAAATTTTCCAGTTGTAACTCTTTCTTCCTTTTTTATTTTAGAAAGAAAGCACGGTATTGAATTTGCTTCATCTGTTGCTAGAACAATACCTTATGGAACTGCCAGTAACGTTCTTTTTGCTTTAACTTTTTTTATTTTATTTCCAATTATTGGATTTATATTAGCTATAATAATAGCTTATTTGATTTCATTAATTTTTGCTTTTGTAGTTAATAAGTTTATTTTAAAGAAATAATTATAGTTTTTATTTCCTTCCTTGATTTTTTACTTCTGTGGTTTGAAATACTCTACCACGCCAAGGCGGGGCAAATTGCTAAAGAGGCAGGGGCTTCAAAACCCCTCGCGAGTTCGAATCTCGCCGTCTCCGCATTAAATCGGAATTCAAATTTCCGCAAAAAATATGGTCGGCGCAAAGCGCCGTCTGTTCTGAATTCCCCCCAAAAAATCCTGAATCTGAAAGGATTCGCCACGCTCCGCGTGGCTCAAAAAGTACGGTTCGAGCTTCAATAATAAAGTTCGAACCGACTTTTTTGAATAAATGAAGTTTCTCTTCATTTATTCCCTCGTTTGCCAATTCTATATTGTATTTCAAAAACTTTTCGGTAAGTTCGAACCGATTATTCGCTTTTTGCTCAAAAGCCGATAATTTCTCCTTGAGAAGCTGTTTTTCGTTCACAAGCTTGTTTTTCATATCTCGATACTCGTCTAGCGAAAGTGCGTTTTCAAGATAAGCGTTCATCAGCTTCTCAACCTTGGAATCCAAAAGAAAAATATCGGCTTTTGTTGAATCCGCAAAAAGTGTAGACGATTGGGCTTCCACCAATTTGTCCTTTTCATTTTCCACTAACATCCATTTAGCCCAATCGTCTGGCAAAGAAACTTTTTTGATTTCCTTTTGAATTTCGGAAGTGATGATTTCCTCACGAGTATATTTTTGTGAGCAAGGATTTTTCCGTTTGGTACACCGCAAATAGTTATGACCTTTTTGTGTTTCGGTGGTAATGAAACAGTCACATTCTCCGCAACGGAAAAATCCTCTATACAAAAATGGTTTCAATCCTTTACTATGCGGTTTAGATTTTCTCATCATCACTTCCTGAACAGAATCAAAAAGTTTCTTTGTGATAATCGGTTCGTGCTTGCCCTCGTGAATTTCACCGTTATACAACATCAAACCTGTGTAAATCGGATTTTTCAAAAGTTTTTGATAATTCGACACCGCAAGTTCCTTTCCGCTTTTTCGCTTCAATCCAAGTTCGTTAAATTTGTCGCGGAGTTGTCGCAAAGTGAAAGACCCAGACGAATATGCCTCAAATGTTTTCTTGATTAAAGGTGCGATATTTTCATCGGGAATAATCATTCTATTTTTATTTATATATCCGAGCGGAGCCATTTGAGGCCATATTCCGTCTTTCACTTTGTTGCGATGACCTCGTTTTATATTTTCGCTCAAATTATCAACATAATACTTGGATTGCGAAAAAGCGATTGAAAGCATGAACTTGCCTTGCGGTGTCGGATCAAACCAAAAAGTTGGGAATTTCATTTCCATGATTACGCCAGTATCAACGAGGTAGATGATTTTTCCTCCATCTACCGAGTTTCTCGCAAGTCTATCGGGATGCCACGCCAAAATACCAGACGCTTCGCCCGCTTCCATTCTCAACATCATTTCATTAAACACAGGGCGACCTGGTATTTTGGCGGTTTGCTTTTCGACAAAGACATCCACCACTTCCAGTTGTTCTTTTAACGCTAACTCTTTCAGTTCAGCTAACTGGTCAGAAATACTGCGGACTTGTCTGTCTTTGTCGTCCGTAGACTTGCGAGTATAAATGAAAAACTTTTTGGTTTGATTATTCATAATTGTATTGGCAAACGAGGAGCCACGCGGAGCGTGGCGAATCCTTTCAGATTCAGGATTTTTTGGGGGGAATTCAGAACAGACGGCGCTTTGCGCCGACCATATTTTTTGCGGAAATTTGAATTCCGATTTAATGCGGTGTTTGTTGGACAAAGTTCGAAACTATTTCGAGCAAAATCCAAATGATTAAAACTAATAAAATGGACTCGGCAGGGCGAAACAATTTGTCTGGGGTTTTGGATTCGCCCTGCCTCGG
>JBAZTV010000006.1:0-14195 GCA_041661765.1 Candidatus Shapirobacteria bacterium | reverse complement strand
AGAAGTTATTAACGAAAAAATTAATATTACTATAGTAAATGTGGAAAAAACTCTAAACAAATGGGCCGAATATGAAAAACCTTTAGATAAAGTAATTGCCTGTTGTAATAAAATGAAGAAAAAAAAATTAAAGTGAAAACCTAATAAATCCACTGATATCGAAAAAGTTTAAATTTAGAAAATTGATATAAAACTCGTAAACGCTAGGAGAGGGCGCATTTTATTTTTATGTACCCCCTCCCATAAAATTTCTTTTATATAATTAAATAATATAAAAGACTAATTAAAATTTAATTTATTTAAATTTAATTTAATAAAACATATCAATTAAATAATTAACTAATAAATAATAAAATTAAATAACTAATTAATAAATATAAATTATCTAATTAAAATTTTATTTAAAAAAATATCTAAATATAATTTAACAAAATATAATTATAATCACAACACCGCAAATATTTAATTAACATCATTTAATTAATTAAATTATAATTATAATTATTTATTGAAGATATTAAAATTAATTAATAAAATTATCTTAATCTAATTATATAAAATATAATTATAACTATTAAATAAAATAACATATAAAGATAAGTATATGAAATATAAACATATAAGACTAACTATAACATATTACTTATATTAATATAAAATTAATTTATAAAAATAATTCTAATAAAATTTTATATAAATAATATATTATGTGTATATATAAAACATAACTATATATAACTTATATATAAACATATAAGTATTAGAAATAATATATAATAAAAATATAAAATAAAAAAATAACAAATAAGTATTAAATAAAAGTAATAAAATATAAAAGATATATAATAAGATTAAAGACCAGAGCATAAGGAGGAGAGACTAATAAGACATAAGACCTGTTAGCCTTCGGCGATGAGGCTATAACAAAGGCTTACGATGAGGGAGAGGATAAAGAGAGAAGAACATAAGAAGAGTAAGAAGATATGAGATAAGATATAATATAATAAAAGAGTTTTAAATTAAACATTTTCCAGTGTGGACTTTATCGGCCATTTTCTCACATCCATATTTCTGTTATCGCCCACACAACGCCCGTAACCACTAACGCCAACACTAACACAAAAACAATTACTGCATTTTCTTGATTCATTTTATTAGTCACCTTCCGAAGATTTCAATCATGGTTATTGCAAATGTTAAGCATATAATACATACTACCAATCCGAAGCTGATCACATTTTTCATATAAATCATAGCTTCTTTTTCTTCTTGATTCATTTTATTAGTCACCTTCCTTTTCAGTAATATGTATTATGTCATTATCTCTTTATAAGGTTATCGGTTAAAATGATCTTTCTAATAACAATAATGTACTTATTTGCTCATTAATCCCTTCAAATTTAAGCCTTCGCGATCCACGCCGCGCGATGGAGATTTGAATGCTTGATTTTGAGCATTATAATGTTCAAAATAGTACATCAATGATCTAAAATTATACATTAAGACCGTAAAGCTTATAAACTGATAATGCCTAGTATGTATCGGAGATGAGATAAAATGGATAAGATCGAAATGATAACTATATTATTTCTGTTAGGCATTGCTGTAGAAATATTAATTTTTGGGGTGATGCCTTAATGAAATCTAATAGTTGGACATTTGGCGATTGGTTTGTCATAGGCGGAATAACTATTTTTTTTACAGTATATTTTTTATTATCAATGGTGGTAAAATAATGAAAAAATTAGGTAAATTCAGCCGAAAAGCTAAATTATGGCAGCATCAAAGAGAAAACGATAAGAGTAGAGTAGTATTCATCGATGGAAAGAAGAAGGTGTTATAAATGTTGAACAAAAAAATAATTCAAGAAAAGGCATTAGTAGAAGAGATGATCCAACAATTTTATGAAACGACAGAAGAAAACAAGGAATTGAAGGATAAAAACGGAAGGCTGGAAAATGATAAAAGCCTATTAATGCGCTATGAAAAAGATTATAGGACTAAAGTAGTTCTATTAGAACTTCAAGAAGATAGAATCCTGGAATTGAAACAAGAACGAAATAAATTAAAAAGAGAATTAAATAGAGTAACCTACAATAAAATTAAAACTATTGCGGTTATTCTATCCCTAGAAGACCAAAATTATTACTACAAATTGTATAAAGGAGATATGAATAAATGTTCTATTCAATGGAAACAATACGTTGAATTAAACGAAAAGGAACAAAAAGCATGGAGAGAATACGCCAATTATTATTATAGGTTGAGCCGTTGGTCTTTAGACGACGGAAAATATTAGCCTTCGCGTCATGAGGGCTAAATAACTTTTTTTTTCTCTAATTTTTCTTAGAAATGTCTATCTTAGTACATTGACCTACGTCTTTTATCGAAAAGTATTTAACCTCACCACGCCTATATTGTATTTGAAGGTGGAATAAGATGATAGCAATATTCTTTTTGATGGCCTTAGGATTTGTTTTGGGAAAATTAATTATGAGTTATGTGGTTAAAAAAGGATGGCTTTAAATAATTTTGTTTTTTTTAAATTTAAAAAAATAAATAAAAAAAATAAATTTTTCTCTTAATCCCACCAAATTCTTATCTCACAGTCTCCATAAATATCTTCTCTAATATTAAATTCATTACAATCAATTTTTCTTTTCAATTGATTGATTGAATTATATAAAGATTTTAAATCCCTATTAATTGTATTCACTTTTATATATAGCACAGGTGAATATTCTCTACCAAATATAAATCTGATAGAGAAGAATCTATCTTTATATAATTCATGAAATTTCTTATCTACCTTCTCCACGAACTCTTTTATTTTTATTGGATCAAAATTATTATATCCATTTGATTGATCCAATAATTGAATTAAATCATTTTTATTTAATTCAATTCTATACATCAACACATTTTCATGTACATTCTTGATCGAATTTAATAAAGATTTTTCCATTTTTAAATCACTCCTAATAACCAAAATAACCAAAAAAGATACATGTAGATAAATAATATTACTAATATAAATACAGGTCCTGCTTCTTCAGATGTCTCTTTTTGCTCTTCTTGTCCAATTTGTTTTTCTAACTCTAAATTCTCATATTCTTTATACATTTTTATCAGCTCCTAATTATATCATATATCAATCCCAAAGCCATCAAGGCCACAAATATAAATACTCCCGTGGTATTAATCCAAGAATACCAAGGGAAAGTAAATGAGGCTAATCCTATTCCGATAAAGCTTAACCATATTATCTTTATTCCTTCATACATTTTTATCAGCTCCTTACCCGAAGATTTCAATCATAGCTACTGCAAACGTTACGCATATAATAAATACTACCAATCCAAAGCAGATCATGTTTTTCATATAATTCATAGCTTCAACTTTTTTTTGGTCCATTTTATTAGTCACCTTCCTTTTCAGTAATATGTATTATGTCATTATCTCTTTATAAAGTTATCGGGTGAAATGATCTTTCTAATAACAATAATGTACTAATTTATACATTCGCGAGAGAATCCTGGAATTTGTGCGCGATAGAGATTTGAATGTACTAATTTGAACATAGCAATACTCAAATTTATACATCAATGATCTAAAATTATACATTAAGACCGCAAAGCTTATAAGCTGATAATGCCTAGTATGTATTAGAGATGAGACGAAATGAAATCTAATAGTTGGACATTTTGGGAAACGGACCAATTTGAGCATTTTTGGGAGATAGTAATAAAAATAGGGATAGCTTTCGGAATAATTTTAGTACTAATAGGAATGAGTATCCAGATAGGAGCAATTCAGATAGGAGTAATTTAAATGGAAAAAGTTTTCAGAGATAGGCTCCTCCGAGCGGAGGAGATAACCAAAAATGTAATGGTAGTTGAAGAAGATAAGGTCTATGCCGTAAAGTCTCAATTCAGAGATGGTAGAGCCCACATAGTTTCAATTGAGGAAAAACTGCAAAACAAGGATATAGCCGTGCCGAATGGATTTCTATTGGAAGCTGCATATCTTATGGACTCAGAAAGAAATACTTCTAGCGCCCAGGAAAATGAAAAAAGAAAATATGACCTCTTAATGGCACTGTGGAATTTAGCTGACGAAGAATTAAGAAATGTATATTCTTGCACCTGCGAAGATTTTAAATTTTCGGGGTTAGGATATTGTAAACATATCCTAGCTGTGAAAATTGTACGAGGGGAAAACATTGAGGAGGTGATTTAAATGGCAAGAAAAAAATTTAAATACGTTCCGGTTCCGTTCGACCAAATTCTAAGCCCACCTTCGGGCGTTCAAGAAGGGCTATTAAAAGAGGGAGATCTCGTATATAAAGGATCAAGTCCAACGAGGAATCTAACATATATTTATACAAAAGATGGAATAAATTTAGGATTAGTTAATAAAAATAGTTTGGAGAAGATATAAATGAAAACTATATTGTATATAATTGCTGTAATAGCAATCTGTCAAACATGCATAGCCGTAGACCAATCTATTTATACAGATACAATTTTGGGAGTCTATAATTCTACATGCATAGAAACTGCAAATTGGCAATACGTATTTTTAAATAATACGGTATTGAATGAAGAAGAAATAGATCAATATGATAACAGAGATATATTTGTCTCTGAAATAAAAGAGCTAGGAGAAAAATCTCTCCTAGCAGATATTTTCTTTTAAATTTTTTTAATTATTTTTAATAAATTTTTTATTATTTTAAAATTAAATAAAAAAAAGAGTTCTTCTTTTTACTCCTCATAAATTTTTAATATTCTTTGTAGTTGATCTATTGTCAATTTAGTCCCAATATTTGTAATTTTATTTAAAATCTCTCTTTTTTTTGTATCTTCTTCTTTTCTTCTTTTCTCCGCTTCATAAGCCTCCATTGGTACAATATGACTATGATAATAATGCTCGCCAATTAGACGGCCCTTTTTATCATAAGTATCTCCGTTCATTAATTTAATTCTACCTGTCGGAGTAATTTTTAGAACCTCTTTTAAAGTAATTTCCCACTGTCCGCTGACAGCTATCTTGTCGCCAGGTCTTATTTTTGAAACATCTACGTCCATCTTTAGGTCACTCCCTTTTAAAATAATTAACTGGGGTCATACAAATAATAATTTTAACAGCTCTAATAACTTCTTTTATTTGTGCCGTGCTATATACATAATGAAGAAGATTAAAATTATTTTTCTCTTCTCCCTTTGTATTCTGATCAGAAAAAGTGATATCCAAAGATATACCTTCGCTGCTCTCATTACATGTACTTGATATTAGCTTAACTTTCCTAGTACCTAATTTAAACACGGTTATAATGATTAAATTAGGATATGTCTTTAAAGATCTACCATCTAATTTAAGTTCGATTAACGTGTTTTTAACCAAATATTCGTTTAATTTCTCTTGGGTTGCATTCATACTTTTATCACTCCTCAGTTAATGCTAATATTATTGATCCAATAACTATATTAATTACCGCGAGCTTCGGATTTAAATTTATTGCTGCAATTCCCATCCCAAAACATATTAATCCTATTGCATAAATAAATTTTTCCATTGTCTTATTCCTCCTCACTATTACTTAACTATGGCATTATCTCTTTAAATACTTTTCCCTTAAAATGCTTTTACTAATAGTATTGATGTACAAATATATACATTATGAGTCCAGGTTTTGATCTATAAGCCTTCAAACGGCGCGAAATCTTAAAATCAATTTTACCGGTCGTTACAATAAACCCTTTTAGGAATTATAGCCTTAAAACGTCTAAAAATAGCCTTCTCGGTCAAATCGCGATATAATCACACGTTTAAAACTAATCATAAATTTAATTTAATAATTTGTGTATTCAACCAAACAGTTTATATATTGGCATGAATCCATTTTATAATAATTAGCTTAACCAATTCACTAAGATTTAAATAAGACTCTTGAATTAAAAAGACATATCAGAGTAAGGTAATCATTATTATAAAATTGCTATAGGCATCTTAGACAGCCTTTACTGATAACGATTTTATTCTCAAAAGAGTAAAATATGTTTATCGTAATACGATTTTAAGTTAAAATAGAAAAATATGACATTCTAAAGATGAGGAAAAAGCTTATATAGGAGAATAAAAAAGTTAAATAAAAAAGATTTAATGGGATTTAAAAGTTTTTCCAAATATAATTTTATCAGATTTATCTATATCCATCTTATAGACTTCAACTACCCCAGAACTTAAAGCTCTAGCCTTCAAAATTCTTACATTTCCTGCGAATATAATTTGATAACCTCTTTTTAATAAAATCTCTTCCCATTCCTTCTTTTTCATAATTTGTTTAAAATCTTCCCTTTGCCAATGTCCATTTAATAAGTCCATTTAAATCCTCCCTTCTTTTTTCATTTTATTAATAATTTTTATAGCCAATTCATTCTTTTTCATATTTCTTATTTCTTCTTCCTTATCAGTATAAAATCTCTGCAATTCTACACTAAAATTAATTGGCATAAATTTATTTACAATTGTATCGAAGTCTTTTGTATTTAATTCTTCCAATTCTTCTATATGTTTAATTGTAGTTAAATTTAAATAAAACGTTTCTGCTATTTTTTTTATAAACCTTAATTCTTCTAGGATATATTCAAAATCACCAATAAAATTAGATTTAACTACATCAATTAATTCTTTTTTATCTATCCAAATAACTGTAGCTGTATCTTTACCTCTTTTATTCAATTCTGTTAATAACTCATATACTTTTAAATCTAGCATTCTTGCTCGATCTTTGGAATTATATACCATAAATATCACCAATTTTATCCTTAGAATTAAAAATATTTTACTTTTTATTCCTCAAGAAATTCTTGAACAATTTTCACATTTTCCAGATATTCTCTTACTAATATTAATGATTTTGCTGCACATCCTACCAGAGACTTCTCTAATTTATGACTATCGGATATATATTCAATAATATTTTTTTCATTAATATCTAAAAAACTTAGATATTCTCTTTTTCTCTCTTCAGATAACATTTTATCACCTCGTTAATAAAATTCTATAAGCCAAAATTTCCAGATCCTTAAGATCATGATCTTTTTTTATTCTATCCATATCAAATCCTGGATACAAATCATGAATAGAATTTAACAATGAATATATATCTGTTAGACTTACGTAGTTATCTGTCGCCATTACATTTTTTAAACCTTCTCTTACTTTAATAAAATTTTCTCTTCTTATTTGAAGATCTCTATACAATCTATCAGACATTTTTAATCACCTTTTAAATCAGATTCTAAATAACTTATGACTGTATCAATCATTTCTTTTGCTTCTAAAGTGTTCCCGTTATCTATATAATCTTGTGCCAATTTTAAATGAGATATGTAGGATTTCAGATCCTGTGTTCCTACTTCTTTTGAATATTTACACATTTTTTCCCTCCTCCTAATGTCCGAATTGCGGATTAGTTTCCATATATACGTTCCCTTCCTCCGTCGGATAGAAGGTACCAAGTCTCTTACTATTCATTTTCCCGTCATTGCAAAATGGATATGAACCTCTTAAGCTAATTTCCCCATTAGATCTTTCTTGAATTTTCATCTTAAATTTGTCACCAAACCCGTTTTTAGTGGGTTGAAGAGCGGAATATACCATATTTGACTTCTCTTCATTCTCTTTAGAGTAACATCTTTGACATATTGCTGATTTTTTGCTTTTGGTAAATCCAACTATCATTATAAAATCAAAGTTGGTTTGATCAAATCCCCAAGAAGTTTCAAAAGTTTGTCCTATTTGTGGAAGCTGCATATTTATATCATCTCCTCAAATTCAAATGTTCTCATATTTGCCTCGTAATCGTCTCCGACCAACCCCAAAGAGTAATATATTTTTTCTCTTTTTCTGGTAGTAATAACAGAGAACTGCTCGTTATTGTTATATAAATATTCCACTATGTCTATTGCTTCTTCAATATCTTTCACATTTAGCCTAATTGTTTCTATTTCATTCCCATTAATAAAAAATTTAAACATTTTTAAATCCTCCTAATTTTATATATTCCATTTCTCATATCTTCGATCCCCACGTCAAACCCCTTCATTTTTCTAATATAATTAGAAAAATTTATTTGGGTTGCTATCGAACTTAACCCAATAGGGTTATTATATTCATACGTTTTTCCATCAGAATATATATCAATCCAATAATTGTCAATTCCGAAGGCTTTTTGTATATGAATCCAATCCTTTTTTCCTACAAGTTTTTTAAGAGATTTATAAATCTCTTTTTCAATTCCCACGTTAGGGTAATCTTTTGATTCTTTTTCTTTTCCCGATATATTTGAGTATGCCATTTTTTTATCACTCCTTAGCTTCTGTCTATTACTTAATGTTCATTATTCTCTACTAAGCGTTCAACACATTGTACTAGATCTCCTTTGTTTTTTCTGCAAAAATTATCAATACAATCTTTACAAACTATTTTTCTAATTTCATCAATAAATTCCATTTTCTTATCACTCCTTAGCTTCTGTCTATTACTTACTTATAGCATTATCCATTTATAAAGTTATCGGTTAAAATGATCTTACTACTAACAATATTGTACTTATTTGTACTATGATGTATAATTTTTTAACATAGCGCGAATGAATCCGCCGCGAAGGGGATTTTAATGTATAATTTTGTGTATTAATGTACTTATTTAGACATTATTGCTTTACTATTAATCATTTTAAGGGAAAGTTATATAAAGGGATACTTGTATAATACGTATTGGTGAAAAGGGATGGAAACACTAAAAACAGCAAATGGAAAAGAATGTATTGGATCTATTGATCCTCAATCGAAGTTAGGACAATTAGTCTTGAATCAAGCAATCGGAAGCTGGCAGAGAATAGTGGCTGCAAGGCTATTAGACCACGGCTACATAGTCGGATATCTTGCCGATGGCGGACCACTCCGAGGAAGAGCAAAAAACTACTCATCTAAATACGAGAGAAGTCTCGGAAATTTGATGAGAAGAATTAAAAAAGAATTGAATACAAATAGTCCTTTCAAATTAGTAGCCGGTAGCGTTGGGCCAAAAGGCGGGTTTGGATATTTTTTAAGTGAGGAATAAAAATGTATAAATTCGGAAGATTGAATTATTCTCAAATGGGTGGGAAACTCCAGGGAATAGCTGGGGTAAATACTTCTTCGCTAGATAATCCTTTTTGCCTACATATGGCAAAAAATGAAGAAAGTATTTGTTCAAAATGCTATTCTATGAATATGTTAAAAACATTTAGAGCAAATTGTAGACCGGCTTTTATGAAAAATGGAGAGATATTGGCGAATGAGTTAATGTATGAAGAAGAGATTAAGCCATGCAAAAAGGATAAAATAGCTATCCGATTCTCAGCGCATGGAGAGCTAATTAATTTAATACATTTGTATAATTGCTTTCAAATAAGCAAAGTAAATAGCGATAAGATTTGTACGCTATTTACTAAAAGAATAGATTTATTGAGACATATCAATAAATCTGAAATACCAAAAAATATGATTATCATTTATTCAAATCATATAATTGATAATCCTCCGACACAAGAACATATAGAAGCTTTAAAAATTGTAGGGCACGTTGATAAAGTCTTTAATGTTTTCACAAAAAAATATGCAATGGATAAAGGAGTTAGCATAAATTGCGCCGGTAAAAAATGCAAGGATTGCATGGTCTGCTATTCGCAGAACAATATAAACGTAATTAACGAATTGGTGAAATAAAAATAGGAGTGGATTTAAAAATGTCTAAAAAAGAAGATAACAAAATAGCAGAATTAAGAGAAAAGTATCTGGTAAATAGAATAGTAAAGACTGAAGTCTACATAGATCAAATCTGGCAATTCATAAAAGATAATTGCAACGGATTTGATATTTATGAGTATGAATTTTGTCCTACTGAGGATGAATTAGAACAAAAAAAAGTTCAACTAAGAATCAAAGGAGAGATCTGAAATGAAAGGCGAAATTCTGGTAGGGAGAAAAGTTTTTCGACCTTCCGGGGTATTTTCGACCCATTTTTCCCACAATGTAGGGAAAAATCATGAGACATATATCGAATATCCCGACGCTAGAGAAATATCTCTACCTTTAAATTCAATTCCACAAATAGATATCAGAAAAGGCCCAGCCAAGATACCTGAGCAAGCTATTTATGGAAATTGGAACGGAAGGGGAATATTCCAGAGACAAGAAGGGTTTAGAATACAGAATTTAACAAGAATCTACAATAAATCCCAAGAAAGTGGACATTTTGAAACAAAAAGGAGAAGATAAAAATGTGCCAAGTCTGTGGGATGAAAGACCAATATAATTTTTTAGGTCGATTAGGAGATCTAATATATTATACCTGTCGGTATTGCGGAATGCAATTTTACACAAAAGATAAAGAGAAATTTATAAATGCGGAAGATGATTAAATATGTATGATATTTTTGACAAATTACCTAAAGGACAATTAAAAATAGAAGATTTAGAATTTTTATTGTTTATGTGGAAAATATCAACCTAAAGATATGGGAGAATCTATAATTTGCGTAAATTGTAAAAGAATAGTAAAAGATAAATTATATCCTAAATTTAGAAAAACTTAATTTTTTTATTTAATTTTATTAAAAAATTAAACAAATATTTTTTTTATATATTATTTATATCTAAAAATTTGCTTACAAAATCTTTACATCCCTCTTTTTTACATTCATTGCCGTTCAGACTGCACCTTATTATTCCATCGATATAAAAATATTCTGAGGAACAAATTAAATCTTCAAAATACATTTTTATTCCCTCTTTGGAGTCTTTCATTTTTTTTAGAAGTCTTTCAACTTCAGCAGCTAACATCAAAGCCGTTTTTTATTTTTTATCTTCCTTCCATCCCAAAATATTTTGAGTAATTTTATATATATTCGTTTTAATCATCTCCTAATGAAATTATTTAATCCCTCACACATTTCATTTAATCCATCTAAAGTTTTTATTGTATTAATTAAAGACCATTTATATAGATTCGTTTTCTTTTCCTCTTTAGTAAAATTATGAAAATATGCTAAATCATTGATTAACATATTTTCCGATTTATCACAAAGTCGAACCGCCTCTTTTACTACTTCTAAATATTTATATTCGATTTCTTCCATTTAAATCACGTTCCTAAAGTCAAATTCTTAAGTCCTTCTTCAGATATCCCTGTTAAGTCTAATTTCATAGGGATACTTTTTATATCAACTGATTTATACAATTCTACATTCAATTTTAATCCACATAAAAGACATTTGGTTACTCTTTTATAGGGTTTAAGAGTAGTTATATAACTACTCTCTACATGCTGATGATCATCATTTGATTGATACATTTTAAGGCTCCTCAAATTCTGGCATAGCTCCGATAATATCATATGTCACTAAATGTTTAAGAAGGCAGACTTTTTCCGCCAAACTGAGGTGATAAGAGTGATTTGTGTCAATTGTACCCGCTCTTCTATCCCATAAAGTAAGACTTATATTATTTAGTACAGAATCTTCCTTAAATTTTTCTATCAATTCTTTTTTTGTAAATTTATATGAACCCAGGTATATTTCTTGACCTCTCTTATAAGATATCCCCATTTTCTGAGCCAGGTTTTCATATTTCTCATAGTGTTCTTTTGATGTTTTCTTTATCAATTTCTCGGACATCTTTTTCTCACTCCTTAAAAAAATTAAGCCTCAAAGCTGAAGCTTTCCTCATAATCGCATGAAGCGATCCATGCTTTAACTGCTTTGATCCTCGCTTGAATTTCCTTTATATACTCCTTTTTTGGAGTATTTATATCAACTGGATTAAATACAAATGTTTTTCTTTGTTCTCCGTAAACAAATTCACATCTATCACTTTTTGTAAAAATTCCATCCCCAGTTTCGCTGTGAGTGCCGGTTATTTTTCGGCTCTGCCCATATGCAGAGCTATGCTCTCCATCTACGTATATGCTCATAAAATTCTTTCCGCCTTCCATCCCATGAGTTATCTGTACTTTCATTTTATTTCATCTCTTACCCTTTTGGGTAGCTAATACTTAGCTACTGAGTATATATAGTTATCCCCTCAAAATGCTTTTACTGATAACAATAATGTCTAAATAAGTACATTAATGTATTTTTCTTTTCAAAATCTTGTCAACACCGCCGCGAAGGATATTTGTTTTAATTATAGTATTAATATAAAATTTTTACTTAAAATTCCCTGGTCAATTACCGACCAAAAGCTAGAGTTATAAGCAAAATTAAAAATTATGTCCATAAAGTCAAACCATAAAGTTTTGACCATATCGCGATAAAAAACCAACGGTTTTAAAACAGAAATAATCATATTTTTATAATTTACTTAACGTTTGAATAAGCATAGCTTATAAAAATGCCTAATTGGCTCAAATTCGAAGGCAATTTAAGGACATATTCGGGTAAGACCAGGATTTTTATATTAATTTTAATGGCATTTGATGAGGTTCTAAGCTTATTGCAATCGATTTATTGAAAACCTATAGATCAGAACCGAAAGGTATTTATCCTAGCTTAACCTTTAGTGGTTGCTGATTCTTTTTTAGGAGGAATTTTTTGAGAAGGAATAAGGATTATTTTAAATCTGAAGAATTTAATAGACGAGATTTAAATAAATCTCTGAAGAATAAAAATTTAAGAAATAAATCTGTTTTAATAAAATTCAGTAGAAAAAAGTGATTATTATATTAACACAATTTTATATAGAATATTTATTTAAATGTTCAGTTCAAGCCAGAAGTAAGTTTAAACGTTCAGAATCTAAAAATACCTCCTTAAACTCGGCCAATTGCATGCGCCAGGTTTTAAACCACAAGAAATTTCAAAAAATACCTCCTTAAACGATCTTACTTACATCGCCAAGATTTTAAAATTTTAAGAAATTTAAAAAATAACTCCTTAAACGGCCTCACTTTAATCCTGTAGATTCCTAAACGATTTTGTTTTGATCCTATGATTTTTAAAAAAAATAAAAAAAATAAATTATTTTTTAACAATAACTCCACTTCTTTTTATAGCATCTACCCAACTTCGATACATATCTCTTCTTTTAACATCATTTTTAACCGTCTTCAGAATTTCATATATATTTTGTGGTATTTTTTTATACTGGATATATTCTCTAAAGTAAATAGGCTCAAAATAATTTTCTTTAGAGTTCCATTGTGGGTCCACAAAAGAACACATGCACATATCCGACCCACCATTACCGCAATTTTCTAAAACCTGTGATTGCGTTATGAGTTCGGCACAAACCGGACAAATTAGATATTTTTCTTCTGAATTATCAGGAGTAACTTTGACTTCATCAAAATTAACTTGCATATTACATAGTAAGTAAGATTTTATATATAAAGATATTGGTTAAAATTTAAATAATTAAAATTTAGGTAATTATACTTTAAATAAGAATTTTATTGTAGAATAGTATTAAAGATAATTGTACCAAGATTTGTGGACAATCCTTGAATTGGTTTTCTTTTATTCCTAAAATTCTGAAAATTTTAAGAATCGATATCAGTAAGAATCGTTGTTTTAAGAATCGTTGTTTTACTGCCATCAAAATCGTCATTTTACGAGATTAAAATTCGACAAGAATCGTTATTTTCTCAACTTCGAAAATCCAAAATTTCCAGGGGATAAATTGCCTTTAAAATCCAGCACATTCAACTAAAACTAATCCTACTTTAAAAAATCCAAATTTTAATCCACTTATCTTAAATCAACAAAATTTTCTAGAATAGTATTAATTAAAAAGATAGAAGGAAAGTAGCCAATTTGGTTAAAAAAAACAGATTGGACGATGAAATTATACAAAGGTGGGGAATTTTGGCTACTTTACCAAAGTAGTATTGGTTAATTCTAGTATTTATAGTTTTCTATTAAAAAATTAAAAGACAAAAAATACCACGAAGAACTTGATAGTATCACTCCACTATAATGATCAAAAAATAAATAGCAATAAAATTAAATAAATAGTACTAAATAAAAGTAATAGTACAAAAATAATTGTACTAAAATAAAATATAAAATATAAAAATAAAATGTCCCTACCCTGCTGCTTTAGGCTTCGCCTAAAGGCGTTACAAAGGAAAGGTTGATTGCCATT
>JBAZTV010000005.1:0-16463 GCA_041661765.1 Candidatus Shapirobacteria bacterium | reverse complement strand
TTTTCCATCTGGGCTAGTTCCAGATATTGTCATTCCAGCTTTTTCAAATTGTTTTTTATATTTATTATTAAATTCATACCTATGTCTATGTCTTTCATTAATTAATTCCTTTTTGTATATATCAAATAATTTTGATTTTTTGTTTAATTTACAAGGATATGATCCCAATCTTATAGTTCCTCCATATTCATGTTTTTTAATTAATTCTTTTTGCTGATTCATGCAATGAATCACTGGATATTTTGTACTTGGATCTGCTTCTTCAGTGTTTGCATTCTTAAGTCCAAGTACATTTCTTGCAAATTCAATAACTGCCATTTGCATACCAAAACAAAGACCCAAGTAGGGGATATCATTAATTCTTGCAAATTCAATTGCTTTAATCTTTCCTTCAACTCCTCTTTTACCCCAACCCTGTGGAATTATTATTCCATTTAAATTTGAATAATCATTATTTAAATTATCTGCATCAAACCACGATATTACTGGTAATATCCCAAGCTTCCAACCTGCATGTTTTAAGGCTTCAACAACACAAACATAACTATCACTTAATATATAATCTCCTGTTTTCTGATATTTACCTATTATTCCTATATTTATTTGTTTTTTGGAAGATTTAATACTTTTGACTAGTTTTTTCCAATCAGCTAAATCTTTTCTACCGTGTTTTAACTTAAGTTTCTTGATTATTTTTTCTGCAACATGTTGTACTTCAAAAACGAGAGGAACCTCGTAAATACTACTTACATCTGGTGCTGAAATTATATTTTCAATAGGAAGACCTGACGACATTGCAATTTTTTCTTTCCTTTTTTCATCTACTGCAAGCTCACTTCTACATACTATAAAATCAGGCATTATTCCAAGAGAATTTAACTGAGATACAGATTGCTGTAATGGCTTGCTCTTTAATTCTCCTATGGATGGAGGGGCAGGGAGATAACCAACATGGATTAAAATAATGTCTTTTGGATTTGTTAATTTTAGACGGCGTACTGCTTCAAAAAATAAAAGACCTTCATATTCGCCAACAGTTCCACCAAGTTCAATTAAAACTACATCTGGTTTATTCGCTTCTCCAGCCTTGTACCATTTTTTAATTATTTCAGGAGGTATATGATGATATGGTTCAACACATTTACCAGCATAATCTAATTTTCTTTCCTTTTCTAAAATTAATTTATATAGTTGACCATTTGTAGTGTAATTTTCTTTAGTTAAATTAATATTCAAAAATCTTTCATAATGACCTAAATCTTGATCAGTTTCACAGCCATCATCAGTTACAAAAACTTCACCATGCTCAATTGGATTCATTGTTCCAGCATCAACATTTAAATACATATCACATTTCATTGCAGTGATTTTGATACCACGAGATTGTAAAAGAAGTCCTATAGAGGCTGAAGTTATACCTTTACCAAGGCCTGACAAAACACCGCCTGAGATTATTACAAATTTCACCTTGGAACTAGTTATACCACATTTATGTTATAATCCCAACGATGGAAACATTAAAATCATTATCAACAAAAGATTTTCGCTGTTCTACGTGTAAATTTTCAATTCCAATTATTTCTCTCAAAGAAATAACATTAGAACCCAAAATAATTGGTCAAGAAAGAAGGTGTATTTCATTTCTTGATTTAATCAAAAATGATGAATATTATATTTATCCTAATGAGGATGATACTTGTATAAATCAGCGTTACCAACCAAAATGAATTGTTTCTATTGTGCACCCGTGAGGATACGAACCCCAAACCTCTTCGTCCGAAGCGAAGCGCTCTATCCAGTTGAGCTACGGGTGCTTATCTTTAATTATATTATATCATTCTAGCCTGATATAATACCTCATATGGCAGATATAGCACAGCAAATAGAAGATATTGAGGCAGTTTTAAGAAAAACACCACACCATAAAGCTACAAATGGCTTTATCGGGGCTATGAGAGCTAAAATAGCGCGTCTTAAAGACAAAGAGGTAGAAGTGTCTTCTCATGGAAAAGGTGGAGGAGCCGGAGGCTATTCTGTTAAAAAACAGGGGGATGCTACACTTGTTTTAATTGGTCCTCCTTCAGCTGGCAAATCAACTTTAATTAATCTTTTGACTAATGCAGTAAGCAAGGTAGCTGCCTATGCATTTACCACTGTTTCAGTAATTCCTGGAATGCTTAAATATAGAGAGGCCTATATCCAAATTTTAGATGTTCCTGGTCTAATTGAAGGTGCCTCAATTGGAAAAGGTAGAGGTAAAGAAGTGCTATCTGTTGCTCGAGGCGCTGATTTATTGGTGATAATGACAGATCCTGAAAGACTTAATTTTTTTGATAATATATTACTTGAACTTGAAAAGGCAGGAATTAGAATTAACAAAAAAAGACCTGATGTTAGAGTCGAAAAAGAGATTGCAGGAGGTCTTACAATTATTTCTAATATAAAACAAGATTATGATTTAGACGATGTAAAAGGAATTGCACAAGAATTTGGAATTAAAAATGGACGTGTTATTTTGAAAGAAAAAGTTACTATTGATCAAATTATTGATAGTTTTTCAGAAAGGATTTGTTATAAAACGGCTATTTTTGTAGTAAATAAATCTGACACTTTAGCTGGTGATAAATACGATGATTTAATTTATATCTCTGCAGACAAAGAAGAGGGTATATTAGTACTAAAAGAAATAATTTGGCAAGAATTAAAATTAGTTACTGTTTATCTCGTTGAAAAGAATGAAAAACCAAATACAAATAACCCTGTAATACAGCAAGAAAATGATACACTAGAAGATGTAGCTAGAAATATAGGTACAGAATTTTTAGAAGGAACAACTATAGCTAAAATTTGGGCAGGTGGAGCTAAATTTGATGGTCAAGAAATGCCACTTTCAACAAAAGTTGTTGATGGTATGCAAATTAGATTCATATGATGGATTACGAACTAATAGATAGTGGGGAGGGCAGAAGATTAGAAAGATTTGGAAAATATATTCTAGATCGTCCTGATCCAGAAGTTATGTGGGGGAAAAATTTATCAGAGAATGAATGGATGAAGGCTGATGCAGAATTTAAAGACAAATGGATTACTAAAGCTAATTTTCCAGAAAAATGGCAGTTCGATATAAATAACCTCAAAGTAAATTTAAAACTTACTCCATTTAAGCATGTTGGAATATTTCCAGAGCAAGAATTTGAATGGAATTTAATATCTAAATTAATCAAAAAAGACTCAAATATTTTAAATCTTTTTGGTTATACTGGTGTTGCAAGTTTACATGTATTAGAAAAAGGTGCAAAAGTAACTCATGTAGATGCATCACGCCCTGCAATTACTTGGTTTAAAGAGAATCAAAAACTATCAGGTTTAGAAGAAAAGCAAGCAAGAATAATTATTGATGATGCAATTAAATTTACTTCTCGTGAAATTAAAAGAGGGGTTAAATATGATGCAGTTATTATGGATCCACCTGTCTACGGTCATGGACCACATGGTGAAAAATGGTCATTTAGTAAAAATTTTCCTGAGCTTCTTGATAATGTTAGTAAATTACTTTCAGATAATCCACTATTTGTGATAGTAAATGCATATGCAGTTTCAACATCATCAACAAGCCTTGCAAATATTTTAATTGATAAATTGCCAAAATCTGGTCATGTAACAAATGGCGAACTTGTATTAAAAGAAAGAGGGGGTAGAACCCTCTCAACTGGCATCTACAGTATATGGAGTAAAGAAATTTTGTGAGCCCGGATGGATTCGACGATTCAAAGAATCGGTTACTCTCCATCGACCTTTTCCTGATCCCTAACGGGCGATTATAAGTGCTTATGTGAGCCACGAAGGATTCGAACCTTCAACCATTACCTTAAGAGGGTACCGCTCTACCGTTGAGCTAGTGGCCCTTATAATCTAAAAAGTTAATTGCTCTACCAAGCTCTGCTTGGCAAGCTACGCTTACCACTGAGCTACGGGCCCTTAAAGTGCTCTTGCTCAGAATCGAACTGAGAAATCGTCCTTAGAAGGGACGCGGTATATCCGTTTACCTACAAGAGCTTTAAGTCTACTACTTGCATATTTTAACATAATATCTATATTTAATTCTAGAATATAAGCAAAGCTTGAAATTAAAATTATGAAAGATATAGTTAATTCGCCAAATACCAGAAGTTTAATTGCAAAACAAAATCATAACGGTGGAAAACTTCCCAAAAAAGTTGCAATTCTATATACAGATGAAAAGAGAGAATATTTTTCAACGGATGAGGAATACTATACAGTTGCAGGATCTTACGAAGAAGCGCTAACATTTAAGCCATATTTAAAAAAGCTTGGTGTAAAAGTCTGCTTTATTAAGGGTAATCATAATATGGCAAGAGAGTTAAAAAAAGAAAGACCCGATATGGCAATAAATCTTGTTACTACTGTAAAGGGTTATGATTACCTTGGCGCCACAGTTCCTGCAACACTTGAACTATTAGAAATTCCATATACAGGTGCCGATATACTAGGTTTTGCCATAGGTTCAAATAAATATTTAATCTATGCACTTTTATCACAGCATGGTATTCCTGTTCCAAGATTTCAACTAATGACTAGTAATAAATCACCTCTTGATCAGTCACTAAGATTTCCACTTATCCTAAAATTAAACGAGGAACATAGTAATGTTGAAATAAAAAGAGAATCAGTTGTAGAAAATGAACAACAATTAAGAAAAAGACTCAAATATTTGATTAAAACTTATGATCAAGATGTACTCGTTTCAGAATTTATTGATGGTAGAGAATTTGCATCATTTATTTTCCATTCATATAATAAAAAGGTTTATGTTGTTGAGAGAATAATTCACTTACCAGACAACAAGACAAATCATGAATTTTTAGATTATGATTTGGTCTGGGGTGAAGCCTCCGATCATTATTATAGCCACGTTTTGTATGAGAAGTATCATGATTCAATTCTTGAAAACCTAGTTAAGAAAGCTTTTGTAGTAACTAAAATGGGAGATTATGGTAAATTTGATACAAGAATGGATAAAGACGGAAATTATTATTTTATTGATGCCAATGCAAACTGCCATTTTGCTCCATATAATGAATCAACATCAGAAATCTCACTTGCAATGAATACCTATGGTATTAGATTTATAGTGCTTTTAAAACGACTTCTTCAAAACACAATGAGAGAATGGGGATATTAAATAATGAAAATTGCAATTATCTATACAGATGTAAAAAGAAAATATTTTCAAAATAAAGAAGATTTTATTACTGAAGAACATGCTGACCTTTATGCAAATGATATAGCAGCTTACGTATCCAAATTAAAAATTTCAGTTGAAACTTTTCCATGTGATGACAATATAGCCTTCAACTTAAAAAAATATAAACCTGATATGGCAATTAATTTGGTTGATTCTATAAGAGGCAAATCATGGCTTGGATCATCAATAATTGGGCTATTAGAAATTTTAAATATTCCATATACAGGTGCAGGTGCTTTAGGCTGGTCAATTGGTTCTAATAAATTTGTAATGTATAAATTAATGGAAACCAATGGTATTCCAGTTCCCAATCATCAGCTTATGTCAAATCATTTTGAAATGATAAACCCAACA
This sequence comes from Candidatus Shapirobacteria bacterium, assembly GCA_041661765.1. Classification (GTDB taxonomy): domain Bacteria; phylum Patescibacteriota; class Microgenomatia; order UBA12405; family UBA12405; genus WARW01. The sequence continues at coordinate 10,843 of JBAZTV010000005.1, read as the reverse complement.
CTTCGATATCCATTATTTCCCAAATTAAACATAGAACATAGCAGTATAGGAATTGATGAAAATAGTATTTGTGAAAATGAAAAAGAATTACGTGCAAAACTTAAAGACTTATTTAAAAAACATAAACAAGATGTATTAGTAGATGAGTTTATTGCAGGAATTGAAGTAACTTCTGCAGTACTTGATGGAATTAATACTAAAGTTTATACAGTACAAAGAAAAACAATGGGGGACACAAAAGAGGATATCATGACTTTTGAAAAAAAATGGAAAAATTGGGATAACATCATTTATGAAAAATATGATGCACCAAAATTAAAAGAGTATGTTAAAAAAACTTTTGATATTTTAAAAATGTCTGATTATGCAAGAATAGATACAAGAATTGATGCTTCTGGAAGACTATATGTAATAGATCCAAACTGTAACCCGTTTTTTGGACCAGCCAAAGAAACTCATGCAACATATAGTATTATATTAGATATGTATGGGATTGATTTCATAGAAACTTTAAAAAGAATAATTTCAAATACAATAAATGATGCTAAAATATAAATAGAGATGAATGCTTTAGTTGAAACAAGAAAATTTATATTCTTAGGAATACTAGCTGCGATTGCTTTTATAGGAATTTATTTTGCTACAAAACAACCAGAAGGTAAATGGATCTGCAAAACTGGAACATGGATTGCAGAGGGTAAACCCACATCCCCAAAACCAATTGGAGTGTGTAAACCTTAAGATCAAAATCAAAAAAAATAAATTTTAATGTTTTAGTATTGTTATTTTTAAATTATTAGATTTAGATGTTATTTCAACTATTCCACCAATTGGAAGTGTAACTTTTGGATCTGTATGGCCAAAATCCACATTTGCTATGACTGGAATGTTATTTAATTCTTTTTTTGCTTTAATAATTTGAGTTAATAGTTCATTGGTTACATTACTTTTATTCTGAAATCTACCAATTATAATTCCTTTAACATTATTAAAGTCAGGTAGGTGGATAAGGGACTGCAAATCTCTATCAAAAGTTTCTGGATTTGTTAAATAGTCATCTTCTAAAAATAAAATGGAATTTTTTAAGTCTGGCATATACTCTGTTCCTTGAAGTAAATTAAAAGTACAAAGATTAGCTCCAAGTATTGTACCAATTGCCTTTCCTTCATTAATTATAAGCCAGCCATTGTTTTTAATTAAGTTTCTTTTATCTTGGTCTTTATACCATTCATCATCGCTCCAAGATTCTGATGGTTTTATTTCAATAGATTCATTATTCATTAAAGTTTTTTTAAAATAATCTAATGTGTAATCAAGATATAATTTTTGACCAAATGTAGAATAGTGTGGTCCAGAATATGTAACAAGTCCTGTTTTTGTAAAGATTGAATTATTCAGTGCTGTAATGTCTGAAAAACCGCAAAATATCTTTGGATTCTTTTTGATTAATTCCCAATCAATATATTTTAGTAATTGATTTGAATTAGCTCCACCAATTGCAGTAAATATCGCTTTTACATTTTTGTCACTGAATGCATCATGCAAATCTTCTATCCTTGATTTTATTGGAGAAGATGTAAAATCATTTATTTCATTAATGTGCTTACCAAAAGTAAGTTTAAGACCTAATTCTTCAAATCTTTTGTTTGCAATTGTTTTAAGTTCTTCAGAAAATATGGAATATGACATTGCAGGTGCAATTATTCTAACTTCATCACCCTTCTTTAGTTTATCAGGATATATTTCGTTCATGGTCTATATTATTGCACAAAAAACTATAGATTCAATTATAACAGAATTCAAGAAAACCACGGCGATAAGCGCGTGGATGAATTGAACGCTGATATGTCATCATTTCGAAAATGATGTCATAATACATTTAATGACTAAAAAGATTGATGTATTTTGTAAAAATGACCATTTGCTATTTGGTAGGTACAAAAAAGTAAAATCTGGATTTTTGATGAAGTGTTATATAGATGAAATTGGAAAAGATTATGTTGGAGTGAAAAACCTAGAAAACGAATCAGATGTTTTCTGTCCAAATTGCAAAATTAGGATTGGAAGAATTGGACAAGTCCATGGAAGAGTCGCCGTAGTAATCAACCATGGAGGAGTAAAAAGAATTAAAACTTAAATAAGCAAATTTAAATATTCCTTGATGCTGGTATTATCTAACTCCCTTATTTTTATACTAACTTTATTTTTAAAACTAAAAACTGCTTCATTTTCTCCAAATCTATTAAATTCTAATCTTGCTGGAGTATTATCCTTCATTTTTTTGGAGTAAAATAAATTACATATGCAAAATAAAGTGCAAGAAGGCCAAATTATTATTTATGAAGGTAGCGAGGGACAGCCTAAAATTGAAGTAAAAATTGAAGGTGAAACAGTTTGGTTATCTCAAAATCAGTTGGTCAATTTATATCAATCTAGTAAGGCAAATATAAATGAACATATCAAAAATATTTTTAAAGAAGGTGAACTAGCCAAAGAAGCAACTGTTCGGAATTTCCGAACAGTTCAAAACGAAGGCGGTAGAAAAGTTTCACGAGACATTGAATACTATAATCTTGATCTTATTATTTCATTGGGATATCGTATCAAATCAAGTGTTGCCACACGTTTTCGTCAATGGGCCTATTGTTAGATAAAAAATATAAAGCAAAAACATTAAGCGAGGTAGAAAAAGCATACCTAAACAGTTTAAAGTCAGTTGAGAAAAAAGTCAGAAAAATGATTTAAATATGTTATTTTAGGAAGGAAAATTTATAATTAGATGTGTTAATATATAATCATTACAAAAATTAAAGATATTCCAAAAGTTGATAGGCCGCGGGAAAAACTGATTAAGTCCGGGGCAAAATTTCTAAAAGATTATGAACTTTTGGCTATTCTTTTAGGCACTGGCACAAAAGGCAAAAATGTACTTGAGGTTGCCCAAGATATTCTTTCAAGTTATCCCAAGAAAAAGTTGCTTGGATTAGATTTTACACAATTTAAAAAAATTAATGGCATTGGACCAGCCAAAGCTACTCAAATTTTAGCCGCTTTTGAATTCGCTAGTAGAGTTTTAGAGGTTGATTCTTCAGACACTTTACCGATAGTCCGAACCTCAAAAGACATAATTGCTCAAATTTCCTTTTTGCGTGAACATAAAAAAGAAAATTTTGTTGTTTTATACTTGAATTCACGCGATGAGCTGTTAAATAAAGAGACTATTTCTGTCGGTACACTAAATGCAAGCTTGGTGCATCCGCGCGAAGTGTTTGAACCGGCGGCGCGATATTTTGCCGCTCAAATTATTTTAGCCCACAATCACCCTTCCGGGGATTCGGAACCGTCAGAAGATGATTTAATCATTACAAAAAGATTGGTAGAAGCTGGTAAGATTATGGGTATTGAAGTAAATGATCATATTATTATTACCAAAAACAGTTTCTTTAGTTTTAAAGAGAATGGTTTGATTTGAAAAATTACCTAAAATAAGCTAAAATACCTTTATTGATATGGATAAAAAATCTTTAATACAACAAATTGAAAAGATGCGAAAATCCCGGGTGATTACTTATTTAACCAGTGATAGAACCGGACCAGTAAACGCTCGTGTGGCAATGGACATTATTCCGGTTATTAGTAAACAGCTTCAAACAATTGGTAAAACTACCAATATCGATTTATTTTTATATAGCACCGGCGGGGATACAATAGTGCCTTGGCGACTGGTTTCCATGATTCGTGAATATTGCGGCAAGTTTTCTGTTTTGGTTCCTTACAAGGCACACAGTGCGGCAACGATGATAGCGCTTGGTGCCGATGAAATTGTCATGAGCAATCTTTCAGAGATTTCACCTATTGATCCTTCAACCACCAGCGTGTTTAATCCACAGGATCCCCAAAATCCGCAAAACAAGATTCCTATTTCGGTCGAAGACGTAATGGCGTATTTTGATTTGGCAAAAAATAAATTCGGTATTAAAAACGATGAACAGCTCGTGCTGATTTTTAATAAATTTGTAGAATCAAACCCACAAATACATCCTCTAGCTTTAGGCAATATAAATAGAACTCATAATTTAATTCGCATAATTGCTAAACGTCTCTTAAAAAGCCAAAAGGCACCAATAAAAGAAGATGAAATTGAAAAAATTGTTGACTACTTCACGGAAAAATTGTATTCCCACCAGTATCTCATCGGTAGGAAAGAAGCCAAGGATGATTTGGGACTAAAAACCGTCCAATACGCGGAGAGTGCATTATCCAAAGTGATGACCGATTTATATGAAGAGTATAAAAAGGAAATGGATCTTGGCGCGTTGTGGAATCCGGAAAGTGAGCTCGGGGCGAATGCGACGCAAAACAAAAAAGATTATAAAATTGCCTATATTGAAAGTTCCCAGCTTTCAAATTATTACGAGCTTTCTATTGAATACAAAAAACAGCAAGTAAATATGGTTCAGCAAACCCCCCAAGGCCCAATCCAAGTCCCACAGGAACAAGTAGGGTTTAAAATTATCGGACAGGGGTGGAAGTAAAAATATATGATTAACACTTTAACATTTATTGCAAACCTTTTAAACAAGAACATAGGCGTTGTTACTTTTCTAGTCGGTTCGATAGCGATCTATCTATACATTAGACAAAAAAAAGATCATGAAAGAGAGGCTGCACATTTGATTTTGCAAGAAATTAGGTATGCAGAAAAACAAATGAGAAAATACAAAGAATTTAGACAATATAAATTATCAGATAGGTTGTTACCTACGAATAACTGGAATGAAAACATTAATTTATTTGTAAAAGATTTAAAGGAAACCGATATAGATCTTATAAATGATTTTTATGCAAAATCCACCTACATAGATATTATGATAAGGAAAATTTCAGATTGGAAAACCCAGCCATTGAAATCTATTTCAATTTCATCTCCTTTACAACAACCATCAATTACGGCGCAACAAGGCGTTGATCCTCAAATTTTTCAACCTATAGACCCAATGCAAAGCACCCAGGTTATTCTTAATGAAGTTTCGGATAATATTGAATTTATTTATAATACCCCCGTTGTAGAAAAGCTTAGAAAAATTTCAGAAAAGCGCAAGTATCACTTAATTTAATCGTATAATTCTATGCCTTCACTAAACTGGATCGGAAAAGAAAAAATCGTCAATCACGATAGGAGTGCGTCGTCAAGGGAAAAACTTCTGGCTGAGATTGATCGTTTGAAAAAGGAATTAAAGAAAAAAAAGAAATACGGTTTAGTTTGGGAAGACAAGCCGGAAGATGTTGTTGAAATGTGCAAAGAAAAATTACCGGTTTTAAAGGAAGTCAAAAGTAAGGAAATAATAACCGATAAAAATAAGCCGATGAATTTGCTGATTGAGGGTGATAATTATCATGCCCTTTCGGTTTTGAATTATACTCATAAAGGAAAAATTGATGTTATCTATATTGATCCACCATATAACACAGGGAAAAAGAACGAATTTAAATACAATGACCATTGGGTAGATAAAGAAGATTCATACAGACATAGCAAATGGCTTTCATTTATGAGTAAACGAATACGATTGGCGAAACAACTTCTAAACGAGGAAGGCATGTTTTTTTGTTCAATTGATGACAATGAAATGTCGCAATTGAGGTTATTGTTAGATGAAATTTTTGGTGAAGATAATTTTATAAATTGTATAAGCGTTAAAACAAAAAGCAGTGCTGGCGCTAGTGGTGGCGGTGAAGATAAAAAATTAAAAAAACATGTTGAGTATTTGCTTTTTTATGCAAAAAATCGAGAAACGTTTTCATACAAGAATGTATTTATTGGAAGAGACCTTGAGGAAATAATCATAGAAAAAGAAGATAATGGAAAACAGTTTGAATATAAACAAGTTTTGGTTGATTATGGCAAGAAAGAAGTTTTCGAGACTATTCAAGATGGAAGCGGACAAGATATTAAAATTTTTAAACACTCAAAATATGAAATCAAATCAATCAGTAGTTTGATTAAGGGAGAAAATCTTACTAGAGCGGAAGCATATAATAAATATTTTGAAAAAATATTTAGAGGACAACCGGCACAATCTTCAATCCGAACAAGAGTTAATGAAGCAATTAATAATGATAAGGGCCTATTCTCTATTGAATATACTCCAAGAAGTGGAAAGAGAAAAAATCAAATAGCAACTAATTATTATCTCAAATGTGATCTAGTTAATTATTTAAGTGATACATCACAAAAATCAAAAAGTGGAAAAATCGTAAAATATGAAAAAGCTGGTTCATTGTGGGCTGATTTAAGCTGGAATGGGCTTTCATCAGAGGGTGGCGTTTCTTTTGAAAATGGGAAAAAACCAATTGCTTTTCTGAAAAGAATCTTACAACTCTATCCATTAGAAAACCCAATTATTTTAGATTTTTTTGCTGGTTCGGGATCAATGGGACATGCTGTTTTAGATATGAATGTAGAAGATGAGCAAGAAAGAACAGTTATCCTTTGCGCAAACAATGAGAGTAATATTTGTCATGAAAAAACTTATCCTCGAATGAAAAATGTCATTAATGGATTTAGTAAGAAAAAACCACTTGGTGGAAACTTAAAATACTTTAAAACCGATTTTGTTGATTATAAAGAATCAACCGACAGAAATAAAATTAAACTAACAAGAGAAGCAGTAGAAATGCTTTGTGTCAAAGAAGGAACATTTGAATCGGTATTGAATAACGAGGATTTTAAAATTTTTAAAAATCACGATCATTATGCCGGAATAATTTTTGATCAATTGGCGATTGCAAATTTCAAAAAAACGATTAATGATATAAAAGGAAAGGTTAGTGTTTATATTTTCTCTCTTGGCGATGATTCGTTTGAAGATGAGTTTGAGGATATAAAACAAAAAGTGAAGTTATCACCAATTCCCGAAGCGATTTTGAAAGTTTACCGAAGAATTTATAAATAAAGGAATAAAGAATATGCAACTAAAAATATATCAAGAAGACGCCATAGCCGATTTGTTGGATAAAGCCAAAAAGCTTTTAAGTGCAGACGGTGGCAAAAAATTGGTTTTTAAAGCGCCAACTGGTTCGGGCAAAACAATAATGATGGCGGAGTTTTTAAAGCAATTAGTTGACGACAAGGAAGTAAAGCAACCCCTTAGTTTTATTTGGGCGGCGCCGAAAAAACTGCATATTCAGAGTAAAGAAAAATTGGATAATTACTACGAAAAAAGCCGAACTTTAGAATGTTCGTATTTTGAAGATTTGAATGATAGAAAAATAGAGGAAAATGAAATTTTGTTTTTCAATTGGTCCAGCGTGAATAAAAAGGGAACGAATACAATTGTTAAAGAAAACGAACAGGAATTTTATTTATCAAAAGTTTTGGAAAGAACACGAGAAGAAGGCAGAACACTCGTTTTGATTATTGATGAAGTTCATTATTCAGCCGGACAGATGGACAAAAAAGAAAAGTCGGCCGCGCTTCAGCTTCGCAAGGACATAGACCCAAGCTTAACGATTGAAGTTTCGGCAACACCGATTTTTGAGGGCGATTATGATGTAAAAATTCTGGTGGATGATGTAAAAAAAGAAGCGATGATTAAAAAGTCGCTGGTTTTAAATGAAAATTTTGCAAATGTATTTAAAGAAGGCAAAATAAAAACGGAATTGGGCGAAAAAAAGTTTGACAAAGATAGTGAAAAAACAGTTATAGGTGAAGCTTTGAAAAAAAGAGCGGAACTAATCAAAAGCTACAAAAAAGAAGGTAGTAATATAAATCCGTTAGTTTTGATTCAGTTGCCAGATAGAAAAGGACAAAGAGAGGACGAGCTGAAGGACAAGGTAATCAAAATTTTAAAAGATGACTTTAATATTTCTACCGAAAAAGGAAATAATAAGCTGGCTATTTGGCTTTCGGGTGAGCATATAAACAAAGATGATGTAGAAAAAAATGACAGCGAAGTAGAGGTTTTACTTTTTAAACAAGCGATTGCGTTGGGTTGGGATTGTCCGCGAGCGCAAGTGATGGCGTTGTTTAGAGAGTGGCATAGTCCGATTTTTTCTATTCAAACAGTGGGAAGAATTATGCGAATGCCTGAACCAGATCGAGGTAAATATTATGGTGAAGAAATTTTAAACTACGGCTATATCTACACAAACATAACCAATGTAGTAATCGACAAAGATGTCGCCCCCGGCTATGTATCGTTTCTAACCAGTAAAAGAATAGATAAATACGAGCCGATCAATTTAGTTTCAGTTTATTCTAAACGACATCGCGAAAAAACAAGATTATCTCCGCGGTTTATTGAAATATTTTTAGCTCAAGCGAAAGCGGATAGTTTGAAAAGTAAAATAGATAAAACGGCAAAAAAGGTAGATATTAAAATTATTTCTGATTATAAAGCTAGCGATATTGATACATTGGCCGGTTCAAAAATTGTGGGCGATAAATCAATCACTGTGAGTGATGCTGATTTGCAGAAATTGTTTGATTATTTTGTGAGAAATAGTCTTCGTCTTTTTTATCCGGAAGATAGGTCTGTAAATAGAGTCAAGGAATCTATTTATAAGTTCTTCGAAAAAGAGTTAAAAATGAATTATTCAGAAAAGTGGGAAGAAATTGTAAAAATAGTTTTAGGTGATGATAATCCACAGCGTTTTTTAAATGTTTTAGATAAAGCGCAAATTGAGTATAAAAATGAAACCGAAATAAGAGAGGGAGAGCTTGCTAAATTAGACAATTGGAATGTCCCCAAAGTTTTATCTTTTGGGAGTGATTATACAGAGGAATCAAAAGACAAATCAGTAATGAAGCCGTTTTATGTAAAAGATTTATCCGAACTCGAAAAATCTTTTACAGAATTTTTAAATAATTCAAAAAAGGTTGAATGGTGGTTTAAAAATGGAGTCAGGGACGCGACATTTTTTGCTGTCTCATACGATGACGATAAAACGCCATTTTATGTTGATTTTGTAGTCAAATTTAAAGACGGAAGAATTGGTTTATTCGATCCACATGGGACACAATTTTCTGATTTTGGTCCAAAATCTGACGGGCTGCAAAAATATGTTAAGGAAGAAAATAGAAAAGGTAAAAAATTATTTGGTGGTTTGGTTGTAAATACTGGTAGCACAACGAACAATGGTAGGTGGGTTTATTTTACCGATAGCGGTGCTAAGTTTAAAAAAGGTGAATTTGGAAATTGGTCAGATTTGGAATTGTAATTTTCAAAAATTCTCTGTAGATAAATAATATTTTGGCAGTTATTGACATTGAGTGATATAATTAATATATGCAATTAATTAATGAATTAGTTGCCGAGTAAGAGATACTACGACTTCAAAAGCGCAAATTTCACGAGGCAACTTCAAAAAGATAATTGTTCAAATTGAGGAGGTGATGAAATAATATGGCACATAAAAAAACAACAAGTGCAAGAGTTGCAAGGAAAGCATCTGGACTATTAAGGAGCAAAAGTGCTCCTAAAAGAGTCAGATCTGTAGCTGGTAGTGCATTAAGTCAAAAACACAGAAAGTAAAATTAAATAAGGTAGTACAATAGTTTGTATGATATCTAGAAAACAGCTTAAGGAAGAAAGAGATAAGGCGTCAAACATATATTTTGGAGCTGCATTGCTAATAATTTTTTTAATGAAATTTGTTGAAAAAATAATAACTGCAATTTCTCATATTTTTCCATTTGATTATTTACTACAAGGTAATAGGTTCCATTATTCGCATTGGGCTTTGATGAAGGCATGGGATGAGATAATTGAAGTGAACAAACAATCAGGAATTCACTATACGATAAAAAGGGTTCAAGAGGATGATTATTTTTATTGTTATATAGGTAAATTTAATCGAAATTTAGCTAATGAAAAAATTAATAAATATTTAGTTATGCTTGAGCAAAAATATAAACAGGGAAATGTCTTTTTAAGAAAATCTCCTGAAGGATTAACAAGTATTAATATAATAAAGGAAGCCGTTGACTTCGGGGATGTTTTGGAATAATTTAAGATATGAAACGAAAAATTAAGGAGATTTACAAAAAGTTTAAATCATATATTAAAAGACTTTTATTTCCTCTGTGGCTGTTTCCAATTAAACTTGTGACATATTCTAGCTATTATATTTTAAAATTATTGTGGAAAATTGTGTCCTGGCCGTTTAGAAAATGGTCAAATTTTGGAAGGACTATTTTATGGTCATTTATTCTTACCTATTTTTTATTTTCATTACTAGTTATTTTTGATTATATTATTCGAGAATTTGGAAGTTTGGAAAAAATGTGGTGTAGTACCACGTCTACAAAAGAGAGACTCAAAAAATCAGTAGTTAGAATTATTGGTGGGTATGGTGAGGGCTCCGGTTTTTTTATATCAGATACTGAAATCGTAACTAATTTTCATGTAATTGCAGATGAACCAAGTCCTAAGGTAGTTTTTCCAGATGGACACTTTGAAACGCCAAGTAAAATAGTTGGAGATAAAGTTGCTGATATTGCAGTATTAACACTCAATAACTCATATCCTGATTATGTATACCCATTAACCGATATGGTTTATTTCTATGATGACGAGCCGTTATTTTCAGCAGGCTATCCATTAGGGTCAGATGTTGTGGGGAAGGCAACAATTGTTAAAGGAAATTATATTGATTATAGAAACAGTAAAAAAGAAAAGGTCGCCTATGTCCAAACTGATATAAGTTTGGTTGCCGGAATGAGTGGAGGACCACTAGTTGATATATGTGGAAATGTAGTTGGAATAAATACAATGGGAGTTGCAGGAATTTCATTTTTTATATTTTCTCCAGATGTTAAAGAATCACTAAATTACCTTAG
>JBAZTV010000004.1:0-38864 GCA_041661765.1 Candidatus Shapirobacteria bacterium | reverse complement strand
TGCTCCCCGACTTGATCCCCGACTTGATCCCTGACTTGATCCCTGACTTGATCCCAGACTTGATCCCAGACTTGATTCCTGACTTGCTCCCCGACTTGAGCCCCGACTTGCTCCCCGACTTGAGCCCCGACTTGCTCCCCGACTTGAGCCCCGACTTGAGCCCAGACTTGAGCCCCGACTTGCTCCCCGACTTGATCCCCGACTTGATTCCTGACTTGATCCCTGACTTGAGCCCTGACTTGAGCCCAGACTTGAGCCCAGACTTGAATTATATTAGCTGCAATTTGGCAAGCCATAGGACTGTCAACCAATAAAACTAACGGATCTTTTAGATTGCAAAACTTATATAATTCTTTAATTTTAAGAATAACAGATTCTTTCGTTACAGAATTATATAACTCATATTTAAAGATTTTATTAAGCCACTTATCTTTATAAGTGGTTAATTTACTTTCCTGATCTATTGTTAATAGATTAATCTTTTCCATATAATTTAATTTTGATTTATCGTTACAAATGTATAACAATAAAATGAAATAAAAAATTAAAAAGTGTTAAAATTAATGATTTTCTTTTTTTCAGGTTCAAAACGGCCTTCAAACACCACCTTAATATTGGCCATTTTTAGCCCGTATTTTGAACAATAATTTTTTATGGTAATATTTGCCATCTTTTGAATTATTTCTTTGCCAGCGTCCTTAAAGTTGTGTTTTTGAAGGTCTGAATTAATATCATTCAGACAATTTGAAACTCTTTGAGCATAGTCGGATAGGTTTTTCATAAGCCTAAAATTTTTAATATTTCGTTAATAATTACATCATAATCATAAGATTTAAGATTATATTTTGAAAGCATATTTTTTGCACTTTCATAGATTTTATAATCCTTTGTCCCAGCATGTCTTTTACAAAAATTAATTATTTCATTATATTTTCCGCTCATAAATTAAATGGATTTTCGTTAATATCAATTCCATCATAAGCATTGAATGGCATCTGATTTTCGATACTTGCTAATTCCTCGAATCTTATTTCTCCAATATAAGACCAAATATCATTTCTGTAAGTGTAGAATGCCCCAACGTCACCATTTCTATTTTTAGCAATAATGTTATCAATTCTATTTATTGCTTCAGGAAGACATTCACAGCCTTCATAATCTTCTCTATGCAATAGCCAAATAATATCGGCATCTTGCTCTAAGCTTCCTGAATCCCTTAAATCTTTCATTTCAGGCCTACCAACTCCGCCCCGGTTTAGCTGTGATAACGCTATTATTGGGCAATTAATTTCTTTTGCAATAGCCTTAATGTTTTTTGAGATATGAGTAACATTGTCGTTTGTGTTTCTATTTTTAAAAGAGTGCTTAATTAGCTGAATATAATCAATTATAACCTCATCTATTCCAAACTTCCTATGTAAAGTAATACACCTGGCTTTAATATCTTCAATTGTCATTCCTGAATTATCAATAATGAAAAAATCTTTGTTATTATAAAGCCCTTGTGATTCATCAAGGTTTTTCCATTCACAATTATCAAGTCTGTTTGATGCAATTTTCTTTGAATCAATTTTACTTTCAATCGAAAGAAGTCTATCTGCTATTCTTTCTTTGTTCATTTCAAGTGAAAAATATAAAACTTTCTTTTTTGATTGAAAAATTGCAGCCCTGGCAATAAGCAATGAAATAATTGTTTTTCCCATTGACGGTCTGGCCCCAATTATGACATAATCTCCAGACTGTAGTCCGTTTGTGAAACTATTTAATCGTGAAAATCCCGTGTTAATTCCAATAAGATTATTTTCATTTGGTTTAATTTCTGCTATTTTATTGAGCCTTTCGGAAATAACATCTTTCATATTATGATAATCAGAACTCAATGAAAGCTCAAAAAGGCTTGATAATTCAGCACTTATATTGTTGTAAGACTCGAAAATGTCTTTTTCATAATCATTATCAATTACATTCGTGAAACTCATTAAAGTCCTTATCATTTCACGCCTTAAGAATAATTCATATAATATTTTACAATGATTTTCAAGATTTGCACAGGACCCGACATTGTTTGTCAATGATGAAATATAATAAGCTCCACCAATAGAATCAAGTTTATTTGATTCCCTTAATTCGTTTGAAACTGTTAATAAATCTATTGGCTTTCTTTCTGTATAAAGCTTATAAATAGCATTATATATAATATTATGATTATCAGAATAAAAAGCATTTGGTTTAATTATCTGAATAGCCGTGTAAATGGCGTCTTTTTCGAGCAAAATAGCACCCAAAACAGCCTTTTCAATATTTAAATCTTGTGGAGGTGCGTTCATTTAATGCCGTTTAAATTCGATTTTTACTAATCCAGGTTTTGATGCTGGTATATTTTCTTTTTGCTGAATATTTTTAATCCATTCTGCCTCAAAACCTCTCCAACTTTTAATTACAGCCATTTCTATACACTTATTTGCTGACATGTTGCTTTTTTCAATTTCATTTTTTATTGAATTAAAAGCAATTTCAGAATTTGATGCTTTTTTAGATTTTCTTATTTTTAACCATTCATTAATTACTTTTTCTTCAACGCCTAAATTCAAAATAGATTTTTTAAAATCAAAAATTACATCGTTTTCATTTTTTAATTCACTTTCACTTTCACTTTCACTTTCATATTTCTCAAAGTCTTTAAAACCATTTGAAAGCCTTTCAAAGCCTTTCAAAGCCTTGTCTAAAACTAAGGATTTCACTTTATTAGGAAGTTTTTTGAATAATTCAATAGCCCCCTTTTCCATGTTTGAATTCATGTTCTGATTTTTCTGGAAATTGGCCAATATTATAAATCCATCTAAATAAAATACCTTACTAACCCTTTCAAAGCCTTTCAAAGCCTTTTCAATGCTTTCAACTTTTAATCCAGTATCAAATGAAATTCTATTTAAAGATATTTCATAAATTCCAAGAATATTAGCCTGTGGATTTGTTAAAAAATAAATGAATAATAGTTTTTCCTTACTATCTAGTTTCTCGATAAAAGGATCATTCCAGAATTTAGTATTAACTGATCGTAATTTTTCCATAACATAAATGAAAATTATCAAAATGCTTTAATTTCTTTTATTATATTAAGAATTGATGCTGTTTTATCAGGTCTCATTATTGCTAAAATATCTACTATTTCAAATATGTCATTTAATGAATTATTATCATATGTTTTAGCTAATGTAATCAATATAGATTGTGTTAATTCATGTTTTTGTTGATGACAATTTTCACATAAAGTTACAAGTAACTCACTAGGGTAATCCCATATTTCATGATTTTTTAAATATAGAGAGTGATGTACATTTAACGTAGATTCATTGTCATAACAACTTTGGCATGTAAATTTATCTCTTTCCATTATTTCTAAGCGTTTTTTCTGCCAAAGTGGATGTTTTAATTTTTCGGAGTAACTAAGATTTTTTTTCATATCCATAAAATAAAAATACCCTTTAACAAAAAAGAACCTCAGGATAAAGCACGACCAATATTCCTGAGGTTATTCCTTTTTGTAAAGGGTTATTATAAATAAGTATGTTTTCTAATTTTTTCATTGGTCGTGCATTAATTAAAAAACAAATATACTATTAATTTTTAAAATAAATAATCTTATTGCTCAATAATTGCAATATCAGGCGCAATTTCACGGATCAATTTAAGCTGATCGTCAATAATATTATCCCGAATGCTTTCAATCGTTTCCTGAGCACCTGGAGAAATTAAAACAAAAGAAATTGCCCTTCCATCAATATTGGCAAAAGTCTCTACTTCAAAATTCTCAATTTGAAATCCCTTGAAAATTGGCATTGACAATTTGAAAGAACTTGGAAGGTTTGAATTAACTACTTGTTCGAATTTGTCAGAACGATCGCCCTTTTCACTTGCGGTTTTTTCCACAGTATTATTTACTGTTGCGGTAAAATTCATCAAAGTATTAACCAACTTCATATTATCTTCTTTGACCGGAAAAAAGGCCCTGTTCATTTTGAAGAATTGGCCCAATGCCGAAGGTGTCCAAATCTTGCCGGTATTAATACCAAATTCCTTAAATTTTGGATGAATAGAAAGTGTACCAATGACTTTATTGGTCAAATAATAATCACTTTCATTTGTGACTAATTCGATTGCCATAACCTCACGATTAACCAAAATATGACATTTCTTCTGGTTTATCTGATCACTTTCAGAAATCCTTTTGCTAAGAAATTCAGATACCGCCTTAATTGTTCCAATAATGCCTAATTTCAAAGGTTCTTGCACAGCCAATTCATTAACAGAATTAACTTCACGAATGATTATTTCTGCTTTATCAGAATTTTCATTCATTTTGATTTCAAATTTTTCGTTTTGCATTTTATTTGTTTTTATTTATTTTCAGTACCATTTTTGCGTATATCCTGGAAAATATTCCTTTGCAATTCATCAGCATTTGCAGGGCGGGTTTCAATTAGTTCACCTTCTACGTTGTAATATTCCACCATTCTAGTTTCATTGTCAATGAATTTGTAACATTCTTCAGTTACAAACTCCGCTTTGTGTTTCAAGTCTTTTAAGAGCTTTTGCCTTTGTGTTTGTAATGGTTTAAGCTTTAATTTAAACACATTTACGACTTCTTTTTTTTCCTCTTCAATGTCGTTAATCTGAATATCAGTTTTAGAAAGATTATCCTTAAAGTCCACAATATCTTCATCTGTAAACTTTTTCATGTAACCTTTTTTCTCAACTGAGTCGGCATTGTCATTTAAAAACGATTTTCTAGCCATTCCTGGAGAAAATTCTTGTCCTAATTTTTTCATTGTTAATTTTATTTAAAGTGAATATTCATTTTCTTAAAAGGTTAATAATAAACTCTAATTTCTTAGTAAACTCAACACGCTCCCAATCTTCAAATTCGCATTCAACTGATTCAATTTCATCCATCGAAAGCAACAATTCTCTGATGTATAATTTTGGGCTTGAATCCTTAATTGAGTGCATTAATCCAGCCAAATCAATTGAAATGTTTCTATAATGTTCTGGAAGTTCATGATTTCCAGTTTCCAAAGTAAACATTGACATACTTTTAATTTTTAGTTTATAAAATTTGCCCGAAGACCTCAAAACTTCGGGACTTTTTGTAACACTCAAGTTTTACTCTTGTTATATGGAGGTTTTAAATTGTTCTTGAAATTTTACGAAAACGTAAATCAATCATTCTTTGATGTTTAATTTTTTTCATAGCTTCAATTTTTAGATTGTTTAGAAACTCGATGTAAATGATTTTTTCTGCGATGCAATTCTTTTCTAATCTTCAATGTGAGTGCAAACATCGCTAAGATAATAGCATACTCCATAATATTTAGAATTAATTGGTTACTAATTTTTTACGTGGTTTTCTGATAGTTTTATCTGACTTGACATAAACATACGTCAATCCATCAACACGCTTAAATCTAAGCGTTCCACGTTTCATTCGCATGCGTATAGTAGCTCCGCTTGTTTTTTCAAGCTCTGCATACTGTTTTACTGTTAATAATCCTTTCATATATTAAATATTTTACGTTTATATAATTCGTAAACAATCATTGCTTCATGCTTAGAATCATCAGCGCCTCTATGCTTTTCAATATATTTAATTTCTGGATAAAAATAATTAAAAGCTTCCTCAACGTTAGGCCATTTATAACCATATTTACTAGGTAATTTGCATAAATTTGTTGCTAATTTCATAGGACATGCAAGTTTTTTAGGAAATTTAATTCCACGATTTTCAAGGAATCCAAAATCAAAAGCATTATTAAACGCTGTGCATCCACCTTCAAACTTGTTTATTATTTGCTGAATTTCTGATTTTATAGTTTCAAAGGACCTGGCATTTAGCACATCTTCAAATTTTAAGTCAGAATTACTAAAAATCCAAGAATTTTTATATTTTTCTGAATTAATTTTTAAATTATCCTCAAGGCATAATGAATTATAAACCTCTTTTATTTCACCAGTTTCAAGATTTAATGAAGCGGCTCCAATTTCAACTATTAACCCACCACCGTTTAGAAAGCCTGTTGTTTCAATATCTATAATTAATATTTCCATATTACTTTTGTTTGTTTAATTCGCTATCAATCACAGCATTCTTAACCTGTTCAAATTGCTCAGGATTGAGGAAAAATTCAAAATAACCAAGTTTAAATTTGTCATCAATGACCAATTTGATTATTTCATCGATTCTTTTTTCATCAATTGTCCCGGCTTTAATTATTTCCTTTTTCTGTTCATCCGTTAAAATAAATTTCTTGGGGTTTTTTCTTGCCTCTGCCAGTGAAATATTATAATCGTATAGGTCGCTAATCAATTGGGAAAATTCCACGTCTGAAATCGAATTTTTAACGGGCTCAATTTTCTGAATATTCTCATCTGTAACATCAGTATAATCGATATCGTTTGTATTAATGTCATTCAGAAGCTTGGTGGTTTCTTCGTTAACTCCAATTTTAGGAATCTTTGAATCGGCTGCATTGACAAGGCATTTTTCACACATTTGGTCAAACCATTGAGACCATGCAGGGCTTGTTTTGCCTCCCATTTTTTGCTGGGATGCTTTCATGCAACGATCGAAATAATCCCGGCCTTTTACGATGTACTGCTTTTCATCATTATTTAGCGTTACAATGGCATAACCTCCAATAATTTTGGAATTATCTTGACGCCTGAATGAATTTGGTTTATGACTAATTTGATGAACACCATTGACTATATTTTCCTCGAACCATTCACCTTCATATACGAGCTGAGTCTCAATATTTTTTACAATTCCTTTTACGATAAGAAGTTTCTTTTTGCCTCTATACATCGGGCTAAAAGTAACTGTTGGAATATCTTTGCCATCAATTTTCATGTTGTAAGGCACGAAATATCCCTCCTGCCATTGGGGATTAAGGCTTAAGCCACTTTCAGCAGCTTGCAAAATTGAATTATACAAGCTTTCAGGATTTGCCTTTGCAGCCCTTATTAATTCAGGACTTGAATTAATTTTCAATTGAATGAATTGAAGTTCCAATTCGGCAGATAAATTATTCTTTTCATACACCTGTTTGACCAGTGCCACTATTTCAGGAATTTCTTTTTTGGCTAAGTCCTGGGTAAAAGCCTTTTTTAAGTTGCTCATATCTTTTTCGATTTTATTGTTACAAATTTATAACTTTAAATTGTTATATGCAAATTTATTTTAAAACATTTTTAATTGAGTAATTATTTCACTCTTAGTTTGGATTATTCCGTTTATTTCACGGTCAAATGCTTTGCAGGAGTCATTAAAATAGTCTTTATCTATTTCAGTCCCATAAAAATCAAATCCCATCTTATAAGCTACTATTCGGCTATTTCCAGAGCCTAAATGAGAATCAAAAATCTTGGAACCTGGTTTTAGTTTTGCCAGATTAAAGCAGTAAAAATATAATTCTTGTGGAGCTTCAGTTGGATGTATTTTTTGTTTATGATTTGCGCCTCCAGTATTTGACATTCTAAACAATTTAGCAGGCATATCATATGACGTCCATAACATTTCAATTTGTGAAAAATTTTCCCAGGGTTGCAATTTATCCCAACATATCCAACATCTTGATTCTGGTAAATTATTAGTAAAATAATTTCCGCCTTTGATGATTTGATTTTTGGATATCCTAAATAGTTCTTTAAAATATTCACTTGTAGGTTTAACTTTATCCCATTCACATAAATCATTAACGAGCAAACTATTTTTCATATGTCCGCCACCACTATTTAACCGTCCTTTTAATTTAACTGAAGTGCTTACACCTGGGTATTGTCCATTTCCTTTTCTTTTTGGAGCAGATCCCATCTGCATATTAGGTGCATTTATTCCAAATGGAGGATCGACACAAGCCAAATCAAAAAACTTATCAGGAATAGTTTTCATATATTCCATGTTATCAGTGCAAAAAACGTGTGATTCTGGCATACTAAAAATTATCAATATTAATTTCAAACTGTTCAAAACCACGTTCAAATCGTGGCATAGTAGTATCAATCCTAACACCATTATAGGCATCGAATTGGTTGGCTAAACCGGGCCAACAATTTGCCATTTGACAAGCTTCATGTTGATCTTTTAACTTTAAAAATACATTTGCGCCAGAGTTTGGAATTACATTATTATTTCCTATGTTTTCAAAACAATAACAAGAAATATCCTGGATTAAGATGTCGTATGGCGGATCTTTCATTATCCAGATTATTTTAAAAGGCTTCCAAATTCCTGTCCTTTGATGCTCAAAATATTGGTACATTGCTGCACTTATATCGTATTTTTGTGATGTTATCACGTTATTACGATAATGATAAAAGTCCTCCTTCTTAATTGTTTTATAATCAAGAATCTCATTACCAGTATCAACATCTTTTCTAATCTTATACTTATGTATTCCATTAATAAATATTGATTCTTCAACAGTCCCTTTTTTTAATATTTCTTTTTGGAAATACCATGCATATTGTGATTCTAATATCATTGACCAAATGTCTTTTATTATTTCAAGATCTTTGGGATGTATTCCATTATTCACTGATTTTAAGGCATCTTTATATGCTTGTGATGTTTTGCCAAAATATTCGCCCTTATTGTTTTTAGGAGGTTCAAAAACATTCCATGTAAATGGTTGACCTTTTATGTGTTTACTTGCCATATAATCATGAAGTTGCGAGCCAAACATAAAAGCGTCCTTACTTTCATGTTCTGCAACAAACTTTTGATAGTATGCTTCACGTGGACTATTAAGGTACTCTTTAATGTTTGAACTACTCCAATAATCCTTATACTCTTTACCATTGTGGTATTCTTCATTGGATAGATTTTCGATTAATTTTATTTCCATGTACTTTTAATTTTTAAAAATGAAATTCATAATCTCTTTCAAAATCATATACCCAAACGTAAGGGTTTAAATCCCAGCTTCCTTTGCCGTTTATTTTTTCCCAAAGCATTTTATAAGCCTCTTTGGCATACTTTGGCATTGATTGCCATTCCCAACCATCTAACCCGTGTTTAAATAGGCCATTATGTTTAGTGAAAGCTTGTATCCCTTCCATTAAAGAATCATTTTCGCTAATATCATTAAGCCTTTCAACTCTGATATTGGTAAGTTTTAAAAATATACGGCACGCTTCTTTGGGCATAAAGATTGAAGGTTTCCATCGCCCTCTAAAACAGTCTAAATCATTTGTTGCTTTATAAATATAACTATATACAGTGCCATATGCAAGTGTGGGTATAAATGTTTCACGAACCCAAAGAATGTCCCCAACTGAATATTTACATTTATTCATAAAAAATTCTTTTTCAAACATTCTGGAACAATTAATGTCTTTAGGCATTACAGAAGTACACCAATCATCATATGAATAATATTCATCGACAATATTTTCAGGAATTATTCTTCTTGTCTGAGTTTTGTTACCTGCCAAAATAGCCTGAACCATTGGAGTTGAAAATAATATAGGTTTTACATTTTTCATACTTTTACTTTTTGATTTCACCCAAAAAGCCCGCTTCGTGTTAAGATAGCGGGCGAAAATTAGGGAGTCATTAACTTAACTCATTGTTGCAAATATATAACATTATTTTTAATAAAAAAATTTAATTTTTAGGATATTTTGGCATATTCATTTTAATTGCTATTTGTACTAACTTTTCAATACGAATAGTCATTTTCATGACTCTGTTAATTTGTATTGAAGTTCCATAGAATTTTCATCCATTGCCGGGCTTTCGGTAATAAGCTGAATATTCATATTAATAGCCTCTTTTAAAACAGCTTGTCTGTTTTCGTAATCTAAATATGATACGTCAAAATGTGCAACCCTAAAAGCTTCTAAATAATTAGCCTGTAATTTGAACGCTGCAATGAAAATTGCAGAACTGGCAAGCGTTTCAACTGTGATAGGCAAATATTCTGAGTCAACTGAAGGCTTAAACAAAATATCATTTTTATCCGTCAAATCAATAGAAAATTCAGAAGGTAATTTTGTCCCGGCAATGATAGTTTTTATTTCTGACAAAATTAGTGCAACATCATCCTCTAAATCTTGTACTAAATTAGCCTGATTTTCTACCTGTATTTGAAAATTATTCCATTGTTTAAGCTGAATATCGTAAACGGTTTTTGAGGCGTTTAAATCGTTTATTTTTGCCCTTTTTTCTTCGAGGTTTTCAGAAAGCAAATCCAAAGCCAATTCCATTTCATTTAATTCAGCTTTTAATGTTTCCAGATTGTCGCTTGCCGGCATTGGATCAACTAAATCTAATGGTTTTGGCTCTGGTTTTGGAGTTTGGATATACTCTTTAAATGGCTCGGGTTTTTCAAGCGATGATCCATATTTTAATATTCCATCAAAATCAATAAATCTACTTAAATCTGAATTATTATAATCATTAAATAATTCTTTATAACATTTATCAATTTCAGTTATATGCGCTTCTTTATATGCTTGAATCGAATTAAAATTAAGTATTTCTTTTTCAATTTCCTGTTCAGATTTTAACCAGGAATCAAGCTCTTTTTGATAAGAGTCATTGTGTTCTTTTTGAAGTCTGTCATTTGTAGCTTTATTTTTAAGATAAAGTTCATTTAAATAGCTTCTTTCCTGTTCGATTTCGGTTTTCTTTTCGGAAATTTTAGTCTTTAAATCTTCAATTTGATTTTGTTCAGCTTCAAGATTATCAGAATTTTCGACAATTGGCAATTCAGGTTTTGGCTTAATTTGAGCTTCCAGTATTTTCAAATCCCTTTTGGCATCTCTGCGAGCCTCGAAAGCTTCTTTATACCTGGCTTGAATTTCAGTCAAATCAATATTGATTAATTCTGAAATCATTTTTAGCCGTTTAGCCGGCTCCGTTGTGGTTAAAAATTTATTGATATCAAATTGATTTGGGAAATATTGACCGCAAATATGCTTAAATACTTCTCTTCTTACGGGTTTTAGACTGGCAGGTGTAAAATAATTCAGTTCATCTTTACCTTGGTCATTGTAAGACCATTCAAACCTGCACCCATCTGTTAATTCCATTACTGTTTTACCTTCTTTTTCGCCAATTTTGGTAACAACTGAAGGCTTCAAACCCCTTAATCGGTCTGTCAAAGTTCTGATAACAGTTGATTTTCCGATACCATTTGCGCCCGTCACATGTGCGCTTTTACCATCAAAAAATGCGGTGAAACTGCTCACTGCCTTTAGGTTTGTGATGTCTACTTTTTTAATTTTTACATTTTCCATTTTAACTGAGTTTTGTTTTAATTATTTCTTTTAAACTTGCTGCTTGATCGTCTGAAAATTCAAGCTGCATAAAGTACTTTCCTATACCATCGTAAGGATGAAGATAAGAGCTTGGATCATAGCTGTTTGCTGTCCAAATCATAAACCGATATTTTGAATCTACGATAATGGTCACAAAAAATCTTGAATCTTTAAATATGATCTCAAATTCACCCGCCATAATCTTATTTACGAAATAGTTTTGTACTTCTTTTATTTTTTCTTCTATGGTGGATTTCGCCACCATTTTAGTACGCTTATTCCGTCCCATTTTTAATCTTTTTCTAAAAGTAAATTAAACATGTCAAAAACGGTCAAAGCTCCAAAAACAACAGCCAATAGACCGAAAAGATCGGAATAAAACCTATCTTCAACCTCATAGGTGCATACCGCAAAAACAACTGTTAACAACAGCCACATTAAAATTCTAAGTGCTTTCATAATTTCTGTTTTTAAAGTATATTAAAACTTAATAATACCAAGGTGATCACTATCACACCTATAACAAGTATGCCTAAGCATTTGATAACAAACTGCCCCGTTTCTGAACGGGTTTCTTTGAATTCTTGATTTTCTATATGCATAATTTTTTAGTTTAAAAATGTTGATAAACCTATTGATATTGCAATAATTGCCATAACCATTATACACAAGTGTATAAAGGTTTTTATTTTCTCTTTTGCGTTCATTTTATAAAGTTTAATTGATTTCACCCAGAAACCCCGCTTCGTGTTAAGATAGCGGGGCTAAAGTCTGCAAGAATTTGCAGAAACTTGCAGGGTTATTTTGACCAAGTTGATGAATGAAGTTGATATGTATAGACATCATCTCTAAAAATGGTTTTTTGATTATTCTGAAAGCCTTCAAAACAGCTTTCATCTTCGTAATCACAATTAGAAAGCATCATTGATCGGAACTCTTTTCTAGCAGCTTGCCAGTTTGACGTATAGATTTCATGAACTACTTTAGATTCTTGACCGTCACGTTTTTTTGTAATTTTGTAAGTTTTCATTTTGCAAATTTTTAAGTTAGTAAATTAATTTATTATCTCATTTTGATATAACAAAGATATAACATTAAAACGACATAAAAAAATATTTTATTGTTATATTTGTATAACAATAGCTAATTTATATTGATTCTAAATAAAGATTTATTTTGATTATTCGAGTTTTAGATTATTTATATTTTCAATGGCTTTTTTCTCATGAAATAAATTAGTTTCATTTCTTTTTTCTACTTGAATTTTCATTTCATTTGCTAAATTTTTACATAAAATAGAAAATCTATTTGCAAGGTGTTCATTTTCTTCTTTTGAAAATAATATATCAAGACAAGCGACTCGAATAGCCTCTCCAATATCCATAATTGAAAGCTTTGTTTGCATGTTTGATTTATCTATTTTCTGTTTATTATAACCAGGGTGTATAGCCAAAAACTTATCAATAGCAGAATCAATACTTTGTTTATCCCATCCGACTATATTCGTGCGATATTTTGCAAATTCAGAATAAATATACTTTGGGTTAAGAATATCAATATTATCACTTAAAAACTTTGCTTGGTGCATAGAATAAGCCTGTTTTTGATTTTCAATGTACTTTAAACAGTTAATTACTTTAACTGCGAAGGCAGCCTCCTTTACTGTGATTAATTCTAAATTTTCTTTTTGTCGCGAAAGCTCAATAAGCCATTTCCTAATTTCTTTGCCGCGATTATTTCGCTCCATTAAACATATTTCTTTTGCTGCTTCAATTGTAAACTCATATTCTTTGCGAGGGCGGCCTCCAGTACTTTCATACAAAATTGTACAAAAGTCTTTTGGCTCTTTTAAGTCCGCGTCTATTATCGCGCGAGTAATCCAAACATTATACTGTTTTGTTTTGCTTTCAATTAATCTATGAAGTTCGCGGCCTTCAATTTTCCCATTTTCATTTATTTGTATCATACTTTTATTTTTAGATTTATGTAAAAGTAATACTTATCATTTTAATAAAATATGATTTTTGTCATGTTTATAATAAAACTTAGGGATATATGGCTTTTGTCCAATACTGGGGCGGCCTCCCGTGCTTTCTTTTGTATACCGAAAAAAGTCCTTATTTTCATCAAGAACTTTGTTTTACATGACTTTTATCATGTTTTTAAAAAAGGCATGAAAAAACCCTGACTAAAAAGCCAGGGCCAAACCAAAAATCAAATCAAATACAAACAAAACACTATTTAGATCACAATGAAATTATAATTTTGGGTGTTTTCTTTTTGCTTAGATTTCCAAAGCGGAAAATCTGCGTTTTTCCCATCAAGATAATCAATGATATTATTTTCTTCACGAACTGAGTTTTCAAGATAAGTCGATTTTGCGGCATTTATTGAAGCGTTTGACGGTCTTTCAAAATTAGGTGAAGTAATTGAAAAGTTACCCGTATCGGAATGTTTTACGTCTCCGTCTGCCACAAACACCGCTAAGAATTTCCAAGAAATGAACGGGCGCAAACCATTAAACTGAAAAGTTTCAGAATCTTTTGTATAAACGCTTCCATTCAAAAGATAAATATACTTGTTTTCGGCCTTGTAGTCAATCGAAGTTAAAGTGGATGGCAATTCGTATCCCTCAACTTCTATTATCGTGTCTGTGGTATCAAAAGTGCATGTTTTGACAATTGCAAAGGTGTTTTCATTCACACGAATTGCATACCCTGCTAATATAGTTGCGGTCAAATCAACTGCCAAAACCTTAAATTGAGTATCCGAAACACGCTCAAATGTATGTGCAATGTTGGTCCATCCGGTTTCGAGTGAATTGAAAAACTCATACGACAAAGCCCGTCCTAACAATTCAGTTAGTTCATTTTCCTGAATTTCTCTTATACGTCCCTCGAAATTATCCTGATTTAATTGTTTTCCAAGTTGCCTGTATTTGCGAATATCATTTATCGATGCTAGTATCTTCATTGCTTTGTGTATTAGTTGATTCAATAGTTTTTATTTTTGAAATAAATTGCAAAGGCTCAATTTCTATGGGTAATTTTAATTGACTTGCAAAAACTGAGTTTGAAAAAAGCCTGGTTAATTCAATTTCAAGTTCCTGCCTCAATGGCTCTGTGATGGAATTATAATATTCGAAAGTTTCTTGCATTTTTTGAGTGGCAAAATTGCCTTCGGTATCCTTACCAATTAAAGCATTTGGACATGAAAATAAGCTTTGTATGCCTATTTCTGCCCTATTTACTTGGTCAGTATACAACTTGTCAATATTCTGCATTTCCGTAGGTTCAAATATATTCGTTGGTATATTATTATCAGCTCCAGGAGTGAATGGCATTGTAATGATTCGCCCGGTATTATTTGCGCCCTTGGTTTGATTTATTTTCTTAATTGCGTCCGCAACCTCCCGTGTTCCTGAAAGCGTGCCAAAATACTTTAATATACCTGATGCAGAATATCCATTTTGAATATTTGAAAGGCTTGCCAAATCGCATTCAGAAAGGAATTGATACTTATCTGCAACGGAATCATACAATGCCTTTTGATAGACATCTTCAGTTCTTTTCATGTAAAATAATTGACCTGAATAATTTTCAATTCCTCCGCTTAATTCTATTTGTTCGCGTACAACCAAAGGATCTGGATTATAATCGAAGCATTCCAAGGCAATAAAGCTTAATTTATGCTTTTTTTTGTTCATCCATTTGTTAAACTCTTGTATTTTTGCTGCAAAACCGTATCCAGTATAATCATTTTCAAGATGCCAAATGTTAGTAATGATATGCCTGTCAAAATCTTCGTTTAATAGATTTACTTTTCGCCTTACAAAATCATACTGAACTGGTGTAAACTCAACAGCCTCACCAAGTGCATTGTAATTAACATGTATTGCAATGTTGATATTGCTTTTTTGAATAGAACAGAATCTTAATAAGTCGTATGCTGTTTGTCCTTTAGTATTTATTACTATTGCGGTCCCTTTTTTCACATCCAGAGCGGTTGCGCCCGGAAATCCTAATCCCTGTATAAATTGGGCTTGCTTATTCCTAACTGTTACTAATGAAGAGCATCGATCAGCTGATTGCATTATTTTTCTGGGATAATTATTGTCAATGCCATATAAATAAATGCCTTGTGCCTGGCTCCTGAATATTGGAAGGCGATCAACCGAAACCAAATAATCTAAGCTATTTACCTGGATTTGTGGTTTTCGTTCATCATTATTTTGTTCATTGTCAAAATTGAATTTTCCTTGTATGTCTGCCATGATTTTAGTTATAATAAAAAATCCCGCCCGTGTAACCGGAACGGGATTTTTTCAATGAAAATCAAAATTTAAAGTAGTACCTATGATTCAAAAAAGAGTTCTTTTGCCCGTTCATTGAAAATGTTGTAATCTTCTTCAGATACAGTTTCACCCTCAACTAAAAGGATATTCCTGCCATCTTCAAAAAAAGACCTTTTACCATTTTCAAATCCAAGTCCAGTTTTCACCTTGTAAACCTTTGCAGTTTCTTCAATCTTTTTTTCTTCGATTGGTTCAGTACTTTCCTGTTTTTCTTCGTATTTCTTTGCCATATCAAATTATATTAAGATGAAATTAAACTCCAGGTATTTCAAGTCCTAAAATTAAGGCCTTGGTAGTTGCTGCATCGGTCTTGAATACATCGACAGGCATCCTGTTTTCGCAAGCCGTACGTGTTGATGTAGCTAATTGAACAGGAATAACAGATCCGGTTGCTGGGGAATTTGGATTATAAGTGTTTGTGGTTGATTTCAAACCTTGTTCATCTCCGTAAACCTCACCAGTTCCATTTTTCTTATAAACAACTGCAACGCATTTCTCGAAGGCCATAGCCTTTAAAACATTCTTTTGCACTTGCTTAGTGTTTATAATTGACATGTTCAATTGATGATCGTATCCATCCATACCACCGTCCACAAGTCTATCTGGCGATCCTAAGACAAGGGCGGTTTCATCGGGAACATCAAACCTGAATGCCTGTATACCTGCTGCGTTAACAATGTCGCTTACTGTTCCATCATTATCTCTAATGACTAAACCAGCGTCAACCATTGCGCGCCACTCGGTATAATTATATAACATTACAAAGTTCTGAACTCCCCCAATTGGTGGATCTCCGCAAGTTAGCAGAGATCCTGTATCTATTAAGCAATTCATATTAGTTCCTTCCTTTAGCTGTGTAAGTACCTACAACAGATGTTGATTGCGTACCTGAACCTGTAATTGCAACCCTATAATAAGCGAAATTCAAAGAGTTTCCACTTAAAGGGATTGAACCTAAAACAGTATCAGACAAAACAACTGCTGAACCTAAATTAACAACCCCAGTTGAGAAATCAACAGAGTTTGAACCCTGCAATTGACAAGATGCCGCAAATGTTCCTGTAGCTTTTGTTCCGGTTGCAGTAAATTGAATCGAGCCTTCAAACACATCTTCCAGTGCATGTTGTGGGTTTAAATAAATAACACCTGCGTCTGTAAGCGTTTGAGCTACGAAATTTCTATTTCTATACATAGTATATCCTCCCTATAATTAAGCTGGTTTGTAATAAACAATATCCCCACCAAAGCGATACTGAGTATCTGCCATACCGTCAAAACGATATCTTGTTATGTTTGAAAGTTCTTTTTTCTCAACTTTCAATCCCATGATTTCGCTTTCTAGGTCTGCGTACATTCCCAGCACAAGGTTTGAACTTGGAGCGTTTGAAGTTTTTGCACCTACAATTCTGGAGGCTGGTAAATTATTAAAATGCTGTATTCTTTTTTCTAAGAATAACCTTTTAATGCTTTCATCTAAAACACCTACAGTTGTAGACTTCACGGAGTTATTGAAATATTGTAATAACTTAAAGTCTCCGGTATTCATCATGATTGTAAAATCAGGATCATCAAAAAACTTGTTTGGAATTGCAGCGTAAAAAGCTTCAAGTATTGCCACAACGTTTGATTGTGTAATGGTACCAGCAGCGGTCACAAAATTTACATTTGTATCAGAATTAGCTTCAATCTTTTTGATAATTCCGTCGAAGAAACGAAGTGGAGAACTTGCTCCGGCGGCGGTATTACCTTGCCAGAATAACTTATCAAGTTGCCTTGCGCTTGCATTTTTAATTAATTCAAAAACATCTGCCAAGAATTGAGGGTTTGCGCTAAGTTGGGTTAATGTTCCAATTGAACGGTATTTCCTCCAAATAGGAAGCCATGCAGACGGTGTGATTTGTCCCCAAACTGTAAATTTCAAAGGGCTTAATTCCCTTTTTTTCATAGTAGTTGCGGTTGCGCCAGTTGATGGGGTATCATCAACATAATCTGTAAATGGATCTTCGGTTGTTTCCAAATAATCCAATTCTTCCTTCATTGCTACATCAGGTATTAAGTGATAACCACCTTTTTGAGCTGTTTCATTTCCTAATCCCATTACCTTATAAAGGTAATCATTCAATTCACCATTGTAATTGGTGCTTACAAAAGTATCTGCCATTTCTTAAGCCTCCTTATTCTTTAGTTTAGCTTCGTACATTTCTTTTTGTACGGCTTCAATTTTTTCACGCCTGGTCATGCCATCTTCCTTTTTCATTTCCTGTTTAAATTCGCCCAATGGCAATTTAGGATTTGAAGCGGTTATTTTGGCTTTTGAAAATTCAGCTTTTAAGGCTGCAATTTCAGCGTCCTGTTTTTCCTGCATTTTTACAAGAACTTCGGCCACATCTTCGGCTGTAATTTGAGATTCTTTTAAAGCTTTCAATTCAGCTTTTACAGCTTCCAATTCAGCTTTATCCTTATTCACTTCTGCAATAGCTGTGATCTCGTTCTCAACTACTGTGATGCTTTTGTTTTCGGCCTCAAATGTGCCGCTAATTGGCTTTGCATCCTTGCCAATTGCTTTTATTTTGGATCCTTTGTCCAATTTGGTATATACAAATTGGGTTTCTCCAATTTGAGCGACCAAAAGGGAATCTTTTTCACCAAAAATCAGATCTGATAATTTTCCCATTATATTAACTTTGTTAGTGATTACATTTTCAGGATAGGAAATTGCCGCTAAATCCTGCATAAATCTGCTTTCTATTTCAGCTTTTTTCCTTACGTCGAGTTTAACTATTTCATCAATTAAGCCTATTTTTTTAGCTTGTTGGGCTGTCAATCTTATGTCCAATCTGTCATCCATACTGAACATGTCATCAAAGGTTTTTCCAGTGACTTCTGAAAATAAAGCTTCATCAACCCTTGCAGACATTTTTTTTCTGATAATCTTATTCCTATTTTCGATGTCTTTAAGCTCATCTTCGGACATTACATCTTCCCAAAAGCTTGCAGCTCTATGAAATAGAAAATTAGATACATCATAAGCTTTATTATATTTGCCAAATAAAAGCATGATTGCGCCCATACTTGAGGCATCACCTAAAACGGTAAAATTAACATCTTGTTTTTTCTCATTTAAGGCGGCCATTATTGTCCATCCCGCTGTAACTGATCCGCCTGGGGTGTTCATCCAAATATCAATAGGCTCATTTTCGGGAGCTTCTAATATTTGATTTGTAATACTTTCAGCTTGTTCCTCCCAAATTGAAGTATACAATAGAATAGGTTTTGCCATGTAGCGTCAAAATTTTAATCAAATTTAGTTTACATTTTTGGGATTTTGATAAAATAATCCTATTTCATTACGTGATTTATATAAATTATGCTTATATTTGTAAAAAATTTATACTTATGAAAATATTTAAAAAAATAAAAGATAGATTAATAAGAAAACTTATTGATAAAGAATTAGGTTTCATTGGAAGAAATTTATATTCTTACACAGCCGAAGAATCAGTATCAATTATAAATTATGCAAAAGAAAATGGAGTAAGATTAGGCGATTATATTGAAAGGGAAATATTAATAGCCTGGGATAAAAACTTCAAATACGGATACCACGCTGACTATAGAATTATTAATAAATATCCTATCGGCAATACTGTAAGAGATTTCTTGGTTCTTAAAGAGGTTGTATTTTTTGAAATTGAAGGCTATCTTTATCATGTGTATGGTTTTGGTGATTTCAGAAAAAACTTTTATAAATAATTTAAAACAGATATATGACAGAAATTTACAGAGTAATAAAATTTAAAATCAGCTTATTACTCAACTCCACTTAAAAAGTAAAGAAATGGATGATGTTAAACATTGCCACAAGTGTACAAATGCAATTCCTGATAGAAATGATTATACTACATTTGATTGTGAATTAATGATAAGAGAAACTGTATATGATACAATTCGGGAAGATGTTGGCTATGAAAAAACAACG
This sequence comes from Candidatus Shapirobacteria bacterium, assembly GCA_041661765.1. GTDB lineage: Bacteria > Patescibacteriota > Microgenomatia > UBA12405 > UBA12405 > WARW01. The sequence continues at coordinate 19,209 of JBAZTV010000004.1, read as the reverse complement.
GAAATGCATTTATGCAAAGATTGTTCTGAAAAGTTGATAAAATTATTAAAAGATAATGATTATAAATTAATCGAAACGGAGGAATATTGAAATGATGACAACAAAAGAAGCAGCGAAAAAACTATTCGTTTGCGATGCAGCCGTAAGGAAATATATCCGGGATGGCATCGGAAAAGACAAGGAAAAGCTTAATGCAATTGTAATAATGAGAGGTGCAAGGGCTGAATATAGGATAAAGGCAGAGGATTTGGAGCTTTATAGAATAAAACATTTGAGTCCTAAAATTAAACCTTAGAGTTATCAATTATTTCCATCTTCCTTCCAGCTTGTTTGGTAATATCTTCAATTTTTGCCACAATATTGACATTAGAGAAGGCAACCATCATATTATTTAACAGTTCTTTACTGTCAATTTGCTGGCTATTCTGCACTATGTCATTAGTTCCATTTGCAAAAGTCCTGTTATTTGATGAAAATTTACCGTTTAATTTCGCAATTTGATAGTCGTTTACAGCCGACTTTCTGATGACAGGCATAGCTTCACCTCTTTCAACCTTTCCAAAGAATTGTTTTTTGTTCCCGGAAAAACCCCATACATCCACATCATTACCTGATGCATGTGAATTACCAATTGAAACAATATTGTTTACACCACCCCCAAAAGTTGGTATTGGCTTTGCTGCAACAACAGCGGCTTGTATCGCACCCTGAGCAAGTGCATAAGCTGACAATATAAGATTAGGAAGCGCCTTCACCGCTGCAACTAATGTGGCTATAGCAATTTCATAGAGCGCTTTCTTCTTGGTAGCCTTTGCTTCATCGATACTTGTTTGTTTTTTTAATGCCGCTAATTTAGTATTGTAATCCGCCTCTGTAATTAAGCCTTTGTCCAACTGATTCTTTAATATTTCCTGTTGAGCCTCTGAATCTGCCTTAATTTTCGATAATTTTTCATCCATAGAAGCATCAGCAAGGTTTGTGATTATTTCTTCACCAGCTACCCAAGCGCTTTCCTCCAAGTCTTTTTTTGCCTGTTCTAACCTTGCCTTTTCTGCTATTAGTTGGTCATCTTTCCATTTTTCGTTATCAATTTCCCATTGACTGTCAATCTCTTTCCTTTCTCTTTCAGCTTCTGCATTCTCCAAGTCCTTTTGTGCAAATTCAGCTTTTATTGCTTCAAGATCTTCTGCTTTTTTTCTTTCTGCTTCTATCTCCGCTTCTTGTTGTTCGGAGAATGGTGTTGACGGAGATATTGATGAGACATTTTCGTTAAGGATATCGCTTTCTTCTTTAAGTCTCTGTTCACGTGCTTTTTTTGCAGCTTCTGAATCTTTTTTATTTTGAGCTTCTGAATCTTTTTCTAATTTTTGAGCTTCTTTTTTTCTAAGTAATTTAGCTCCGATGTTATATTTTTCAGTTGCATCGCGTTCTTTTTGATGCTGATCTTTGTATGTTTGTAAAACTTTCTTTGTCCTATCTTCACGCCATATCAATTCTTTCAATCCGTCCAAACCTCTTTTGTCTCTTAACGAATCCCAGAAACCCCCTACCTCATCAAGTTCTTTCTTGGTATCCTCTCTTATTTTAACAAGGCTTTCATTATAAGATTCGGTTAGGTCTAACATCGCCTTATCGAAATCAGTTATCTTTCCTGTAACCACGTCAAGTTGTTGTCCTAACTCAGTCATTGTAGCGATGTGTTCATTGTGTGCATCAGCAAGTTCTTTTGATGCAAACTTAACGCCGTCTAATGCTGTTCTCTCCTTATCTAATTTTTCTGTATCGTCTTCCAAAATATTTCCCAGCGCACGTATACCGGCAATCAAAGCCGTTACCGCTACAATCACAACACCCAAAGGATTGGCACTCATTGCAGCATTCCACAACCATTGAACCGCTGTAACCACTTTCTGAACCGCTGTGAATTGCATTAATTGAGTACCTAGGTTTTTGACTGCTTTACCCATACCATCAAGACCTTGTAAACCGTTTGCAATAGCCATTGCGGCCTGAAGTTTCACTAATGTTTTTGCAAGATCTTCTGATTCTATTCCAAAAATAGCCTCCGCACCCTGAGCGATTTCAAACATACTTGCTGCGCCTTGGGTTACTTTTGATACATTACCCATCACGCCTTCAAAGTCCATTGCTGTTCCTTTAATTCGGGCGTTGGTATCTCCCATTTCGTCCATCAAAAAAGCTGCACGCTGTAATGTTTTATTATATTCCTCAGTGCCCTCTTCTAGGGTGAAAAGGGTTTGTTTTAGTTCTCTTAATTCAGTCCTTAATGATTTTGTTGCATTTTCATATTGCCCTATTTTTCTTTGATGCTGTCCAACCGTTGCGTCAACTTCTTTTAACTGTTCATCAAGTTGTTGGATTTGCAATAACATTGCCTTACCTTCTACAGTATCGTGTTTTTTCTCTACAACCAGGTCTTTATAAGCGTTTCTAATCTTATTTAGATTTGTGGAAAGCTTTGTGTAAGCTCCAGTTTCAGAGTCAACTAATTTAATATTAGCAGTACGTTCATTTTTTTGGGCATTTAAATGAACAGTATTTTCAGCAATTAATTTGTTATTTGCCTGTATTTTGACATTTAATTTGTCGATTTCGGAATCATATTTTTCGGCAGAAATTTTATTTTGACTATAAAGTTCGATTAATTCCCTTTGTTGAGCTTTATAGGATTCATTTTGTTTACGGGCCGATGCAGTCTGATTGCTAAGCTCCTCAATAGATTCTGTCAATTGATTAATCTTTTTGTTAGCCTCTGAAATCTCTTCAGATGTTACCTTGATATTTATGATTACCTGTTCATCTGCCATTTATTTTCTTTTTTTGAAAGATTCCTTAATCCAAACAATCACTACAATAAGTGCGACGGTTCCAGCAACAAAAATCGCAGCCTGCATAAGTTCGATTAATTTGTCCATTTTAAAATAAAGTTATTAATTTGTTATAAATCCATTGTAAATCAATCAATTCATAAACTTTGAACACTCCAATCGAAAGCAAAAGGAGCAACCATTTATTTTTTCTTAATGTTCTAATTACAAGATAATCAGATTCCAATTGTGTTACGCGACCATTAGTTTTCGTAGTTTGTTCTAGTATAGCTGATACATCCTGCTTTAAGTCTTTAAGTGCTATGTCAATAAGATAGGTACTTGCTTCCTGAGATGCCTTTAAACCTTCAATTTTTAGTCTTATCTTTTCGTGTTCAATTTCGTTAATTTCTTCCATGCTCAGGATTTTAAAAGTCTGATATCAGTTAATTCATTTTCAATATAATTTCCAATATTTAAAACATAATATATTGATTTCTTTTGCTTTATATATACTAATTTGGTGAAATCGAATAAAAAGAAATCTGATTTATTTAAGTTTACTTTACATTCTATGATTTCACCCCTTTGAATAGCTTTTACGAAATTAGAATAATAATTTGATAGTAGATTATTACCGTTTAAATTCTCAAACCTAGCAACGGTATAAGCTCCAATTTCTTCATAATAACCTATCAAAGTATTGATTTCATTAACTCTTTCAGTATCATCATACATGGAATTATCAATCATTTTATCGGTGATCGTAACCTCTGCACTGGCTGCGAATATTGATTTATATACGTCTTTTGATTCCTGTAAAGTTTCATTGTCTATTTCAAAAGTTCCACGGCCTAAATTATCAGGACTATCTTTTGAATTATCATAAGAAAAATAATTAACTTTACCATAACCATCAAGTGGAATAATGTTTTCAGACTCCTCTATAAACTTTTCGCTCCAATCAATTGCGTTTAATTTTGACAATGATTTTACGGAGTTAATTGTTAATTTCTTGTTGAAATTATTTGTTGAAAAATACCCCCCGATTTTAACCAGACAATGTTTAAACAGATCTTTTTGGTCAATTCCTGGTATATTATCATAGGTTTTTACTTTAAAGTCTATAAAAATGGCGCTTGACATGGCCCCAAAATTATTTTCATCTATCAGGGTATAGATTAGGAAGTTTTCTAAAACAAGATTTCCAGTCCCTGAAAATGATATTGTTATTGCTGTTCCCGCTTGAAAATCGTTGGATGTAATATCATAGTCAATTAATCCCTTGTTGAGAAAAAATGTTTGAGTTTGGGGCTTTGCGCCCGTGCCTGTAATGGTCAATAACATGTCATTTTCAGCATTGGCGTAACCTCTTATCCTTATCTTGCTTTTGTATGTCAAATTAAGTGCATAATTCCCGGTTAAGGTATCTGTTTTAAGAAATACAGGGCTGGCCAAATTGAAACTGGAAGCGGTCAAAGTTCCTGTAAATGATTTTTCAAAAGAAGTAAAACAAAACTTATCTTTTGTAGATATGATTATTTTGTCGAACAAACTTGTATTAGATTCTAATTCATAAGACCAGCCATTGACACTAAACATCTTTTCAATTAGCCTTTTAGCCGAAAAGAACGGTCTGGAATATGCCAAATTGCCTGATAAAATATTGTTTGCAAGTATTTTTTCCTGATGTGTTGAACTTGCAGGCCATATCCAAACACCTGAATTAATTACCTTTAGAGTATTATAAGCAGTTGAATTAAACACAAAATCAAAGCTTTCTAAATCTAATTTATTTAATTTTCCATTTAGGTTTTCGAATAATTCAAACGATGAATCTAGTAGTTGTATTTCGTATTGCCTGTTTTCATTAAATTTTAGAAGTTTGCAAATTCCAGAAAAGACTATCTTTCCGTTATCCTTATATTTAAAATTGTGAAACTTTGAAAACTTTTTGCCTGTAATTTCTGAAGAAAATGGCCTGAAAAATATTTGATTTAACAATCCTGATTCTGGCAAAGTTATTCTTTCACTATAAGTTATATCTTTTGTTAGCCAGTCTTCAAAGGAATATCCAGACTTTGAGAACACAAGTCTACTGTTTCCAAGTTCAATTTCATAATTATCTATAGTTAAAACAGCCATTAGATTGAATTATAAAGCATTGGCAATATCTGTGAATAACCTTCTTTGTTGAGAATGAATTTCTTAAACATTACTTTTAAGTCTGCTTTTTGGTTTGATTTCCTTAGTGAGATGTGATACTTTCCCGCCAATTCATTAAGATATTCTTTTGCCTTATTAGCAAACATCAAATCACCAGTTTCCAGGTACTCAAAAATATTAAAAATGATATTATCTTTTAAGCTTTCCATTATCTCATCAATTTATCTTCAACCTCCTGAACCTCAATTTCAAAATTATATCTAAATTGAGATTTAGGCTTTTCAACTGTATTTGTAGAAATTGCAAGGCTTTTATAGCTTCCATCCTTGAAATATCTCCTTATAACTATAGCGCGCGTAATGTCTGAAATAACATCAAACTCGTTTTCGGTTAAGTCCTCTGCTACTAGTTTAATCGTTCGATTAGATTCTTTGAATAGATTTGTAATATTTTCAGATTTTTTATTTACTATTTCGCCCGAAATATCTTTATTTAGAGTATAGTCTTCAAATAGCCAACTATAAACACCTCCATCGACACCAATCCAAACCAAATAATACTCATAAGCCTCTGCATTAGGATTAGTGAAGCTGTCGGGCACTATGTATTTACATAATTTTGAGGCTATTAATGTCATACTTCGATTATTTCAATTTTAAATATGGCTTCAACAATTTTCTTTTTAAGCCTAAATATTTGATAGGCTGAACCCTGTTTTAATCCCTTAACATCAATAATTTTCTTAATTCCATTGGCATAAGTTACACCGAAATCAGCTTTGTAAAACCCGCAATCAATACCGTTTACAATCATGTCAAACCTTGGTTGTAATTCAATTTCAACTACCCTATCAGCTTCATTTTTTGCCCTTCTTTGTAGTTCTAAAAGGCAATAATAATCTGCTTCTTTTTTGGAATCAAATTTGAGATCTCCAATTATAGTTTTTTTTGCGTGGAATTTGTTCATTATAAAATCATTGTAAAATTGAGGTTAATGTACCCGCCTGTAATTGTTGCACCAGAGTCAGCAAAAAACATAATATCCCCATTTGTTGATATAATAATAGTATACCCTGGGTATGCATTAACTCCTGATACTTGACCATAACCTTTAAGTGGAATTACAACCCTGTATGAAGGTCTATAATTCAGCGGTAACGTAGCCACTACATACCCAAAATTTGAAGGGATATCGCCAAGCTCACCCTTAAATTCAACGTTTCCCATTGAATTCAATCTATATTTAATAGGTTGGTTAATCTCCCATCCCGATATTGTCAGAGCTTGCCATGAATCTTCACCAATTGAAATTATTCCTTCAACATAAATAATCCCGTTTTTATTTGATACCCTAAAGCATACCGATGTTAATATTGTGTTTATATAGTTCTTATCTTGAATCGCATCCACAACACCAATAAAACTAATTACATTTGCAGCCGCCTTTGTAATTTCTAAATATTTTACAGCTCCATTTTCCAAATTGGTAAATGAAACAGCCAAGTCAACTGCTGTTGTAACCGTTGCCATGTCTTTTGTAGCGTAGTCAATTGTAACGGCTCCCGCTGTTGGCGTTTGAGACGCAATCACATCCTTATCAAACTTGACGCTGTTAAGAATATTGTCATTCAACATCGCCTTATGCTGTACAAGCGTCAAGGTAGGTACTAATGCAGCTTCAGCCACAATTATTGCCTCTGCTCTATTGTTTATAGCCATTTTATTAAGTCTTTAATTTTAATATCAAAAAGTAGTTTATTTTCCTTATCATAAGCCTTTGCGACAATTGAATTACTTCTAAAAAGACTTGATAAAAAAGGAAATTTCTTAATTATTTTATATCTAAAAGTACATTCTATTTTGCTAATTTCCATCATGGTGTATTTATTGTTAAGTAATCTGTGTCGTTATAATCTCCAGTTGCATAATCTGCACTTCCTGAACTATTGGCGCCAAATCGAATGAACTTTGTATTTTGTTCTATTTCTTTTGTGTTGTCATTGAAATTTGCCTGTAATATTCCAAAATCAGAGGCATTAAAGTTAATGAGTAGGTTATTTGTTGTTATTGAATTTTCGTTTATGTCCAATTCATCAAATAGCATCTTTGCCCTCATTCCACTATAATTGAATAATGAATGAAGCAAATTAATCCAAAATGGATACCCTGCATAAATCCTTGGAGTGTCAAAACCGCAAATAAAGTCTTCTATTTCTTTATTTTCGGCTGCAAATATAATGATTATAGGTGTTTGATTCACAAGTGTAAAAATGTCGTTGTCATCCTCCCTATAAACCTCTCTATACATTACTTGACAAGATTTTCGAGCGTTGTAAATTTGCTGGCTTGTTTCTTTGATTTCGTTTTTAAGTAAGTCCACGAGCATTGAAGTATTTATTTCAACCATGCCGTTTGGGTTCCCATCATTTTGTAAAATCTGTGGATACACCTTAATATTGTTGTTATCCGGATCTACCAATTTAGCTTCAAGATACCAGTTTTGCTTATAATTACAATATCCTCCGGTTGATACCTCTATAAAATCACCATCCACTGTGATTTCAGTATTTGGGTTGGAATAATCTAAATCTATTATTTGAAAACTCCCATCATAAACATATGATGTGCCAACAGAATAAAGGTATATATATTCTCCAATTGTTAGATTGGCTGTGATATCTCCGGAAATAGAAATAAGAATCTTATCATCTAGTCCCTGACTTACATCTATAATAGCAATATCCTCCCGCTTAAATTCAAGTTCAACAGGATTAAACCCGGCAAAGATATTGCGCACTTTGCCGGATGAAATTGTAACGGGATATTTAGTTAATGTTACTGGCATTAAGAAATGTTTACGTATACGTCTACAATAGCATAGTATACTTCAACTCCAGTACCATAGAAATCTGCATTGAAAGTCCTATTGTTCTGGATGTCCTTCCAATCAATATTATAAGTGATCGTTAAGGTCGTATCATCCATTTCAGCCGCCAATTTATCAGCAATTTGCTTTTCAATTCCTATTGCTGCATCTGTTCTAATTTGATTGAAGGTTGTAGCCTTACTTGCATTTTGAACAGTTGCTCTCAGGATTGAAAGCCTTAAATTCTGATATGTTGGCTGTGAACTTGCCAGGTTTGCGCCTCCTGGGTCTGTTATTCCAGAAGGTACTTTAGAAGCGTTTACGCTAATTTTTGTTAATTGTGGTGAAAATGCCATTTTTTTAAGTGTTAAATTAATAAATATGTATACATAAAAATTATAATCCAAATTTTAATTTTGTAAACTTTAATTTAAATTCATTCAATTTTTCTTTGATTTGAAATTTAGCAGATTCCTTTACAACATCATTTAAATTTTCCCTCAAAGTTATTATTTTTTTTGCAAGTTCAATGCCTTGCCCTTTATTCATGAAAATTTCTGTCCCTAAATAAGCTATTTTCTTGGCAACTGCAAAGGCAATTGATTTTGCCTCAACCTCATCAACTCCAAATTTGCTTTGCGCCCATCTAATTAGTGGAGCTATTGGAGGCATTTTCCCAGTCCCTCTGCCGGTATCCAAAAACTCCAAGTAAAAAATACCAATAGATTTCACCCAGTTTTCGCCCCAATCAATATACAATGATCTTGCGGCCTCTCCGGTATTTGAAATATTCTTTGAATCCAAAGCATCTTTGATTGATTCGTTGAATTTTTCAACCTCATTAATTATAGCTTTAACAATTTCCATGTCTTTTGTATCACAATGTATAATTAATTATAATTGTTGCAATTAACGTAGAACCAAGTTCGTTTACTATCCTTACGTTTGTGCCAGCATCCCTAACTATAAGCTTTGCATCTTCAGAACTGGTTGAAACATTTGCAGAATTGTTAATCAATGTTACAACGCCGTCAACGGTGAAATCAAACCAAGTTCTTTCAGTTCCTAATTGAATCTGCCCGATTCCTGATTTTCCGGCGGGCAAGTCAACATAACTTCCCGCGCCCTCTAACACGTTTGAATCAATCAATGATATTGTCTTCTTTGCTTCAGTCACAACCCACGTTCCATCCCCCTTTGTGGCATGTGCGTTTGTACAAGTTTCTTCCTGAAACCATCCGTTAATAGTACCTTTTCTTGTATCACCTACAGCATCCCCAGGCGTTGAACTTTGATAGTTGTACAAACCTAGTGTTTGCTGTTTATTATTGATTTCTTTGTCTTGTCCCATATTTGTATAAGTTAGTGCTTTTCTGGAGTTCCATTGCCCCTGAAACTCAGTTATCTCATTAAAAAATAATTCGTGTTTTTCAGTAAAAGGATTATAAAATATTACAGGGTTTTTTGCCTCCAAAGGAGGATCTAAAATCATTCCCATTTTCTTATAGGTGCCGTTAATTGTTGCACACATTGCGTAGCCTATCTTTCTATCTAGGGAGTAGCCACCACGATTTCCACCATAAAAATAATAATAAAACCCATCTGCGTATATCCAATTACCATTATACCTGCTGGAATCATCCCAATCCAAAGTAATAGGTGGGATGAATATACTGTCAAATGTCCAATTGATTAGGTCAGTAGAACTATATAATCTCTTTTCATATACTCTAGTTGTAGAAGTGTAAGTAATGTCTACAACCATCCAATAAGTTGAACCGACCTTTATGAAACCACCCGGAAATAAAGATACAGAACCTGTTGGGGCTGGCGAAACGTTTGGCTTTAAAACATAATCCGTATGAATATTAGTTAAGCTGTTAATATCATTTCCGGTTGCAATTGCAATGCTTTCTCCACCACTTCCATGTGGCCCAAAATAAACTAATATCCATTTTGAAATATCTGCATCAAAAATTAAATGAACAGGAGAGCAGTAACTATTGCCGTCCCAAAAGAATGGTGTAGCCTGATAATCTGTGAAGTTTTCAAAATCCGATGTAAGATACAACCAAGGCGATATTGCTCCTTGACCTGGAAAATTATAAGTGTTGGCCAGTATTGTCCATGAATTAAGTTGGTGATTCCACACCACGCCCATAAACCTTTTGTCTGCAATATCAACACTACCTCTATACCAACTATATTTATATAATTCCATCAGGGTCTGTTGTTTGTAAATGTATTTGTAGACGGACTATTGTTGTCAACATAGCTGGCATTTAAGTAGCAATGACTAATATCGTTATACGCCGAACCAGCACCATTTGCAAGTAATGTAATTACTGATTCCAAGAATGCTGCCTGAACATTATTATAATTTCCTAATATGTTTGTTATTCCAACAATTCTTGTCCCAGGTTTTACCTGATTGGAATTGCCTGTAATAGCCAAAGAACCTACAATACTACCTTCTATATTACACAAACTATTAATAGAAAGATTTGAAGCTAAAGAACTTCTGCTATCCAAATCTAATGCTATGTTCCTGTCTGGTTGAGTTAAGTCAATAGCATCGACTACGGATGTACCCATAACTTTAAAAGTACCTGAGGTATTCGCCTGTTTTGTGATTGCTTTTAAAATGGAATCTTTCACCGTAAATCCAATAATACCATTTGCTAACTTAACTGTAATGTCTGTTCCTGTTGCTAATTCTAGCAATCCATAGTAGCACATTATGGTCATAGCTACCCCTGACGCGTTATTCAACTTTCTTATTACTGGCTTTCCGCTTGCGGCTGAATACATCCAAATAACTCCCGAAGTGGATAATGCCACATTTCCGTATATTACAGTGATATCTTCTATATAGCCGTTGCAACCTATACACATAGCAGCTGAGGCGTTTGTAACTTTCAATATTATATTCTTTGCCCAGCCGATAAAACCATATGTATTGTTAGAGGCTAAGAATGTTTGCGTCTGATTAGTGCTACAGATACCAAGTAATCTTTCAGCACGACCGTTATACATGAATGGGCAATTTGATGCAGTTTGAGCACAATTAACCGTCAAATCATGCATGTACAAATCTTGTATACTTGTACAACTAAAAACAATATTTGCGGGATTTCCATCTAAGGTTATAGTTCCATTATAACATTCAAGATACTTGCCTGATGTCACAATAACCCTATTGTTTGTGAACGTCATCGTATAACCGTTCAGATTAACAATGATCCTATACCCTATTGTAGTTAATGCTCCTGGGTCTGCAATATTACCGACTGCCTTTAAAATACAATCACGACCTAATGTTGTTTGTGCTGACAATATTGTTGCATATTGACCACCTGTGCCTATTGTTGCATCGTATCCACCACCTGTAATATCATCCAATCCAGCAACGGTGATATTCTTAGCAGGAAATGTAGCAGTATAATCATTTGCACTAGTATTAGCACTAGCCAAAGCAGTTTTCCCCGTAGAACTACCCTTGATTGTAATTGCAGAAGATAAGAAGGCTAAACCAGCGCCTAATGTGGTCTTGATATTTGTCCATGTAATTTTCCTTAATGCCGTTCCAACTGCTTTCCAGAATGGAAGTTCATCTGCATCTAATATTTCTGTTTCTGCTGTGGCTGCATGGATTGCAGTAGCTAAATTAAAAGTTGTACCACCTCCAACACTTACATAAGCACTACTTCCATCCCACCGATACTGAGTATTAGCATAATCCCCAGCTGTTAGAATTATGTATATCTTTTCAGTTGCAGGCGTTAATGTTGCTCCGCCAACTGTTAAGCTTAGCCAATCAGATGCTAATGGTGTACTGCCAATAATATAGCAGTTTATTATTTCTTTTTCTGATGTGCCTCCACCAGCCAAAGAAATAGCCCAATTGGCAGATATTTGTCCAGGATTGTCTATTTTAGCAAGTAAAGTTTGACCAGGAATAATAACATTCCCATCAATAGTCCCACCAACTGAAACAATCCAAATATTAGCCTTTAAAATTAATCCGCCAGTTCCTGAACCTCCAGAACTTGGATATAGATTAACAGATGCGTCATATTCGCCCCTGTAATCATATAAACCAGAGTTCATTAATGCAATTCTTAACTCATCAAGAGGTATTCTTTTTGTATCTTTATCGTTTTGGCTGTCAATTGCAACGCTATAATTGGCTAGATCTGAGGATGTTACTGTTTTTTTAAGTAACTCCCATATCCTTTTTATAGTAACATTTCCTGTTAAAATATTCATAATTCTTTAATTTGAGACTATTGCACCATCACCATAGCCTAATATTTCATTATCGCCAACAATTATATAACTATTATTCATGAGCAAAGTGTTTAATTTCAATAATTTATCATTAAATGTTGCCACTCTATAAGACAAAGATACATTCCAACTGTGCGAATTTACAGGTTTTGTATTTTCAGAATCAAGAAAAACTGGAGTTGGGAAAACAAAAGACTTGCCGCCTGTTGTAATGATTTCAACTATATAACCAAGTCGATTATTCCTAATATCCTGCAAAGCTTGTGGAATCTGGTTTTCGATTCCATGTAAATTGAATGAAAAAACATCTATAAATTTTTGAGTAAAGTTTTCTGAGTTAATTAAAACCCTTTCCCATTTAGGATATTCGTTTATATCTGAAATTACATAAGAACCTTGCCCATGTACGATTATATCCACTTCATTTTCTTTCGATGGGTCCGGTCTGGAAATGCTTACATTGTCGTTTATGTAAAGTGCTATTGACTTAATGCCTATTATCTCTATATTATTTGAGATATTAACAGGATTATAAACATACTGTTCATTTAGTAATGTTAATTTATCAAGTTGTGAAGGTGTGTTATAAGAAAGTGAAATTGTCCAGGTATGGGAGTTGATTTGTTTTGTGTTTTCTTTATTCAGGAATACAGGACTTTGAAATACGTGTTTTAATCCACCCGTTGTGGTTATAATGGCAATATAACCTAATCTATTATTGCGAATTTCTTTGATTACTTCAGGTATTTCATTTTCGATTCCTGAAATCTGGAATGTAAATTCATCAAAGAAATTTTGTTTGTAATTTTTCGAATAATCTAATGTACGCTCCCATTTTAAAAGTGAAATTCCATCACTAAATGTATAGGAATTTGAGCCATTAGCAATCAAATCGACTTCATTTTCCATTGAAATATTGGGACAAACAAGCCTTACACCGATATTTTTAACCAATGTAAGGCTTTTGATTCCAATGATTTCAGATGTGCAAGTCATATCAAATAAATATCCAATTATCAAAATCAGAAAGTCGGCTTATTTTTCTAGCCTCAACTAATGCACTTGCATAGGATTTAGACCAAATAGCCATTGATGGTGCACTACATGTCATTCTATCCTTTCTATAAGGAGTTATCATGAATGTTTTTTCTTTTACTCTTTTTTCATCTTGATTTTCCATATTATTGATTTTTATTTATTTTTTCAATAGTTCTGTTATTTTTGTTGCAATTTCAGGTAAATCTAACATGTTAATATTTATACATATAACATCCTTGTTAAACAATGTATTAGTTTCTGCATAATCAAAAAATATTTTAAATATATCATTAATATCAATCAGATTATAAATTTCATTCTTTAACCTTTCTTCACCTCCAAGATTAAGCGAAATAACTGCTTTCCCGGTGCAGTTGCTTCGAGTTGCAAGCCTACCTATAAGTATATCAATTTTGCTCATAATCACAAATCTTTTCACCTGCAAATACTACTGTCAATTGAATAGAAACGCCTGACATTGTGCCATTATTAGCCCTAAGAATAGGGTTTAATGTTTTCCATTGCAGCTTTGATTTTATCTCAGGAAATAAATCATTTCGGCTGCTAATGTATGAAAATATTGAATCTGCCAAAGTTTCCATTAATTCTATCCTATCGGCACTGGTTTTGCTTTCGTATGATGTCGGTAAGCTCCCATCTGAATTATCCCATTCGTCAGGTGTTTTGAAATCGATATTGTAAACCCTGGCCTTTGAAAGTTCCATGCCCTGGGTTAATATTGTTGAAGTACGCCAATCAGGAAAAATAACAATTACATCTTTTTCGTGGTTCAGTTCTTCATTTTCGGCTCTGGCACGCTCCAATAAAAAAAGCTCTGATGTGTTATTCAGTGCTGTTAATGCTGATTGGATTATCGTTATTAGGTTCATTTATGGCATTTTACTAATTGCATCATTGATTTTTCTATCAATATCCTGTTTTTCAATTTCAGAGCATTGGGACAAAGTTAAGTAAACATCATCAATATTCAAAGCATCATTGATATTATTTGCGTATCCCTTATCCAGTACGTGTTCTATGTCTCCAATGGCTCCATACATGTCTAACCTAGTCCCAGTTATCTCTTTAATTTTGTCCGTATATTTATTAGTGCTCTTATCACTTGCAGCCTTATAGAGCTTAGAACGGATACCTTGCCATTCATTAAGTTTTTGAAAAAAAAAATAACGAATGAATAAACAGAAATGGCATTGTAACTCAGTAAGTCTGTATATATTTCTTCTATTGATTCCTGATCATACTTTCCATCGATGTAAATAGCTAACAGATATACAGCTAATTCTAATTGATTTGAAGCCTGTCTATCTTCAATCATTCGCCTTACTCCTAAAGTCCTCCAATTAAGATTTTCTTTATAGATTCTTTTTGCTGTTTTTCGATAGTAGAAGTAATGGCAGTTCTCTATTTTGTCAATCCAATGAATAGGGCCAATATAAACTGATAACCGTCTCAAGGAATGACTATCCATTGAAACTGAATTGATTTCCTTGAAATCCAAGCCAGTAATTGCAGCCAGATAACAAATAATTACTTCTTTCTCTTTTGGCTCAACTGATATGATTGAAAAGAATTTTATATATTCATTTACAGTTAGCTCACTAGCTGGTTTTATCCTGTAGTTTTTATTATTTATTTCTACGTTCATAATTATCTTTTATATAAATCGTTTTGGTTATTTCAAATATATCTCATATTCATTATAATCTGAATATATTTTTGCCAAATCTTTTGATGTTAAATTAAACCATTCATTAGAAATAAGTTTTTTACTATATTCAGTATGTAATTTATTTTCAATATCAATATCGAATATGAAAATTATTTTTAACCCTAAATTTATTCGCTCCAAATAGGTATGTCTATTGTATGGATTTTTAGACCTTCCAATCTTAAATCTTCCTTTAGAATCTTTAAAAAGATATGTTTTAAATTCATTTTGTTTTTTAGTATTTTTACTTTTAGAAATATATTCTAAAATATCTTTAAAATCAAAAATAGGATATATTTTATAGATAATCATATCACAAAATTCTTTTTTATACCCTTTGTCATATAGATGATTATAACATTTTTTAATTGAATCTGTATATGATAAACCATTTTTGGAATCAATATTTTTCTTTAAAATAATTACTCTCATTTCTTTCACAATCAATCTTCTATTACTATTTAAATCCTTAATATCATGATTTAAATACCAATCTAAAGGCTTACTTTCAAACTTCTTTATATCCATAATTTCAGTATTTAATAACAAAGCCTGAATAACCGAAGGGATCAGACTTCAATTAAACAGGCTTCTTTTGGTTTTTACACCAATTTCTTTAAGCTCCTGATCCAAAGCTTTGCAAATATATAAATAATTTACCATGAATACAATTCATAATTTACCAAAGCATAACGAACAGCGTCCCAAAAATCTTTAAATTTATCTGCAACATTGCCAGTTAATTCACCACTTGCGGTAACATCCCAACGAAAATTATTGGCCTCAACTATTGCAGGAATATCATCTTTGTGAATGAATATTTTGTATTTTTTAATTATATCAATGCCTGATGTTACTTTGTTTGATGAGCCTTCCTTGGTTTTAGCACCAATAACAGAAAGTCCATCATTAAGCAAATCCCTAATCTTGTCCGCCCTGGCATTGTCCGCTAAAATGTTTTTCTTTTTTATATACTTTCCGTCGCTTTCTGTACAATATTCTTTACAAACTTTTGAAAGATCATCAGGTGAGATATAAGCCTTGTAAAGCAATAATTTAACATAGCAACTCATTGAAGCTTTGTTTATTAACAGCCTAACCAATACAGTTGTGGAACTTCCATCAGGTTCATCGAACACCATTAATTCTGGATAGCATTTGCGCTTTTCATTAACGCCGCCGCCTCCGAAATCCAGACCGTAAGTTTCATATAGATCGATGTCTGGAAGTTCTGAATATTCAAACCAATTGATATTATATTTGAAAATTACACCTTTTGCACCTCCCGAAACATAGCCCAAAATTTCACTAAAATAATGCTCTGGATTATCATAAAAATAGCGTTCATAATTGGCAATAGTGTGTATATCAAGATGTTTATAGTTTTCAAGGTATGATGAAAATATCATAATATGGTCTGGTCTGGAAGGTTTGGGAATAGCTTTCATAAAACCTTCATGAATTATACCGTTTCCATCTTCAAGTTCCACAGGCTCTAAATCAAAGAATCTTTTCATTAGAATATGAGTCTTTTCAGGCATATTGTAGGCAAATATTATCTTGATTGGAGCTTTTATTGTCCGCAAAGAGTCATCAAGCTGGTTTAATTCAGCTTCATTTAATTCCTGAGCTTCTTCGATTAGCACATCTGTAACATTTGCAAATCCTTTTAAGCTGGCTTTTCTTTGACTTGAAGATTTCCGAAAGCCTATTCCTGTAATTGTATTGCCAGTTGGCTTGTAAGTGATTATCTTTTCAGTATTATTGATATGGAAATCAGCTTGATTAAGGCTTTCATTATCAAATATCCTATCACAAAATTCTAACCAAGTTGTTAATTTTAAGTCAGAAAATACGGCCCTGGCAATTAATCCCCTGAAGTATTGTGGTCTAGTAATTTTAAAAATAAAATATTCACTACAATTATGAGATCTCCCTCCACCCCTGCCTCCACAAGCTGAAATATACCTGACTGAATCAGGAGTAAAATATAATGGTTCGTATACATCAAGCGGGGTAAATTCCATTATTCAGAACCTTTCTTTCGGGCATTGATAAATTTCACAGTCGTTTCAGTCGAAATCTTTTCCCCTTTACTTGTCAAATCAATATTTTCAACCGAGTATCCCAACATCTTATTAATTTCTTGAATGGCTCTAATTTTATCATGTAATTTTAATTTTACAAATTCAGTTTCAATTTCAGTATCTTTAATTTTATCTTTTTTATAGCTAATTTCCAATATCGCAGACTTTTGTTCTTTTGAAAGACTATTGAAATCTTCTAATGAAACCCAATCTTTAAACATGTCCGAAATATTTGTGTAAGCAACTTTCTTTAATTCCATCACTTGAGAAAGAAAGGATATACCCGCTTCTTTGGCTATATCTTTTTGAATTTCTTCTATATACGCCTGAATAACAGGTTTTAACAAGTTTTCTGAACCTATTTGTTGAGCACAATTATGACTATATCCGGCCAAAATTGCCGCCTTTGTAGCGTTCCAATCAATGATATAATAATGACAAAAGGCCTTTTGCTTATCTGACAATTTAACTTTCTTGTCTTTCTTGTTCATTTTCAATAAGTTTAGTAATGAATTTGTTTATATCAAATTGATTAATGCCTGGTGAATGACTAAAATCTAAAACAAGTCTGAGCATTTCGATATTGCTTTTTGGTTTATTTTCTGTTAATATTTTGTTGAAATAATCTTCATTTTCCATCGAAATAATCAATTAATTTACACAAATTTACAAAAAATAAATGAAAGTAGCCTATTGCATCATAAACCCCCGTAAATTTTGCAATAGGCACTGAAAAATAAATAATAATAAATCAATCTTTGCTTCTTTCTAATGATTTCAAATAAGGATTATAAACTTGTTGAGGCATGATTAAACAATCTTTCTCTAGTTTTAATGTTTGATGATTCTTTGTGGTTAATTCAGCATTGCCATCAACAAAAAAGGCTTCCTTAACTTCATCCAAACAAACTACTCTTTTAGCCTTTTCAACAAAATGGCCTTCAGTTGACTTAACAGCTACATTAATTTTTTCAATTGTTTCCATAATTTTTTTATTAATATTCAAATTTAATTTTGCTAAAATACTCATTTCCAGTTAATGAAATGACATTATTTAAATCTTCCTTAGTTAAGGAATTTTCTTTTAATAAATTTGTCCCAGCTTCGTCAAAATTAAAAGAAAACATTTCGCCTTGTCTTGATATTGAAATTAGATTATCTTTTAATTTAATTGGTATTTGGCATAATGAAGCAATCGCATCTTTGGCGTTATTGATTTTAGGATTAACTCCTAAAAAGAACATCCTGTCAGTAGACGGACAATAACATCTCACATAGGCTATTTGAATGTAATTAACATTTCCTTTAAAAAGGGTGTAAACTCCTATATTCATGCCTTTAGTCGTATTTTTTAAATATTCATCTGATTTTTTATCGATGTATGAATCAACTTCTTTCAAATATTCTGATAAAAACCTAAAAATAAATTCACCGCCAAATTTTTCTTCATAAAATGCTAGGACTAAGGATTTAATTTCTTCATTTTTTTCTTTTGTCCAATCTTCAAACGTGTATGATTTGTTTATTAATTTCCAGAATAATTCAGGTTTTATAAAAATTCCATTAAAATAATGTTGACCATATCCATCGGTAAAAGAAATGGCGAAATCTGAAATATTGTGAAGTAAATTATTTGCATTTCTTGACATGAATGACGGATACTTACTTATAATACACAACCCATCTAACTGTATAGACATAAATGAACTATCAACTGCCAAGGATATCAGATCTAACTTTTCCCTATAATCTTGAATCAAATTACACTCGTTCATAAAATAATCATAAAAAGATAACCATCCAAAATCAGAACAATTGCCATAATCTGAAAATTCATAATATTTCAGATCCCCGACTTGATCCCAGACTTGAGCCCCGACTTGCTCCCCGACTTGATCCCCGACTTGATTCCTGACTTGATCCCTGACTTGAGCCAAGACTTGAGCCCCGACTTGATTCCAGACTTGATCCCCGACTTGATCCCAGACTTGAGCCCTGACTTGATCCCTGACTTGAGCCCTGACTTGAGCCCTGACTTGAGCCCCGACTTGCTCCCCGACTTGCTCCCCGACTTGATCCCCGACTTGATCCCTGACTTGATCCCTGACTTGATCCCAGACTTGATCCCAGACTTGATTCCTGACTTGCTCCCCGACTTGAGCCCCGACTTGCTCCCCGACTTGAGCCACGACTTGATCCCAGACTT
>JBAZTV010000003.1:70044-210435 GCA_041661765.1 Candidatus Shapirobacteria bacterium | reverse complement strand
TGGAATTAGTAAAATTTAAATCATAAGCCATTGAAACATCACCACTAGAAGTAAAGGTGGTTGGATTATAGAAAGTGTTACCAGCAGAGGAGAATGAAACTAAGGTATTACCACCATCAGAGAAAGTTAATGAAAATCCAGAGAAACCAATATCGGTATTTTGAGAAAGAATACCACCTAGTTTGAAAGTGTTGCCGGCCAAGGTGAGACCGTTGCCAGCAGTGTAGATAAAACTAGAAGAATTATAACCATCTAATAAATCAGCATTTAAATTAGTGACCAAATTACTAGATCCAACTGCGAAAGGGGCACCAGTGGCATTAAAGGTTTGAAGTCCAGTCCAAGTATTTGCATTACCAAGATTAAGACCTAAAGTATAAGGACCACTGCTACCAGCGGATCGAGTTAAGGTTCCATTAGTGGCAGCATTGACATAAGGGAGGGAGGTGACGTGGTAGCCATCAAGTAGATCAGAATTTAAATTAGTGACTAAATTAGTAGATCCAACTGATACAAATGTGCCTCCGACAGTTAAATTTTTACCAATAATGGTGTTGCCATAAGCATCAACTGAAAAACGGGAAACAATACTGGTGCCAACACTATAGTTACTGAAGTTAATGAAATTATAGCCACGATTAAGATTGTTGATGGTGGCGTTAAATAGGTTGCCGGAAGTAAGATTGGCATTAGTGGCATTAATAAAACCAGTTGCACCAGTACCTTCAGTGATTAAATTGATAACCCCGTTACTATCTGGATTGATAGTAATATTACCGCCAGAACCATCAGAGGCTTTAATTAAAACTGCTTGACCTTCAATGCCAAGAGTACCAGAAATGGATTTAATAGTGGGAGAAGTTTCACCAAGATTAAGATTACCGAGACCATCAATAACTAGCACTGTATTTTTAGTACCGCTAGCAGATGGTGGAAGACCTTGTAAAGTCTCTGAATTTAAAGCATATCCAACAGTAGCAATTTGTTGGCGGGGACTCATGGTTTCACCACCGGCAGTGATTTCCAACCAGACTTCTGCATTTTCAGTAAAGACAGAGGAAGGAATAGTAGTACCATGGCTTTTACCAATAGTGACTGAAAAAATACCATTCTCATCTGGAATAACGGTTTGGCTGTTACCAGTTTGGGAAGTATAGAGGGTAGTGCCAGAACCAACGGATGGATATAGTTTAAAAACGATGTTTGTGGAAGATATTATAGGATTACCGGCAGTGTCAGTTAAACGACCTTGAAAAGATAAAAAACGGCCACCGGTAATCATAGCTGAGGCAGTGGAATAAGCTAGATTTTGTTGTGATTGAAGAATGGTTTGACGATAAAGGGTGAAACCTAAACCGGCGATGATGGCAAAAAGGGAAAAGATAACTATGTAACGAAAAAGAAAGTTTGATCGTAAATTGTCAGCGATTGGTGGTAATTTTATTTTTGATTTTAGATTGGAAAATAAAGACTGGAAATTTGGGGGCAGTAGAGAAGTTTGGTTTGAATTCTGTAGAGACGCCATGCGTGGCGTCTCTATAAATGGTTCAATTAATTTTTTCTTAACTAAAAATTTTTGAAAAGAGGCAAGAGAAGAAAGTTTACGTTGAATGCTGGCATCAGAAAGATTGGTGCTTTTTAGAAAAGCAGCGTATTGGTCAAAACGAGACTGGTTAAATTGGTTTAAGTTCATAGAACAAACCCTCTGTCACTTCGTGACATCTCCCTTGACAGGGCGACTTTCATTTTGTGCCCAATTAATAAATTGGTGAATATCATTGATATAGTTTTTTATAGTCGAAAGAGAGAATTTTTTAGTCTCTAATTGTTGTTGATACTGTTTGATAATGTCTTCGATGGGTGGACACAGAGGTTCGCTGATACTTTTAAGGGCTTTAGGAAAAGGATTATTGGAAATAAGGTGTTGATCTAAGGCGAATTGGAAGAATTTAGAAAGGGAGGCAAGAAAACGTTTATAGTTAGAATCTTGATTGATGTTTTGGAAATAGGAAGACAAGTTGTCTTGATCGAAGATTTTGTCGGTGACTTGATCAAGGTTTGAATCAGTGAAGAGAAAATATTTTTTAAGGTCGGCAAGATAGTTGCGGATGGTTGCTTCA
Organism: Candidatus Shapirobacteria bacterium; assembly: GCA_041661765.1. Classification (GTDB taxonomy): domain Bacteria; phylum Patescibacteriota; class Microgenomatia; order UBA12405; family UBA12405; genus WARW01. Next base: position 208,315 of record JBAZTV010000003.1, on the reverse strand, counting down.
GAGTAGGACTTGGACTTGAGCCAGTTTTGGTAGGAGATAACAATGGGGGCGGTCATAAAAAGACTATTTCCAGAGCCAAACGAAAGTGGTAGCAATGATTAAAAATGGAACTAATCTTTCAGCTAGCTGATTAAGATTAAATTTTTTCCCCAGGCCTTCATTAAAATTTCGGCGGGCGCGGTGCGGTGATAAAGATTTAGGTTCAAAATTATATGATTTATACATAGTTTATATATATTAATAATTAATATAATAATAATATCTACTATTAGAAAAAGGCTGTCAATAGGGCGTTTTTGATGGTTTTATGATCTATTTTGATAGTAGATATTAGAAAATTTTTAATTTTTAATTTGAAATTTGAAATTTCACATGAGTTAACACAGTGGGTGCACCTACTATCAATGTGGTATAAATAAAATCAAAATATAACCTAATACGAGCCGGTAAAAATTTGTTAATGCGGAGAAATGCGGTTTACTCTAAAAGATATTAAATGATATACTTTAGGGGTACAAAGATGATTTAAAAAAGGTAATTAGGAAGTGAATTTTTTGGTAAAAAAATAAATTTTTTTTAAATTAAAAATTAAATTAATGTTAATTTTTAATAAATTTTGTTTAAGATATAATGAATTATATTGATATATAAGTAGCTAGAGGGTGATAATTTGTATCCTTTTTGGGAGAAAAAATTAGTTTTGGGATTATTTTTTGATTTTTAAGTTTAAAAATTAGGTTAAATATGCCTGTTTTTAGGTGTGTTTTTAAATTTATTAGAGATTAGCAGTGGTTGGTAGTTGGTGCTAAAAGGAAGGGAATCAGGTTTGATTAATAGAGACATCGGGTTTATTAAGTAGAGACGTAGCGCGCTACGTCTCTACAGAGTCAAGTGGGTTTTAAACAATTATTTTTTTGTGCTATTATTTACTAAGATGATTGCTGATAAAAAGAACATATTATACAGTGGTATCGGTTTTTTAGTGGCTATAGCGGCAGTGATTTATTTGGGGACGTCTGTGATTCCTAAGGCGTTGGTGACTTTGACTAAAGCGAGTACGGTTCAAAAAGTTTCGATTAAAAACTCTTTGTTAATTGGTCAAAAAATGGTGGCTAAGGCAGATGGTCAGGAGAAGTGTGTGGTGAATGTTTTTGTTTTAGATAGTGATGGAAAGGGTATTGCTGGTAAATCAGTTCAATTGAGCGGGCTAGGTTCTGCAAAGCAGAATGGTTTAGAATTAGATGCGGCAACGGATAGCTTGGGTAAGGCAACTTTTGAGTTAACATCGACAACAGCTCAACAGTATGAATTAACTGCTAGTGTGGGTGGGGTTTCGTTGAATGGAACGGTGACGGTAACTTTTAGATAGGGATTCAATCTCCCTAAATCCCTCTTTGACAAGAGGGACTTTAAAAAAGACAATTATTTCCCCCGTCTTGTCAAAGAAGGGGGTCAGGGGGAAGATTGAAACTAGAGAGGGATTTTAAAATATAAGCTATTTTTTTCAATTTAATTTTTGAGTCACAATGTTTTTAAATGTTTGTTTATGATGTATTTATTTTATTTTTGTTGGCAGATTGGACACGGTGGTGCTAAAGGGGAGTGGAGGGCGTTTTTGTGTTTAAGAGAAGGGTATAAATGAATCTTAGGTCGTAGGTGATAGATTGTAGATAAAGAGATGTGATGTATATAACTAAAAATAATTATAGGATGTGTTTGTAAAGTGTGAAAATAATTTTTGCTGAGACATATTTAAATTAGTAGAGACATATTTAAATATTGTAGAGACGCCATGCATGGCGTCTCTACAGATTATTTCTTTTTATAAGATACTTTTTAAAATTAAATTTTTGATGGGTTAGTTTTAGTTTTGTTTATTTTTGATGTACTAGAGGGATTTTTGGTGGCAGAATTTTGGTCTGTTTGCTAATCGGTATAAAAGAATGGTTTGGTGTTTAAGGAATGGTTAAAATTAGGATTTAGGTCGTAGGGGATATATCGTAGAGAAAATTTTGTGAGGGATGGAACAAATGAATATTATGGGGGGGGCGTTTTAAATTTAGATGATTGGAAATTGTGATAAACCGAGATGCTGTTCTATTCTGTCGAGATGTTTTTTGTGTGTAAGACAATTATTATCGAAATATTTTATAGTGGTGGTGAGATCTTTTTGAATTTTTTTGAGTTGTTTGTCTATTTTTTTAAACTTAGCATCGATTTTGTCAAACTTTTTATCATGTTCAATTAACTTATCGTTAATTTTATCTAATCTGTCGTTGATGGGTTGGAGTATTTTTTTAAATTGAGATAAATCTTGTTGGGTAAGCATAATTTAAAGTATAAATGAGAATAATATTAATAAAATACATCAAATAATTGTAATATTTATCATAAAAAGAATACAAAACCCCTTGGTACTTCGTACCACCTTCCCCTTGACAGGGGACCTTTATTTGGTGAGCTGAAGCCTCCCTGTCAAGGGAGGTGGCTCGAAGAGACGGAGGGTTTTAAATAATAAAGAAAGTGGTTTTTGGTAGAGACGCCATGCGTGGCGTCTCTACTGGGAGAATATTATTTTTGTAGAGACGTAGCGCGCTACGTCTCTACAGACTAGAAATTTTAATTAAAGCTGACCGCTCCACCATTGTAAAGTGTCTTGACTTGTTCCGGAGTTAAGGCGTAGTTGTAGATGCGAACGTCATCTATTTGACCATTAAAATGATAACTACTATCTGGATATCCCCATCCTAAATAAAATCCATTAGAAAAATCTGCTGTACCAGTAGAACCTTGAGAACCTTCAAACTTTCCGTTTCTGTAAATGCGGACATTAATTCCATCATAAGTAACAGTGAAATGTCCCCAGGTCCCATTGGGAATATTTACTGACTTTGGATAATAAAATTCACCGGAAGTTCCTCCATGAGTATATTTCCAACTACTGTCTCCATACCAATAATAAGTAGTGCCAGACCTAGAACCAATAGGCATCTTACTTGAAACATTATGTTTTGCCCAAAATGATATAGTGTAATTATTTAGAATACCAAATGATCCTATACTAATTTCATCATCTGTTCCATCGAAGTTTAGCGAAGAGTTGATTTTACCGCTAGCACCGTTGCCCCAGGCAGTGCCAGAAGTGGTGCAAGTACCGACAGAGGTTTGGGTGCCGCTAGCACTGATATTAATTGATCCAGTATTACCTATTCCGGATGAGTCGTTAGCCACGGAACCTTGGCATTCGTCAAGCTTCCACCAACCAATTGGACCCCCTTTGTTATAGTCGTAGGCGACTTGGGCGGGGGTGCGGGCGTAATTGTAAATCTTCATTTGATCAATGGAACCATTGAATGCTAAAGCGCCATTATCGTAACAGCCAACTTTAAAATTATAGTTGCCAGTGAATAAAGCCAGTGCGGAAGAAACTGGAGAGCCAACTAATGCACCATCTAAATAAGCTAAATGTTGAGTTCCGGTGATAACTAAAGTGGCATGGTGCCAGGTGTTTAATGATGGATTACCCCAATTAACAGTTACTGTGTTTCCAGGTGCATAAAATCTTAATTGACTACTAACATATTGAACATATCCGTTAGTGGCGCCAGCACTATCTTTACCGATAATTAATGGGGAGTTGGACCAACTATTGGCTTTAAACCAAAATTCTAGGGTGGCGGGACTTAAATTAAAATAATTAGGGAATGTTAAATAATCATTAACTCCATCAAATCTTAATCCGGCGCCGGTATTTTTTTTGCCAATTGTCCAGGTGGGGGCGGAAGATCCGGTGCCAAAAGTGCCGGTGTTATTATTGCCACTAGAATCTTTGGTGGTGGTGCCGGTGTTTTCTTCGAAGTTCCATTCGGCAACAGGGGAGGCGCAGGCCGAAGTATCGCCAGGAATGCAATATTCTAGAGAAGTGGTGGTGCCACTGATGGTTTGAGAAGTTTGTCCCATTTGTAGGGCAGAACCTTGATTGTAGTCGAGTTTGATTTCGTCGGAGGTGAGAGCGTAGTTATAAGCTTTAACCTCATCTATTTTTCCGTCAAACCAATTTCCAGTATTATTATAATTAGTACCTAAATTAATAGCAGAAGCAACACTAGTACCAGTTAAAGTACCTATGATATTATCTTCGACTCCATTAATAAAACATTTAACAATACTGCCGTTGTAAACTAAAACAACGTGATTCCAGTCATTAATATTAATTTTTTTTGATGTAGTTTTATAACCTGTATTACCACCAGAGGCAGACATATACCAAGTTAAATATCCTGATGTACCGGAAAAAGCTAGTATTGCTTTGTCTGTACCAGTGCCCCAATAAATTCGATTTTGATCTCTAACTTGATTGGCTTTGAACCAAACAGAAAGAGAAAAAGCATCGGAGGCAGGGATAATGCCAGTTCGAGCAAAACTATTGATGCCATTTAAATTGATGGCTTTACCAGATTTACTGTCGTTGGTCCAGGTTGGGATGGTTGTACCAGTTAATGTTCCGTTTAAAGCAGAACCGCCGTTGCCGGAATTGTTGGCGGTGGTGCCACTGCCTTCGTCAAATTTCCAATAACCAATCATAGAATTAGAAGAAACGGCAGGGTGGTTAGCATTCATATCTTCAGTGATTTGTTTTTGGGTGCGGGCGTAATTGTAGATTTTGACATCGTCAATTTTTCCAGTAAATTTTTCATTGGAACCTCCTCCAGCTTTACCAATACAAACATCATCATAAATTTTAGGTAAAGTGCTGCCAATATTAGTGTTTTCAGCCCAAAGTGATCCATTTAAAAATAAGCTCATTTTTTGTCCAGATTGAACGGCTAAACAAACATAATTCCAGGTGTTTAAATTAATGATGTTAGTAGAAGTGGCACACATTTGAGAAGCATTATAATAACAACCAGAAATTGTTTTATTGGTGTTAATAGCGATCCAATGTTCCCATTGATTAGAATCATCAATTAATATTTGTCTAGTGGCATTGGTTGAAGTGTTAAACCAAAGACATTGGGTATAATCTTGAGCGGCGGCAATTGATGGAGAAATTGATTTTTCTAACCAAGCATTTCCATTGAAATTTAATCCACCGCCATATTTACCCGATGTATAGGTGGCATTTGAAATAGGTAAATTTGTGTGGTTTTGTTTGTCAAAAGCAGTGGTACCGATTCCTTCGTTAAAATCCCAATAAAAAATTGGTCCGGGGGCGAATTCGTAAAGTTGAGAAACTTCAGTGGGGGAAAGGGCGCGGTTGTAAACTCGAGTTTCATCTATAAAACCACTAAATGAGGAAGTAATACCTGTGTTGTCAGCTGCAGTGTAGGCACCGATCCTAAAAGGATTAATAGAAACCATATTTTTTCCGTTCCATTGAGATATTGTTTGCCCCACATCGTAAATTCCATCAACATAAATATCGGCTTTATCATCTCTGTTAAAAATATATGTAATATTATGCCAATTTCCATCGGCTATATTTTTAGTACCATAAACCACAACATCAGCTCCACCGTCACCTTGCATAAAAATTCCAGCAGTACCATTTCTAGTAAAAATACCATAGCGATAATTTTGAGCAGCGGCTAAAGATTTACTTACTATATATTGAGCAGTGGAACTAGAATTGGTGGTTTTTATCCACGTTGATATGGTCATATCATTAGTGCCCATATTTAAAACATTTCCGGCGTCAATATAATCATTACTACCGTCAAAACTGGTGCCAACCCCGAATTTTCCACTTGACCAAGAAGGAGCAGAATCTCCAGTTCCAAAAATTCCGGTGTAACCTAATCCTGAACTATCAGTAATACTTATGCCTGTATTTTCGTCCATTTTCCAATAACCGACTAATCCATCAGATAAATTATTATCACTAGCGGCGGATCCGAGATTGGCGGAAGTGCCTTTGGAAGAACCGCGGGAATTGTAGTCGAGTTTGATTTGAGCGGCGGTGCGGGCGTAGGGATAAATTTTTGGTTCATCAATGAAACCATTAAATTTATAAATAGGTGAATTATTGTTTTCGTGTCCGATATTTACTGAATTACTTGAATATCTATTGTTCCATGTAGTTGCGGTTGTTACTTTTAATTTACCGTCAATATACATATAACGATTAGTACCATCAAATGTAAAACATAGATGATGAAATTTATTATCATAAAGATTTTGAGATGATTCAGTTACACCAACTATATTTGATCCATCATCTACTCTACTAAGAAAATGTCCAGATCCGTCAATGGACATTGTTAAACCATAGGTGTAACTTATTATTCCATTTAAACTCATACCAGAGGCAAGGCCTGGAGATTTTGCCCAAGCACATATAGAAAAAGTATTCATGGGGAGATAATCGGTTCCAACCCCAGCACTAACATAATCATTTACTCCATCAAATTTTAAACATTTTCCTGAAACACATTGATCTTCAGAGGCCCAAGAAGTTCCGTTTTGAAGAGCACCATTATGGTTGCTTGTAGTTGAATTATAAGCAGAAGTGCCGGTGCCTTCGTCGAATTTCCAATAAGCAATTGGGCCACCGCCGGCTTCTTCGGTGGAAGGGGTGCTGGCGGTTCCAGATAAAAATCTGACGACAACAATGCCGGAAGCACCACTGGTGGGTATACTGGTAGAATAAGCTCCATCACCGCCATTACCAGTATTGGCTGTTTTGTTAACAGGGGCGGCGCCGCCGCCGCCACGACCACCACTGGCATAGGTTACCCCGATTCCAGTTATAGAATAATTAATTCCTAAACCACCATTTCCTCCAACATGACCTGTTATATTATTTCCACCAACTCCTCCGGCTCCACCTCCACCAGCTCCTGATGCTGAAGCTAAATCAGTAGTAGCTCCACCTGAATTTCCAATTCCAACAACACCACTTCCACCATAGCGAATGGTAGTATAACCATTGTAACCACCGCCACCACCGGAACCCCCAGGTCGACCATTTACACCAGTGGTTCCACCGCCTCCACCACCGTTTGTAGTAATAGCTCCAAAAATAGAATTGCCACCATCTGTCCCTGATTGATGTGAAGAAGTGGCACCATTGGTTCCACCGACACCAACAGTGATATTAATAATTTGTCCTTGAGTTAGGGCATAAGATGAATTATAGGTTAGACCTCCAGCGCCTCCGCCGCCACTACCACCATCACCAACACCAGATGAAGATCCGCCGCCGCCGCCACCGGCGACAACTAAAACTTCGGCATTGGTATTATTGGCGTTTGTTAAGGTTCCATTACTAGTAAATGTGTGAATACGATAGCCACCGATAGATGTCATTGTGCCACCGATGGTTATATTTGAAGTGCTACTGACACTGGTTGCTGAAGGATTTCCATAATACATATAAATAGTAGTACCTGATGTTGGAAGTGAAGAAACAACACCCCAAATATCAACACTATTATTAGTGGAATCTTCAATCCAATAATTTAGTAAATTTCCATTGATGTCAGTAAATCTTAAATCGTCTAAATCGGCTTGAATTTTTCCAGCAGTAACTAGAGCACTTAGATCATAATTATTAAGGATTTTAATTTGGGTGTTGGTTTGAGCAGCACCAGTATTACTAATACTAACCGCTTTCCTATAATTCCAACCATCATTCCACCAACTAGCCTCTACTTTATGATTTGGTAAGACAAATTTCCAAAGAATAACAATACTAATTAATAAGAAAAATAAAATAATTAATAAACTCTTTACTGACCAATTATTAATATCTAATTTTTTTGATTTCATGTCAAAATCCACCCCTACCCCTCCTTTGACTTAAAGGAGGGGATAATAAAATTTTGTTTTTAAAGTCTCCCTTTAAGTCAAAGGGAGACTTAGAGGGATTTTGAAAGGGTTTTTTACGAGGCATTATATATAAAAAGGATAACATGGGGAGGGGATTCATTTTTAATTCAAAACCCTCCGTCTCGTTTCACTCGCCACCTCCCTTGACAGGGAGGCTTTAAATCCTAATAATTATTTGTGAGAGATATTACATGTGTTGAAATAATGACTCAAAAGGGAAATTTAAAATATTTGGAACAATTAAGATGGGCAGCCAAAATAAATAGACATAAAATGACTAAAGCTGAATCAAAAATTTGGTATGAATTCTTGAAAAATAGACCAATGAATTATAAATTTACCAGACAAAAACCATTAGACAGATTTATTTTAGATTTTTATTGTTCTGAATTATTATTAGTGATCGAAATTGATGGTGGATATCATCTTAAAAAACAAGAACAAGACTCAAAGAGAGATAAATTTTTAAATTGTTTAAATATTAAAACCATAAGATTTAAAAACAAAGAAATATTAAATGAATTGGAAAAAGTTAAAAATGAAATAATAAAAAATATTCAAGAAAGAAAAGCCTCCCTGTCAAGGGAGGTGCCCAAAGGGCGGAGGGTTTTAAACAATAAATAATTGTTCCCTATTTTAAAGGAGGGTAGGGTGAGTTTATAAATTATTGAAAATTCACCGCTCCATTATTAAAAACAGTTTTGACTTGTTCTGGAGTGAGAGCGTAGTTGTAGATGCGAAGATCGTCAATTTGGCCTTTAAAAAAATATGCAGATCCGCCATATTTACCTATTGAATGAGAACCAGTATTTCCAACATAAGTGAATGATTTAGCAGTTTTAACTACTTCTTTACCATTTATATATAAACGAATATAGCTGCCATCCCAAATTCCAACTACATGTTGCCAACTATTTTGTATAAGTGTTCCACCTGATGCTTCATATGCATTAGAAGTGTTATCGCCAAGTTTAAAGTTAATATAATTATTTATTTGTCTGAATCGCCAACCTGTCCAAGGTCCTCCGTCCCATTGGCCTTGATTTGAAATTTCGTATGTACTGGTTAATGCGTTTGGTTTGATCCATGCACTAATGGTAATAAATGATTGAATACCTGATATATATGAAGTTGAAATATAATCATCATTGCCATCAAAATTTAAACTAGAATTAATTTTTCCAGTGGCGCCATTGGTCCAGGCGGCGGAAGTGCCGATTTGACAAGTGCCGGCAGAGTTTTGAGTTCCACTGGGGCCGATGGAAATGGCACCATTATTTCCTAATCCAGATGAGTCAAACGCGGTCAAACCCTGGCAATCGTCGAGTTTCCACCATCCAACTGGGGCACCTTTATTGTAGTCGTAGGCGATTTGGGCGGGGGTGCGGGCATAGTCGTAGATTTTGACATGATCAATTTTGCCATTAAAAAATCCAGAAGTGCAAGATCCAGCATCGGTTTCACTACCAATGCATAAATTGTAAGCGGCTTGAGTAATAGTATTACTAATTGTGGCAGTGGTGCCAATATTGGAACCATTTAGAAATAATTTAACTGTTGTACCATCATAAGATCCGGCAATATGATACCAAGTGTTATTAGATAAATTACTACTGGCGTAAGTAGCGGAATAATAGGTACCATTAATATTGATTAAAAAACATAAAGTACTGGATGGACAAGCACTGTTTTCATTAATACTAAGTTGATAGCCGCTACCTTCGGTTTTGGATAATATTCTTTGGCTGGTAACAGTTTTATCGATAGTATTAAACCAAGCCTCAGTGGTGATGGCGGCGGTTGGTTTTAACGTGGAATTGTCTACAACAGATACAGCTTGGCCTGAGCCGGAAAATTTTAAACCAGCGCCAATTTGGCCAGTGGTCCAAGTGGCGCCAGTAATAGTTCCGTTATTATTATTGCCGCTGGTGTCTTTGACGGTGATGCCAGTTTTTTCGTCCATTTTCCATTCGGCGACTGGTGCTAAACATGTTGACGTATCGCCGGGAATGCAATATTCTAGTGAAGTGGTGGTGCCGCCGATGGTTTGATTGGTAGAACCAAAAGAAATTGCCGATCCTTGGTTATAATCTTGTTTAACTTCTTCGTCGGTTAAAACTGTATTGTAATATTTAAATTCATCCATATAACCTTTAAAGTCATAGGTGGTAGCTCCGGCACAAGAATTGCTTGCATATGGATAGATACAACCTAAAACGAAATTAACACTAACATCTCCACCACTAGGTGTCCAATCGGTGATGGTGTGAGTATTACTATTTGTAATTTTTCCATCGATGTAAAATTTGACTAATTTGGTGGTATTGTTGACAGTTATAATTATTTGATGCCATTGATTACTGGATACAGTTTTATTTGATCCTAAGCTAAAACTAGAAGCGCCGGTAAGAGTAAAAGAAAATGATGGATTAGCTCCACCACTTGATGTTAATCCATAATTGTAACCGCCACTACCATTCCAGGGTTTTGAAAAAATATAACCACCATCATCAGAAGAATCGGGTTTTATCCAAATTGATAAAGACATGTCGTTACCATTGTTTCTCCATCCACTAGTATTATTAATAATTAATTGAGCGGTAGTGCCATCAAACCATAAAGCTTTATTATATTTACCATTATTATCCCAATTGGTGGTGTTGTATTTGGTTCCATCATAAGATGTTGACTTAGTGTTATTAATATTGTTTCCGTTGCCTTCGTCGAATTTATAATAACCGATTAGTTTAGAATTTAGATCAGGAGCGGTGGAAGATTGGACTCCGAGATTAACGGAGGAACCATTAGAAGATCCGCGAGAGTTGTAGTCTAATTTGATTTGATCTGCAGTGCGGGCGTAGGGATAGATTTTAATATCATCAATGAAACCACTAAAAAATCGACCACCACTATAATCGAAAGCTGATGAACCTCCTATTAAAGTAGTGTTGCCAGAACTGGTAATGGTAAATGAACCGGTTTTAACACTTTTTCCATTAACAAATAATTCGAGTGATCCATTACTGTAAATGAGGGCGATGTGTTGCCATGTGTTAAGTTGAATAGGATTATTGGACGAACAAATTTCTCTGTCGCCGCTGAAAGTAGAATAATCATGAAAACAGAGATTGTTAACGTTTAAGGTTAATCCACTGTTAATATTATTTCCAATGGCAGTACCAGCAATAATTTTGAAAGAACTGGTGCTGGTTGGTTTAATAAAGGCTGATATGGTGAAATATTGATTATTGTCATATCGAAAATTACTGCTTATTTTATTACCCATTACATTATTAAAGGATAGGCATTTTCCAGAAATACATTGATCTTCGATTTGCCAAGTGGGGGCAGAGGATCCGGTGCTGAATATGCCGTTATTTTGATTAGTGGTTGAATCGTAAGCGGTGGTGCCGGTGCCTTCGTCGAATTTCCAATAAGCAATTGGGCCACCGCCGACTTCTTCAGTGGCTGGGGTTCCGGCAGTGGCGGCAAAAGTCATGACATCTTCACGAACATAAATATTTTTATATTTCCAAGGATAACCAGCAGTACTACAAGCAGCTCCGGTTCCAAGACCAGCCAGAGAAGACATACTGTTTCTTCTTAAGATAACTTGAGCACTTCTGGTGGTGCCAACACCTTGATTGGAATGCCAAAAATTAAAAGTTTCGTTATCGCAACGAGAGTTAATACCATCATAATTATCACCATTTGATCCACCCATTTTTACTTGATTATGGATGGTATCAGTGCCTGAACTAAAAGCAATTAAATTAGTGCTACCACCTGTATAGCTAGTATTTCCAAAGATACTCCAACAAGAATTACCACCCAAAAATTCATAGTCGGCTTTAATTTTAGTCCAGGGAATAATATCTGTAAATAAAACTCGATGATAAATACTGGCTCCACATCCTGAATGAGTGATTGAATTAGAAATATCGACTCCGCCATTTATATTAGTTGTTTTTGTAGTGGTGACGGAAGTTCCAACTTCACTACTAATCATACTTTGGGTGACTAACATCCAACCGCCAGAATCATTGGTCATATCGCAATAGGCTTGAAATTTATCGGAAATGTTACCGTTGGTTGGATCAATCCAATAAGTATTATTACCAGTGGAATTGCCGGCATCTAAAATTGATTTACAACTTAATCCAGGATAATCACTGGTGCCAACGGTGGATTTGACTGAGGTGGCTGAAGGATTGCCATAATAAACATAAACGGTGGCGCCGCCATTGGGAATTGATGGTATTTTAGGCCATATTTGAGTGGAAGTGGTACCACAGCCAGATACCCAGTAAGTTAATAAATTACCATTTTGATCAACGACACGAATATCATCGCAATCGGATTGCATTTTACTGGAATTAATTAGAGCAGATGTTCCAACGCTGATGGGGATTTGAAAATTAGTGAGTGAACTGCCAGTGTTACCGATATTAACAGCGACTCGATAATTCCAACCATCATTCCACCAACTAGCTTCTACTTTATGATTGGGTAATACAAATTTCCATAAAACAATAACACCAATTAATAGAAAAAAGAGAATTATTAAAAGGGTTTTGTAAGAAAGTTTGGACACTAATTTAGTTTAACATTTGAATCCTTCCTCCGGATAAACCGGTATCCTCCCTTTCTTCAAAATCCACCCCTACCCCTCCTTTGACTTAAAGGAGGGGATAATAATTTTTTTTAAAGTCTCCCTTTAAGTCAAAGGGAGATTTAGAGGGATTTTGACAAGGAGGGGAAAATTAGTTAAACGAAACCGCTCCGCCGTTATAAAGAGTTTTTATTTGTTCTGAGGTTAGAGTGTAATTGTAGATGCGAACATCATCAATTTTGCCAACAAAAGGATAAGTACCATTGTAGAAAAGTCCTATTCTTTTAGTAAGACCAGTAGGGACAGAAAATGTTTGAGTAGCAGTACCATTTGGAGCTCCATTGAGATAGTAAATAATTGAACCATTATTGTAAGTTATTACGATGTGGTACCAAGTATTATTTGACATGGTTTTTATTGAGGTTGTGTAACCACCTCCGGGCCAAACTTGCATTACTGTTTTACCTTGATAAACTTCAATGTGCCATCCAATACTAGCGTTTGTATTAGAGAATAATACTTGTTCTTGATTAAAATTATTACTGTATATCCAAGCCGAAAAAGTAAAAGAGGTTCCATTTAAGGTCGCATTGTCTGCAATATCTACGACATCATCCACTCCATCAAAATTTAAACTAGAATTAATTTTTCCACTGGTGCCGTTGGTCCAGGCGGCGGAAGTGCCGACAGCACAAGTACCAAGGGAATTTTGGGTGCCCGAGGCGCCAATAATAATGGTGCCGGTGTTGCCGACTCCGCTCCAATCGTAGGCAACATTGCCTTGGCATTCGTCAAATTTCCACCAACCAACTGGTCCGCCTTTATTGTAATCGTAGGCGATTTGGGCGGGGGTGCGAACGTAGTTGTAGATGCGAATTTGGTCTAATTGTCCAGTAAAATAATCTCCGCCATAACCACGAGCGATGATATCATAAGCACTTGATCCGTTATATGCAAGAGTTCCGCTGCCATCTTGTTTGCCATCAACATAAATAACAATAGCTCCAGTTGATGAATTGTGAGTGACGCTGATGTAGTGCCATAGACCATCATTGACTGAGGTTGAACCTAAAACACTATACCAAGCACTGGTATAGTGTTGATATCGTACTTTTCCTCCATGAACTCCAAAACCAAGAGCGACACCGCCAGTAGAATCACCAATTATATTTTGGGCTGCGTTTCCATCATAAGTAGTAGTAGAATCGGTGCTGGTGGTTTTAATCCAAACCCCAAAGGTTAAACCTCCAGTGATAACTTTTCTGGTGTTGGTTAAATAATTTGTTGTGCCATTGAAATTTAATGATTTTCCGATTTTTCCTTGGGTCCATGTTGGAGTACTATTAAATCCAGCGTTTATATTATTACCACTGGTGTCGTAAGCGGTGGTGCCGATGCCTTCATCCATTTTATATTCGGCGACGGGGGAGGCGCAGGCTGAAGTATCGCCGGGGATGCAATAATCGAGAGAGGTGGTGGTGCCGCTGATGGTTTGAGAAGTTTGTCCCATTTGTAGGGCAGAACTTTGGTTATAATCTTGTTTGATTTCATCGGCGGTGAGAGCATAATTGTAGATTTTGACTTCGTCAACGAGACCATCAAAATGTTCTGAACCACCCGTATTACCATCTCCTATTCTTAAACCAATGGTTGGCGCCGAAGGAACATAACTATGTGAATAGCTTCCTACCTCAACACCATTTGCATAAAATTTTAATATGTTTGAGTTTCTATTTAAAACAATAGCAACATATGTCCACCTATTTTGTGGAATTAAATAGCTTGTTTCATGAGTTTGCCAACTGCTGCCATCTCCTGTCCCACCTGAGAGTTGGCCTGAGGGATTAAGTCCTAAATGTCCTTGAGATTGACCAACATCTCCATGATAAACAACTCCTTGCCAACGTCCAAGAGGGTTTTTACTATATATCCAAGCTCCATAAGTAAAACTTTGACCTGAACCAAAAGTCAAACTCGCTGCATTACCTGCATCTACATAATCATCCGACGCATCAAATGAAAGTGCTTTTCCAAATTTTCCAGAATTATTCCATCCGGAAGTTGTAATAGCAGGTGAAGCCATATTAGTTAATGTTCCATTTAAAGCAGAACCACCGTTGCCCCAATTTGAGGTGGTGGTGCCGTAGCCTTCGTCGAATTTGTAATAAGCGATGGCAGAATTGGCTGAGACGGCGGGGTGGTTGGCGTTCATATCTTCAATAATTTGTTTTTGGGTGCGGGCGTAGTTGTAGATTTTGACTTCGTCTATTTTGCCTAAATAATATTCGTTTGCACTAAAATTGCCGACAGTTAATTCAGTGATACCGCTAGTACCAAAGGTGTATCCTGTTAGACTTTGAACTATCTGTCCATTAGCATAAAGTTTATAATTTCCTACTGCATCTATTGTTGTTTCGATATGAGTCCATTGATTAAGTGGTGGAATATAGGTAGATTTATTTTGAGCAGAACCATGGAATTGTATTGATCCATCAGTAGTGTGTTGATAAATTAGCCAATTAAGTCCAGAACTAGATCTGTTGGCGACAATATCTTGATATTGTCCGCCTAAGCGTTTGGGGTATATCCAAACAGAAACGGATATTTCTTGTCCATTTACTCTTTGAAAACTAGTTTCACTAGTTCTTCTGGCATATTGAGTCGAACCATTAAAATCTAAAGCAGACCCAATTTTTCCTTGATTCCAAATTGGAGAATTGTATGTGGTTAAATTTTTTCCATTTCCACTTTTATCATTGGCGACGGTGCCAGAAGCTTCATTAAAATCCCAATAACCGATTGGCCCGGGGGCGAATTCATAAAGTTGAGAAACTTCGGAAGGGGAAAGGGCGCGGTTGTAGACGCGGACTTCGTCAAGTTTGCCATCGATGGCATAAGATCCGCCATTGTAAGCACCTATTCCCATGCCTCCGGAATAATTTGGGGTACCAATAGTATATGTCCAACTATCTGTTTGTTGTCCGTTTATATAGACTTTTGTGGTGTTAGTAGAAGGATCACGTGTCATTGTAACTAAATACCATTGACCGTTATTTAAATTAAATGAACTACCTTGATCATAACCATCAAAACGGATAGTTAAATTAGCTGAACAACGATATATTTCCCAAAGACCGGATTTTTTTATAATGGCACCACAGGCAGTTGAATCGGCATTTAGCCAAAATGAAATTGTCATTGGTGTGGTATAACCAATATCTAAAGAATCAGAATCATTAACATTAATTACTGATCCTAAACCACTGCCTCCAGGACCTGGAATATCAACACCATTACCAAATTCTCCTGTTGATACGGCAACGCTACTAACGCCAGTGCCGGTATTTCCATTTCCTGATGAGTCTGTAAAAGTGGTTCCGCTTCCCATAGTGCCTTCGTCCATTTTCCAATAACCAACCAAACCGTTAGATAAATTGTTATCAGTTCCGGCGCCACCTAAATTAGCGGAAGTGCCTTTGGAAGATCCGCGAGAATTATAATCGAGTTTGATTTGGTCGGCGGTGCGGGCGTAAGGATAAATTTTTGGTTCGTCGATCCAGCCATTAAAGGCAAAATAACCACCGCCATAAGTTTCCCGACCAATAGTGGTGTTGGTGGCACTACTGACCAAAGCAGATGAACTGCCAGAATAAGTACCACTATTTTTTCCATTAATATAAAGTGTATATTGACTACCACTTCTAGTGACAGTTACATGGGTCCATTTATTTAACTGAAAGGCATAATTTATAGAACAACTGCCGGCACACATGTTTATGGCATCATTGGCTTGACTAATACCGAATACCCAATATTGGGTATTCCAATCACCAGAAGACATAATAGCGCCAGTGTAGTGTTGGTGTGTGCCTTTGATATTAACCCAAGCTGACATAGTGTAGTCGGTTAAACCAACAAAATTTTTATTAATACTGACGCCGTCATCAACATTATCAAAAGCTAAGCATTTTCCAGAAACACATTCACTTTCATTTTTCCAAATAGGGGCACTTAACATTGATCCTGTATTATTTTGACTAGATGAATCGTAAGCATTGTTTCCGGTGCCTTCGTCAAATTTCCAATAAGCAATTGGTCCGCCGCCGGCTTCTTCTGATTGGAGAGAGGCGGTGGGTTCAACTGATGAGTATTTATGAGTAAAAATATAATCCCAATAAGCACCTGTTGCTGTTTCTCGGTTATCAACAGAAACGCCAACTTTTCCAGAAGAAAGATTAGTGTCAACACCACTGGAAGCAACTCCATTAATTGTTAAGTACTGATTAGATCCGTTGAGAGTCCATTTTAATTGATACCAAGTACTGGTACTGCAGGCTAATATATCTTGATCGATGTTTGTCCAGGTACTGCTTACTCTTCTACCGATGTGAGTGTAACCACCAGTCCAAGCTTCTAATCCAGCTATGTATTGATTATTGTCATCAGTATATCTGGCGATAATACTTTTACCGTAAGAATTTCCACAACTAGCTGGTTTCATTCTTGATTCAATTATTCCGTTAGTAAATCCAGAACTATTATTAATAGTATAAGAGGTAAAATTATTGGTTGGTTCTAATGTAGTAGAATGGTAAAGATTGCCGCCAGTAATGGTATATCCGGTTCCGGTTGCGGTCCAGTTGGTGTTTGTTTTACTGGCGTCATTAAAATCATCAAAAAACTCAAAAGTATTAGTACCACTTTGAGATGAGGGAGCGGAAGTGTTGCCATAATAAATATAGATAGTAGCATCGGAAACGGGGAGGGAATTAGCCTTTATCCAAATTTTGGTATCGGTTAATTGATTACAACCAGGATTGTTTTCTTCTATCCAATACGGCAACAAATTACCATTAATATCTGTAACTCTAATATCATCACAATCACTTTGCATTTTACCGGAAGCAATTAAAGCACTGGTACCTATAGATAAAGAAACTTGAAAATCAGTTAAATCAGATCCTGATGTATTACTAATACTAACCGCTTTTCTATAATTCCAACCATCATTCCACCAACTAGCCTCTACTTTATGATTTGGTAAAACAAATTTCCATAAAACAACAACACCAATTAATAGAAAAAATAAAATTATTAATAAGGATTTATATGACCAATTATTAATATCTAATTTTTTTGATTTCATGTCAAAATCCACCCCTACCCCTCCTTTGACTTAAAGGAGGGGATAATAAAATTTTGTTTTTAAAGTCTCCCTTTAAGTCAAAGGGAGATTTAGAGGGATTTTGAAAGGGTTTTTTACGAGGCATTATATATAAAAAGGATAACATGTAGGGGCGATTCATGAATCGCCCAAAACAAAATAATTTTTATTTAATTAAATATATTCTGTAATAATAATTACAATATTGTGTTAATATAAGTTGTCGTGGGCCTACCAGGTTGGGAATCGAATTTGCCAAATTTGGTCTCGGGGGTTCAATTCTCCCTAGATCCACGATGGTTTTTGTGAATTAAATAACAATATCTAATTGACAATGGTGTTGTTAATTGTTATGTTTAGTTGTTTGGCAAATTCGATTCGTGTAAAAAACGATTTGGTGAGACTAAAAAATCCCTTCCCGCAGTAGCTGGAGGGGGTTTTGTTTAATAAAACACCACCTTAACTTGTTGGGGAATGGTGGCGTCGCCAGTTTGGGCAGAGACATTGAATTTACCGGCAGAACTGGATGTTAAATCGAAAACGGCTTTGCCTGATTCGTCGGTTTGATTTTGAATACTGGTGATATTAATTTTGGAAGAAGTTGAGAGGCTGACAACTTGATTGGCGATTCCCATGCCTCGGCCATCGAGAATAAAAATGGTGAGACGCATTTTTTCTTTGCCGTCGGCTTTGGCTTGGAGAGGGGAAACAAAAAGATATGAATTTTCTAGAGCAACAGTGGATTGATTGTCGGTAGCGGCTTTTTTAACAAAAATAGTGGTTCGAAGAACTAAATATAAAGAAGCAATTAAGGCGAGGGATAAAAAGGCGATGATAAATAGATATTTGTTTTTCACTAATTAAGTATACAACAAATCCCTCTTCCGGATAAACCGGGATTCTCCCTTATCAAGGGAGAAAGTCTTTATTTTTTAGGCTGCTCCCTTTGTTAAGGGGAGCTGGCGAGCGAAGCGAGACTGAGAGGTTTTGAATAAAAAAGAATTGTTGTTCCCCGCTGACGCGGGGAACAGAGGGGTTTTGGTCACGGAGGGTTTTAAAATAAAAAGGGATTTAAACAATTGGAAATTGAGGTAAACCGAGATGCTGTTCTATTCTGTCGAGATGTTTTTTGTGTGCAAGACAATTATTGTCGAAGTATTTTATAGTGGTGGTGAGATCTTTTTGAATTTTTTTGAGTTGTTTGTCTACTTTTTTAAACTTAGAATTAATCTTGTCAAATTTAATATCAATTTGTTTAAACCTTTCGTCGACTTGGTCAAATCTGGCATCCATTTTATCGAACTTAGTATCATGTTCAATTAATTTATTATCGATTTTATCGAACCTTTCATCCATTTTGTCTAATCTATTATTAATAGGTTGAAGTTCTTTTTTAAATTTGTCATCAAAAACATTTTCAACAACTGTTTTAATTTGAATTAAATCATTTTGACTAAGCATAATTTAAAGTATAAATGAGAATAATATTAATAAAATATATCAAGTAATTGTAATATTTATTATAAAAAGAAATTAAAACCCACCTTCTCTCTTTATTTAAAACCCCTCAGCCCTCCTGCCTGCCGGCAGGCAAGGTCGGACATCTCCCCTTGACAAGGGAGCATTTTTTTTAACCCTTGCCCTGTCAAGGGAAAGGGTAGGGTTAGGGTTTAATTAATTTTATTTTGCTATTTTAAAATTGCGAGGCAAATGATCGGGATAAAGAATGGGGAAATGTTGGGTTTTGATGGCGGGATATGAGGTGCGGAGAGCTGGGAAAAAATGAACGATAGAGATGGGGCGATGCCCTGTCTGTATGAATATAAGAATAAAAAATAAGATAAGAGAAAAAATAAAGATGGGTAGAAGAACTGTAAGATAAGCGTGTTGTTGAAGGAAGAGCCAGAAAAGAGAAGGCATGGTATATAAGAGGGTATTAGATTTTGGGGAAAAATTATTATCGTATGTAACTGATGTGTAGAGACGGTAATTACTGGAATAGGCAGTGGGAAGATTGATATTATAATTGCCTTTTTCATCGGTGGTGGTTTCAATTTTTGGTAGTGAATAAGCTTCGACGGAGCGAGGAAAAGATTGAGCGGAATCGTCGACTTTGTAAAAATAAACAGTGACAGTTGATTTGGGAATACTTTGGCCAGATGAGATAACAGTAGAATTGGGATTAATATTGTCTTGTTCTAAGGAGACGGTAGGAGGGAGAATAATTGGACCGATGTCGGTGTGGTAATTGGTGGAGGGTGGTGGAGGAGTGCAAATTAGAGATGAAGAACGATTGGAATCATCTTTAGACTGAAGACAAAGCTCGGAAGAATTTCTAGGTAAAACTAAACTATTAAATCTAAAATAACCAGTGTCATCACTGTAATCGAGGGAATAAATATTAATACCAGTTAATTCAACTTTTGAATTGGGAGAGGTGTAACCAAAGATAGTGACTTCGTTTTCGCCGATGGCGGCGGAAACAGAAACGGATGGAGAATCAGTAAAAGTTTGAGCTTGGACTTGAAAAGGGGAAAGCAGGGATAAAAATAATAATAAAAAAAGTGGCATTAAATTATTATACACAAATTGTTTTAAACCCTTTGGTACTTCGTACCACCTTTCCCTTGACAGGGCACTTTGTTTTAATATGGGCACCCCGCAATGCGGGGTGCCCAGGATAATGTTTTTTATGTAGAGACGTTCTGCAGAACGTCTCTACGGATAAACAAAAACCCTCCTTTTTTAAGGGAGGGTGCCCGCAGGGCGGGTGGGTTTTAATTTTAAGTTTTATCTATCTTTGTATTTTTTCTTTAAAGCCTCTAATTCTTTTTCGAGTTCGTCGACTTTTTCTTCAGTTTCTTTGTCGCCACCACTTTTATTTCTGATGATTATAATAACGGCAATGAGAACAGCGATGGCAGCGGCGACGAGGATCATGAATCTCCAAGGAATGACCCAGAAAAAAACAACAGCAGTGGCAACACCACCAGCACTGCCATAGGCAGCATTTAATTCAGCCTTATAGCGACCAAAGAGCCATTTTTTATTGAGTTGATTTTCAAAATCTCTGGTTTTTCCAGGGAAGATATTATTACCGTCTTTATTGAATTGAACGAAAGATTTCATGCCAATCATGTTAGTAATAGTGATATTACCGGCTGGTTTGATATGAATATCGGAAAGATTTTGGATGGTGGTGGCAAAATCGATTGGGCCAAATTCAAAGAATTTACCAGCACTGAAATTTTTAATAACAGCATTTTGATTGATATCACCAGGAATGGTGATATAGACTAAAGTACCGACTCTGGGTTGAATAGATGAACCAGTAGTATTAAGAGTGACGTTATTGTCTGGGCTTTGAATAACCATGGCGTAATGACCTCCAGGAAGGGCATTTTTGGGAGGTAAAACGGTAAGATTTAATGATTTGGTTTCGCCAGCTTTTAATTTGACGGAAGAAGGGGAAACTTGGATCCAAGAACTGGCAGCCCAACGATTATCTTCTTTAGAAGCAGTAACGATAGTAGGGGTGCCGTTGTTGTCATTTACAACAAAATCTTCAATTGAAATAGTAACGGTTTTATCACTATCAGATTCATTTCTAACTTTGATGGTTTTAGTGATGGCTCCATCAGGATTAACAGTAATTTCTAATCGAGGAGGAATTGCTGATAATCCTTCAATACTTTGAGCTTTAACTGAAGGAGTAAAGAGAGAATAATTGGTGGCTAATAATAAAAGAAAGGCGCTGATTTTGAAGGTTGTTTGGGTGGCAGGTTTCATTTTATTTTTTAATTTTTAGAAGGTTGCAGTGGCAATATAACTAACAGAATTTTCATATTCACCAGCTGGTTGCTGTAGGGTAGCACTTATTCGGTAACACATGTATGCACTGTCGATACTGGGCGCGGCGTGGCTTAATACTGTAGCGGCGGCGCCATAGCCGACTCCGAAAGCTTTATAATTAGCGGTGTTACCAATTCCTAAAACAGCACCAGCTCTAGTGACACCAACTTCCATGGAATAACCAAATCCTGAAGCAGCGGTTACTGATGGCCAAGCTGTATCATTGGCGGTGGTATTAGGAAGAGTGGTAGTGGTACCAATAATAGTGAGGGGGTTATTTTCAAAGACTTGAACAACATAACCACTAGAAGAATTAGTAGTGGCGGTTATAAGTTGTGAAAGATTGTTGACGGTTGATTCTAAAACTAATGAACTGAAACTAAGTGAGGTGGGGGTGCTAAAAGCAGGGGCAACAGCAACGGGGGCGCCACATTTGATGTTACTATTACCGGCAATAGTGAAACTTAAAATAGGGTCGACAATAGCGGTAACTCGAACACTGTCGTTAACGGCTATTTTTCCAAAACTTAAATCAACAACATTCCCATTGACATCTAATTGTCTAAAACCGTAAAAATAGACATCAGAAACACCAAAAGCGCGACTAGCTGATGAAGCGGGATTAATTAATTTAGTGCCATTAGCAGTGCCAACAATCATACTGCCTCCAACCCCGATTTTAGAGGTGGCACCAGTATAAGCACATTCAATTACATTGTAAGTTCCGACAAAAGCAGAATCACCGATATCTGCTACTGTGAAAGCGATAGTATTACCAATACTGGCGGTGCCGGTGGAATAAGGACAAGTGACATCAGTACTTTTGAGTAAACAGCCAGCAGTAGCACAATTGCTTCCACCTATATCAAAACCATCTTGATCAGGCATGCCATCTTTAAATGGGGTAGAACTACCGACACTGGCTCTAATTAAAAATTGCCATTTTTCAGTTGTGCCACCAAAAGATACTGGGGTGAAAGATACAGTGTGGGTTCCAGAACGAGTAGCGATAATATAACCATTGGGAACAGTGATACCAATCGCGGCGCTTAAACTAATACTGTTAGTGTCGCCAATATCTTTGACGGTAAAAATGGAAGAACCGACACCGGCTGCAATAGCAACAGTATCACCGATACCAAGATTGGTGGTAAAAAGATTTGGGGCAACACCAGCGGGGGAGTTGAGAACTTTTAATGTAGACCCAGAGTAGCTAGATAAACGAGCAAAAAAAGATAATTGAGCATTACTGACCTGATCTTTTAGGGAAGAAACGGCAATAATTTTATTTTTGTTGGCAAAGAAAGTTAAATAGATTGGTAAAACTAGAATAATTAGGGCTATGACACTAAAAGCGGATTTTTTCATTTTTTTAAGTTGGTATTAGATGTGTTAAGAATATTCTTTTTGGTATATTCTTGTCAAGAAGTTGATTTTAATAAGAAATTAATAATTTGACTATAAGTATTGAAAAGGGAGGGATTAAAACTTTAATTCTTGTTTTCTGTTGGAAATTATTTCAGATAAATCTTGTTTAACTTCTTTAATATTATTCAACGCTTCCTCATTTTTAAATCTGATTGTTTTAATTTTTCTTTGCTCTAAATATAAATCTCTGCTTTTATCTAAAAATTGTTTTTTATCATGTGAATCACCATCTATTTCAATAGCTAATAATAATTTGGAACAATAAAAATCTAAAATAAATCTTCCAATTGGCTTTTGTCTTAAAAATAAATAACCCGTTTGTTTATTTTTTAAAATAATATTCCAAATTAACAATTCCGATTTTGTTGGGTTTTTTCTGTTTTGTCTAGCAAGTAATCTTAACTCTTTCAGATATTTAAAATTACCTCTTTTTGTCATTGCCTCAATAGGACTAATATGTCTCATTATTTATTATAAGTAATTTAAATTACATTATAAATAATAAACCCCTCCTTTAAGTCAAAGGAGGGGTAGGGGTGGATTTTGAAAAAAAAGGAATAGTCTTTTAGCAGGGTGGGTTTTAAACTTTAGGAATTGGTTTTGATTTAAATTTCCTGACTCCGAAAATAATTCCAATAACTAACACTATAAATAGTAGTGGGGAAATTGGCCAGACGTAAAATGAAGTTTCATATGATTTAGCGTTGAGAGAGGAATCGAGAATAACAGTGACTTTATAGTGGCCGGGCCAAAAAGGTGGATTTATTTTACAAGTGGTTTGATCAGTACAAAAGATATCTCGACTGTGATGATTTAAAACATTGTCGGAATTTAGTTCTAATTCTTTAATAATTTGGTTGTTTTTAGTGATGGTGATTTTACCGTTGGTTTTGAAGAAAAAATCGGAATTATTTTTTATTTTTCCTTCAAAAGTGATGGATTGAAAAAAAATATCTTTGATTTTTGGAGAAATGGAAAAAGACTGAATTTCAGATGTTACTTTTGGATTTTCAGTGTCGGAGATAGTTAATAAAAGGTGGGAACCGATTTTGCCGCTGGCTTGGCTAAAATTATCTTTTGAAGTAGTAGTGGTGTTTTGGTCTTGAAGAACGAAAAAAGTGTAATAATTGTCGGAGAGGTTGATATCTGAATTAGTTTTGATTTTTAAAACTAATTGTTGTTTAGAATTGGCGGCTAAAGTAAAAGGTTGACCTAACTGAAGGTTGGAATTATTAAGGGAAAATTCAATGTTGGGGTTGCTGACGGCTTGATTATAATTAACAGAGCCGTTGGTGCCACTGGGAATCCAAGGCAATACCTCAGTGTTAAGGATAATCGATGAATCAGAATTATTGGTAATATCGTAGGCTTGGATAATAGTGATTCCTGGTTTTAAAACAAATTCGATTTGAGCTGGAGAGAGAGTGAGGTTAAAGTTGGGCATAGAGGTTTTAATATTTAGGGACGGCAATAAAATTAATAGAGTTTTCGTAAGTGCCGGCGGCTTGGAGAGGAGAAATATTTATTTTATAAGTGATGAGAGCGGAGTGATCTTTGACTCGAGTTGGTTCGGACATCAAGACTTTAGCGGTTTCTCCAGAAGAGTTGTCGGCAAATTGACGGAAGTAAGTGGAATTGGTGAAATAACTGGAAGTGCCATCACCGTTGGCATTAAAACCAAAACCGTATGTGGAATTACTAGTCCAGACACCAGAAACAGACTCAGAACAAGAACCAGAGTCACATTTAGTGTCGGGAATGGTATTACCAAGAGATTTTAGGGGATGATTAGCAATAGCAAGAATGTCGTATCCGTGTCCGGTTGGGGTGCTGATGGTTAAAGTATTGGTAACAGTTGAACCAATATTTGGAGTAAGGGAATTAAAATTTAAATTAGTATTACTGATTTCAAAAGACAGAGGAATACCACTTTCATAAAGGTATTGAAAACCGGCTTTAAGAATATAACCAGAGGTTTCGTATCGGCCGGGAGCATTTTGGCCGACAGTGTCAGTGAGACTGTAATTGGTGGAAGATTTTTTACCGGAAGTCATGTTGAAATTACCAAAATCAATGTGGTAACTATTGGAATCAAAAGTTTGAGCAAATGAGATGTTAGGTCGTAGAATATAGGTTATAGATAAGACGGTTAAAAAAATAAAAAGTTTTTTAGTTATCTGATTCATTGTCAATTGATGCAGTTAATTTTTCAGAAGAATGTAAAAGTGATTTAGCTGATTCTTTAATTTTATGAATTTTTTCTTTTTGAGTGGGAGTAAGAGGGGTTGATAATATTTCAGAGCTGGAATCTATAATTTGATAAAGGCCAGTTTTTAATTTAAGGGAATGCCAGAGTAAAACATCAGTTTCATCGTCGGTAATAATTTCTTCATTTTTTGTTTTTTCAGAAAATTGTTTACCCATGAACCAGGCCAGTGGAGTAATGAGTAAAAGGGAAGAAAGGGTAATAACAGAAGTAAAGGAATTAAGTGATTGTGATAGGATTAGAACTAGAAAAAGGGAATAAGTTAAAGTTGAAGATGAAGGATTTTGAAAAGCAATAATAAAAAGAAAGAAATAAATAAGAAAGAAAAAAGGAGAGTTGAGACCATTAGTAGAAAAAATAATGATATTGATTAAAAGAGCAACTAAATGGAGAGAGAAAGTTTTTTTAGTAAAGTAAAGAATTAAAATGGCGACAGAAGTAATGGCAATTAATTGAGGGGTGAAATAAAGGTAATTGGAGATGGAAAAAAGAAAGGAAAGAACAGAAACCAAAAAGAATAAAATAATACTAATTATTTGAGGCATTATTAATAGTATTAATCATTTGAAGACGAGTATCAAGTTTTAATAATTTTTAATAAAGAAGTTTTATTGTTGGTTAGTGGATTTGTTAAAGAAAATACAGAGTTTAAAAATAGTTGATGGACTATTGGTATTGGGTTTTTTGTTGGTTATTTTAGGAATCGGGATAAATTTTAGGGATCAATTTATGGAGAAGGGGAAAACTGAAATAGTGTCCAATAATATTGGGTCAACGGAGAAAAATGATACACAAGTTAACAATGAGGTAATGATTGATATATCGGGTGAGGTGATAAAACCGGGGGTTTATAAGTTAGAGAAGGGAGCAATACTGGATGATGCAATAGTGATGGCGGGAGGTTTAGGAGATAATGCCAATTTAAGCTGGATAGATAAAAATTTAAATAGAGCGGAAAAACTTTATGATGGCCAAAAAATTTATATTCCAAATGTGGTGGAGGATGGAACGGTAGTTTTGGGGGTGAGTACGACAAAAAACATAATTAGAATTAACACGGCAAGTTTGGAAGATTTAGATTTATTGAACGGAGTGGGTCCATCGATTGCTCAAAGAATTATTGATTATCGGACTGAAGTGGGCGGATTTAAAAGTATTGAAGAAATTAAATTGGTGCCGGGAATTGGGGACAAGATGTTTGAAAAAATAAAGAATGACATTCAGTTGTGAAAAGCCCTCCCTGTCAAGGGAGGGTGGTCGAAGACCGGGTGGGTTTGTCATCTGGATTTTAATATTTTTGATATGTTTTTTGATTTATAAGTTTATAGATAAGGATAGTTTGATTGGGGTGATTTTTAAAAATTTGCCGCCGAGAGAGGCGGCGTTAATGGCGGGGATGGTGTTTGGTGATCAGAATAATTTTGATAAAAATATGATTTCAAGTTTTAGGGATAGTGGTGTGATTCATATTATGGTGGTGAGTGGAACTAATATTATTTTAGTTTTTCGAGGACTAGTGGAGAGATTGGCGAGTTGGGTGGGTAGAAAGAAAGCGATTATTTTTGGGTTTGGAATGATTTTGATTTATATGAATTGGGTGGGATTTGAAATACCAGCGGTAAGAGCTTTTTTATTAATGAGTTTATTTTATTGGGCTCAACTATTGGGAAGAAAATTTGATTTAGGGCGGGCCATAATTTTAATAATTTTAATTATGGTTTTGGCTGATTATCGGGTGTTGTTTAGTGCCAGTTTTTATTTGAGTTTTGTGGCGTTTGGAGCGGTGGTTTTAAATTTTCAAAAAGAAAGAAAGTGGTGGAGTGATTTATGGAATTCATTTTGGGTGAGCTTATGGCTGTTGCCAATTTTAGTAATGCTATTTGGAAAAATGAGTTTAGTGGCGCCAATAACTAATTTTTTCATTTTATTTTTGATAGAGATAATCACAATATTGGGGATATTGGGAGGTGTGTTGGGATTGATAGTGCCGGTTTTGGGAAAGATAATTTTGTGGCTGAGTTTTCCTTTGTTGAAGTACATACTATTAATAGTAGAGGGATTGGGGAGTTTGTCTTGGGCGAGTGTGGAAATAAAATTTAACTGGATCTGGTTGATTGGTTGGTATTTGTTATTAATTTATTTTTTATTTAAAAATTCTCGTCACGAATTTTTTATGTCTGGTGAATGTGGTCGCCCACGTTCAAGGCCATAAAAAATTGCGACTTCGGATTTAATTAAAAGATTTCTCCCTTTGTTAAGGGGAGATGTCCGACCTTGCCTGCCGGCAGGCAGGAGGGCGGGCGGGTTTTAAATGAAAACTAGAATTATTTTATTTTTATCATTAATGGTTTTAGTAATTTTATTTTGGCTGACTTTGCCGTCGCAAAAAGTGAATGTAATATTTTGTGATGTGGGGCAAGGGGATGCGACTTTAATGACTTATAAAAATTGGCAAATGTTGATTGATACAGGTCCAAATAATAAAAAAGTGTTAACTTGTTTGGAAAAAAATATACCATTTTGGGATAAAAAAATTGAGGTAGTAATAATAACTCACGGAGACAACGATCATAGTGGAGGATTAATAGATGTGTCTA
This sequence comes from Candidatus Shapirobacteria bacterium, assembly GCA_041661765.1. Taxonomy (GTDB): domain Bacteria; phylum Patescibacteriota; class Microgenomatia; order UBA12405; family UBA12405; genus WARW01. Next base: position 180,566 of record JBAZTV010000003.1, on the reverse strand, counting down.
AATTTTATCAAATTGAACAAATAATTGATTCAAAAAAAGTGAGTCAATTTGATTTAGTTAAAACTAATTGGATGGAGTTTGAGGTGGTCAATCCTAAAAAAAAGACTAAAAGTGATGAAGATAATAATCAAAATTCAATTGCGGGAATTTTAAGATTTTGGAGCCCTCCTTCGCCGGAGGCTCCGGAAGGGCGGGAAATTAAAATTTTTATGGCGGCGGATATTGATTTGGAAACAGAACATAGATTGGTTTGGCAACAAATATTAAAAGAGAAAGTGGATGTCTTAAGGGTGAGTCACCATGGATCGAAAAATGGGACAAGTGAGGAATTATTAAAAATATTGAAACCGAATATGGCAGTGATTAGTGTGGGGGTAAAAAATAAATTTGGTCATCCAACAAAAGAAGTGTTGACCAGATTAAAGGAAAAAGGAATTGAAATTTGTAGAACTGATTTGAGTGGAGAAATTTCTACTGCGGATTTGCATTTTTAGAAACTTCATCGTAGACAACTTTTGAAACTTGCTTAATAAAACCAGCGGCTTGGTTAAAATCGTTAGCGCGACTCATAACACAAAGAAGATATGGTTTTCCTGGAAGATAAATAATACCACAATCATGAAGTTGTTTTTCGCGACTGGGCAAAAATTGACGTTCACCAAATTTATGAGCAATAGTAATATTTTCAGGAACACCAGCGACTAATCCTTTATAATATTGGCTTTTACTTAAGAGACCTAAAGCTTTTTCAGACATATCTTGATTTAAATAAGAAGCATTGAATAAAATACGAAAGAAAGAAGCATAGTCCTTAACAGTAATAATATTACCATTAGGATCATTTTGAGCCTTGGAAATATCAACATCGAGATCTTGGTATACATTATAAATTTTTATATTATCAATATTACTTAAAAGTAGTTCATAGGCAGCATTGTCGGAATAAATAATCATACGGTTAATTAAATCTTCAATGGTATATTCTTTATCTATTTCTAATACTTGAGTTGGGGTAATATTTTGCTGGCTATAATCAAAAGTTTTACTATTGGTAATTTTTTTGGCTAGAATTGAAGGGTCATCTTCGGCAGCTTTAAAATAGGCAATCATAACAGGAACTTTAATAAGACTGGCGGGGGAAAAATATTCGCCAGCGTTGATGCTAAACCAAGGACCATTGTTTAAATCACGATAATAAATTGAGGCAAATGTTATTTTATTATTATCAGTTTCTTGGTTAATAATAAATTGAATAGAATTTTTTAATGAGGTTAAGTTTGAATCTTGACTAATGATGGAATTTTCGCATTCTAATAGGGGGTTTATAAATTGATAGTTGAAATTTTTACGAATTTCTTTGTTTAGTGATGGAGTTGAAGTAAGAATATAAGGTGAAATAATAATGCCTGTAATAAAACTGGCCAAAATGACAGAAGAAGTGATAATTATTTTTTTAGTTGGTAGAGACATTGTATTAGTGTAATAATAGCATTAAAAATTTTTTTTTGTAGTAAAATAACCTATGGAAAATTTCAAGGAAATAGAAAATAAATGGAGGAAATTTTGGGAAGAACATCCTGGACTTTATCAAGCAGATAATAATTCAAAAAAAAATAAAAAATATATTCTTGTTGAATTTCCATATCCAAGTGGTAGTGGGCTTCATGTGGGACATGCTTTTAGCTTTACTGGAGGTGATGTTTATGCTCGGTTTAAAAGAATGCAGGGAGAGAATGTTTTATTTCCGATGGGTTGGGATGCGTTTGGATTACCAACAGAAAATTATGCAATTAAGATGAAAAGAAAACCGCAGGATGTAACTAAAGAAAATACTGATATGTTCAGAAAACAAATGAAGGATTTAGCTTTTTCATTTGATTGGAGTCGGGAAGTCAACACTACTGATCCACACTATTATAAATGGACTCAGTGGATTTTTATTCAACTATTTAATAAGGGGTTGGCATATAAGAAAGAGATGCCGATTAATTGGTGTCCATCTTGCAAAATTGGTTTGGCAAATGAGGAAGTGGTGGATGGGAAATGTGAGAGATGTGGATCAGAGGTGAGTCGAAGGAATATTTCTCAATGGGTGGTGAAAATAACAGAGTATGCTGATAAATTAATTGAAGGATTAGAAGAAACTAATTTTATTGAAAAAGTAAAACAGGCGCAGATTAATTGGATTGGAAAATCAGAAGGGGCAAAAATAAAGTTTAAAGTTAAAAGTTCGTCAAGTAGTAGAGACGTAGCGCGCTACGTCTCTACAGATTATCTTGAGGTGTTTACAACCAGACCAGATACACTTTTTGGAGCCACATTTATGGTGATAGCACCAGAACATCAACTTGTTTCGCAATTGTTAGAGACGCATCATGATGCGTCTCTACAAAAAAATATCGAGACATATATTAAACAATCGAAGAAAAAATCTGACCTAGAAAGAACGGAACTTTCCAAAGATAAAACGGGAGTGTTCTCAGGATTATATGCGATTAATCCGGTTAATAATAAAGAAATCCCAATTTGGATTTCGGATTTTGTTTTGGCTAGTTATGGAACTGGAGCAATTATGTCAGTGCCAGCCCACGATGAAAGAGATGAAGAATTTGCTAAGAAATTTGGTTTAGAAATGATTAAAGTCTATGACGAAAAAAGTAATAAAGTAATAAATTCAGATTTTTTAAATGGTTTAAACAAAGAAGAGGCAATTAAAAAAGTGATTAAGTGGTTATCAGAAAAAGGCATTGGGGAAAGGACGGCGTCGTATCATTTAAGAGATTGGATATTTTCAAGACAGCATTATTGGGGCGAACCAATTCCAATGATCAATTGTCCAAAATGCGGTTGGGTGCCGGTTGCTGAAAGTGATCTGCCAATTGTGCTGCCAGAAGTGGAAGTATATGAGCCGACCGATGATGGTAAAAGTCCGTTGTCAAAAATTGAAAGTTTTGTAAAAACTAAATGTCCAAAGTGTGGTGGAAAGGCAGAAAGGGAAACAGACACCATGCCGAATTGGGCAGGTAGTGATTGGTACTTTTTGAGATATATTGATCCAGATAATGATACAGTTCTAGCTAGTCAAGAATTGATGAAGTATTGGTGTCCGGTTGATGTTTATGTTGGAGGAGATGAACATAACGTTCTACACTTATTGTATTCACGGTTTATTTATAAATTTTTATGGGATTTGGGAGTAGTACCAAAAGAACAGCCAGAGCCTTATTATAAAAGATTGTCACATGGAGTTATTTTGGGTCCAGATAATCAAAGAATGAGTAAATCTAAAGGTAATGTAATTGTGCCGGAAGTAGTAGCTGATAAATACGGGGTTGATGTGGTGAGAATGTATATGATGTTTATGGGTCCATTTGATTCGACTATGGCTTGGAATGAAAACACTTTAATGGGGGTAAAAAGATTTTTGGATAGATTTGAGCAGTTTATCAAACTACAAATTAATCAAGTTGGTAGTGAGACTGCTAAAAATAGAGAAGTTAAAGTGATATTAAATAAAACAATTAAAAACATTACCGATATGAATGAGCAATTCAAGTACAATACTGCTATTGCTCAGATGATGGAAGCGCTAAATAAATTGACAGATCTTAGATTGTCGATGGTAGATGAAGATATAAAAACTTTAATTAAGTTATTGGCGCCATTTGCGCCGTATACGGCCGAAGAATTATATTTTATGGTAGAGACGCACGATCGTGCGTATCTACACGAATACGCATCAGTTCATATTGCTGAGTGGCCCAAGGCTGACTCTCAATATTTAATTGAAGATAAAATAATAGTGGCGATAGCTATTAATGGTAAAGTTAGAGATCAGCTAGAAATTAATTTTGCAAAGCAGAATGATAAAGACGAAATTGTTGAAAGAGCAAAAGGACAGGAGAAGATTAAAAAATGGATTAATGGTAAAGTGATAGTTAAAGAGATATATATTGAGGGTAAAATGATTAATTTTGTTATAAAAGATTAAAAAATTATTAATTTTTGCTTAAATATATCAAGCAATAATTAGTTTAGATTGCTAAACAAGACTAAAATGATTAGCAGTGGAAAGTTATGAATAAAACAAAAAGCTTTAAATTAAATAATGGAATTAGAGGGATAATTGTACCTTTGCCTGGTTTAAAATCGGTAACAGTCGAGGTTTTTTTGAAAATAGGTTCGAAGTATGAAAATAAACATGAATTTGGACTGAGTCATTTTTTGGAGCATATGGCTTTTAAGGGAACAATTAAACGACCATCAGCAAAGCAAATTAATATGGAAATTGATGCAAAAGGTGCTGGTTATAATGCGGGGACAGGACACGAGATGACTTCGTATTATGTGACAACAGTAAAAGAAAATGCGAAATGGGCAGTTGAACTACTTTCAGATATACTTTTAAATTCAATTTATGATGAAAAGGAAACAAAAAAAGAGAGAGGAGTAATAATTGAAGAGATCAAAATGTATCAAGACAACCCAATGATGGGATTGGGGGGTGAGTTTACTAAATTTTTATATGGAAATTCAAAAATTGGTTGCTGGAATATAGCAGGTGAAGTTGATGATATAAAAAATGTTAATAGAAAGACAATTGTTGATTATAAAAATAAATTTTTTAACCCTAATGAAATAGTAGTGGTGGTCTGTGGAGATGTTAGTGAAGAATTGGAAATAACCATAAAAGATAGTTTTAGTGATGTTTTTAAAAACGAATTTACGTTACCAGAGGTTGAATTGATTTTAAATAAAGAAAAAAATAAGACAATTAAAAAAGAACTTGAACAAGGTCATTTTTGTATGGGTTTACCAGCTTTAGGGTGGTCTGATGATCGAAAATACGCCCTGAGGTTGTTAGATATAATAATGGGTGGAAATAGCTCTTCTAGGCTCTACAGTAGGATAAGAGAGGAGAGAGCTTTGGCTTACTATGTGTCATCTATTGGTGAATTGTTTAAAGAAGGTGGTTATTGGGCGATTCAGTCTGGGGTTAATTTAGATAAAATGACTGAGGCAATTGGAATAGTGAGAGAAGAAATTAATAAAATTGCGGAATCCATTAAAGAAGAGGAATTAATAAGAGCTAAAGATTATTTTTTAGGTAAGACAAAACTAGCAATGGATAGAACGAGTTTTATTGCTAGTTTTGTGGGGCAAAAGATTTTATTGGAAAATAGTGAAGAGACAATAGAAGAGGAATTGAAGAAGTATAAAAAGATTACTTTTAAAGAGGTGAAAGATTTAGCAAAAGATATCTTTAAAAGCGAAGAAATTAGGACTTTGGTGTGTCATAACAGGTGATTGTTATGACATTTAGCATTTGATTTTTTGTCTGCTAATGGTTTTTTCTTAATATATTTACTGGATTTTTGGGAATAAGTGATGTTTTTTATTTTTTTTAAAAAGGGATTAAGTGGAAAAATTGTAATATTTTTGGAAAATTAAGATTGATTTTAATTGATATATTATTTTTTGATTTTTGAGGGTGTTTTTTGATAGGAATTATTATTTGTAATAAAAGAAACAATTTAAGTCTTGTAATATACTTAAATTCGGAGAATATGATTAGTATAAGTAGAGAATGTTATATTTAAGTAGGTGTTTTTCTAAATTATTTTGCGGAGAAAAAAATAATGAAAAATATCAAAAGAAAGTGCGGTAATCAAAAAAAATAATGCGGAGAAATATAGTTTTTATATTTGAAATATGCGGTAAATCGCTGTGAAAGGGGAGAAAAAGAGGGTATTTTTTAAATTTGTATCCCCACCAAGAATCGAACTTGGATTTACCACTTAGGAGGTGGTCGTTCTATCCATTGAACTATGAGGACTGGTTTTAAAATTTTTTAAAATTTCTAATATCTAAAATCCATTTTTAAAAAAAAGAAGGATATTGAAATTTTAGTCAGGGATACAGGAGTCGAACCTGCAACCTCAGCGTCCCGAACGCTGCACGCTACCAATTGCGCTAATCCCTGCCATAAAGAGTTATGGTAGATATCTCTGCTTAGTAAACTATATTATATCTCAAATAAAATTTTTAAATCAAAAATGATATATAAGGATTACTTTTTATTTAGAATGATGTTTTAGTGGTTTTAATCATTTTTAATATAATTTTAATATTTAGCAGTCTAAGTGGTGTTTGCTAAAGGTTAAAATATTTTGGTTTGGCGAAGTTTATGGTTATAAACAATTTTTTGAAAGATTAAAAATTTATTAAATTTTAAATTGGTAAATTAATTTAAAAAATAGATAGAATAAATGGTCAAACAGATACAATTATTATTGTATCTTGACACTGATATAAAAAGTATTTAAACTGTTTGGTATGACTGATAATAATAGAAATGCAAGAACTTTGATTACTTGTTTTGTTTTAGCAGTGTTGTCTTTGACAATTTTAAGATTTGTGGAGATAGGACAGAGTGTAACAGTTGCTTCTAGAAGTCAGGTTTTAGGTGAAACGATACAGAAAGAGAAAGTAGTTTTGCCAAATGCGAATGTAGAACAGGAAGTGTTGAGAGCTAACTATATTGGTCGTTAATCTTGTTTTTTTACCCCTCTTTATTTAATGGTGATGGAGTATAAGTTTTCTTGAGCGTTGTTGTATGGTGCTATTAGGGTAATGATTTTACTACCGTCTAACCAGGGATAAACAGCGTCTTTGTTGAAGTTACCGGCAAAGAGAGTTTGTTTATTAGTATTATCATATTCAATAGTTTGGATTTTTTGATCTTCTATGTAGATAAGATTATTGGAATTAGCGATCCAGTTTGGGTTGTAAAGATCTTTTGATCCAATCCAAAAATTGGTGTCATCTTTAAAATCGTAAACGTAGTAATTATCTTTTTTAATATCTCGAGTTTGAGTTTGAGTACTTTGAGCTGGAGGAGGAGTAATAATATTTTTCTTAAGATCACCATCGGTTTGAGCTAAATACAAGACTTTAGTTTCATCTTCATTAAAAACAATGGTTTTAGCGGAAGTGGTTGATATAAATGGTTGAAGCTCAACTGGGAGAATGGCAGTCTTGGTTTTAATAATTTCTTGCTCTTGAAGATCCCAATCTTCTTTTATTAAAGATAATTTAGCGGTAACGTCGTACAGGTTTTTATAATCAGTAGTGGTGGAGAGATCAATTAAAAAATTAACGCTTTTAGTTGGGTTGGAAGCTAAAATTTGTTTTGAGTTGGGAGAAAAAATGAAAGTAAATTTTGACCAATCTAGATTTTGAAGATTCGAGCTTAATTGCTTGGCTGAATTTTTAGATAAAAATGAAGCAGTATCGCTAAGTTCGAGAAGATAGAGACCTTTATCTTTGGTGGCAGAAGCAGAGGCGACAGAGAAAACGACAAGACTATTATTTGGGCTGATTGTTGGATTAATGGCTCCAGCTACAGTAATTGGTCTAAGATCAGGGGAAGAACGAAAAAGTTGGGTAGTGGTTTGATAAACAATTTCTTTTTTAACTTGAATATTTTTTTGCCAAGGAAGATATCCATCTTTCACTATCTTAATAGTATAGTTGTTGGGTGGAAGATTAATGGTGTCATCAGTAGCAGTGATTAAACGGTCATCAATATAAACCGAAGCACCTTTTGGTTTAGAGGTGGCAGAAATGATACCGGTAGCAAGAAAGCTAATTCTGCCCTTAGTGGAAATTTGATAACCTTTAGCAAATAAAGTAATACCAACGGTGGTTATAACGATAAAAGTAAAAACAAAAAACATAATCAAAAGACTTTTTTTGTTTGGTTTTGACATGGTTATATTATAGCGTAATTAGGATAAAATTAATGTATGAGTTTGTTTAAAAAATTGGCAATAGATTTGGGAACAGCTAATTCAGTGGTGTGGGAAGCGGGAAAAGGAATTGTATTAAATGAACCAACAATTGTGGCAGTGGGAATTGAAGATAGAAAAGTTTTAGCTGTTGGAAACGAGGCAAAAAAGATGTTGGGTAAGACACCAGAGTATATTGAAGTAATTCAACCATTAGAAGACGGAGTAATTGCTGATTATGAGGTAACAGAGGCAATGCTTCGATATTTTATGAAGCAGGTAATGGGTAATAATTGGTTTATTGGTCCAGAGGTTATGATATGTGTTCCGGCTGGAGTGACACAAGTTGAGCAAAGAGCGGTGATAGATGCGATGTTATCAGCTGGAGCGAGAAAGGCTCATTTAATTGATGAACCATTGGCGGCGGCGATTGGATCTAAGATTCCGGTAGCGGAAGCTTTTGGAAATATGATTGTAGATATTGGAGGTGGTGCGGCGGAAGCGGCGGTGATTGCTTTAGGTGGAGTGGTAACTCATAAAAGTGTGAGAGTAGGTGGAAATAAATTAGATAAAGTGATAATGGAATTTTTAAAGAAAAAATATAGCTTGGTTATAGGTGATCAAACTGCAGAGATAATTAAAATTCAATTGGGGAGTGCAATTAAACCAAAGAAATTGGAGACAATGGAAATAAACGGGAGAGACTCAGTTTATGGTTTACCTAAAAATGTTGTAATTAATACAGATGATGTTTACGAAGCAATAAGACCAGTGTTAGATTTAATATTGACAGCGATTAAAAATACTTTGGAAATTACTCCACCAGAATTGGTGGCAGATATTATTGATAGAGGAATAGTTTTAAGTGGTGGGTCGGCGCAGTTAAGAAATTTGAGTACATTGGTAACAAGAGAAATTGGAGTGTCAGCTCATGTGGCACTAGAACCACAGTTTTGTGTAATAAAAGGAACTGGAATTGCAGTGGAGAACTTGGATGTATATGAGAGGGCGATTAGATGATGCAGTTGAATTTTTAATCTTGTAATATATATATTTATAATTGGAAATTGTAAATATGTGTTTTAAAATCAATCAATATAAGTGATAGTTTTGTTTTTTAGTCTATGAATTGTCGTTTTTAGATATTTTGCCTGTTTTATTTGACAATCTATGAGTAAATTATTTATTCTAAATAATGAATATTGGCGGAAAGATAATTTTTAATAATTTAATCTTGTAATATAAAAACGATAAGAAGGTGATATAGTTATGTTAGTTATCGTTTAAAAAATAACTATAGGATATTTTTTAAATCATTTTTAAACAATTTTTAGGACTTTTTAATTTTTTTTGATGGTAAAATTAGACAATAAGGTTTTTAAATAAAAATTAAGGCTTATAAAATAGAAAATGGAATTAAAAAAAGGTTTTAGAGATCAAAAAAATAAAAAAATCGATAGTGTTTTTGGCCTAAGTGATTGGGAAATATTTAATATTCGTCTGTTTGGCAGTGATATGAATCAAGTGCTAAAAATAATTGATAGTTGGATTGTTTTTAAAGCTAAAAGAAAATGGATTGCTACGGTTAATCCAGAGTTTGTAATGAAAAGCACAAAGGATGATAACTTTAAAAGTTTATTAGAAAAAACGGATTTGAATGTGGTTGATGGAATAGGTTTAATTTGGGCTAAAAGATTGAGTGGTAAAAGTTTTATGGGGAGAATGTTAAGTGGAATAAAAATTGGAGGAGAAATTTTGAAAGGTGGGCACAAAGAAGAGTTGATTACTGGAGTTGATTTGATGTCGGAGCTATGTTTATTGGCGGCAAAGAAAAAATATAAAGTTTTTTTCTTGGGTGGGTTTGGTGATAGGGCTAAAAGAACAATGAAATATTTTGAAAAATATAAAATAGAAATGGATTATTGTAGTGGAGAACCGAGGTTTAACAATGAAAAGGTTTTGGAAAAGATTAATGAATTTAAACCAGATATTTTATTTGTGGCTTATGGAATGAAAAAACAGGAAGAATGGATTGATAAATATCTCGACAAGCTCGATATTGGGGTGGCAATTGGAGTGGGGAGAAGTTTTGATTATTATAGTGGAGATTTAAAGAGAGCATCAAGTGTTTGGAGAAAAATGGGAATGGAGTGGTTATATTCTTTAATTAAAGAACCAAAAAGATTTAAAAGACAATTGGAATTGCCGAAGTTTGTGTGGAAAGTGTTGACTCAAAATTGACTTTTAGTTTAATTTGAATATAATACTGGTGCTATTGCCAAAGGCGGTGATAAGTACTTTGAAAACAAGGGGTTTTTTGAATGATGTTGACAAAAGAAGTTAATCCAGCGGAAACCTTAATCGTGCAAGTTAGAGATTTTGGTATGGTTAATTTTAATTCTCGAGAAAGTTATGGTTTTGTTCAAACTTTACCTTTTGGAGATAATAGAATTTGGATGAAGAATGGTGACGGTGTTAGTTGTATTAATGGGTTTCACGCTTCAAATTATAGACCTGAAAAAAATATGCCAAAAGGTTTTTTTGTTGAAAAACATTTTTTAAGAGTTGAGGGAATCGATGGACACACAATTTTGATGCCAGGACAGGGTGTGTATGGTTTTCCAATAGACGAAAATTATGAACAGATTTTAACCAAAATAACAGGTAGTTTAATTAAACAAAAAAACCTATATCTTGATGAAGAGAAAAAAACGGTTTGGATAGAAGATGTTCTTTTTGTATCGCTTGGGGCCGAAAGTGATTTTTATGAATCAATTGGTTTGACTTGTAGAGATGGTTTTCCGGTTTACATAGTGAAGATAAATAAAGAATCGCCAGCGTATTTGTTTAACTCGAAGCTCTATCGCAAAGTTTCTAATATGCAAAATATTAAAATAGATAGTTTAACAAATTTTATTTTTTCATTGACACCAACATCGACATCTTTAATTTAGCTCCTCTCTAGGGATGGATTTTTTCGATTTTTCGAAGGACATTTCATCCTTAATTTAATGGGCGACTGTTATCTGAATTTGTACTTTGTACAAATCATTTAATAGCCGCCTTTTTTCTTTTTAATAACCTATAATGTTGACTTTTGATGGTTTTTGGAATATAATGCCTATGTTTACAAATAATTTTGCCAAAAACGGTGAAAATTGAAAATAAACAGAACTTTAAAAAATTGTTCAGAATTATTGAGCCCAAATTGGTAATTATTTTTAATTATTAGTTTAGGCTCAATAATGAGTACTAAAAATGGAAAGAGGTAAATAAAATGGAAATTGGAAAAGTAACACTAGGTGAACTACCGGAAGAATTGCAACAATATTTAACGGATCTTTACAAAGCAACAACGGTTGATCAATCAATTAAAACAATGATCCCTGTTTATTATCGTGACGGAGAGAATGTTTATTTTATTGAGGATTATATTCTACATGATAATAAAACATTCGAAAAGACAGCACCGGCTGGTTTGTATCGGGGTGGAGCATTGCTTTCCTTGATGACAGATTATGGTCAAGTTGTTATTCCTGATGAACGCTTTGGTTGGTTGCGCTTGATTGGAGGTATTGCTCGTTTTGATGAGGGTGATGATTTAACTAAGACGGCTATTCGTGAAGCGGTGGTTGAAGAACTAGCAGTCCTGTCGAAAGATGAAAAAACAAGGTTTGTTCCGAAAGGAATCGATGGAGTTTCTTTGAACATCACAGGCTGGGGTTTTTCGGCAGAACAGCTTCAAGAAATCGGTGAAATTGAAATTGTGAATCATTTTTTCAATGACGCCAATCGGGCTCTTGAAATTGTTGTCCAATGGACGGTCGAAGGAGAATTAAAAATTTTTCATAATGAGGACTGGTTTAAGGGCGGCATGTCGGGAATTACACCAATGATGGTGGATTATCTCGGCAGGATTGTTGGAATCTATTCAGGCCGTCAGGGTTTGATCAAAATTCCGGCAGCTAACGTAAGCATGAAATTACACCCAACTCTCGCATCTATATTGAATATTATCTGAACACTTTTAAAACGGGCGACCATTATCTGTTTGTAGAAATACAACAATAATTGGCCGTCTTTTTTTTGATTAAAATTCTCCAAGGAGTTTAATCTCAAGCTCAAACTGAAAACCAAATTTAGTTTGCATTTGAGATTGAATTAGATTGATGAGGGCCAAATAATCTTTGGCGGTGGCGGAACCAGTGTTTATAATAAAATTGCCATGGGTTGGGCTAATTTGAGCACCACCAATGGAATAACCTTTAAGATTTAACTGTTGATCAATAATCATTCCAGCTGGATCTTTGCCTGGTGAATTCTTAAAAACTGAACCGAGAGAAAGCATGGATTGAATTTGAGATTTTTTTTGGATAATTTCTTGAACTTCAATTTTAGCTTGAGTGGAATCGCCGGGAGTTAGTTTTATAAAAGCAGAAATTATAAAATCCTCGTATTTTTCGACAGAAAAAACAAATTTAGAAAAATTATTTTTTTTATTTCCATGGATGTTGCCGGCGATGGCACCACCAACAGTTGAAGGAATGTAAGCAAATTCTTCTAAGCCTAAAAGGTTATGATCAAGGCTGTAAGTGATTAAAGAAGAAAGTTGGGTACCAGAGGAAACTTTGATTTTATTGTCAGGTAAAATTTCGATTTCTTCAGAATCGTTTTTAATAATGATGCCGCGAAGGCCGGAGTCGGAAATTAAAATGTTGGAGCCGTTACCGAGAATGGTAATGGGAGTCAAAACCTCTCTCGGCTTTGCCATATCTCCCCTTAACAGGGGAGAATTATTTAAATATTTTAATAATTTTAGAAATTCTTCGGAAGATTGGGTTTGAATAAAGATATCGGCGGGGCCGCCGATTTTTACGGTGGTGTAGGGAGCAAGGGGATGATTTTTATAAATCTCCAGATTGGGGAATTTGGTTTTAAGATCTGAATAGACTTTTTCTATATCCATAGCCTAATTATAACTCAAATCCCTCCTGTCCTGCGGACATCCTCCCTCAAAGAGGGCGGAAATCTTTAATTTTAATTTGACTTCTCCCCTTGTTAAGGGGAGATGTCTCCCCGCGGTCGCGGGGAGACAGAGAGGTTTTGTATTAAGGGAGGGGACAGGCATGCCTGTCCCCTACAGGCACGATTTTTATCTTATAAAATAAATAATTTGGAATAATAAAAAAATATGGGTTGTTGATGTGGATAAGTGGGTAAATTGGAAGATGTCCTATAAATTAAACAGGGTTATTTCAGCTTTGATTTGTTATTATTAATTATGATTTTAGGAATTGATCCAGGTTTGGCTAACACAGGATGGGCGGTGTTAAGTGATGAAAAGACATTGGTGGAGTGTGGATGCCTTAAAACTAAAATTAGCGACAGTTCGGCATTGCGATTAGATCAAATTTATTGTGAGTTAGAAATATTAATTAAAAAATATAAAGTGGAAGCGATGGCGATTGAAACTTTATTTTTTGCAAAAAATGCTAAGTCGGCGATAAAAGTGGCCGAGGCAATTGGAGTGATTAAAGTTTGTGGACAGAGAAATGGAATCGAAGTGACAGGATTTACGCCTCTTCAGGTAAAAATGACATTGGTGGGTTATGGTCGAGCAGAAAAAGAGCAGGTGGAAATTATGGTCAGGAATTTTTTGGGTTTGGAAAAAAATATTAATCCTTCTCATGCTTCTGATGCAGTAGCGGTAGCGTTGACTTATCTGTTTACTAATAAAGATTTAATTGGTTTGATGTAGTTTGAGGGGTGTTAGATAGTCTTTGGGTTTTGTTTGGTTTAGTGTAAAATGAGTTTATGATTTCGAGTTTAAAAGGAAAAATTTCCAGAATTGGTAATAATTTTGTGGAGATTGAGGTTCATGATGTTGGTTATTTAGTGTGGTGTGGTCAAAATTTTTTGAAGCGTCGAAATGTGGATGAAGAATTAAAAATTTATACTTATCAGTCAGTTTCAGAAACAGATATTAGTTTGTTTGGATTTGAAACTATCGATGATGTTAATTTATTTAAAATGTTAATTTCAGTTTCGGGAATTGGTCCAAAAACAGCGGCCCAAATAATGTCCTCCGCCGCTGAAGCTTCGGAAGGACGAGGGTCAGAAAGTATTATTAAAGCGATTGGGGAAGCTGATGTTAAATTTTTTGAAAAAGTTAAAGGAATTGGAAAAAAAGGAGCACAAAGAATAATTGTTGATTTAAAATCAAAAGTGGGTGGGTTAGGGGAATTGGACTTAGCCGCCGACGCTAAAGCTATGGCGGCCGAGGATGATGATTTGAGTTTGAGTTTAAAACAATTGGGATTTGACAGGAAAGAGATTGAAAAAGTAGTGGCAAAATTGCCGGATGAATTAGAGACAATTGAAGAAAAATTAGAATGGTGTTTGAATAAAATATGACGGATAAAAATTTAAATCCTAAAGCAGAGACGAATGAAAAGGTGGTGGAGAAAAGTTTAAGGCCACAAAGGCTAGTGGAGTTTATTGGTCAGGAAAAATTAAAACAGCAGTTGCAAATTTTTTTGGAGGCAGCTAAAAATCGAGATGAAGCATTAGACCATATTTTATTTTATGGTCCGCCGGGATTAGGGAAAACGACTTTGGCTTGTTTAATGGCCAGAGAAATGGGGAGTAATATTAAGATGACTTCTGGTCCGGCATTGACTCGGGCGGGAGATTTGGCCTCGATTTTGACAGGATTAAAAAAAGGAGATTTTTTATTTATTGACGAAATTCATCGGTTGAATAAATTGGTGGAAGAAATGCTTTATTCGGCTATGGAAGATTTTGCGTTGGATATTGTGTTGGGTAAGGGGCCATCAGCAAAAACTGTCAGGCTTAATTTGCAAAAATTTACCTTAGTTGGGGCAACAACGAGAATTGGATTAATTTCAGGGCCAATGAGAGACAGGTTTGGTTATGTGCAACAGTTGGATTTTTATGAAGATACTGATTTGAGGGAAATTATTGAAAGAACGGGAGAAGTTTTAAAATGTAAAATTGAAACGGAGGCGGCCAAGTCGATTGCTAAAAGATCACGAGGGACACCAAGAATTGCCAATCGATTGTTGCGACGAGTGCGAGACTATGCCCAAGTAAAAAATGATGGCTTAATTACTTTAAATGAAGTTGAGGAGGCTTTGAAAATGCTGGGGGTGGATGAGGATGGTTTGTCAGATGCAGATCGAAAATATTTGGAGGTAGTTAGAAAACAATATGGTGGTGGGCCGGTGGGGGTAGAAAATATTGCAGCGGCTTTGACAGAAGATGTGGGAACAATTACAGAAGTTTATGAACCGTTTTTGATGAAAAAAGGATTGATTAAACGGACACCAAAGGGCAGGGTGTTGACTAAGGTAAATTACGAGGATTAAATTCAAAATCAGTTTTTTTTAATCTTTCAAAAACTTTTGATAATTTTTCTTCTGCTTGTTGATCTAATTTTTTGAATAGTAATTTGCTAACAGCAATAACAGTTTTGTCGTTTTCTACTGGAAGATATGAAATATTTTTATCTTTTTTGTCGACCTGAAGCACAATATAAGTAGGAGCACCAAAAACGCCACTTTTTTCTAAAGGAGGAGTTACAACAACAAAATCTCTTCCATGGTAATAAATATTGTCGGCAACTAATTTAATATCAATAGTACTGCCGTCTTCTCGTCCTAATGTTTGAAGATTATCTGTTTTTTGAAATCTATTTTTTAAATAATCATGGGCAATAAGCATGCCATCTATACAATAATCTTTTGGTATTTCGTGGTTCATAGTTTATTTGTGGGCAGGGTATCTTTTGCTAAAGCTACGGAATACTTTTATTCGGCTTGGATTCCAAGCAACCAAAGAACAGCTTCTTTTCGATAGCGTCGATCACCACGGGCGTTGATGCGGATGGCTGGTAACTTACCTCGTTTACCCCATCTTTTGATGGTTAATTTACTAACGCGGAGTAAATCAGCGACTTCAGCGACGGTTAGAAGATCGGGAAGGTTATCGATGGAAACCCCATTTATTTTTTTTGGGGCGGCGGATGATTGTTTCACAAGTTGGTCTTGTGATTCTGTTTGATAGTCCATTAGGTGTGTCCTTTTGTATCGAAATAATGATTAATTAATATCAGTAAAACATATTGGATATTAGTGTGTCAATAATCAAAATTTTTTTTATTAAATTTCTCGTCATATATTTTTTCTTTGCGTGAATACTTGCGTGTTCAAAGCACGTAAAAATACACGACTCCGAAATTTTTAATAAAAAAAATTTGATAAAATTATCTATGGATTATAAAATTGCATTTTTTGGAGTTAAAAGTTGGGAGAGGGAAATTATTGAAAAAGAAATTGGTAAATTGGATAGTTTTGGAATTGGAATTTTTGAGGGGGAGGTTCAGGATAATTTAGAATTGGCGGTAAAATATGATATTATTTCACCTTTTATTTATTCAACAATGAATAAAGGAGTTTTAGATAAACTGCCGAATTTAAAAATGATTGCGGTCAGATCAACTGGAATTGATAATGTGGATGTGGGTGAATGTAATAAAAGAAAAATAGAGGTGGTAAATGTTCCTACTTATGGGTCAAAAACAGTAGCCGAATATACATTTGCTTTAATGTTGGCAATTACGCGAAAAATAGTTGAAGCTCATCAATCAGTGGAAAATGGTGAGTTTAACCCAGAGGGTTTGACAGGAGTAGATTTGGACGGAAAAACATTAGGAGTGATTGGAGTTGGAAACATAGGGCAAAATGTGGTGCGAATCGCCAGAGCCTTTGGAATGAAAGTTTTGGGAGTGGATGGTAAATTACCACTCGAAGTGGCCAAAAAAATCGGTTGTAAAATAGTAGATTTAGAAACTTGTTTGAAAGAAGCGGATATATTGACTTTACATGTGCCATCGATTCCAGAAACTTTCCATTTGATTAATAAAAAAAATATAAAGTTGATAAAGAAGGGGAGTTATTTAGTAAATACTTCGCGGGGGCCGGTTGTGGAAACGGAAGCGATTGTGTGGGCGTTGAATAATAAAACTTTGGTTGGGGCAGCATTGGATGTGACAGAGGATGAAAGTATGCTGGAAAGTATGAGTGTAGTGATGAGTAAAAAAATTACCAAAGATGAGTTACAGGATATTTTGAGCTTTCATTTGCTTCGTGATCGTGACGATGTGATTTTTACACCACATAATGCCTTTAATACAAAAGAGGCAATCGGGAGAATTGTGGGGACAACGGTGGAGAATATAAGGTTATTTGTTGAAAATAAATAAATAAATGGAGAAAAGATCAGGTTTAACAGATGAAATTAAAGCAGTTGTGGGTTTAGATGTGGATGGAACTTTAGCTCCTCCAAATCGAGAGATACCACCTTTTAATCAAGATTTTTTAAAGGGAATGAAAGAGTTTGGTTTTTGTGGTATTTTTAGCTCTGGAAAAAGTGCTTCATACTTAGCTAAGCAAGCAAAACCTTGTGATATTGAGTATTGGTTTGCAGAAAATAATGGAGTTCTACAACAAAATGGTAAAGCTCCTGTTATAATCGGTGAAAATTTACAATCAGTAGTAGAGTTGCGTCAACAACTTGGACTTACGAAAAAACAAGAAGGTATTAGTAAAATTCATTTAGGTAAAGAAATTGGAGAGGTTTTTATTGAAGAATCAAAACTGGGTGTTTTAACTATTTTTCCTGAAGTTGGTCCAATAGCACACAAAGTAAATTTTAATGAGAAATTTACCAGGTTTCAAATTGCTGATAATATAAGAGAAATTATAAAAGAAAATAATTTGAAATTAATGGTTATGAAACCTCATGGTGATGGTGCAGTGGATATTATAAGATTAGACAAGTACGGTAAACCAATTGATAAAAGTAATTTTGCTTTATTGTGTCAACAGATATTTGAAGGGAAATTAAATCTTTCATTCTTTGGTGATGGTGAAAATGATATCCCAGCAATGTTGGCGTCAGATGTTTTTGCTGTAACATTTCAAAATGGAGATCCGAATGTGAAGTCGGCAGTTATTAGTAAAGGAGGATATAAAGGTTATGTAACTACATTGCCAGGTCCAGAAGGTGGAATTTTTCAGGGAGTAATTTATTTAGCTAAACATGATTTTTTTGGGTCAAAATCAAACGATACTCAATTATATGCTCAAGATTTTTTAAATTCTTATTTAAAACAACAAAGAATTTTTTATTGAAATGGAGTGGTTGAAATAAATATTATACGCGTTAAAATGGTTAATAGTTATTTTTAAAAGTTTAATAAAGGGAAAATTATGTCAAAAATTTTAGTTACTGGAGGTTGTGGTTTTATTGGTAGTAATTTTTGTAACTTGATGGCTAAAAAAGGTCATGATGTTACGGCTTTTGATAATTTATCATTAGGTGTTCAAGAAAATTTAGTTCCAGAAGTTAAATTTGTGAAGGGTGATGTTAGAAACAGGTCTGATTTGGAAAGTACTGGAATGGATTTTGATTATATTGTTCACTTAGCGGCTACATCTTCAGCTCCGATGTTTATCGATAATCTAAGGGATGCTATGGATAATAATATAATGGGTTATTTAGATGTGTTGACTTTTGCTAAAGACATTAAAGTTAAAAAAGTTTTATTTGCATCAACTAGTTCAATTTATGGAAATAATCCTACTCCTTTAACAGAGGATCAATTTGTTTTACCACCAAATTTTTATTCAGTTAGTAAACATACTCGAGAAAGTATTTCAAGAGTATATTCAAAAGTTTATGATTTAGAAATTATTGCCTTCAGGTTTATGAGTGTTTATGGTTTAAACGAAGGTCATAAAAAGGTCTTTGCTAATGTTTTATCTCAATTTATTTGGGGAATGACCAAAGGTAAATCTGCTGTTTTGTATGGTGATGGTAAACAAGAAAGAGATTTTACAAATGTAAAAGATATTTGTCAGGGAATTGAATTGGCAATGAATAGTGAAAAAAGATATGGTTTTAATATTTTTAATATTGGGACAGCAATGGCAATCAATTTGATTGATTTAGTTGCAGTAATTAATAAAGTGATGGGTAAAAATATTGCTCCACAGTTTATTGATAATCCAGTAAAATCGGGATATATTAAAACTCAATTAGCTGGAATTGAAAAGATTTCAACTGAATTAGGATATGTTCCATCAGTTACTCTAGAAGAGGGAATTAAAGAAATCGTGGATAATTTAGATCCAGCCAGAATTCCTTTGATGCAAGATTAATTTGTTGATATTTAAAAACCCGCCGGTTGGCGGGTTTTTTTGTGGTTTTATTTTTTATAGATACTTTTCGTCGATTTTGGAAATAAGATCTTTGATGTGTTGGGCTTCTTGACGAGTGGTAATAAGAATGGCGTCGGGGGAATCAATGATAATAATGTTTTTTAGTCCCATAGTGGCAATTAATTTTTTATTTGCATAGACTAAACAGTCTTGGCTATGATGGTCGACATGATTACCTTTTGAAATAAAATTAATGTTGTTCGACTTGGAGATTAATTCATAAAGAGCACCCCAGTTTCCAATATCACTCCAACCAAGGTTAGTAGGAATAACTAACGGTTCTAAATCTTTTTGTTCACAAATAGCATCGGCTAATTGTTCTTTGTCGATAGTGTTGTAAAGTTTAGTAACTTTTGGATCGTTGGGATTTTTTTTGATTAATTCGTTAATGTCATTAAGAATTTTGAAACTAGCGGGTCGATATTTTTTAATCCAATTTATGAGAGTATCAGCTCGAAAAAAATAATTAGCACTATTCCATAAGTAACCCCATTCAGAGATATATTTTTTAGCGGTTTCTAAATCTGGTTTTTCAATAAAAGCATCTATTTTATAAATTTTTTCGTCATTGATAGTGTCAAAATCTTCACCCATTTTGATATAACCAAGACCAGTTTCAGGGGCGGTTGGGGTTATACCGAGAGTAATTAATTTTTCTGGATATTTTTTGACGGCATCAAAAGCGGCTAGGTTAGCACTGATAAAAGCGTCAAGATTTTGAATAGCATGATCTGATGGAAGGGTAGTAAAGATTGCATCTGGATCGCGATTAAGGAGGTTAAAAGCGATAAAACCATGAGCAGCGGTAGTATTTCTAGCACTTGGTTCGAGAATACAATTCTCTTTGGGAAGATTTGGTAATTGTTTTAAAATTTCTTCTTCATATTCAGGAGTAGCGGAAATGAAAATTTGTTTATCAGGAAGGAATTTTTTGACACGATCATAAGTTTCCTGGAGTAAAGTTTTTTCTGAGATTAATGGTTGAAACTGCTTTGGTTTGTTTTTACGACTTAACGGCCAAAGACGAGTGCCGGATCCACCGGCCATAATTACAGCGTAGTTCATATTAGGTAATTTTAACATGATAAAATAATCTAATATGAAAGGAGTAAGTGATACTAGTAAGGACAAAGTTGTTTTAAAACCTTGGGGACAGGAAACTATTTTTATTCCAAGAAATTTAAAATATACATTTAAAATGTTGACGATTAAAAAAGGTTGTCGAATATCATTGCAATCCCATGATAAAAAAAGAGAAACATTCGTTTTAGTTTCGGGGGATGCTTTTTTGACTACTGGAAGGTCGTTAAAAAGTTTGAGAACTATTAAAATGGAAACTTTTCGGGGTTATACAATTACTATTAAAACTATTCATCGGATTACAGCTGGTGAAAATGATGCAATTATTATTGAAGGATCGACTGCTGAGATTGGAACTACAGTTAGATATCAGGATGATTACAATAGGTTGGATGAAACTCCAACACTAAGAAGAAAGAGAGGCCGAGGTTGGCATATTTAATTATAAATTTAAATAAAAAATGTCAGAAACAGAATCAAATTTTAATCCAGAAATTTTAAAAAGTGTTGAACAAAAAAGCCGAATGGAAAATTCGGCGGCTTTACTTAAAAATCCCATTAGGGATGGTGAAATTGGAGCAGATAAAGTATTTATTCAAGCTGATGGAATAGAAAAGAATGGAAATAAATGGCAAATTAATATAAATTCAAAAGATTCAACTGTAATTTTGGATGACAAGTGGAGACAAAATTTGAGATTAGAAAATTCAGTAATTGTGGCTGATCTTCGAAATATTAATAGTGAAAAAAAATTAGTTTCTGGTGGTACTTGGGTTTGGATAGAAAATGGGAGTGGTAATAGAAGTTTGGCTTTGATGAGAAGAGATGGGGGAGCTCCAGTGGATGCTGGTTGTTTGACTGGTCCAGCTGGAAGGTGTGGTGAAAAATTATCTAAAACTTCGATTGATGAAACTAATCAAGAATTTATTTTTATACAACAAAACAATGGAGAACAGACCAAGTTATTAGCTTTTTATAGAAATGATGATGATCAAGAAGAGGTAGTTCAACAAAAATTAAGACAAGTGGGAGAAGTCTATAAAGCTTTGATGGATAAACATGAAAAGAATGGTGATGAAAAATCTAAAGAAGATGCGGATTATTTAGTAAATAATGTTAGGGGTGAAAATGATATTGAACTTTTAAAAATGGGTGAATTTGAAGATAACGAACAACAATTAGATGAAATTACAATGACAATTGATGGTGTGGAAATAGATAAGGTTAAAGGAATTGCCTATATGGATGAAAAAAATAATACACTTGAAGTTCGAGAAGTAGTAAATATTAAATTGCCAATGGATAGTATTTTATCTAAGGTTATGGATGGTGAAGTGTTTTTAAGAGATACTGTTTTGATATCTGAAAAAGATTTGGTAAGTTTAAAAAAAGATAATTTGGTTCCAGCTTTGAGAAATTATATTGAACAGGTGGTTAAACAATAATTAATTGTTAAAAATAACACTATTGACTAAAAGTAGTTTTGGTGGTTTGATTAAATTAGATTAATAATTCAAAAAAACTATGCCAAAGAAAGTTGTAAAAAAACCAGTTAAAAAAGTTGTTAAGAAAAGTAGTTGTGGATGCGGTTGCAAGTAAAAAGTTAAGGACGAAAAAGCCCTCCTTTCGGAGGGTTTTTTAATGGTATTGGGAGTAAAATATAGTAAATGAAAAATAACGATTTTTATATTAAAAAATGTATATCTTTAGCTGAATTGTCTATTAAAAAAGGTGAATCTCCCTTTGGAAGTTTGATTGTTAAAAACGGAAAGATAATTGTTAAAGCGACTAATGCTAATGAAAAAAATAAAGATATAACTTGCCATGCTGAAATAGTGGCAATGAGAAAAGCCCAAAAAAAACTTAAGAGTAAAGACTTGAGTGATTGTGAAATCTATTCAAACTGTGAGCCTTGTCCAATGTGTTCTTTTATGATGAGAGAGTTGCATTTCAAGAAAGTTGTTTTTGGGGTTAGATCACCTAATATGGGTGGTTACACCATGTGGAATATTTTGCAAGACAAAGGTCTTTCTCAAATTAAGCCATTTTTTAGTGATGAACCAGAAGTGGTTTGTGGAGTTTTGGAAGAGAAATGTAAGGAAACTTATACAAAGATTGGTTGGGGTGATTTTTTGGAGAAAAAATAAAAAAAATTTTGTTTTTGTTGTAGGGGACAGGCATGCCTGTACTTTGTTTTACACACATTTGTATAAAATATTGAGGGATTTTTTATATGTTTTATTGCAATTTAATTATCATGTATTTAATATTACATATTATATTAATAATAATTGTGAATAACAGGGTACAGGCATGCCTGTACCCTACAACAAAAAAATACAAATATTAAAATATGCGATCGTGTCAAAGAAAAAATAATAGATGTTTAAATTTTAATTACGATAGTGGTGGTTTTTATTTTTTAACGATTTGTATGAAAAATAGAAGAAATTTTTTTGGAACCATTGAGAATGGTCAAATTTATTTGACTGATTTTGGAATTTTGGCAAATGAATTATGGAATGAAATACCAAAACATTATCCAAATGTTATTTTAGATGATTATGTAATAATGCCAGATCATATTCATGCAATTGTATTTATTGTAGGGGACAGGCATGCCTGTCCCCAAGTAAACAGAAGGCAAAATCAAATAATTCCAATTATTGTTGGATCATTTAAATCAGCAATTTCAAAAAATATTAATAAAATATTTTGTTTTGAATGGCAAAAATCATTTTTTGATAGAGGGATTCGAAACGAAAAAGAATATTTGATTTATAAAAAATATATTAAGGATAATCCGGTGAATTATGGTAAAAAAAATCCCCCTAAAATAGAGGGATTTTAATGTTTAAAATAAAAAAATTATTTTAATTCGACTTGTGCACCAGCGGCTTCAAGTTTAGTTTTAGCTTCATTGGCAGCATCTTTTTTCATGGTACCAAGATCAGCAGGACAAGCATCGACCATATCCTTAGCTTCTTTAAGACCGAGTTCTGGTTTGAATTCTCTAACAGCTTTGATGACGGCAATTTTATTTGCGCCAGCAGAAGTGATAATGACATCAAATTCAGTTTTTTCTTCAACTACAGCAGCAGCGGCAGGAGCGCCAGCAGCAGCGGCAGGAGCAGCAGCAACAGCTTTGACATCAAATTTTTCTTCAAGAGCTTTAACTAATTCTGAAAGCTCAAGAACGGTTAATTCAGCAACAGAATCGATTATTTTTTCAATTTTTGCGCTTACTTTTTTTTCTTCTGACATAATTTTTTTAATTAATAATTAATAATTAATAATTTGTTAATTTATTTTTGCTTTTCGGATAGGGCTTTAAGGGTTAAAACCAATTGAGTTTGGTTGAAACGAAGAGCATAGGCCAATCTTTGAAGGGGATTAGCAAGGCCACCAACGAACTGAGAAATAAGAGTGCTTTTTGAAGGTAAACTTAAAAAAGTTTTTAATTCATCGAGAGATAAAAGTTTTTTATTGTAGATGCCATACTTGAAACTAGTTTTGTCTTTTGCACTGTTGACTTTGTCAATTTCTTTTAGAGGAGCAATTTCATCTTCGTTGCAGTAGGCTATTGCGGTTGGACCAGTTAATTCCTCTGGTAATTTGATGCCTAATTTTTCAAGAGCTCTAACAATAAGAGAGTTTTTTACGACTTCAATTGAACCGCCAACATTTTTAATATTAGCTCTGAGATCAGTAGTATCAGCGGCGTTTAATCCTTGGTACTGAATTAAAGCAGTAGATTTAGATTCGCTAATTTTTTTAGCGACTTCTTCAACTTGGTTGATTTTTTGTGTAGTTGGCATGTGTTTTGTATTTTTTAATAAAAAAAGCCTCGAAGATCGAGGCGCAATTAAAACAAATAAATTGTTTTGCCTCGGTGGGACTTATTTGTGTGCCTACTGTCTTCGGTTAATGGGGTATTATATCATAAAAAATGGCTCCGAATATAATTGATAATAATTATCAAAAACTTTCGAAGCCTTGGGTAAATAAATTTAGGATAGTTTTTCTAATCTATTGGAAATCAATATTTTAACAAAAGAAATATCATTTGTATTTTGTAGATTTCTTAGAACTACTATGTCATTGATGGCATTGATTTGTTCGGTAATTTGTTTTTTTAGATGTTTTTTAATCGTTGATACTGATTTGGTGTCATGAAAATAAACATCTAATAAATCTGTTAATGGAAAAGGTCCTTTTTTGATTTTGGGTAAAACTATTTCTTTAATAATCTTTGTGCTATTAAACTCTAGATGTATTGTTATTAATTGATGAAGTTCATTTTTGTCTGAAATAAGTTCAATAATTTTTTGGGTAATCAACTTTGTGATCTTGGTCTGTTTATAAATTTTGTATGCATCAGCCCATTCTTTTAATGTCCCTTTTTCCTGCTTTAGTTTAGTATCTGCAATTTCTTTTTGTTCTGAATTTCCATATACAAAAATGATTATTAATTCAGCAATACTGATTTCTTTTTTCAATAATTCATTGATTACTTCGGGAGAATATTCACATGTGATAATTAAATTATTGAAAATTAGACTAGATTCATTGATACTCATTTTTTTTCAATCCTTTCTAAATTTATTTTTTTTAAAGAACAAAGGATTTTATCACAAAAAAAAAGACCCCGGTTATTCATTTAAGAATTTGTTGCATAAATGCAACCCGGAGCCATTTGATCAAAAATCAATGAAACGACAGGAGCCAATGGGGAGATATTTAACATCGGTGTTGTTGAAAAAGTAATCTAGACCTTGGTCGTGAAGGTGGCCGTGAATGGCATAATTTGGGTGTAAATCTTCAATAATTTTTTTCATATTTTTCTGAATTTTTTGTCCCTCGCTGGTCATCGGTGTGTCACCTTTAATGGCGTGCCAATCAATTTGAGCATGGGAAACTAGAATTATTTTTTTATTGGTTTCGATTTTTTCAGGAAGGTTAAGATTAATACAACTATCAAAAGGTAAAATAACGAACATCTCATTCTGAGTTTCAATTGTGCTTGGTTCGTCAAAAT
Source organism: Candidatus Shapirobacteria bacterium (assembly GCA_041661765.1). GTDB lineage: Bacteria > Patescibacteriota > Microgenomatia > UBA12405 > UBA12405 > WARW01. The sequence continues at coordinate 155,355 of JBAZTV010000003.1, read as the reverse complement.
AGAGGATTTTGTCATTTAAAGATTTTAAAAAATCTTTAAAATAAAAAATTCTTTTTTCGACAGGTATTGGAGCACAACGGTTTTTGCTTCGACAAAAATCCAGTGGAGTCCGAGCGTCCCAATTCCCTTCCACAATAACAACCAGACTACCTTGATTTGTGAATTGAGTCATAATATCAGCCCAAATTTCGGCATTTTTTTCGAGATCCTGTCTTAGTATATTGCGGATTTTTTTAGGAAGGTTGGAAACAAAGTGTCCAAAATGAAGATACCGACTTATTTCAAAGATGTAATTGACTGTATTAGTAGGGGTAGTTATTGAAGGGCAAATATTTTTTAGAAAGACTTGCAGTTCAGTGATGCCGTCGGCCAAAGTTTTTCCATTTTCTGTTGGAAAAGAGAGAACCTCTTTTTTTGTAGGGCGATTGTTTGTGGTCATAAGTTTTTTGATATGGTTGTAAATACTGTTGTAAAACAATTTTTGCAATTGATCTAATAATTCTGTACCAACAGTGTCACCGAGGAAAAAGACAATTTCTGGTGGATTTTCTTTGGCAATTTGAGACAATTCAGCTTCCAATTTGGTGTTTCTGCCGTGAATGTCGGAAACAAATAAATACTTTTTCATTACCAAAAGACCTTCTTTCTTTCATTAATTTTTGGTTTTTTAAAGAACGAGGAATTGTAACAAATTATAGGCCTAATAACAAGTTATAGGATAGTTTTTGGGCAAATTAAAGCCCGAAGTGTTGTTGAATATAAAAATTCAAAAACGTTTCGGGCGTGGGGAATCAAAATCAGTCAGTAAATATTAAGGGGTGGAAGTAGGTTATATGGCCGAGTCGGTGATTGATGTGGCGAAGATCATTTTCGTTTAATTTTGTTTCAGCTAAACGCTGCAGAATGATGGCTTGATGATCTTTGAGCTCTGGATTTTTTCCTTCTTTGAGGCCTATGATAAAAGCTTTTGTCCACTCCATGATGTCGGACACAGGTCTCCTTTTGATTTCATTTAGGAGATTACGTCTTTCTTCTGATTGGTTGGGACAACTACTATTGAGTTTGGTGGCGATGGTAATCAGACTCCATCCTTTTACTACTTTTTCTGAAAAAGAAAGTGTTTTTTTTGTCATTTGTCAAAACCCCTCTTATATTTATTTGAGCAAATGCTCGGTTTAGACACAATTTTTATGTCCAAGCTGAGCATTTGCTCTACTGATTTTGGTTTTAAAAGTACATAAACGGAACGCGAATGTTTCGTTACATTTAGATAAGAGGTATTTTAGTCAGATTTTTGAGTTTGTCAATTTTAAATATTGGTTGGTTATAATATAAGAATAATAAGATGAAAAAAAGTTTAATTATTATTTTTTGGGTGGTAATAGTTTTAGTTTTTTGGGGTTGGGCGGATGGATGGTTTTTGGTAGATTTTACAAAACAGAAATTAAAAACGGAAGCTGTAGAGACGCCCCGTGGGGCGTCTCTACAAGAAGAAAAACCAAAAAACACTGGTTATTTGGCACAATATAATTTTGAAAATTTAAAAACAAGGATAAATAAAGCATCAGAGATTAAAACAATAGGTCAGGTTTTGACAGTAGTTGAAGCAAGAAAAGAATTAGTAAAGAGAGGTGACTTGAAAGGAAAAATTTTTGATTTTGAAAGCAGGGCAATTAGTTTTGAAAGTAATGGAAAAAAAATAAGTGGAATGATGAACCTGCCTGCCGGCAGGCAGGTCTGCCAGTTGGACAAACCGTGTAAAAAACCGTCAGTGATTATTATGATTAGAGGTTTTGCTGATAGTGATGGATATTATATTGGTTCGGGAAGTTGGCGGGCGGCGGATGAATTGGCCAGAAATGGTTTTGTAACAGTCAGTTTGGATTTTTTGGGATTTGGTTTATCTGATGGAGAGTCGAAGGATATTTTAGAAGCAAGATTTGAAAAACCGGTGAGTGTTTTGGATTTAATTGAGTCAGTTAAAAAATTAGATTTTGTGGATCCGACTAAAATTGGAATTTGGGCACATAGTAATGGTGGGCAGATTGCAATTTCAATTTTGGAAATTACTGGACAAAATTATCCGACGGTGTTGTGGGCGCCGATGACCAATCCATTTCCGAACAGTGTTTTGGATACAATGGATGAAAATAGTGAATCGGGGAAAATTGTAAAAAATAGGATTGATGAATTTGAAAAAGAATATGACAGTAAACTTTATTCAATTGATAATTTTTATAATTGGGTTGGAGCGCCGATTTTGATTCATCAGGGAACAGCGGATGTGTGGTGTAAAGTTGAATGGCAACAGGAACTGCAAATTAAATTAAAAGAATTAGGAAAGAATGTGATTTTGGATATTAAAGAGAAAAATGATCATAATTTTAAACAAGATTGGGATAAAACAATGGAACAAGATGTAAGATTTTTTAAAGAAAAATTTGATATACTTGGATAAATTTATGAAATTATATTTTGTAGCATCTGCTAGATTGGTGGATATTGATCCAAAATTGTATTCAAAAATGTATGCTTGTTTGTCGGCTGAAGGAAAGATGCTTAGTGACAAGGTGATGAAGTGGATAAAAACAGGGGTGAAGGATATGCGCGGAGTACCGCAAAAAATAAAAAGGGAAAATTATATTCAATCGCTTGATTCAGTTAAAAAGGCAGATATTGTGATAATGGAAGTTTCGGGACATAGTATGTCGATGGGATATCTAATAAGTAAAGCTTTGGAAATGAATAAACCAGTAATTGCATTGTATAAAAAGGAGCATATGCCGGTATTTATTAAGGGTATTGATGATCCAAAATTGATAATGTCGGAATATGATGGTGAAAATGTAGAACAAATAATAGAAGGAGCTTTAAAAAAGGCAGATAGTTTGATTGATGTGAGATTTAATTTTTTTGTTAATCCAAAAATATTGAATTATTTAGATTGGGTGGCTCAAAAAAGAATGCAACCAAGGTCGGTGTTTTTGAGAAACTTGATTGAGCATGAGATGAAAAAGGATAAGGAATTTAGAGCTTAAATTTGGCTTTGACTTTTAGCCAATAGGGAGATTGGCGGCAGAGTTTTTTAGAATCGGATGGATTTTTTAAAATTGATTTGACTAATTCTTCAAGAAAAATGGTGTTTTGAGAGCCTTTGACTAAAATGGTTTCATCACCTTTAATTTGTTCTTTTAAAAATTCGGCAGCTGTCCACCAATTATCAAAATTAAATGTAGAGACGTTGCGCGCAACGTCTCTACTAATAAAATATTTTTTTGTTTCTGGTCCGACACTGATAATTAAATCAGCCGATTTAGTGGCTAAATCGTAAATTTTTTGATGTTCTTCCTTACTAGAATTACCGAGTTCTCTCATATCGCCAAGAACAGCAATTTTTTTGGTTTTGAAAGTGGTTAAAAATTTTAAAAGTTCAATACAAGCAATAGGGGAGGAATTGTAAGAACTGTCGATAATAGTTGTATTTTTAATGCCGTCTAAAATTGAAGAACGGGATGGGGGCAGAACAAAATTTGTTTGAAGATTTTTGACAGCTTGGTTGTAGTTGATGTTAAAAATTCTGGTTAGGCTGAGGGCGGCACCAAAACTGATTTGATAAATATCGGGAAGATAAAATTGGTCAAATTTAATTTTAGTGGGAACAAGATTAATAATATTTTTATTTTGAGTGTATTTTTTGACTAATTTGTCTTGGTTATTAATGATGGCTGTTTTGGCGGAATTGACCAATTTTGCTTTTTCTTGGGCAATTTGATCAAGATTTTTGAAATTCATCATATGGACAGAACTGACATTAAGAAAAATTGCGATGTTGGGTTGAACTATAGATAAAAGATAATCCATGTTTTTGGGCCAAGTGGGGGAGTCAACACCCATTTCCAGAATTAAGATATCGTAAGATTGCCAATTAATTAATAATTTAATTGGGCAAAGAATAATTATTTTTAACCAGGAAAGAAGATTATAATCAGTGATTTTAAGACCAATAATACTTAAAGGTAATCCAGATTCAGAATTATAGCCATCGTTTGTTTTCACTTTGAAGTGAGAAGAAAGAATAGTTTGACAGGCAAAAAGAGTAGAACTTTTACCAGCAGAGCCAGTGATGCCGACAATATCCAACTGTTTTCTTTTTAATTTTTGGATAAATCTAACTTTGGAAAGTTGAAGTCGGGCAAAAAATTTAAGATAATTTAAAACGAGATTGGAAATATTTTTTTTCATATAATTTTTCGTCTAATTGATGAATGTAGTGAACAAATAAGAACATAAATGGGGATATTTAGTGTAGAGCATAATTTGTAAGCAGAGCAGGAATCTTCAATATTTGATGAAATAATAGTAATTTTGTCACCAATTTTAGCATTTATAGTTCTCGGAATTTTAATAATGGTCATATTCATGTTGATATTGCCAATAATAGAGCATTTGGTGTTTTGAAGTAGAAAAGAGGCGCGATTGCTTAGACCATAAGGGATACCTTCGTAATAGCCAGCAGTGATAATACCAATGAGTTCGTCTTGTTTGGCGGTGTAATTGTCTCCGTAACTAACTTGAGAGCCGCTTCCAATTTGTTTGATAAGGGCTAAACGGGAAGTAAAATTTAGAGCCGGTTTTAAAAATAATTTTTGAGTTCTGGCTTCTTTTGTGTGAGTGCCAAAAGGGGAATACCCATAAAACCCTAATCCTAAACGAATTAGATTAAAATAAGGATCTTGGATGATAGAAGCGCCGGCAGTGGCAGAAATGTGTTTGTATTTAAAATGGAAACCGGCTTTTTCAAAAAGAGAAACCATTTCCTTAAAAAGTTTTATTTGATGATTGGTGAAAGTTATTTTTTTAGGATCATTGGCTTGAGAGAGATGAGAATAAATGCCTTCAATTTTAAGGTGAGGATATTTTTTAAGAGTAGTAATAAATTCAGCAACATCTTTTTTTTGAATACCGAGGCGACACATACCAGTGTCTAATTTAATATGAATTTTGGCGTTAGTTTGATATTTATCTAAGGCTTGGAGAGAGGCAATATCATAAACAGTAAAAGTAAAAGGAAGTTTTTTCCAAATTTGATAGTTTTGAGGATCGGTGTAGCCCATTATCATAATTGGCGTTTTTATATTTTGTTTGTGGAGTTCGTAAGCTTCGTAAAGTGAGTCGACCATAATGTATGGAGTGTTTTTTAATTGCTTATCAATAATTTGAGCGACTTGAAGTAGTCCATGGCCATAAGCATTGGATTTTAAAACAGGACAAATGTGACAATTGGGATTAATTTTTTGGAAATAATTATAATTATTAATTAGATAAGATGAATCGATATCGATTTCGTTTAGGGTTTGATAGTCAGACATGATTAATTTTAGCATGTTTAGTTTACAAGTCAATATTTAGATATAATATTTGAGTTTACAACTTAATTAGTATTTGATATAATTTGGTATGAAAAAATTAAAAGTGGTGGTGTTAATGGGTGGAATTAGTAGTGAGAGGGAAGTGTCTTTAATATCGGGAAATGAAGTGGTTAAGAATTTGGATAAGAAAAAATATGAAATAATTCCAGTTGATTTTAATGGGGATTGCACTTGGGTAGATGAAATAAAACCGGATTTAATTTTTATTGCTTTGCATGGTAAATATGGTGAAGATGGAACGATTCAGAGTTTATTGGAATCAATGGGGCAGAAATATACTTGTTCGGGAGCGGCGGCATCAATTTTAGGAATGAATAAAATGTTTTTTAAATTTTTAGTAAATAAAGAAGAGATAAAAAATCCTAAAGCAATTTTTTTGAAATCTACCCCTAACCCCTCCTTTGACGAAAGGAGGGGAAAAGATTTGGAAAAATTAGGGTGGCCAGTGGTGATTAAACCGGTTTTAGGAGGATCAAGTATCGGAATTTCAATAGTTAGATCGAAAGAAAATTTGACGAAGGCCATAAATTTAGCCTTTAAGTATGATCAAGAGATTTTAATTGAAGAATACATAAAAGGAATAGAAGTATCTTGTAGTTTAATTGAGGATAATGGAGAATTATTAGCGTTGCCTTTGGTGGAGATTTGTCCAAAAAATGAATTTTTTGATTATAAATCGAAATATAATGAGAAATTGTGTCAAGAAATTGTGCCAGCAAGAGTGTCAGACGAATTGAGCCAGAAAATTTTTGAAATATCAAAAAAGGTTTTTAAATTATTAAAATGTAAGGGAATGGCTAGGTTAGATTTTATTATTAAAAATGACGAAGCTTATGTTTTGGAAATTAATATTATTCCGGGAATGACAGCACAGTCATTGTTACCAAAAGCGGCTAAAGTAGCAGGAATAAATTATTCTGAACTTTTAGATAAAATAATTCAGTCGGCTTTGGGTTGAATTTTATCAGGTCGATGGTAATTTGATTTTATTTTTAATTTTAGTTGAACAATAAAATCATTATTAATTTTGGATTTAAAGTCAGGAAAAGAATTAATGAGACGAGTGATTTTTTTATTTAATTTGATACTTTGGCTGATTTTTTGAGAAATAATTTGTTTAAATTGAACAAGATCATTAAAAGTGTCGGTGGCATCGATAATGAAATAAATCATAAAAACAATAACACCAGTTAAACCAATATGGTTGGAAAGAAGATTAACGAAAGGGACTATGTGGGGGTGGACGAAGGTTAAAACTAGAGCTGATAAAATTCCCCAGTAAAAAGAATATTGGAGACAGATTCGACCATTGAGATTAAATGGTTTGTCTGAATAATCCCACCAAACGATATTAAAACCTTTTTCAAAAAAAAGACTGGTGATATATTCTATAATCGAAGCGATGACTGTGGACATAATAAAAAAAATAAAAAAATTATGATGGAAAGGAAAGATGAATAAAATAACGGCTAATGCTCCGCTTCCATAGATAGGACTGAAAGGTCCATCTAAAAAGCCCATATTAACAAATTGTTTACGATTGATAGAAACAAATGTAGTTTCAGCTATCCAACCTAAAAAAGAGTAGAGAACAAAAAAATAAAAAATATTTAGAAATGTCATTTATATGATTCTATCAAAAAAAGAAGGGCAGACACGCGGTCTGCCCTTACAAAAAATACAGCTTATTTTTCAATGAGGATTTTGACCGATGGGCCCATGGTGGCACAAAGTGAAAACTTTTTGATTTTATTGATCTTAAGAACTTTAATGAGTTCTTGAACATTGGCAATAATTTCTTCATCTTTTTGAGAAATTTTACCGACAATGGTGTGAAGAACAGGAGCTTTCTTTTCAGTTTTTAAAGTTGTTTTAGCAACGGAAAGTTTTTTAAGAGATTCTTCTGGTTTGTCGGTTAAAGTGCCATTTTTGGGATTAGGCATTAAACCTTTTGGACCAAGAGTCCTCGCTAAAGGTAATAATTTTGGCATGGTGGCTGGAGTGGCGATTAAAATGTCAAAATTAATTTTGCCATCTTTAATTTCAGCTAAAATAGTGTCATTTAAAATAACCACTTTTTTACTGGCGGTTTCGAGATGGGGAAAATTAATTTCACCAATATTACCAATGTCAAAAATAGTGACATGGGCTTCAATTTTACCTTCAAATTTGGAAAGAGAAGTGGCTTTGACTAATTTGATAGCTTCGGCAAGAGCATAATATTTATTAATATCAACTTTAGCCTTGGCGGTTAAATATTTTTTAGATCGCTTTTTAGCAACTTTAACGGTTGCGGCGACTTCTTGTGGAGTTTCTGAAGTTTCAACTTCTTCAGCGGCGTTTTGAGTATCGTCAGTTTTGACAATCTCTTCCACTTTGATTTGTTCTTTGGCTTTTTTAGCCTTGTTTTCTTGAGTGGTTTTGCTCATATTGTTTGATTTAATTATTAATTTTTAAGGAATAAACCCTTTGTCACTTCGTGACATTTCCCTTGACAGGGCAATTTATTTTATTGAATGATTTCGACACCCATGGATTTAGCGGTGCCCATAACTGATCTTTTGGCGGCTTCTAAATCTTTGGTATTTAAATCTTCAATTTTATTTTTAGCGATTTCTTCGACTTGGGCCATGGTTAATTTAGCGACTTTTTCGCGACCAGGAGTGACGGCACCTTTAGCGACACCGGTCATTTTTTTGATCATATCAGAAACAGGTGGTTTTTTGATGATAAATTCGAAAGAACGATCTTCAAAAATGGTGATAACTGAAGGGATGACACTGCCACGCATTTCTTTGGTTTTTTCATTAAATTCGTTACAGAAATCCATAATCTTGATACCGTGAGGACCAAGAGCGGTACCGACTGGAGGGGCTGGATTAGCACCGCCGGCAGGAAGAGTAAGTTTAACAATTGTTTTTATTTTTTTAGCCATAATTTTATAATTCTTTACTAACTTGTAAAAAGTCGAGTTCGACTGGTGTTTCGCGCTCAAAAATAGAGATTAAAACTCTAATTTTACCTTTTTCTTGATCAATTGATTCAATGGTACCAATAAAGTCAGTGAATGGACCATTAGTAATTTTTACAACATCACCAATAGCGAATGGAGCTTGATATTTTGGTTTGTCTTCTTCGGTAGTTTGAAGAATTTGGTCTACCTCTTTTTGAGAAATTGGAGATGGAGTGTTTTCAATGCCGATAAATCCAGTAACACCTTGGGTAGTGCGGACAGTGATCCAAGAATCGTCATTTAAAACCATTTGAATTAAAACATAACCAGGAAAGGTTTTTTCTTGAGTTTTAACTTTTTGACCACGACGAATAACCATTTTACTTTGAATTGGGACGATGGCTTGGAAAATTTGGTCTTCCAATCCCATAGTTTTAATTCTAATTTTTAGAGCCTCAATGGCTTTGTATTCATGACCAGAATAGGTATTGACAACATACCAAGCGGCATCGAAGCTTGGTTCGAGAGAAGAGAGTTTGAAAAGAAACTCTTTTTTGTTAGTTTTTGCAGAAGTTTTTGGCATATTTTTATTTGAATGTTTCCGAAGTAGAAGCGACTGTCGGAAGCGGATTCATTGTTGGTGTAATCGATTGTTCGGTTGTTTTTGTGGTAGTTTTTGAATTACCTAAAAGACCAATCGATTTAGTAAACAAATAATCAAAACCTCCCAAAATTAGGGAGATTACAATTGAGATTGATATTACCACAATTGTCATCTGAATTAAAGCCTCTTTTTTGGGCCAAGTGATAGTTTTAAAAATCACCATCACTTCTTTTAAAAAATTAATGATTTTTTGCATGTGTGTATTATATCAAAGCTGGGTTTTAGTTTATGTCAGTTATTTCAATAGCCTCCATTTTTATTGCAGACATCTTTTTTAAATTAAAATCTATTCTTTTCAATCTTTGACAATTAATTTGAGGACATAAAACATCTTTTGGATCGGCAAAAATAAATTTTCCAGTAATATGAACTTCTTTATTTAAAAAATCATTTAAGTTTTTTGGTGACGAAGCAATTATAACCATTGATTTATTGTTTTTATCTGTGGGTTGTAACTGATAATAATTTTCATCAGCAGTAATTATGTAAGTTGCAGAAGAATCTGATAAATCAAAAAATTGTTCAGGCTTATCTTTAATAAAAAAACTAAGTCTTAATAAGACTATAAATAATATAGCAATAATGCTAACTTTTATTATTATTTTTTTCATTTTATAAATGTTGAGAGGGATATTAGTATTATAATTATATATAATATCCCTCTCGGTTTTGGTCGTTGATTTGATTTAGTGTGTTATTTGAAGCGGATTTCCCAATTATCGTTGTTTTTCCACCCTGGATGTATATATGCCCATTTTGTTGAAATACCCCAAATGTAATTACCATCTTTTTTGGCATGAAAATTGAGATACAATCTTTCCCCTTTGTAATAAATTTTCGTTACATAAGGACTAGGATCTTTGAGGTTGAGATAATCAGATGCTAGAAGTACATAATTTTGATCATCCCATTTTCCTCCGCCTAAATCGCAAGGAGATGGAGTGTTGACACAATATCTGGTATTGCATTGATTATTGAGGGCATAGGCTGGTGGTGTAAGGGTACTTGTAACAGAAATTAATACTATAGATACGATAATAACTTTAAATAACATTTTCAATGTGCATCTTTCCTTTCTTTCAAATCAACGAGACAGTTAGTTACATCACTTTTAACCTAAAAATATGTTTTTTTTTAAATGGTTTTAAAAAAAACAACTCATGTTTAAAACGAATAGTTTTCCGCGGAATAATTGCAATTTACATTTTTGATATATTTTAATATATTGACTGATACCAGTGGTAGTGGATATGATGGTGAACAGCCACTAGAAATAGTGTTTTATCAATTATAATAAAAATAACAAAAATGTTGTGTCCATATTGTGGTTTTGATGAATCCAATGTATTGGAAAGTAGAGAGGCAGGAGAAGGAAAAGTGACAAGAAGAAGAAGGGAGTGTTTGAAGTGTAAAAAAAGATTCACTACTTATGAAAGAGTTGGAAGTATTGATCTTAAAGTAATTAAAAAATCAGGAAAAAGAGAAGATTATTCGAGAGAAAAATTGGAAAAATGTATAGATAAAGCTTGTTGGAAGATGAGTGAGGAAGAGAAAAATAAATTAATTGATGAAATTGAAATGAAATTATTAAATTGGCCAAGTGTGGAAATTCCTTCAAAAGAAATTGGAGTTTTAATTTTGGAAAAATTGAAAAATGTAGATCCGATGGCGTATATTCGATTTGCTACAGTTTATTTAGATATAAACGATATAAATGACTTTAAAAATTTAATTAGTAATTTTAAAAAATAAAAAAATGACAGATATATTAAGACAAAATATTAATGGTGGTGAATTAATTGAACCAAAGCTTTCAGCTAATGCGACATATATTGCTGAAACTAGGTACTCAAGAAAAGACGAGGATGGCAAGTCGCTTGAGACGGTTAAAGATATTTTTTGGAGAGTGGCGACTAATGTGGCTAAGGGAGATAAATTTTTTGGAGTTAATGATGAAGGAATAGAAAACCAAGCTAGAATTTTTTATCAATTATTTGCAGAGCAAAAATTTTTGCCAAATACTCCTTGTTTGATAAATGCAGGCAAACTGCACCCTCAATTATCGGCTTGTTTTGTGTTGCCGATTGATGATTCAATGGAATCAATTTTAGAAACCATGTCAAATATGGCGTTGATTCATAAGAGCGGTGGTGGAACTGGTTTTTCTTTTTCAAGACTTAGGCCAAGTGGTGATTATATTAAATCAAGTGGTGGCACAACAGTTGGTCCGGTTAGTTTTATGCAGGCATACAATGATGTGACGGCTCAGATTAAACAAGGCGGAGTGCGACGTGGAGCGAATATGGGAATGTTGTCGATTGATCATCCTGATGTATTGAGGTTTGCAGTGGTGAAATTAGATGAATGGAGTCTGACTAATTTCAATATTTCTTTGGCAGTGACTAATGCTTTTATGGAAAAAATCGAGGTTGATAAAAAATTTGTGACTGATGATTCTGTTCCAGAAGAGATAATTGAAGAAATAAGATTGGCTGAACAAAACAGAAATGTTGACCAAAGATTGAGAGATGTAGAGATTGGGGTGAAAAAATTATATGATTGGGCGTCTGCGAATCAGACTGGTGAGGGATATGAATTGATCAATCCCAGAACTAATGAGGTAACAATGAAATTAAATGCTTACAAAGTGTTTAATTTAATTACTAGATTAGCATGGCAATTTGGTGATCCAGGTTTAGTTTTTATTGATAGGATGAATGATTCGACTTCAAACCCAGTGCCAAGTATTGGTCGAATTGAAGCAACTAATCCATGCGGAGAACAACCACTTTTGCCTTATGATGCATGTAATTTGGGTAGTGTTAATTTGGCAAGATTTGTAAATGGAAAAGATTTGAATTGGACAGAGTTGAAAGAGACAGTTAGAATTGGAGTTCATTTTTTGGATAATGTGGTGGAGGTTAATGAATTTCCAGTTCAAAAAATTAGAGATATGGTAAGTAATACTAGAAGAATTGGGGTGGGAGTTATGGGGTTTGCTGATGCATTGTTTAAATTGGGAGTGAGATATGATTCTGAAGAGGGAATTGCCTGGGCAGAAAAGATAATGAAATTTGTGACTGAATCGGCCAGAGAGGCGACTTGCGAATTAGCAAAAACCAGAGGAACTTTTCCTTTATGGGATGTGAGTATTTTTGCTAACACTGACTATAAACCAAGGAATATGGCATTAACAACAATTGCTCCAACGGGAACAATTAGTATGTTGGCGGATACTAGCTCAGGGATTGAACCAATTTTTTCTTTGGGTTATCAAAAAAATACAGTTGAAGGAAAAACTCTTTACAATGTTAACCCGACTTTGGTTGGGGAATTAAAAAGGAGAGGGATTTATTCTGAAGAATTGATTGAAAAAATTGTTAAAAATGGTGGAATTTTAAAAGGAGTAGAAGAACTTCCTGAAGATTTAAAGTCGGTTTTTGTGACGGCTTTGGAAATTAAACCGGAATGGCATATTAGAGTTCAGGCGGCTTTTCAAAAATATACTGATAATGCAGTTTCTAAGACAATCAATTTGCCGGAAGAAGCGACAGTTAATGATGTGAGAAGGGCTTATTTGGAGTCTTATTCTTTGGGAACTAAAGGTATTACTATTTATAGAAGTGGTTCAAGATCGTTTGAGCCAATGCAAAAAGTTAAGGCTAAACCCGCCGTCGCCGAAGCTTTGTCGGGCGAGGAAAAAGTGTTGCCAAAAAAGAAAAGTACTCCAATTATGGCTCAAGGATTAAGGCTTAAAAAGAAGTGTGATTTGGGAAGTGTTTATACTTCAATTTTTTATGAAGCGGGCGATGGTCCAGTGGAAGTATTTGTGACTTTGGGTAAGAGTGGTGGATTTACGGCTGGAGCGGCCGAGGCAATTGGACGATTAGCTTCATTGTCATTGAAATATGGGGCGAGTTTGGATGAAATTGCTGATAATTTAGTTGGAATTTCATGTGGCCAAAAAATTGGTTTAGGAAACGGAACAGTTTTGAGTATGTTTGATGCAGTTGGAAAATCTCTTTTGGAAATTTCTCGGGGAGAGCAATTAAATATGTTTGCTGGTGAAAAAGATTCAATTAATGTAGTAGCATTGGAGAATATTAGGGTTGAGCAAGCAGTTTTGGAAAGTAAAGTAATTTCTTGTCCGGATTGTGGCAGTCCACTTCGAGCAGAAGAAGGATGTTTTAAATGCACAAATGAGTTTTGTGGTTATAGTAAGTGTAGTTAATTATGATAACAACTAAAACTGGAGACAAAGGGCAGACGACTTGCGGAAACCAACGAATCGACAAGGATGATTTGTTGGTTGAAGTAGTGGGTTCGATTGATGAATTGCAATCAATTTTGGAGTTAATTGGAGTGGAAAAAAAAATTGTTGATGATTTAAGTGGGATAATGGGTGAGTTGGGAGGTGGAGTTAAATTTAAGATTGATCATTTAAAAATAGATAAAGATTTTAATTTAAATAAATTTTTGAAATTTAAAAGCAAAAAGGCATTGAAATTAAATTGGGCGAGGACTGTTTGTAGAAGAGTGGAAAGACGAATGGTTTCTTTGAATAGGGAGCAAAAAATTGACAAAAAAATGTTGGTCTATTTTAATAGACTTTCTGATTATTTATTTTTAGAAGCAGTAAAACAAAATAAACAATAATTATTAATGGGGAACTAGGTGAAATTCCTAGGCTGTGCCGCAACCGTAAAGCCGGATAACCAAAACTTTCGAGCAAAAGTAATATGAATTTAGAAAATAAAAAGTTTTACGATATTAATCAAAATTCTCTAGGTGAAATTGCGGGGGCGTTTTTAGAAGAGAGAGCTAATGATTTAGATTTGAGAAATAGAATAAATATTTCAGATCTTTATTCAGAAAATAATATAGAAAAAGATAATTGGGAATATAATGGACATTCTGAAGAAGAAAAAGAAGCAACACTTAACGTTTTTGCTTTAGGTAAAGCAGGATACAACCTGGTGGTTTGGATAAGCCCTGATGATGGAGGAGAAGTATATAAAGAAGGTAGATTAAACATAGAATTCCCTGTTTTTGGAAAAAACGAGTGGGCACTTTATGGAAAACACATGCCTTTGCTTTGTGATGAAAATGAATCGTTTGAATTGGTTAAAAGATTGTTAAATAATAATGGAAAATCTATAAATTCAATTAATAATAAAGAAAGCGTAAGGCAACAACCGATAGGATTTAGGATTGAAGAAATTGATGATTGGATACAGGAATGTAAAAAATTAATGCCTGAGTTTATGGATATTTGGGACTTTATTGAAAATGGAGAAGATGTCGAGAATAAAATAAAAATGGAAAAAGATGTTCGATTGGCGATGGAAGAGGCAGGTGGTGATAATTATTTGTTTGAAAGTATTATGGCAAGAATGGGGAATGAAATTAACGCTGAAGGAGGACATGGAAGTTCTTGGAATAATGGAAATAGTGAAATTGGAATAGTTGTTTCAGTAGGCGCTAATGGAGAGTTGGTTTATAGTTTAGAAAATACTGATAATTTGAAACATTGTGAAAAATGTGATTGTTATTATTCTGGCGATAAATGCCCTTTATGTAAATGATATATTTTGATATATAAAATGATGTGGTTTGATTTATTTACTTTGATATAAAGTAGAGACGCGCCGACGGCGCGTCTCTACTAAAAGAATAATTTTTAATGTTAAAATTGTTTATGAAAAAACATACAGAAAATAAAGGAATTGTGGTTTTGGTTTTGATTATAATTGCAGCGTTTGTGTTGCCTTGGAAAAATATTAGTTGGGGAAAAATAAAATTTCAGGAGGAAACAGTGGTAGTAATGGGAGAGTCAGAGACAAAACAGGCAAACGAAGTGGCTAGTTTTAGTGTCGGAGTGAATGTAATTAAAGAAAAAAAGGAAGAAGCAGTTGATGAAGTTAACAAAAGAGTTAAGGAATTGACAATTTCAATTAAAGATTTTGGAATTGTTGAGGGAGATATTCAAACACAAAATGTGAATGTTTATGAACAACAGGAGACAGATAAATCAAAAAATAATCAATGGGTGGTGAATAGTACAATAGAGATTACTTTAAGAGATATGTCGAAAGCAAATGCTTTAATGGATCTATTAAATAAAAGCGGAGCGAATAATATTTATGGTCCAAGTTTTAGGATTGAAAATACTACTGATACGGAAAAGACTTTGTATAATAGTGCTATGGCTGATGCTAAAGAAAAGGCAGGGTTAATTGCCAACTCTAGCGGAAGAAAATTAGGTAAAGTGATTAATGTGGTTGAAGGTGGTAGCGGTAATTATTCTCCAATTTATAAAACTTTATCTTCTGGTGATGGTGGGGCGGAATTAAGTCCTGGAACTTCAACTATTTCAAAAACATTAACTGTAACTTTTGAATTTAAATAATTAGCTAATAATTTTAATTGCGTAAACGATGAAAGACATACCGATAGAATGGTTAAGAATAGAAATAAAAAGAAATTGATACGCTTTAAGTTTTGATAGACCTAATAAACTGATGCCTAATTCGTCAGGTAGGGGAGAAATAAAAACTAAAATACCGATTAATGGTTCCATCCAAGCAAAATATTTTGTGTGGAGTATTTTTTTAAAATAACTAAATTGATGATTTTTAAAAACTTCTTTAATTTTTTGATCAACTGTATTTTTAATAGATTTAAAAACAAACATATCAAAAATAACAGCACCGACCATGCCAAAAAATATTAATTCTGTTGGATTAAGTGTTTTTGCTAAGGTTAGAATAATTAGTCCGCCGGTGGCAACAGTGAAAGTGCAGACAAACATGGCACCGGCAATAATGGCACTAATATAACTATATTGGCCAAGACTTAGGACAAATTTATTGAATAGTTGATTTTGGGAAAGCAAAATGGCAAGACCGACACCAAGGAAAAGCATAATGTAGTTATAATGTTTTTGTTGATGGATAGTTTTTATCACTATTACAGTATAGCAATATAAATATTTTTAAATAAAAACCGCAAAATTTTTTTTTGATATGGTTTGTTTAATTGATTTAAAGGGGGTGTTGGTTTAATCTGACTTAGATTATATTTTTTTACAAAAAATGGCTAAAGAAGATCAATTAAAGGTGAAACTATTAAGCCATACGGCTGATCCAGAGCAGAATGTGGTGGCAGCTATTAGACAATGTTATAGTTCGGTTGGGGCTGAAGAGCTTAAGGAGAAAACAACAGAAGAAGTCAGAAATAAATTAATAAAACAGGTAATTGAATCAGGGCATACTTCGACGTTGGAACACGCGACTTTTACTTTTTCAATTGATGGGGTTAGCAGGGTGACGGAAATTCATTTGATTCGACACAGAATTGCATCTTTTTCGATTCAATCGGGTCGATATGTAAAAAGAGGAGATGCCGGTTATAGGGTGCCACCAGTAATTAAAGGATTGGAAGATAAAAAACTTTATGAAAAATATTTAAAACATTTAGATAACTCCCAAGAACTTTATAATGAATTAACAGACGCTGGGGTTAAGGCTGAAGATGCCAGATTTTGTCAACCGCAATCAGTTCAAATAAAAATGGTGATGAGTATGAATGCGAGAGAATTATTACACTTTTTAAGTGTTAGATCTTGCATTAGATCACAATGGGAAATTAGAGAAGTAGCTAAGCAGATGTTGGATTTAGTTAGAGAAGTGGCGCCAAACATTTTTGAAAGTGCCGGACCACCTTGTATTTCAGAAAAAATTTGTGACCAAGGGAAATTATCATGTGGTTTATGGAAAACCATTAAAGGAGCAAGGTTAAAAGAATGAAAGGTAAGTTTATTGTAATTGAAGGAATTGATGGAGCGGGAAAAAAAACGCAAACAGAATTGTTGGTCGAAAGATTAAAAAAAGAAAATAGAGAAGTGGTGGTGGATGATTATCCTCATTATGAAACGAGTTTTTGGGGAAGACATGTGGGAAGAATGTTGTCGAAAGAATTTGGAAATCCAATGGAAATAAGTTCTTATTTAACAGTGTTGCCTTATATTCTTGATGAAGCTGATGGTAGTAAAAAAATAATTGAGCCAGCGTTGAAAAGGGGAGAAATAGTAATTTCTAATCGATATTTTACTTCGAATGTTCATCAAATTGCCAAGAGACCAGAAGAAGAAAGGGAAATTTACGCTAATTGGCTTTGGGATGCTGGCTACAATCAAATGGGAATTAAAAAACCCGACTTGGTTTTGGTTTTATTGGTGGATCCACCAATTTGTAGGGAAAATATTTTAAAAAAAATGGAGAGAAACTATACTAATGGACAGGCAATGGATGCAGCAGAGGAAGATTTTAATCATCAAATGGAATCGGCTAAGGAGTATAAAAAAATGGTTACAAAAGAACCGAAAAGATGGGTGTTGGTAGATTGTTGTCGTGGTGGAAAATTAATGCCCAAAGAAGAAATACATAAAATTATTTTACAAGAAATTAATAAAAGGAAATTTTTATGAATGGAATTCAGTTAATTGCTGGAACATCACATCCAAATTTGGCCCAAAAAATATCAAAAAAGTTGAAAATCCCATTGACTCCGATAATTATTAAAAAATTTGCAAACGGAGAGATTTATGTGAGATTGGGTAAAAAGGTTCGAGGTGATGATATTTTTATTATTCAAACAATGACAAACCCAGTTAACGATTGTTTGATGGAACTTTTGATTTTGGTGGATGCTTTGAAAAGATCGTCGGCAGGAAGGATTAATTTAATCTGTCCACAGATGTGTTATTCCAGACAAGACAGAAGAACTCAATCACACGAATCGATAACGGCAAAATTGATAGCTGATTTAATTACTAAAGCTGGAGTGGATCGGTTAGTGACAGTGGATTTGCATGCGGACCAGATTCAGGGTTTTTACGATATTCCTGTTGATCATTTTGTGGGTTATCCGTTAATAACAAAATATTTGGTTCAGAAAAAATATAAAGATATTGTGATAGTTTCGCCAGATGTGGGGGGAGTAAAAAGAGCCAATAAAATGGCAGATTTGTTAAATGCACCAATTGCTATTATTGATAAAATCAGGAGAGAACATAATAAATGTGAGGTGGCTCATGTAGTAGGTGATGTGAAAGGAAAAACAGCTATTATAATTGACGATATGGTTGATACTGGTGGATCAATTTGTGCGGCTGCTGATGTGGTTAAAAAATACGGAGCTAAAGAGGTAATTATTTGTGCTACACATGCTTTATTAAACGGAAAGGCAATAGAAAACTTGGAAAATTGTTGTGCGTCCGAAGTTATTTTTTTGGATACAATTCCAATTTCTGAAGAGAATAAGATAAAGAAAATGAAAATAATTTCATTAGCGCCGCTTTTAAGTAAGATTATTGATCGAATTCATCAAGAAAAATCATTGGGAGAACTTTTTAAATGGGAAGAACAAAGTAAATTATTGTAAAATAAACTTATGATATAAATAATTTTTTTAAACTGTTTTTGAATTATTAGTTTTTTGAATTATTTTATGATAGATAAACAAATTAGAGATTTAATTAAAAAAGAAGAAGAAAGGCAACAAAATTTAATACATTTAATTCCAAGCGAAAATTTTGTTTCAGATGAGGTAAGAATGGCTTTGGGGAGCTGTTTGACGAATAAATACGCTGAAGGTTATCCTGGAAAGAGATATTATCAAGGAAATGAATTTGTGGATCAAATTGAAAATTTGGCTATTGAAAGAGGAAAGAAGGTTTTAAAAGTTGAGCATCTAAATGTACAACCATATTCTGGAAGTCCGGCTAACAGTGCGGTTCAAATGGCACTTTTAGAGAGAGATGATAAAATTTGTGGGTTGAAACTTTCAGCTGGTGGTCATTTAACTCATGGTCATCCAAAAGTTTCTTTTTCGGGAAAATTTTTTGAGAGTGTGCAATACGATGTGGAGGAAGATGGTCGAATTGATTATGATAAATTGCAAAAATTAGTTTTAGAAGAAAAGCCGAAAATGATTATGGCGGGAACAACAGCTTATCCATATATTTTGGATTTTAAAAGATTTGGAGAAATTGCTGACAGTGTTGGTGCTTGGTTGGTGGCTGATATTTCTCACATTGTAGGTTTAGTGGTGGGAGGTGTTCACCCAAGTCCGAATGAATATGTTCATATAGTGACTTCAACGACTCATAAAAGCTTAAGGGGTCCACGTGGTGCAATAATTGGAGTAACTAAAAAAGGTTTAGAAAAAGATCCAGATTTGGCTAAAAAAATTGACAAGGCAGTGTTTCCGGGAATGCAAGGTGGTCCGCATGAAAACCAGATTGCGGCTTTGGCGGTGGCTTTTGGGGAAGTAGATACTCAAGAATTTAGAGATTACGCTAGTCAAATAATTAAAAATGCCAAAGTATTGGCCGAAACTTTGAGAAGAAATGGAATTAAAGTTTTTGGAACAGATAATCATTTGATGGTAGTGGAAGTTGGTTTGGAAAAAGGAAAAGAAGTTGCAGTGAAATTAGAAGAGGAGGGAATTGTGGTTAATGCTAATACGGTGCCACATGAAAAAGGTAGTCCATTTAGACCGTCGGGAATTAGAATTGGGACACCAGCAATGACAACTCGAGGATGGAAAGAGAAAGAATTTGAGGAGTTGGGTAATAAGATGGCCGGGATAATAAAAGGGATTTAAAATTGATTTTTTTAATGTAGAGACGCGCCGGCGGCACGTCTCTACTGATTAAACAAAAAAAAAGGGTCAGGCATGCCTGACCCTTACAATAAAAATAAAACTATTTTTTGATTTCTTTAAACTTTTTCTCTAAAAATTTGAGGGTTTTGCCGTTGTCGAGGTCCCACTTGTTAAAGAAGAAAATATAGGCGATTTCGAAAAGACCACCAGTGTTTAAAATCAATAAAAGAACAAACCATATAAGTTGTTTTTTACCGGCAGATTTCCACAGAGCAAAACCTTTCCAGAAAATGATCCAGATTAAAAAAGGAATATAAAATTGTGGGCCTGCTAAAAAATTTAAATTATTCATAATTGATTAATTATAACAAAAGTAGCTAAAGTTGTTTTTTTGATTTTTTACAAGACCAGACTAGGATGAAAATAGTTAAACCAAATCCGAGAAATTCAAAGATTTGTGGCCAAAAAATATAATAAACTTTAGAATTAAAATTTAAAGGAACCTCCCAGGCGTTGGCCCAATTGTTGGCAAGAATATGGTCTTTTAAAATAATTGGATGGCCGTTTTTCCAATAAAAAGCAATCCAAAATTTACTATATGACTGATTTAAAATTAAAAAATTATCACTAGGTTGATTGACATTTTTATCTTCTGATTTTATTTGACTTAAAAGATTAAAAGGGATTGGAATAATAGCGATTTGATTAATTGATGATTTGGAAGTTAGTCCACCGAAAGAATAATTAGTGATACTAAGCTGATAACCAAAATCATTGTCAGTGGGAGGAATCAAAAAATAATCCCAAGAATAATCTTTGTTTTTATTTAGTTCATCTTCGACAGAGCAGATAAAAGAATAATTATTTCGAAGACAAACACGAAGAGGAATACCAGAAAAAAATTTATTTTTAATACCAATGATATATCCATAGGCATGAGGAATTTTATTTAATTCGAGGGTATAATTTTTACTATTATTGATTTGTTCGAAATCATGGTTTTCGGTGAAGTTAAAACTATTTGCAATAAAAGAAATTTTTTTTACAGCGTTAGTATTTTGCTGATTAAAATTGAAATTAATAATTTTGTTGTTTAAAAAATTGTTGGAATTGGTAAAAATATTGACAATACCAAGATATTTGGAGTCAGAAAGAAGAATTGGATTTATTGGAAAGATGGTGTCATTGAAGTTGATTTGAGAAATATCCTTGGGTAGATCAAATTCGGTTTGAATAGAATTAGAAAGTTCTTGCGAAATTGGAAACTGAAATTTTAGAGTTAATTGGTTATCTCTTTTAATAAGATAGGCACCGGCAGAAATTATTGTTTCAGTCGAAGCAGGGGAAGGAATAAAAAAAGTTTCATTATTGTTAGTTTTTAGATTTATTTGCCATAGATTGTCAGACACTTGATTGATATTAATTTTATTAATATCAATCTTTTGATTTTGGTCGAGAAGGTCTCGGAAAGGATAATAAATACTATTAGAACTGTTATTGGTTATATAATCTGATTGATTGGCAACATCGATATACCCCCATTGATATTGAGGACTAATGAAATTGCTAATGGTTTTATTTTGAGCTTCAAGTGAATAATTGTTGGTTTCATAAATGTAAACTGAACCAAATTGATTTATCTTTTTAATTAAATTTTGATTTTCTAATTGAACAAAAAGATTGGCAATTTCATTTTTAAAAGTAATCTGGTCACTGTTTTTTTCTGAATAATAGGTCATATTTTGATCCCATATGATGTATTTAATTTGGTATTTATTGAGAGTGTTGGAAAAAGAATCGGGTTTTTGACCGTAGAGAGCGTTAAAAAATTCTTTGTATGACTGTTCGTTTTTATCGTTCCAACGGTCGGAATCACGATCGAGGAGATCTTGTTTTAAATTAAACCATAAAAATCCAGATCCTTGATACCCCCAATTGTAGTATTGCCAGCCAGATGATTGGTTTAATGGCAAACTTAAAATTCGACCATTGTCTTGGGTTTTCATAAATTGCCACATTTGAAAATATTCATTTGGAATATTGACTCGGACTTTTGGAGAGATTAAATAGCCTTGAAAAACAGGAAATCCGTAAATTACTAAAATTATAGAAATTAAAATAGAATAGAGATTAATAAATTTAAGAGTTTTTATTTTTTGAAAAAACAAACTGATGGAGTAAGAGAAAAATAGAATAAAACCAAAAATAAAAATAATGGAAAGTTTTGTAAAGATAAAACGAAAAGATTCTTTGATAGTCGAATTTTGGATTAGAAAATCGAAGAATTGAGAAAAAACAGGAACTTGGTTACTTAATAAAATAAATGGAACAATAAAAAAAGGAGAGAGGGAAATAAATAGTTTGTCTTTTTTAATAAAGGCAAAAATTAGACCGATAAAACTGATAATAAAAAGGGAATAACCGATAATTAAAATTAATGGATTTTTTAGATGTTGATTCCATTGAGGCATAATATTTTCAAAATTATCTTTTTGAAAATTGTAGATGCTCCAGTCTAGGTAAAAACCTTTAACAATAGTTGAATCATTTAAACCTCCATTGGCACGATTTTTTAGTAGGAATTCTTGGGAATAAAGACGATTGTCATGATTGATTCTGGGAGCTTCACTGGAAGTGGTAATATAAAAAATATTAGGGATGAGCCAAAATGCGTTTAAAAGAAGGGTAAAAATAAAAAGTTTAATGGCTGGTTTGAAATTTTTTTGAAGAAAAGAATAAATAAAAAGAAAGGCTGAATAAATAGCAAAAAAGGCGTACCAAAGTTGGGCAGCATAGGCTTGAGGAGTAGCAAGAATAGTAAAAATGCAAAATAAAATGAGATTTTTTTGTTTTTTGTTTTGAATATATTTAAGGGAAAATAAAATTATCCAGGGAAGAAAAGCCCATTGGGTGGGGAACATTTCAAAAGGAACATAAAATTGCTGGACGGTGGAGAGGTTGAAAATATAAAAAAGAGAAGAAATAAAAGCGATTAGATTTCGATGTTGGTTTTTTTGAAAAATATTCTTGATAAGAAAATAAATACCAAGTGGTCCAAGAATAAAACAAAGAAAAATATAGCTGTAGCGAAGGAAATTTAATGGTAGAAAAAAATGGAAAAGATAAAGAATTATAACTCGGGGGATGTCGGCCATTTGAGCATGGCCGGGGATGGCCCCAAGACCTTGTTCGGAATGCCAAACACTAAAGATTAATCTTTTGAAATTGAGACCGAAATCAAATTCGGGGTGGAGAGTGTCCCAGCCGGTGAGAAAGGTGTTTGGAGTGTAGTTGAGAAAGCAGATGATGCCAGTGAGTAATATTAATAATACTGGAAATAGGAATTGTTTAAGCTTCGACACTAAGTAATAATAGCAAAGATTGTTTTTAAAAAGGAAAAGGGCCGGGTATATGTTGTTCAAAAATTTGTCTTGCGACAAAAGTTTGCATATATCCGGCCGCTAATCCGTAAGATTTTATTTTTTAGTTTCTGTTGAGGTGGCTGTTACAGTGGCTAAGGTGATACTGGAAGCATCAACTTTATTGCTTATAGCAGTTGGATTATTATTCCCCAATTTACTATATCCATTAAAGAACCTAATGCTGGTGAAATTACCATTTGTCAATTTATCGTTGATAAGAGTGGTAACGTCTTGAGCGTTGGCATTTTCAATGGTATAGCACCCCCACTCGGTCCAAATGTAGGTGTCTGAGGTGAGGTAAATAACATCCGCAGTACCTTCTTTTGAGTCATAAACAGGTGTTTTTTTGCTGTTGTTGTCGTTATCAAAAATAGCTACATCGCCAGAGATCAAAGTTCCCGATTTGGCTAAAAACCAACTTTTTGAGGGTTGGTCTAGACCTTCATGTGTTGTGATGACAGGAGTAGAAGAAACTGGTGTTGGAGCTATTGCTTCAATAGAGGTTTTGGAAACAGATCCTGTTTGTTGGGTTGTGAATGATTGGGCGAGCATGATACTTCCCCAAATTAAAAAAGTTGCAACAAACAATGTGATTCCGGTGATCCCAATGGCAGTGGCGGCTGTTGTTACCCATGGTCTAGTCGTAAATCGGAGAGAAACAATTGAAATGATTGCTCCAAGGATTACAATGGCTAAGCCGATCACACAAATGATGGCCCAGCTTCCCATAAAAACGGGAAGAAGGATGATACTAAAAATCAATCCAATTACCGACAAGACGATTCCAATAATAGCAGCTGTTAAAGTTTTAAATAACATTTAAATTACCCCTTTCAAATTTGTTTTTTTATATAAATGGCTTTAGGCCATAATAAAGAAATTAATTTGGCATATAATATATACCGTTTTAGATTCAAAATTTTGAACCCAAGATGGTATATATTATATTGAGAATAATTTAGTTAAAAAATCTTACGGATTTTAAAAGAACTGCGTAGAGGGGAAGTAAGCGCGAATGCCTGCTTTCACTAGACGCTTGTTAATAATCGAGATGATTATTATGCTGGAATTTTAGCATTATAAGTTAAATTTGTCAAGTTTATAGGATATAAAAATAAAAAGACCGGGAAGTTTGTTTGTACAAACCTACCGGTCTTAAATTCATTGGCTAGTCCTATAAGGGCTATTTTGTTGGACTTTATTTTTTACATCCTGAAGAGATAATTGGTTTGTGAACCAAATATTACCGAATGGGGCATAAACTGTGTCACCTTGGTGAACTGAGAAAACAAGAAAAGTATTTTCATTATTATCGTAAAGTTGTATGCCGTTGAGTGTGCAGTCGCCTGATACGGCTCCATCTGTTGGTGCGACAAATTCCCCAGAGTATTGAGTACTAATATTTCCTAATGGATAGTAATTTTGAGGGATATTAGGGTAATTTGGACATGGAGGTGGATAATAATAATTTAGGTGGTAGTAGTTGTTCGAATTAGCAATATTACTGTAGCTGAAGTTTGAATTCCAAGTGAACCCATTAGTTCTGGTTTCACCGGTGTCAAATAATTTATTGTCGAATTGTGCGTACTTTTTTTCATACAACACATACCCAATTGCTTGGTTGTTGTAATCATAGACCATGTTGGACCTACTGAATGCTAACCATTGGAAATTGGTTGGTTGATAGTACAGCCCATTGGGCTGGTGGTTACTATTAGCACGGACAATTCCATTGTAAGTGGAATATTGGCCTAAGTAACCTCCTTCGTCATGTCCGTAACATGCTAATACTGTGGATGGGAACAAACATATTAAACATACAATTAAGAGAGATAATAATTTTTTTTTCACCTTAATTCATCCTTTCTTATTATTTTTATATATATAAAAAGAGATAAGTCTCTTATTATTTTATTAATTCTTCAGGATTGTTAAAGAACGATACAATTATAGAGATTTGACGCAATGTCAAAAGTTATAAGCTGTGTCAACTTAGGCATACTATATCACTCTTATAAGATATCGTCAAACTAAAATATACATAAAAAAAAGCCGCTAGTTGCGGCTTTTTTGTTTTAAATTCAAAGGAGAAACGGGGTGCGAAACCCTAGAGGAGCCACACTCCAAATCTCTCCTTTAAATTTAATTGTTCAAAGGAGAAACGGGGTGCGAAACTCTAGAGGAGCCACACTCCAAATCTCTCCTTTGAACAATTTAGGGTTGATTATAAAAGTACGAATTATTTTATTAATCCTGTATGTATTATATTGTTATTATAGGTCTATGTCAAGTAGTAAGTTGTTTTAAAATTAGGCACAAATAAGGGATTTATTTGATTTAGATAGCAGTAATAAATTAACTATAGGGATCTTTGGCTTATATAAAAATACTTATCGGGTGTGTAGAAATCCCTCTGGTTTTAAACCGAAAGAGTTTTTAGAAAGGAGGATAGGTCGTCTTTTAGTGTTGGGTCTTGGAGAGCAGTTGAAATATTGGCTTTGAGCCAGCGGAGAGGGTCACCAGTAGTTAACCAGAGTGAGTCTTGAGTGGATTGGGTCAGAACAATATTGGATTGAGCGAGTTTGGTAAGGGCGTCAGTGAACCATAATTCGTTGTCTCTGGAGAGTTTATTGATATCTATATTTTTCAAAATTTTATTTGAAGCAATAAAGCGGCCGATATTAACTGAGTTGGATGGGGCTTGGTCGGCTGGAAGTTTTTCGAGAATTTCGGACATGCGATTAGGATAATTGGGATCGTTGATGTATTTAATACTGCCATAACGATAAATTTCTTCCATGGGGACTTTTTGAACAGCTAAAATAGCAGAGGCTTGATATTGGTAAAATTTGGAAATCATTTTGGAAAGTAGTTGACCTGGAGTGGTTTCTAAAATAAAATCGTCGCCGTAGAAATAGGCAAAATCGTCGTTACCAATGAATTTTTTGGCGGCTAAAACAGGAGAGCCGGTGCCATAGGGTAAACCTAATGGTTGTTCGATGAAAGTTAATTTAGCTTTTTTCCAAATATTTTTAAGACTGTCTAGATATTCGATTTTATTATTTTCGATTAAATATTTTTCTAAGTTTTTGTCGGGGGAAAAATAATTTTTAATTGTAGTTTCGCCAACACGAATAACAATGGCAATGTTGGTGATACCAGCGCCAATGGCTTCTTCAACTAAATATTGAATATTTGGTTTGGCAAGAACGGGAACTAATTCTTTTGCATAAGCCTTTGCTACGGGTAAAAAACGAGTACCTCGACCAGCAGCGGCAATAACGGCTTTATTTATTGACATTTAAATTTTTTAAAAATTCTCTTAAATCATCTTTGAATTTTGGGTCTTGAAGGGCAACAGCAATGTTGGCTTGAAGCCATCGAAGAGGATCGCCAGTGGTCATCCAAACGCCATTGGTTATTGGTTCATCGGCTACAATGCCTGTTTGAGTTAAAGTATTTAAACCATCAGCCAACCAAAGTTCATTGTCTTTGGAAGTATTTTGATTTTTAATTACATCCATAATTTTATTAGAGATGACATATCGACCAACAACGGCGAAATTAGATGGAGGTGGATCGGTTTTTTCAAGTAGAGCACTAATTTGATGAGGAATAGAAGGGTTGGAATGGGGAACAACAGCTCCGTAGCGTTTCATTTCAATGGTGGGCATTTCTTGAGTAGAAACGATGGCGTCGATTTGGTATTTGTTGAACGAGGCAATCATTTTAGTTAAATATTGTCCAGGAATTGATTCAACAATTAAGTCGTCGCCGAACATATAAACAAAAGGGTCGGTGCCAATAAATTCTTTGGCAGCGATAATAGGGGAACCATTGCCGTAGGGTAACTCTGGGCTTTGGGCAAAGTAGGAAAAATTAACTTTGTCGCTAATAGCTTTTAAACTATCAAGATACTCCATTTTATTGTTTTCTTGTAAGTATTTTTCCAGTTCAAGATCTGGAGAGAAGTAGTCTTTAATAGCATCTTCACCGGGACGATGAACAATGGCTATTTCAGTAATACCGGCTCCAATAGCTTCTTCAACTAAATATTGAATATTTGGTTTGGCAAGAATTGGAACTAATTCTTTTTGATAAGATTTAACAACAGGAAGGAAACGAGTGCCTCGGCCAGCGGCGGTGATGACGGCCTTAGAAATGTTGGTCATATTAGATTTATGGTAACACAAAAGAAATTTTGATAAAATAGAGAACCTTTTAGGGCCCATAGCGTAGTTGGTAGCGCGTCCCCATGGCATGGGGAAGGTCAGGGGTTCGAGTCCCCTTGGGTCCACCCTTGTTAGAAATTTTGTGGATAGATCCACTTTAAAATTTAGGCCCATAGTGAAATGGTTATCACCAAGGTCTCCAAAACCTTTATTTGAGGTTCGAATCCTCATGGGCCTGCACTTTACTAAATCTATAACAAGGTGAATCTACAGAAGGTAATAAAAACTTTTGATATAATTGCCCCATGAGTGATTTAGAAAGATTACATAATTTTAAATATAATTATCTTAGAGGTCCAGTTTCTTATGAAGATTTACAAACAGAAATAGTTGAAGGAAATTGTCGTTTAGCAGTTCAGGACTATTTTTATATAAATCATGATTTATATCTTGGCAGGAAAGATTTAATCCTTTCTAAAGAAATGGTCAATGGATTTGATGTAATAAAAAATCAAGATAATATAGGGGATTTTTTTTCTAGGCTTAAAGAAGGGGATATTGTTTATGCTGATAATTTACGAAATAGTTTTGGGAATGAGTTGAAACCAAGAAGTGAAAAATTTCCAAATGAAGAGGAAAGATTATTAAATTTACATTTAGGAGTGTATTTAGATAGGTTGAATCAACCGACTATTTGGCATAGTTCCTTTATTTCCAAAGGTACAGTTTTGTGGTCAATAGATGAATTTTGTTATTATTACAAACCTTTTATTGCTAGAAGAATAATAAACCAAAATGAAAGTTGAACCAATAAAAACTAAGGCTATTGTAGTAGGTGGTAATTTATTAGAAATATTAGATAAAAGTATTGCCAATCTTAAGGATAATTCTGTGGTGGCAATTACATCAAAAATTGTGTCGATTTGTGAAGGAAGCGTGGTTGAAATTGGGAAAAGTGATAAAGATTTGTTGATTAAAAACCAAGCAGATTATTATTTACCTAAAAAAAATAAATATAATTTTTATTTGTCGATTAAAAATAATATTTTGATTCCTTCGGCTGGTATAGATGAATCAAATGGAAATGGATATTATATTTTGTGGCCAAAAAATCCTCAAGATTCGGCAAACAAAATAAGAAGTTATTTGACAAAAAAGTTCAAGATAAAAAATTTAGGGGTAATTATTGTGGATAGTAAAACTACTCCGTTGAGATGGGGTGTAACTGGAGTGTCGGTGTCTTATTCCGGATTTAATGCGTTGAATAATTACATCGGGAGTAAGGATATTTTTGGAAAAAAGTTTGAGGTTGAGAAAGTAAATGTGGCTGATGCCCTGGCGGCGGCGGCTGTTTTAGTGATGGGAGAGGGCAATGAACAAACACCAATTGCAATTATTGAAGAGACTCCTTTTGTTAATTTTAAAAATAAGAATCCGAGCGTTGAAGAATTAAAAGAATTGGCAATAACGATAGAAGATGATTTGTATGGGCAGATTTTAAAAAGTGTTAAATGGAAAAAGGGTGGTGAAAATGAATAAAATTGTCTGTATATCAGGAATGTGTGGTGCAGGAAAAAGTGTTGTTTCTGATTTTTTTGTAAAAAATGAATTTCAATTTGTAAGATTTGGACAAATAACTTTAGATGAAGTTAAAAAAAGAGGGTTAGAACCAAATGAAGCCAATGAGAAGCTAATAAGAGAGGAATTCAGGGTTAGGCATGGAATGGCGGCTTATGCGACTTTAAATTTATCTAAATTTGATAAATTAATTAAAAATGGAAATGTAATTGCTGATGGTTTGTATAGTTGGGAGGAGTATAAGGTTTTAAAAGAACATTTTAGTGGAGCTATGGTTTTAATTGCAGTTTGGGCGCCACCAGAATTGAGATATGAAAGAATTTCAATAAGAGTATCAGGTATAGATGATATAGATTTGAGACATCGGTCTTTTACTAAAGAAGAGGCTAAATCAAGAGATTATTCTGAATTAGAAAATTTAAATAAAGGTGGGCCGATTGCTATGGCTGATTTTACAATTGTGAATAATGGAGATATTAATTTTTTAAATCAACAAATTGAGGAAATTTATAATCGAATTAAATAAAAAAGAAGAATGTTGAAAGGGGTACAAATTAAAAATAAAAGATGATATAGTAATCTATATGATTCTTTCAGACAGAGATATAAAAAAATGTCTTAAAACTGGTGATATTTCCATATTTCCTTTTAAAAAAAACAGTTTACAACCAGCTTCAGTGGATTTGCACTTAGATAAACATTTTTTAGTTTTTGATACGACTAAGAATTTTGTGATTGATCCTAAAAAACCAATGGATCATATAATGAAAGAAGTTGAGATTGATGAAGAAGTTCCATTTGTATTACATCCGGGAGGTTTTGCGCTGGGAATGATTTATGAAAAAACAGGGGTGTCTAATGGAATGGTGGGGAGGTTAGAGGGAAAGAGTTCGGTTGGGAGAATGGGATTATTGATACATATAACTGCTGGTTTTTTAGATCCAGGGAACAATTTAAAAATGACATTGGAATTACACAATACAGCGACGATGCCAATTTTGTTGTATTATAAGATGCCGATTGCCCAAATGGCATTTGAGAAGTTGAGTAGTGATTGTGAAAAACCTTATGGAGAAAAAACTAAAAATAGTAAATATTTGGGAGATATAAAACCTAAAGCTTCGCAGATGTGGAAAAATTTTTTGAATAAAAAATGAGGATTAAAAATAAGGAAATAGTTGCCTTAAAAAGAAGATTGAAATTGGCAGGGGTTACAGGTTTGGCGTTGGACATAGATGAAACTTTGTCTTTTACGATTGGTTTTATGGTGGAAAAATTAATAGAAAAGTTTGGAAATCCAGAAAACTTGAGTGTTGAGGAGATCTGTAAAAAATATCGACACACAGATAAAATTCCTTATTGGCAGAGTGATGAAGTAAACATAATTATTAATGAAATTGTTCATTCAAACGAGATTCAAAAAGAATTACCATTGATTAAAAATTCAAATAAACTGATTCAAGAAATAAACAAACTAGTTCCAATTGTGGCATATATTACAGTTAGACCAGTAGATATTATCAGTGGAACAAATTTTTGGTTAAAAAAACATAATTTTCCAAAGGCTACAATTATCGCTAAGCCTAGAAATATTAACCGAAAGATGGGTAATAAATGGAAAGCTAAAGTTTTAGAATATTTATATCCTCAAGTGGTGGGGATAGTTGATGATAATCCTGATTTGACAAAATTTTTTAGCAAGAAATATAAGGGAGTGATTTATTTGTATGATCATACGGAGGCAGAAAGAAAAGATATTAATGTGATTCCGTGTGATAGTTGGGAAACGGTGGCGAAAAAAGTGAAAGAGTGTAAACTTTAAATATGACTGATTTTTTAAACCAATATTTAAAGGAAATTGATAAAAAAATAAAAGATAATAAAAATCAAAATTGGAAAGTGGTGATTAAAAATCATCGGGAAATGATTAGATTTATACAACATGAAAGATTGATTCATTTATTGGTGACGTTGACGGTGGCAATTTTATTTATGATATCGATGATGTTTAGTTTGATTTATCAATTTTTGTTTTTATTTTTGGTCGATTTTTTATTATTAGTGTTGTTGGTACCGTATATTTTTCATTATTTTAAACTAGAAAATGGAGTCCAAAAAATGTATTGGATTGACAAATTGATTAAAGAAAAAATAGGAGATTAGCGACGTCCACGATTGATGGTTTGAAATCTAGATCCAGGTTTAAAGCCGGAAGTGGATTTATTGCCAGGGAAATTTGGTACTTCTGGTTTAACGAAACCTTTGATAATAGTAGATCGATTGTCGGTCATTGGTTTGTTTGATGATTTACTCATATGTATTAATTATATTATAAATTTTAAAGTTGGGAAATAGATGACGTATTCAATGGTTCATTTACAAAAAAGGGCGGACATGTGTGTCCGCCCTTTTATAAATTCATATTTTATTTTAATTTTGCTGACTCTTTATGTTCAGTTTTCTTTCGACACCAACGACAATATTTGGTAAATTTTAATTTATCAGGAGTGTTGGTTTTATTTTTTTCAGTTAAATAATTTTGAGCGCCACAAACTGAACAGACGAGGGCGATCAAAATTCGTGGTGTTTTTTTAGATTTTGTTGCAGACATGGGTGTAGTTTATCATATTAATCGGCGTGTTTATATTTTTTAATTTGTCTCTCGATGGCTTCACGTAAATCGACTATAGCGGCTTCTAACTCGTGATGTTTAGTTTCAGCATGAAAACTATTTTTTTGGCCAGGAAGAGTCATATCAAATTGAACAGTAAAATCCTTATATCGCTTGTCTTTTTCAATACGAAGGCAGGCTGTTTTTAGTTCGTTATTAAATTGAGGAAGAAGCTTATCAAGTTTGTCGACAAATTTATCCTTGATCATTTTGCGGATTTTTAGGGAAATAATTAAGTTAACACCTTTGATCTGAATATTCATTTAGATCTCCTATTTAATTTATAACTTAAAATTAGCGTGATCGTCATTACCTGTTATTATTTTACCATTTCCTTAAATACAACTGAAATGTTTTATTCAGTGATGGTTTGAATTGTGTCGTTGCAGTCAGAACGAAGATGATTAGTTTGAATAAAAACATCACCTTTTTTTGGTTCGGTGGTTTTAAAGACTTGTTTATTTTTGTCAGTTAGAGTGATTTCTAAATTTTGTTTTTGAAAGACAGATTGAATTTGGCAGTTTTGGATTAGATTGACGGCTTCTTGCCAGGTTATTTCGGTTATTGGTGGGGGTGTAATTATAGTAGCGGTAAAGTCAGCATTAATTTGGTTTGTTTTATTTTTTTGAAAAACAATAAAACAAAAAATAGAGACAGGTAAAATTATTAAGAGAATAATAAGAATAATTAAGACTTTTCGTCGGATTTTAGACACCAATCAAGTTTATCAAAATTTATTAATTATTGATGGGAGTGACTGTTGGTGTTGGTGTGGTGGAATTTTGATATGTGAAGTTTCTCTCAAGAGTAATGATTTTATCAACCACAGTGCTTTTGACTTTAATTTGAAGTTCCTTTTTGCCGGTAGTTAAGTTATAAAGACAAATATCGTTATTATTGTAATCAGACCAATTACTGTTATCCAATTTGTAGGACCAGGTGACAGGACAATAATTACTATCAGTGGAAATATTGATACAAACATTGTCGGAATTAATAATTTCACCTTCTTGAGGTGACAAAATTTCAATTTCGCCAATATCTTTTTTACATTCAACTTTGGTAGGAGTGGTAGTGGGTGTAGAAGTAGTTTTTAATGTGGTTTTTGGTGGATTAGTGTTACTGGAGTTGGTAGCGGGATTATCGATGATAACTTGAATAGGAGTAGTAGAATTCGCTTCAATCGCTGTTTGTTTATTTTTATTAATAGTGTTCAGATTGACGATAATAACAGTCAATATCATAGGAATAGAAAGGACAGCAGTAATCAATTCGAAATGTCTTTTTTTGTCGGGAAGGACAAAATACCATTTTTTAATATTGGGGAGGAGATTTTTTAGGATATTTTTCATAGAGAGTTGACTGTTTAAGGATAATATTTTAACACATGAAACTAAAGGGGCAGATTAAAAATATTACTTTATGGTAAAATTACTTGATTAAAAAATGATTTTTCATGGAATCAATAAAAGAAATTGTAAATATAAATTTGTCGCCTGATTATTATGGAAAATTTTTGCGATCTAATAAAATTTTAACATTAGATAAAAATAGAATCGATTTGGTTTTTTTGTGTGGTGATGAAAGAAAGGATTTGAAAACAATTACTGATGGAGACTCAAGTTTAATTTTGAGGTATAAAGAAAGAGAAGGGGTCGCGTTGAGTTTAAAGACAGAAACAGAAGAATTAAATATAGTTCAATTACAAGGATCAAAGGGTAAACCTGGATATCGAATTTCAACTGGTTTTTTCTTTGTTGATTTTTTTGGTGATCAAATTAAAAAAATAATAAACCACCCAGAAGCGGAGTTTGAAAGAATTTCAATGCCGTCATTTGGAGAAATTAAAGGAATGGAAGATTTACAATCAGAAATGGCGATTCAAAGATACAAAGAATTAGCTAATATTTTAGGATTGAGATTTTCAAATCAAGAGTGGAAATTTATTAAAGAAATACGAAAACCGTTATTTAATGGCTGAGGCAATAATGTTGACGACACCTTTATCGAGAGGGCTGGGTAAAATAAAATCGACAGATAATTCAGAATCTTTAACATAATCGGCTAAGGCTTGAGAGGCAGCTAATTTCATTTGATTAGTTATTTTGCTAACTTTATTATCCAAAGCGCCTCTAAAAACCCCAGGGAAAGCCAAAACATTGTTAATTTGATTAGGGAAATCACTGCGGCCGGTGCCGATAATAAAAGCGCCGGAATCTTTGGCGATAATGGGATCAATTTCTGGAATTGGATTGGCCATGGTAAAGATAATTGGTTTTTCGCCCATGGTTTTGACCATGTCTCTGGTGACGATATTTGGTCCACTAACGCCGATAAAAACATGTCTGCCGATCATGGCTTGACTTAAATTACCATTTAAATTTTGAGGATTAGTAAAAGTTAAAAATTCTTTTTTAGCATCATTTAAATCGAGACGATCTTGACTAATTATACCCTTAGAATCGACAATAATTAAATCTTTAAAACCATAAAGACTTAATAATTTGGCAATGGCAGTGCCGGCAGCACCAGCGCCACAAATGACGATTTTAGTATCTTTTGTGGTTTGGTTAGTTAGTTTTAGAGCGTTAATTAAGGCGGCTAAAACGACGATGGCGGTACCATGTTGATCATCGTGCATGACGGGAATATCTAAAATTTCTTTTAATTTATTTTCAATGTAAAAACATTTAGGGGCGGCAAAATCTTCTAAATTAATTCCACCAAAACCGGGGGCAATATTTTTAACGATATTAATAATTTCATCGGGGTCTTGAGTTTCTAAAACAATGGGAAAAGCATCAACATTGGCAAATTCTTTGAAAAGCAAAGCCTTGCCTTCCATAACTGGTAGAGCGCCAAAAGGACCAATATTACCCAAACCTAATACGGCTGAACCATCGGAAACAACGGCGACGGTATTGGATTTGATGGAATATTCGGAGGCTAATTCGGGATGTTGGGCCAAAAGGGTGGAAACGGCGGCGACTCCGGGAGTGTAGGCGATACTTAAATCATCTTTAGTTTTGACTTCGCCAAATTTACTGGTGATGGCAATTTTACCTTTGTTAAGTTTGTGTTTTTCGAGTGAGAGTTGAGAGTAGTCCATGTTGAAATTATAACCTATTTTGGTTTTTGATATAATCGGAAACGATCGATTTTTTGAAGGCAAAAAATTAGATTAGGACATTTAAAATTAGAAGGGAGTGTTGGTGTAAATGGGTAGTGTTAAGGATTTGGTTGAACATTTAGGGCAGGATGGGTGTGTTTTTGGGGAGTTTATTTTTTCAGATAGGTATTCAGTTTTTGATTATGGGGAGATGCCAGATTTAATTCCGAATAAAGGTGCTGCTTTAGCAATAATAGCGGCTTGTGCTTTTGAAAGATTAGAAAAAACAACAAGAATTAAATCGCATTACAAAGGTTTAATTAGTCAAAACAGAACACCTGTTTTTATTGAAAGTTTGGAAAATTCAACGGATACAATGATGGTAAATTTGGTTAGGGTAAAAAAGCCGGAGTTTAGTAGTGGGGTTTATGACTATTCTCAGTATAAAGTAGATAATTTAAAGAATTTGCTAATACCTTTTGAATTTATTTACAGAAACAAATTACCAAAGGGTTCAAGTGTTTTTTTAAGACTGGAAAAAGGATTGCTGAATTATAAAGATTTGAGATTGGATCATATGCCGGTTTTTGGAGAAGTTTTACCCAAGCCATTTTTTGAGATAACGACTAAACTTGAAAGAACAGATCGATTTGTGACTTTTGATCAGGTGAGGGGAATGATTGGCGTTTCAAATGAAGAAATTTATGAAATGATATTAGTGTTGTCGCAGGTGGAGAAAGTTGTTTCGACGATGACAAATGAGGTGGGTTTAAGTAACGATGATGGAAAAATAGAGTTGGCTTTTAATTCGGATGGTGAAATTATTGTGGTTGATGTTTTTGGAACACCGGACGAATGTCGTTTTTCTTATCAAGGAATTCAGTTGAGTAAAGAAATACTTCGGCAATACTATATGACGACGCCCTGGTACGATGAAATAAAAATTGCCAAAGAAAAGGCAAAAAATGTTGAGGTAGAAGATTGGCAACAATTTTGTCCGAAACCTGATCCGCTGCCACAAGAACTGATAAATTTGGTTTCCATGGTTTACAAATCAATGGCAAATGCATTTTTAGGGAGAAAAATATTTGCCGATGTGCCAGATTTGCCCGAAATTGCGGAAATATATGTAGAATTTTGGAACAGATTCCAGAGACACTCTTAGTTCTTTTAGGACAGTTATTTTTAGTTGATTAACAACTGGGAATGACTGTCTTTTTTTTTGTAAATATGCGGAGCAGTGAGGTCTGGCACCCTTCTGTCCCTATAACACCCACTTCCTCACTGTCTCATTCTATCAAAGATTTGAAGCTAAATGAGACAAATGAGACACTATAAAAAGGGGATGTGGAAATTGTAGCTCTTTGAGCTACAAAGACCAGTTGAGTAAGTAGAAAACTTACACAAGTTGTGTTATAATAGTGTTATGACAATAAAAGATAGTGACAAGAGAATTTTTTTATTTATAAAGGAGCATATTGAGAACAATGGAGTGTCTCCTACTTTAACGGAAATTAAGGAACATTTTAATTATAAATCACTAACCTCAGTTCAAAGAGCAATTATAAAATTGGAAGACAACAACCTATTGATTCGTGACAAATATCAGCAAAGGGGTATAAATATCACCAAGGAATCTAAAACTACAGTAAATATTCCAATCGTTGGTAATGTTGCTTGTGGATCACCTCTTTTAGCGATAGAAAATATTGAAGGATATATTCCAACAGATAAAAAATTTATTAGTGGTGATGAAAAGGGTTATTTTTATCTTAGGGCGGTTGGAGATTCGATGAATGAAGCACATATAAACGATGGAGATTTGATTTTAGTGAAATTACAACAAACAGCTGACGATGGACAAAAAGTGGTGGCATTGATTAATGACGAAGCCACAGTCAAATTTTTGAAGAAAGGTAGTGACTATATAGCCCTAATGCCAAAGTCTTCAAATTCATTACATAAGCCAATCATATTACAAAGTGGAGATCCTTTGATAATTCAGGGAGTTGTAGTTAATGTGTTTGGCCTGTAGTTGGATTCTAGCTAAAGAGATTTACGGGTTTAACAAACTTTCCACGAGTTTGGTTCATTAAAAGGATAAAAAATATATGATATTTCTAATAACATATGATTTAAACCGCCCAGGTCAAGTCTATTCTTTACTCGAAAAAAAATTGGGTGAAATAGCTGTTTCAGGAGTTAAACCTTGTGAGACAGTATGGGTAATTGAGGCTAAAACTGGTTACACTGCTGATACTATCGCTCGTGCTTTAAACACAGTGACAGATAATACAGATAAACTACTTGTCGTCAGACTAACAAATGATTGGCAAGGTTTTGGACTCGCTTTAGAACATGGCAACTGGCTTAAAAAATATCTAAGTTAAAATTAGATTCACTTTGCGATCAGAGGAGAGAATCCCTTCTCTGATCACATACTTTATTATACATAAACAAAAAATTTATTCTTTCAGACAATCTTTATTAAATCTTCCTCATTTTCATAACCCCTTATTCTACCAGTTAAAATTCCAAGTCTCTGGCTAATTCCATCACTCATTAATCGCCAATTTGTATCTTCCAAAGTTTTTTTAATCAATTTTTTAAGATTATTTTGACTATCGTAGTCACTTTTTGAAGTGTCTGATTCTTGAATAGAGAAGGGAATTATCACATCTCTAGTAATTTCTGGTTTATCAAAAGAAAGATCAATATATTTTTCTTTTTCTAAAGTTTCCTTTAATAATTTTTGTAAATCAAATACTTTTAACTTTTTTAATGCTTTTGCTTTCTTGTAACGTGGGTCAGCTTCTTTGGTTTTTCTTTCTTCTTCATGTTTAGAATATAATTCTGATTTTGTTTGGCTTGAAACGTACTCTTCACCTTCTTCCTTACTTAAGCAAAATATTCCTCTAAAAGTTTCTAATAATTGTTTATCTTTTTCTTGTTTCTTTTTATATTCATCACTATCAGCCTTCATATCCCAAATATCCTTGTTTTCATAACCACATTTACAGGTTTCGATAGTAGTAATTACTTCACCTTTTCGTTGCCGATCTTCCTTCAATTCTCGATTACATTTAGGGCAGATTAGTCTTTTAGGTTCAAATTCTTCACCATTATCAAAAATGCCTCTCCCTTTTTTACAATTAGGACATCTAAAAAAGAATAATATGTTTGATTGTTTTTCAGAAAGGTTATATAAAGTTTTGTCTTCAAGCTTCATCGCCCAATTACAATCTGGGCAAAATATTGAACTTGGTTCTTTTGCATTGTCATATATTTCCTGCTCTATTCGGTCCTTATCCATCCATTCTCTTATTGTTTTTTCCTTGTTTCGATATTCCTCACCTTTTTTATAATAGAGAGATATCTCTCCTAGTCCTTCTACAAATCCTTTTGGATCTGCTAATTTAAAATCATTGATTTCTTCTCTATCTTTTTTAATTTTTCTTTTCCATATTTCAATAAAATCAAGGCAATTTTTAACAGTTAACAGATCATAAAGATCTTCGTAGTATTGTTTTTCTTTCAAATAAATCATTATTTAGATAAGATTATATTATCTTATGAACATTTATCTAGATATTGACGGTGTTTTATTAACAAAATCAGGTAACCAAGCAAAATTTGTTAAAGAATTTTTAGAATATGTTCTCAAAAATCATCAAATTTATTGGCTCACAACTCATTGTAAAGGTGATGCTGTTTTTACAATTAGGTTTATGGAAAGATTTTTTGATGAAAAAACAATTGAATTGATGAAAAATATTTTACCAACCAGTTGGGATACATTAAAAACAGAAGCAATTGATTTTTCCAAACCATTTTTATGGTTTGATGACAATGTTTTTAATGCTGAAAAAGAAGTTTTAAAACAACACAATTGTTTAAAATCACAAATTGAAATTAATTTAGAAGAAGATCCAGATCAATTGAAAAAATATTTGGAGATATAAAAAATGGATATAAAAACCACTAAATTACACTGGACAAAGACAAAAAATGGAATCTCGATGGATTTTGAACTTGATGTGGCAATACATCCTTTTAACAATGGGAAAATTATTGTTAATGTTCCTGGAGCTGATGGTTCTATTGGTGGTTATAACGATAAATATATTAAGATGGCTGATTATTTAATTGAAAATAAAGTTGGAGCTGTGATTAGAATTCCAAATATTTCATCTCTTGGTTTTGGTTGGGATATTAATCTAAGAGAAACGTTATCTTATGTTCTAGATAATGCCAAAGAAATCTGTGGCAGTAATAAACCGGAAATATATCTAATGGGAACTTCTGCAGGGGCTGGAGCTATCTCTATGACGGCTTGGGAATATCCAGAGGTTACAAAAATACTTCTAACTGAACCAGCTATAGTTTTTAGTGGCGAACATGGAGCTGAAGGAATCAGGGAATATAAGGGTGAAGTAATTATTGTTGTCGGTCAGGGAGATTATGCTTTAGGTAAACAAATTGGTGATAAATTTTTTGATTATTTCATTAATGCCAAACACAAAGAAATTTTTGAAATACCAGATTGTGACCATAGTTTTAAAGGAGAAATAAACGGCAGAATTTTAAGTGAAGCTCCTATTTATGCTTTTAAAGAGGGAAGTAGAATTAAATTTCCAGATCCAAATGGTGGAATTAAATTATACGACTAAGACTAATTTTAAAAACTTGAGCTTAAAAAAAATAACACTATTACCAGCCCTTATTTTCCATACATTTTGCTAATTCATCAGATTCTATATATCCTGTTTTTTTAATTTTTTTTTCATTAATACATTTAAACCCTTTAATTGGACCAGTATTATCTTCTATAAAATCATCACATGAAAAGGTTTCAGCATTATTTTTTACATAATTTTTACATTCTAATAAATCCAATCTTTTTCTTTCAGAATCTTGACGATTAAATTTAATAAAATAATTTAGCCAAATTAAAATTGCAATAATAATGCCGGTTAATATTAAATATAAATACTTACTATGGATATTTTTATTTTTCATATCTGTTTATTCAAAAATTTCCTCGTAAATTTCTTTTGGATTTAGTTTTTTGATTGTTATTTTTTTCTTGCCTTCAAACATTGTTTCTAAAATAGCCTCATCGGGAGAAACTAAATCAGTTGATTCTGGAATACCAGTATCTCTAGCAACTTTTTGATCTGTTGGTTTAAAAACTAATTTGGCTGGACTATTAGCCATAATTTCTTTTGACATTTTAGGGCTTAAATAATCAGCACCGATCACAAAATAAAAACCATATTTTCTTCCTTGAGTGATAAGTAGATAAAGATTATCTTCTATTTCTGATGGTGAAAACATTAGCATTTGGTTAAGTGAATTAATTAAAATTAACACTTTTGAATTATCTATCTGACTTTCCATTTTCATTCGTCTTTGAATTTCGGAAACAGACCATTTTAAAGCACTAATACTTTTTTCTGGTTCGACAATTAATGGAGTTAGTAAATGGGAAGCTTTATTTGGAACAATTAAATCACCTCTAATTCCGTCGATCGCAATAATTCTAAGTTTTTCTGGTGAATATTTTGCCATGGAACTTACTAGAATATTGTTTAAAAGGTCAACTGCTGAAGTAAATTGAGAACCAATAATTAATAAATTACCATAACGTTCAAGATTAAAACTCATGTCTCTATTTTTTTCATCTATACCAAGACTAATCTCAAATTGGTCGGATTTATCATCAGCATATTTTGTTTTATTCCATTTTATTGGTGGTTCTTCTTCAATTATTTTTGGTTCTAGTGGAGGATTTGGTATTTGCCACTGACCATTCACACTTTTAATCAAAATTTCTCTTGGTTTAGCCCCATTTGAAGGACCAATAAATCCAGCTGTTTCAATTTCATCTAAAATTTTTGCTGCTCTGGCATAACCCACCATAAGCTTTCTTTGAATTAAAGTTGTACTGGCCGCTCCTGTTTCTAAAATTAAATTAACAGCATTTTCAAACATAGGATCTTTATCTTCTTGGTTTCTTTTTTCTTGAGGAATAATATAGTTAAGCATTTTTTATTTTAATCTACCATTAATAAAATTCCCTAATTTTCTTAAATATTCACTAGTTATTTCAAATATTGTTGCAGCTAAAAGAAAAGGCAAAGATAGATAATCTAAAAATGTTTTTGGACCACTAGATTCCTCTTCATTCTCCAATTTTACTTCTTCGGTCATCTTTTTTGTATCAGCCCCAAGCTGTTTCTGATATTCGTATTGTGATTTCATCCAACCTGTTCTTACTGGTATTCTAACTGCAAATAGAGACCTACCAGGAATAGGTGCTTCAATTTCAACATCACCAGTTGGTGACGAGACTGCCATAGCTATGTCTTTATGATGTTTAATTACTTTTTCCAGAGGTGTACCAAGTGCCAATTCAAGGCAAAATTCAATGTCGTTTGGACGAAAATTGTATTCTACAACCTTACAAATAATTCCAAATGATTCAAAACTAATTTCAATTGTCATTGCCAACTGACGAACAATGCTATTTCTTAGTTTTTTTTCTTCATCCTCAATATCTTTTAATTTATCTTTGTCCATAACTCATAATATCACTAAATTAATATCTAAAAATTCATTACTTTATTTTTATCTACTACTTCGATGTTTTTTATATTAATATTTTCAACACAATGATCTGAGTTAATATTGAAATTAATCAGGATTGCTACTTATGGGTTATAAAATAGTATTTCCAAGTATTAGAAGTAAGATCCAAATTAGTACTCCAATTATTCCATATATTTTCCAACCAGGGTGTGTTGGTTTTTCTCCACTTAAAAACCATGCTGGAATATGTGCAGCATTAATAAACAAAAAACCAATTATAAAAATAATAATAAATATAAATTTCATAAGTTATAATATCAAAATTCAATTAATTTATTTTTACCAACCACTTCAATACTTTTAACATTAATGTCTTCAACACAATGATCTGAACCCCAATAACTACAATCATTTTTACCTCTTGTCCCTGTTATTTTAAAAACTGAATCTATGTTTTCATTAATAAACTTTACCCATTTTTCAGTTAATACTGAATCAGATGGAACATCTATTGGCATAGCCCAGAACCAAGCATATTGATTATCAGCGTCTTTAATCTTTTTGATTTTTGTATCATACCAATAAAATCTGGCTTCTCCTGAAGTTGATATTTTATTGACATATCCATAATAAGTTACTGATTTTAGTGGAGCTAGTCCTTCTCCAAAATAACCTTGGTTTACCATCTCAATATTTTTACCATTAATAATTTCTTTAATATTATTAATAATTTGTTTATATTCTCCAACTGTTATAAAAGAGTCTGCTGGGTAATTATCAGGATCATTAATATCGGAACATTTGTCACTGTCTTTGACAGTTTTAATTAATTCATTTATTAAAATATTTTCTCCATTTAAAAGACAGGATTCTTTATTACCTCTATCTGTATATTGCCTCAACAACTCCACAAATTCTTTTTTATGTTGATTATTAGTAAGTATAAATTTCTGTTGTTGACGATTGTATTCTCTAAACAATAAAACTGGTAGGGCACAGCTAGTACATGAATTATTAAAATGGACATTACCAAAAAGGCTATTATAACCAGTATCAACAACTTTCCCAATTTCTGGATCAACAATTACATAATAACCATCCACTATATCTCCATGATTTGGCACCTGACGAGCAATATAGATTAATTTTGTGTCTAATTTATCACCTCCAGAAATTTCTTTTGCATGAAGACGAGCAAACTCATTTTCCGGCTCAAATAAATTAGGGTAATTAGATGAATCTAAATGTAATCCATTTTGATTTAATAATTCATCATTAAATTTATCTCCATTTATATCCACAGAGCTTGGAGTAATAATCACATTATTTTTTCCAATACTAAATAATATTTCTTTATCTTTTGTAATTTCTTCTGAAGTTATTTTTGGTAATATTTTACTTTTAATAATATCCGTTATTAAATCTTTTTTAATCAAGCATTTTTTAAAAACAGAAAAAGAAAGAGAAATTAATAATACGATTATAATAATCGCAATTAATCTTTTAGTATTCATACCAGTATGGAGTTTGTTTTGCCCAATAATTATTTGGGTAATTAGTATGAAGTAAGGTAAAAGCTCTCTTGGCATATTCGGCTGATTTTTTATCTGTATTAGTTCCGTAATGAACTAAATCAACCACCTGACTTAATGCCATTGGAACTAAACTATGATTTGAATTTTTAATTGCATAGTCAATGACAATTTGACTAATTTTATTTACTAATAAATCATCAGAATTTATCTTATTATTTTTATATTCTTCATATTTTTCATAATAGTCGGGATAACCAGGCATAGCTAGACTATCTTCAAATGCCCAATTTCTTCGAAAATTATCTATTTCTTTAATCGTTTTTACCTCATACAAAGAAAATTCATCAAAACTTTGACTAGAAAAATCAGTAATCTCTGGATAATCTAATATAAATTTAGCGGCTAAGAATTTTTGCTCATCTTGGTCTTGAGTTTTAATAAAAGCAGCCAAATCTTTTGCTATTTCGGAATTATTCTTGGCCAATAAAACAGCCATATTTTTAGAAATATCAAATTGATTATTCAATACCGATTTTGTAAACAAAACTAATCTTAAATATTGTTTAATTTGAGGATTAAAAATATCTTTTTTAGAAAGCAATTCATTAAATTTATTAATATCTAATGAAGCTAACATTTGTTTCATTTTATAACTAATAAAGTAAACCTTATTTTTATCTGCATTTTTATAATTCAAGTACTGGTAATATGGTGCCCAACTAGTCGAATCCCAAAATGTCCAATAAGAATTAAGATTATTCATTAATGAATACTTTTGCTTTTCAACTAAGTCGTCAGATAAATTAAACATTAAACTGTTAAATAAATTCTGAGCACTGTATTGTTTATCTGTGTCGGTTTGGCTTATTAATTTTTTAATTGGATCTTTGATAACTTCTTTTAATTTTGAGTCTCCAGACTGTTTGTCAAAATTGTAGTATTGAGCTGTTAAATAAAAAGGAGAATTAGTTGATATTTTATTTATTTCATCATTAATATAGTTCCATTCTTTGTTATTTGTCTCGATTTGGCGTTGAGATATGATTAACCAAAGAGGGGAATTACTTTCTTTATATTTATCGATATTATTATCCAAACTATTATAATTTAAATCAGTCCAAGCTAATAAAAATTGACTAAATTCATCTCCAGATTCTTTTATTTGTTTACTATATTTTTCAAACTCAACTACTTCTTTATCATAAACAATATGACGATAAAAATATTTGTACCATAGAGGAATATAATCGTTTAAGTTTCTTAAAAACTCTTGTGGATCTGTTGTTGCCAACATCACTTTTGCTGCTCTTGTCATTCTAAAAACCGGATCTGTTCTGTAGAGAACATAATCTAAATATTTTTCGGCTTCTAGTCTTACCTCCGAAAGTGATGAATCAGCCACTATTTTTTGATAATAAGTTTGAGCTATTTTTAAATTTTCAATTTGTTTTTTTTCAGCATCTTTTACTTTATTTTTTAAATCTAACTCATATTGTTGATTGGCCTTGGCGATATAAGACCAACCAAGACTCAAAGCAGCTTTATCTCGATAAGAATGTTTTTTGTTTTTATAAATTCTATTAAAAAGAGCAATTGATTTGTTGTAATTTCCTTTATGGTATTCATCAGCCGCCATTTTATATTCATTCTCCATCTCTGATTCAGATTTATTTTTAATCAAAAATCCATCAATTGTCAAACTAATTTTTTGCCAAAAAGTTAATTCATTTTTTTCTCCGCC
The DNA here is from genome assembly GCA_041661765.1 of Candidatus Shapirobacteria bacterium. Classification (GTDB taxonomy): domain Bacteria; phylum Patescibacteriota; class Microgenomatia; order UBA12405; family UBA12405; genus WARW01. Next base: position 110,822 of record JBAZTV010000003.1, on the reverse strand, counting down.
AGACATTGGTGAATCAACACTTACATAGTCTTCTGACAGTTGATTCCTTTTTAACCTCATATAGTAATCCCGATCATTAACAATATTTGCCCAAGCATTTTTAATGTCGTTAGGTAATTCCTTATTAATTGAACTTAGATAAACTGGTAGTAAATATTCTGGACCCCATATCGGAGCAATGACTTCAAAATTTTGATTTAGTATTGGATTTTTTTTATAATCAGTCTCTCCGATTCCACTTATTAGTGGGTAATAATCAGTAAGAATCTGACTAGGATCATAAATGTATTCAGGAAAACCAGGAGCACAAGCAATAACAGTTGACTTATAAAATAAGGAAATAATTAAAAATAGAAATAATATTTTGATTGATTTACTCATATATTTTTTGAATTTCTAATTTCATTATATCCCAATTTACAGGTGTCCAATACTCATTGTTAAAGATATATATAGGTTTATTTTTAAGATAAATTTTATTTGGCATATTTTCATCAGTAGAGATACCAATGGCTTTTTGACAAAGAGGATTTAACTTTAAACTTCCATCTTCAATTTTTTGCCAATAAACATTTTCATCTTTTCCCAATCTAAAAAACATTGGTACCACTTCATCGACAGGTAAATCTTTAAACCAAGATTCATCATTAGTACACCATGACACCAAAGCGGTTAAGGATAATTTCATTTCTTTGGGTAATTTATCTCTAACACTAACCACTAATTTTTTATAAAACTCTATTTGGGATTCAGTCGCATCAAAATCAATTTGACAAGAAGTATTACTTGTTTTTTCTATACAAGATTTCACAATATAATCTGAAATTTCTGGTAAATATTTATCTTCAAAGATATGATCTATTGATCTGTCTTCAATTCTAACAACCGAGATAATGTTACTTTTATCAGGAATTCTCAGTGGTTGTCGACGGGAATAATATTCTATTTTTTCATCCTTTTTAGTTACTGTCCCTGACAAATAAGCAAAACTTACATTTTTATCTTTCAAAAAATAGAGATTTTCTGGCCTTTCCCATACCCATAAAATTATAGGCATATTAAGATCTTTTGATTTAGGTTTTAAAAGAAAAATTCCAAAAGAAATTAACAGTATTACAAAAAATATTATGGAAAACTTTTTAAACATTAGTTGATGTTAGCACTAAACAAAATTTATTAATTATTCGGTTCCTTAAAGGCAGTATATTTTTTATAAAATATACCCCTTATTTCTTTTTTAGCTGTTGCACTTAATTTTTGGGAAGCTTTTTGAATTTCATAACCAATAAGTCTATGATCAGCACCTAACCTAATCGCTATTTCAAAACATTCATCCGCTTTACTAAAACTTTCTTTTAAAATGTAAACTGCACCCAAAAGGGTATATGGATAAAATGTTTTATTTATTTGAATAGCTTTGTTTGCACATTCTATGGCTTCATTGTAATTACCAAAATCTTTATATGCACCACCTCTGGTGGTGTAAAGGGCAGCTAAGGCAGTTTTGTCTGGATTTTTGTTGTTTATTTTTTCAGTTATTTTTATTCCAACATCTGGCTTATCGGCATCTCTATAAAAACTACAGGCTTTAATTTGTTCCCAAATATCTTTATTTATTTGATATTGAGTGTAATGGTAATACCCTAACCATTCATTTTTTTGATTATTCTTTAAAATTATCAACTCCCTTTCATTCAATAATTGCTTTTTTCTAATTTTCATCCCCAGAACAGTCATTTCTTTTTTTTCTTCCTCTTTAACCATATTTTCATAAACCTTTTTCCATTTATTATTTTTCCATTCATTACTTGAAGGATCTTTAAATAAAAAGGCTTTAAAATAATCTATCGCTTTTGTTGATTCCCATTTTTCTAAAAGTCTTTCAAATTCATTTTTAAAAATCTTGCGACAATGTAAATCTCCAATATCACTTGTCTCAGTCTGACAATTAGTACATTTCATTTTAATTTAATAAAAAATTTAAAATAATTTAACTATTTTATTCGTTAATAATTTTTTTTAATTCTTCTAAAATTCTTACCATAGCAAAAGTATCAAGTGTACAATATTTACTCAAATTCTCTATAATTTTACTACGGTTAGGTTGATTTTTATCTTCTAAAACTGTTTGAGTCCATGTTCTTCTAGCCAACAAACCGTCTCCTACATCTAATTCTTTATAGCTTAACTCTGGAGCCATAACGGGCATAACTTTCTTTACAGAGGCACTCCCAAAAAAATCTTTATCAAAAAACCACATATTCGAAAAAGGAATCATTAGATCGTTTATTCTTTCATTTAATTGCTTTAAAAAATCTGCATATTCTGGATAAAGAGCTGCCATGCACTCATTACGCCCTTTTTCATAACTCATATTCCAAGCCAGAACTGTTCCTGATTCTCCTATGTCTTTCTTGAGTTGCTCAAGTAGTTTAGGCATCGGATTTGTTTTTTCATTATGAAGGTATTCCAAATGTTTTAATTCAGAATTAGGAGATTCCATTATATGAAGGGAGTATTGAAAAGGATAATCTTTGTAAGGACTACAACCATCAAATTGGGGAATCACTGAAGAAAAAGTTTCATAATCAAAAAAATAAAGAGGGTATTGAAAAGTATCAATAAAAGATTTTATTTTATCTTTATCAATAATTCTTTTATTTTCTCTGGTTGTTTTTATTTGAGCTAATTGTTTACCTCTAAGAGCAAGTTCATCAGGAATATCATTTATTTTGATTATCCCAGCATCTTCAATTTTTCCAATTTGTTCTGCGGTAGGGTAGCTAAGTTCATAAATATTGTAAGGGTCATCATTTGGTTTCAAGTTTTTATATACTTCCATCCAGTCTGCAAACCAATTAACATCAGCGACTCCTATTTTATTAACATATCGAGGTGATAAGTCTGGACATTTGTCACTATCTAATACTTCAAAAGCTAAATCAACTTGTTGTTCAGTGATTTCTTTTAAGGCTTTTACTTTCTCGGTGACATCAGTCTGACCAGTAATACCCTTAACATCTATTTCACCGTCTCTCACATACTCATTATTAGCATGAATAACCAAGATATTTTTAACAGAATAACCAGATTTTTCTAAAACCATTAATTGAAAAGCCAAATCATATTCATGTTCTGTTTTTGCTTTTGTACTGGCCTTTATTTCAATTAAATTGAATTCATTATCTCCAACTTTTTGTAACACATCAAAAATACAAGTTTTACCTTCAAACTCCAATCTGCCTTGCAAAATAACTTCAACTTTATTTTTAATTGCTTCTATGGTTCTATTAGGTAGATTTAAATAATCATCATAACTTTCAAAACCAAGTTTCACTGCATCTGGAAATAATTTATTGGCATAAGATTCAAATAAATTTCCATCATCAAACATTGCTTGCAAAGCATCATCTGTTGGAGGTAATTTGTTTTTATCGTATTTTTTAAGCCACAACCAAGCTGGATGCTTAAGAAAAAGCATATATTCAGATTTAGAGAGAGTTTTATTAAAATTCATTATTTATTCAATTATCTTTTCTGCAATACCTCTAATTTTTTGTATTAGTTAACTTTGAATTATAAACTTCCAGTTTTTAATTTAGAAAACCATTCAATAAATCCGTTTGGTTTTAATAAATCAAAAACATAAAATTGTTTTAATTCTGACTGGTATTTTTTGTCAAAGTTTATTGGATTACTCTCGCTCAATTTTTGATTCAGAGAATTAAAATGTATTTTGGCTTTTTCAGCTTTAGCTGGAGTAGCTTCATCATCATCCTCATCAGATTTTATTTCGACTACCTTAATAATAGTTTCAATTCCTTTTTCTTGTAGTTCTATAAGATTTTTTAAATTGTCTTTTTCACCTTTTTCCTTTAAAGTTTTAATATACCTATCGAGATCAATTTTTATAAAAAAATCAGGGTTAAAACTTCTTAATACTCTATCTTTTCCGCCTTTCCAATATTCATATTCAATTGAATAAAATCCTTTATCTGGAGATTTAATCCAAGAATCGAGATATAAACTATTTTCAATTAATCTAAATGAAAATTCTTTTTCTGGATAATATGAAACTAAAACCACGCTTTGAGGTGTTTTAAATGATGAATTTGTTACGATGTAAGGTGGTCGGGGATCACCATTAATTAGCGATTTAACATTATCTTGATATTTAACCAATAGCTGATTTGGATCAGTAAATCCAAGCATTTGTTGACCTTCATTTAATAATTGTTTTCTATTTTCTTGTATATATTTTAATAACGCTTTGGTTTTTTCATCAACTTCTTGTTGATAATTTTCACTCATAAAAGCAGTTGCGTCTCGTTCTAATTCACCAACCCGAAGACTACTACGTTCAATTTTTTGACTACTTATAGGAAAAACATTACCAGTCACATTGATAGGAATTCGAATTTTTGATCCTTTTGGTAAAAATTGATTAAAATATAAATCAATTTGTTTTTTATTATCATCAGCCAAACCATCCTTAGAAATTCCGGCTTTTTCCATTGCTACTAGAATAGTATTTCTAATTTCATCTTCAGTAGGACATCGAGTTTCTTCTCCGTTTCCAAAATCAAACCGAATTTCTTCATATTCTCTACCTTTAAAACGTCTATATAAAGAATCAACAATTGAGTCTAATGTGACAGTTTGTTTTTTTAAACGGTATTCTCTTTTACCTTTATCAAAAAAAATAGTTAAATTTTCTTTTAGATCAAACTTTTCTAAAATTAATTGTCTATTTTGTAATTGTTTTGGTTCTACTGGAGCATCTTCAAATTTTTCACCAGAAAGATAATTTAAATTAAAAAGAGAAAAGTGATATTTTCCTCGCCAATTTGGATCGTCTTTAATTTCCAATGGTTCAGAAACAATGAACATATCAGAGTTGATAACAGCATTAAGAATTTCTTTAATTTTGTCAGCAAATTTTTCATGATTAGTAACCGTCAACATTGGGTAATTAGTGGCGATATCAACAGGTTTTAAACAACGAGGAATTCTTAAACCACGACCCAAAACTTGTGATATTAATAATTTTGAATTAAAAATTCTTTCTTCCATTGGGACGATCTGAAACACATTGTCAACATCCCAACCTTCAAGTAATTTACCGACAGAAAAAATAAATTCAACTAAACCTCCAATCTTAGTTGGATCAGTTTCTTCAACATGGTCAAGTTGGTTTTTATATGTAGATTCTGTAATACCCGTAATAACACAAATTACCTTTTGGCGTATCTTTTGGTCTAGTTCTGCATCAGATAAAGTGGAATGAAGAACTTCTTTTTCTCTTTTAATTAAAAAGCGAATAAATTCTTCTGTTTTTGATTGAGCATTATTTCGAGTAGGACAATAAAAAACAGTAATTGGTTTAACCCTGCGAACATCATTTTTTGTATAGGAATATTTATTAGAATTATCGAGATGGTTTTCATAAACAACTTCAAATCTTTTTTCAGTAGTCCATTGAACATCACCTTGATCAGATTCAGTTCCAATAATTGGATTAATATCTTTAATATATTTGTTATTTATAGCCGCTCTAATATTGTAATCATAAATAACATCAGCAAAATAATTATCCTGATTATATGGAGTACCTGTAAAACCAATATGTCTAGTAATTTCAGGATATTGTCTTAAAAACTTCATCCATAATCTCTCAGATTTTTCATCGCTATCTTTACCAACATTTTCATCAACATTTTGATCTAATTCCAGTCTTTTTTGGGTTTGATTGAAGTTTAAATGAGAATAAGCATGATGAATTTCATCTCCTAAAACTAAAACTTCATTAACTCCTTTAAATAAAGTGTCACGAATACCACCGACAGTATAGATAGCATTAATATTTTCAATAGTGATACTGTTGTCTTCAATAACATCATTATTTTTTAATAATTCAATAGCCTTACCTTGATATTCTTTGGGAAGTTTTTTATTCCAATCATCACGAGCCATAAATTTTTGAAATTTATCTCGCAAACCTTCTTCAATAATAGTTGAGGATGGTCCTAGCACCAATACTCTTTTAGTCAAACCCATAACAATAGACAAATAAGCTACCGCATAAATAATATATGATTTACCCGTACCGGTGGCCATATGAACCACTCCAGATAGACGATCGGGGAGAGGTAAATTACCAAGCATTAATTCTTCATTTCCAAATTTTTCTCGTAAATGTTCATTTACTGTAAAATTTTCTTTAGCTAATTCAGTTACATCTTGATAACCACCACCCCACAGATAGGTCATTACATCCCTGATGGCATCATATTGATATTGTCTGCCGTCAGCAATAGCCCTAACAAAATCTTCAATTTCATTAAAATTAAATTTTTTACGACTACTTTTTTTTAGATTTATATTTAAAACATGCTGAGATAAATTGATTCGATCAACAGTGTTAAATCGTCTACCCTTTGGTTTGGTAAATTTTTTATCTTCCATATTATTTTATTTGAAACGGTTTACTTTCATTACCGTGTTTATCAATAGCAATAACACCCACACTTGGAGTTAATTCATCAACTTTACAAGTTCCATCTTCACCAATTTCTTTGGCATATACAGCCACATCCATATCAAATGGCTTATTAGAAACATAATTAAGATCGATAAGTAACATCGCTAATCCAGAAATTCCTTCAAAACGATTACCAGCACCATCTAATATTTTGCTATCAAATTTAGTTATTTTAAGACCACTATCTGTTTTAACGACTTCAATTTCAACGTCTTCATTAAAGTAAAAAGAAGTAGAAGTAACTAAATTATTAATATTTTGGGAAGAACTAGGTTGTTCTTCTATTGTTAGTTTTTGAGAGATAGCCTCTAAAATTTTATAAGGGAAGGAAAGAATTTTAAAATTAACATCCTTATTATCTTGGTTTTTAAGAGTAGTATCACCAATATTGGCACACGATTCAGGAGTAATAATGTAATAATCACCCTGCAACCGACCACCGGCTTGATCAATCACTCCTTGTAAATAAATTTCATCAATACGAACATCTTTAAGATACTGATCGTCCCAAACAGGATAAACTTCGACTGGATTACCATCTTTTAGAGAGTAAATATTTGATAATCGAAATTTAGCTGATTTTTCATTGTCACGGACGAGTTGGAAAAGAGCCAAGACAAAATCAATATAAGTATCTTTATTTTTGCGTAAATCCATAACATGGGAAAAATCATAAGCTCCAGATGACACAACACAAAATGGTTTTGGTTTTAATCCATGTTTTTCACCAGCCTTTAAGTCTTTTCCAAGTTTTTTACTTTCCGCAATATTAAGAATTCTTTTTTGAATTGTATAAATTGCATGTTTTCCAAAGTCACATCCAATCCATCTTCTCCCTAATTTTTCAGCCACAGCAACTGTTGTCCCAGACCCCGAAAAACAATCCATTACAATATCACCCTCATTAGATGAAGCAGTCACGATTCTTTCCAATAAGAGTTCGGGCTTTTGTGTTGGATAATTTTGATATTCAGAATATTTTTTATTCTCTCTTACTATCGGTATATCATCCCAAATATCTTTTAAAAACATACCCTTACTATAATCAACCGCAATATCATCATCTTCAGGTTCTCTATTAAATTCTTTAATAAATCTATTTCTACTTTTTTCTAATTCTGATTTTTCATTTCCTTTTTTCAAAGATGCAAATGAAATTTGATTAAATTCATTTAAATATCTTCCAAAACGTTGAATGACAGAATCAGAAACTTTATCAATTTTATTATTTATTTCGGTTTTATTTGACTTAGAATAAAATAAAATGTTGGCAAAGTATTTTACATAACCACTTCTAGCATTAGCCAATCCTTTTCCGTTGTAAGTCCAAACAATTTCATTTCTAAAATTATCTTTTCCAAATATCTCATCCATTGTTATTTTTACATAATGGCTCATTTTTTGGTCCAAATGGACATAGATTGAACCATCGTCAGCGAGGAGTTCACGAAGATAGATAAGGCGTTCACGGAGTGTTTCAAGGAAGTGGGCTCGATCAACTTTATCGGTATAACTATATTCTCCATCTTTACCTCCAAAATCACTTTTAGTTGCAAATGGTGGATCAATGTAAATTAGTTTAACTTTACCCTTAATCTTATCCATAATTAATGGATCAGTATTTTTATAACAAGTTTTTAAAAATTGAAGATTGTCACCTTGAACAATTAAATTTTTCCAATCATTTTCAGTGGCATTTCCAAAACAACGGACAGTTTGAAGAGGGGCTGCACCAATACCGGCAGTACCTTCAGCTAGGATTGCTGCTTTAGTTCTTTTACCAGCATATTCAAGGGTAGGAATTTTAGCTCGATCAAGAGAGGCTACATCAAATTTTTCAGCGGTACCAGGAAATATTTTAGGTAGTAAATCAGCTGATGGTTCTAAATCTTGATTGAGTGCTTCAATAATTTGGGCTTTTTCTTCAATGGTTAGTTTAATTTGAGTCATAAAGTTATTTTAATCGATCCATCAATAAATTGTTCAAGACATCAACTTCAGTTTCACCAGAATTTTGAGGTCGAAGGTTAAACTTATTGAGGCGTAAAAAGTGATAACCATAACTTTCAAGTTCTAATTGACGAGAAATATCATAATCAATGTATTCTTGAGAAAAATTTAAATGATCAACTTCAGATGGATTTTTAAAATGAAATTCTAGTCCATCGTATTCCAAAATCAACACTTTTTCTTTGCCACCATTTGAATAAGAAACTAAGAAGTCTGTTCGGTATTTAGGAATTGAAACAGCATATTCACGAGCAATATATTTTCCAATATCAAACTGAGGAATAATTTTTAAATGTTCACGATTATCTTGAACAAATTTTGTTTGTGTCAATAAACTATAAATTTTCTTTTCCATTGGAGATTCAAAAACTGACTCATCTTCAATAAAGAAATCATTAGCTTGGTTAATTTCTAATTCGTGATGATAGTGCTTTAAAGCATCACCTAAACGAGTATTACTAAATTGCTCAATTGGTTGACTGTGTACAAAAACCATCGTATCTTTGGCACGGCTAAAACCAACGTTTAGACGTTGCATTTTTAAACTACGAATACTATCGGCGGTACCACCAATTACTGGATAAATACTAGCTAAATTAGCACTGTTTAATTCTTTAGCCTCAACAAAAGAATAATAGATTAAATCTCTTTCTTCGCCCTGTACATCTCCCACAAACCAAATTGCTATTTTATGATCACGGGTCAAAATTGGCATATTAAAACGCTCATTTAAATACTGTTCCATTCGGGATTGTTGTTCTTTAAATGAAGTTATAATACCAATACTTCCAATAAAACCATTATCAAGTCTTTTTTGAATATCATTACCGATTGCTTCAATTTCATCTAAATTTACATTAGCTCCAGCATTACCTTGACAGTCAACTTTAATAAATTGCAACACTTCACCAATTGGTTTAGTTCTGATTCGATTAACCAAAAGTTCCATTTGGGCAATTTTATAAAATGTTTCATTAGAATAACCAATAATTTCTGGAAAACTACGGAAATGTTCTTTAAGAGATGTGCTGTAATTGGCAATAGCCTTAGCAAAAGTTAATGTTGAAGTGCGGATATCAAAGGTTTTAAGCCAAAGAATTGTGCCATCTTGTGGTTTAAGAAGAGTATCGCTTTGTTGTTCGTCGGGGTTAATGTCTTTGGATATTTCGTCTACTAATTCTTTCTTCGCTTTTTCTGAAACAGCTGTTTGATAATCATCAGCATAAGCTGAAACTATTTCAGTAAAGTAACTGGTCGAATACTTAGAGCTGACATTTTGGGCACTGACAGCACCGTACTGATACTCATCTCCGAATATAACTACTTGTTTAGCTCTTAAAATAAGAGAGATTGAATCGGCAATAGAAACTTGAGAGGCTTCGTCAATAATAAGGACATCGATTAAATCCTCTTGCATTGGGAAAAATTTAGAAATTGTTGATGGTTCAGCAATAATACAAGAAACAGAAGAGAGTAACACTTTGGCTTCATCCATAGAAAATCTTTTACCACCTTCATAAGAAACTTTTATACGAGCAATTTCACCCAAATGATTATTAAGATCCTTTAATCTTTGATCATTAATATTTTCTACCTCTTTTTGTTGAAGTCTAAAATAAGTCTCAACATCACTTTTATTAAGTGACAAAGAATTTTCTTTTTGTGACAGTTGGGAGTGAAGTTGGATCCATTGCCAAATTTTAGTAGCCAAATTATCAGTGCTAAATAGTTTTGATAAACTACTTAAATTATCTTCAACCACATCAACTGTTTCTAAAATTGATCCATAAGTTGCATAAAGTTGGGTTAATACAGAAGAAATCTCCGGATCAAATATTTGTGGTGCCTGACTAAATTTCTTCATTGTGTCAAAAATTTGGGTGATATTTTTTTGACTATTATTAGGAAGAGATTTATAAGATGAAATTAAATTTAGATAAGGTTTAATTGATAGAGCGAATTGTATTTTTTGAATACTTAAAGAAATTTCCTCAATAGTTATAGAGTTCACGTCCTTTCCAATATATTGAGCAATATCGTTTAAATTACTTTTATGTTCCAGCAATTTTAATTGCGATAATAATTCTTTTAATTGATTTTCCTTAGGTCCTTTTCCAAAAATTTTAGGAAATATTCCACCTACAGTATCTTTAATTGTTAGTTTTCCAAGACTAATATTGGGTTTAAAATATTTTTGAAGTAAAACTATTAAATCAAGAAATTTCTGTGGAATTTCATTAATATTTATTTTTTCATCAATTATGTCTGCTGAAGTTTGATTCAGTTTTTCGCAAGCATCAATAAAATCAGGAATATTTTGTTGATGTTCCAGAATAAATTGATATTCATCTAAACTAATATCTGAAAAAATATTTAAAGTGTCAGAGTCTAAAAACCCTTTTAATTTTGCAAAGTCAGTAATTTGTTTAGGGGTAGTGATGGAAGAAATAACTGTCGAAATATTTGAGTCGGTACAAAGTTCAGTTTCTATAACATTTAAATTAACAAAATCCTTAATTTGTTGTTGATAATCTATATTTTGTTTAAGTTTATTTTCAACAGTAGTAATTAATTTTTGCTCAAGGTTGTCGGTATCACTTTTTAATGCTTGGTAATTAAAGTTTAGATTTCTTTCATTGGCCGCATTTATAACACTTGTCTGCAAAGTATTAGGTAAATTATTAGCAGAACCTGTTTCTTTATCCATTCTGACAATAGAAGGTTTTGCTTGAGGATGTAGACTTTTAAACTTATCTGTCAACATTCGATCAATAACGTCTAAAGCTTCTTTTTTGTGCGAAGTGACGACTACTGATTTTTTTTGTTCATTAGCCCAATAAGTCAAAGCCGCAATAGTGTGAGATTTTCCAGTGCCAGGAGGGCCATCAACAACAATAATATTATTTTTTTGATTAGCGAGAGCCAAAAGAATTCTTTTTTGTGAATTGTTTAATGGAATTGGACTATCTGAAATATATCGTTTTGGAGATTCTAATGGAAAATTGTCTTTAAATACTTGATCAACTTCTTCTTGATGATTTGGAACAGTACCTCTAATATATTGATCAATAAATCCAGAAAATTTACTATCTTCGCCTAACTCAAGATTAGTCATAAGTTCTGAATAATCAAGCAATTTTTTATCTTCGTTTATTACAGTTTGTAACCCAATTCGACTTTTTATTTGTGGGTATTCTTCTTTTGCATGAGTAATTGGATCAAAGGCAGATTCTAAAACAAATGGTGTTTGAAAACCATATTGATTTTGGAAAAATGATTCAATACCGCCTAAGTGAGATTTTGCTAATGCGGGAGAGGAGGCTCGAGGTATGGTTAATACACTATCAAATTTAAAATAATTGATGGCTGGAGTATTAAGTAAAATTAAATTTCTTGGAAAAGATAAAGTAATCTCAGTGGTATTATTTTTAAATTCTGCCTCAACAAAATAAACAGGGTAACTTTCAGAACTTTTCTCTAAATTGTGAAAAAATAAATACAAAGTTCCAAGTTGAGCAAAGTCGGCATATTTTTGTAAGTTGTAAAAAAGGTCATAAATAACAACGTCGTCAACATTTTTTTCAAAATAATCCTTTATTGAATTAATGTATGATTCAGAATCTATATAGTCTTGTGCTAGACGCTTAATTTTTTCAAAGTTCTGATTTATATAATTAGTTATGCCAAAAATTGACGGTGGAGTATGTTCAATGTGTAATTCGTCTTTTTTCTGGTTAGTTAATTTTTCTTGAAGATTGTTTAAACTGGTTTCAAATTGACGTCGGAGTTCAAGATTGTATAAACGCAAGGCTTCTTTTTTTGCCAATTCCTTTTGTTCGTCAATATTTTCTGAATTATCTTCCGATTCATCTTTAATATTAGATTCTTCATTACTAATAGACTGATTAAGATAAGAACTATCTAATTTTTTAGAAACAATTTTTTGTACTTCAGAAATAATTTGCTCTTTTGGAATAACAACAGTGTATTTATCTTGAATAATAGTAACGGGAGACAAATCTCCAGTTTTTATTTTTTCTAGAATTTGATTTTGAAATTCAGGAAATAAAGAAAAATCGAGGGTTAGTTCATTATTAGTCCATTTATAGTTAATTAGTCGTCGGAAATTAAATCTTGTTTCAGTAAAAGTGGCAAAATAGTTAAGAATTTGTTTTGGGAGGTTATTTATACTCATTTATTATTATTGATTACCCATTTTTTAAAAGATTAGAAGTCTAATAATTTATACCCATTATTAGCAAACATTTGATTACATTATATACTAAAAGTTAGAGCTAAAAATCGGTAAAGATCCAAATTTCAATAAAGTTTATAATTTTTTTCATATAATATATACATGACCAAGGATTATTTTAAAAAACAGAGCCAAAGAATAAAGCAAAAAATTCTAATTTTAACTTCCAGATCAGATTTTTTACATGACATTTTAGAATTAAGGGAAAAATGGAATATTAAAACCAAAGGTTTTGATAATGAACAAAAAAGTCATGAATGGCAAGATTGGTTAAACGAAGTGTCGGGAAAATACTCTGATGATAATTGGTCTCAAGAAAGAGATCTTGAAGAAAAATTGGCCAAAGATGGTAACTGGACAGAAAAAGAACAGGCTAATAAAAAATTTAATGATCAAGTACCCATAAATAATTTTAGAAATGATATTTTAAGCTTAATCAAAAAATATAAGTTATCTAAAAGTTGGGAAAATTCAATCAAAATGTATCTTTTATTTAATGACATAGATAATATGTCTCCACCAATTGGTAATTTATCACTAGTATTTGGATGGGAAGATGAATTTAGAAAATTATCACTCGAATTAAATGCAAACACTACATTGGAGGATATAAAAAACATCTGGCCATATGTAATGCTTGAACAAAAAAAATTAGGGGATAAAACTACTGATAAATTTCAACCGATTAAAATGTTTGAAAGAGATTGTGAAGCATATAAATTAAAACAATCAGGAATGTCCTATGAAAAAATTGCAGATGTTTTATCAGAAAAATATGGCAAAGATTATGGATATGAGGATGTTGGTAGCTTTATTAAAAGATATAAACAAAAAACTGGCATTAATTAGACTTCATTAATGCCTTATACACCTGATTTATGTGGTGGTAACTTTGGTTTATATGAATCAAAGAACCCAACTCAAAGTCATCTATATACCTGTCAAAGATTTAAAACCATCATCATACAATCCAAGAAAATGGTCTGATGAAGCAATAAGCGGACTAAAGCAAAGTATTAAAAAATTTGGGTTAATAGATCCCATTATTGCGAATTCTGCAATAAATCGTAAGAATATTGTTATTGGTGGACATTTTAGATTAGAGATAGCAAAACAGTTAGGTTTTGCAGAGGTGCCAGTAGTTTATGTCAATGTCCCAGATGTTGAAAAGGAAAAAGAATTGAACCTTAGATTAAATCGCAACACTGGTGATTGGAATTTTGAACTTCTAAAAAATTTTCAAATTGAAATGCTGATGGACATTGGTTTTGACAATAATGATTTATCTAAAATTTGGGATGAAAATCTTGAAACTGAGGATGATAATTTTGACACAGAAAAAGAATTAGAAAAAATAAAAATTCCAAAAACAAAATTAGGAGACATTATCCAACTTGGTCAACATCTATTGGTTTGTGGAGATAGTACTGATTTAAAAGTTGTTGAAAAATTAACATCAAATAAGTCCGTATCTATGGTCTATTGTGACCCACCCTATAATATTTCTTTGGATTACAATAAAGGAATTGGTGGTAAGGGAAAATATGGTGGACAAACCAATGATAATAAAACTGATGATGAATATAAAGAGTTTTTGAAAAAGACAATTCAAAATGTTTTAACAATCTCCAAGCCAGATTGTCATATTTTTTATTGGAACGACGAAAATCATATCGGCCTAATTCAAGATTTATATAAAGAAATCGGAATAGAAAACAAAAGGGTTTGTTTATGGATTAAAAATGGTTTTTCACCTACACCTAACATTGCTTTTAATAAAAGTTACGAAGCTTGTATCTATGGGGTAATTGGTAAACCAACAATTTCGGAAAATCCGAAAAACTTAAATGAAATTTTAAACAAAGAAATTGGCTCAGGAAATAGGACAATAGACGACATTTTGGATTTACTCAATATTTGGTTAGTTAAAAGATTACCCGGAGGTGATTATGAACATCCAACTGAAAAAAGCCCAACACTTCACGAAAGAGCCCTGAGAAGGTGTACTAATATTGGCGATACTGTTGTTGATTTGTTTGGTGGATCAGGTTCTACACTTATTGCTTGTGAACAATTAAAACGGAAATGTTTAATGGTTGAATATGAACCAATATTTTGTGACCTAATTGTTTCCCGTTATAAAAAATTAACTGGTCAGGAGGTAAAGTATGTTAATTAAAAAAGGAGACTTAATTGCTCTCGGAGATCATCTACTTTTGTGTGGTGATGCCACTGATAAATCATCTGTAGAAAAATTATTAGCAGATAAAAAAATCAAGTTAATATTAACAGATGTTCCTTATGGTGTTGCTTATGTTGAGAGTAAAAATTGCTTTGCAAAGTCAAAAAAAGATAGAAAAATAATTGCCAACGACCAGGTTCAATCTGAACAATCGTATAAACAATTTACTCAGCAATGGTTAGAGATTGTTAAACCGTTTTTGTCACCCAAAAATACCTACTATATTTTTAATTCTGATCGAATGTTGTTTGCTTTAAAAAATGCTTTAGATGACTCGAATTTTAAATTTTGTCAGTTATTAATTTGGGTCAAAAATCATGCAGTTATTGGAAGAATGGATTACTTGCCTCAACATGAATTAATAGTTTATGGTTGGTATGGTACTCATCAGTTTTTTAAAAGTAAAGATAAAAGTGTTTTAGCTTTTCCAAAACCTAATAAAAGTCCACTTCACCCAACCATGAAACCAATTTCACTTCTTCGTCATTTAATCCTAAACAGTTCCCAAATTGGTGATTATGTTTATGACTGTTTTGGTGGTTCGGGGTCGACCTTGATTGCTTGTGAACAAACAAAAAGAAAATGTCTAATGGTTGAAATAGATCCAGAATATTGTCAAGTAATTATTGATCGTTTTAAAAAACTAAAAAAAATATGAAAACTGACAAAAACAAACAATTATTAATTGAACAATTAAAAAAAACACCAATTATTCAAATAGCTTGTGAAAAAGTAAGTGTTGGTCGGGCCACTTTTTATCGCTGGAAAAAAGATGATGAAAATTTTTCTACTCAAGTAGACGAAGCTCTTTTGGATGGTAATGAATTAGTAAATGATATGGCTGAATCTCAATTAATGAGTGCTATTAGGGATAAAAATTTAACTGCGATAATTTTTTGGTTAAAAAACCATCATCAAGCTTATGCCACCAAAATAGAAGTAACCGCCAAATTGAAACATGATGATGAACAATTAACTCCAGAACAAGAAGCTTTAGTGATGAAAGCCTTAAAACTTGCTTCAGTTTTACCTGAAAATTTACCGGAATTAATTGAAGAAAAACAAAAATGATTCAAAAATTAAACGAAAATGAACTAATTGAAATAAAAAAGAAAAGGTCCGTTCGAAGAGCCTTAGCCAAAAACAGTCATTTTTGGTTTTTTACTATCTATTTTAGTCATTATATTAGTTATCCTTTTGCTCAATTTCACAATGAAATGTTTTCTATTACTGAAGATATAAATTTAAAAATGGCGGTATTAGTTGCATTTCGTGGTTCAAGTAAGTCTACTATTATGAGTTTGTCTTATCCGATTTGGGCAATAACTGGTTGTCAACAAAAGAAATTTGTATTAATTGTTAGTCAGACTCAATCTCAAGCTAGATTACATTTATCGAATATTAAAAGAGAGTTGGAAACTAATGAATTATTAAAAAATGATATTGGTCCATTTCAGGAAGTTAGTGACGAATGGGGTGCTACTTCAATAGTGCTTTCTAATTTTGATGCTCGAATTACTATTGCCTCAACTGAACAAAGTATTAGAGGAGTTCGACATGGTCAATATAGACCAGACTTAGTTGTATGTGATGATGTTGAAGACCTTAATAGTATAAAAACCAGAGAAAGTAGAGATAAAACTTTTCAATGGTTAACAGGTGAGATTCTACCAATAGGTGATATTTCAACTAAGTTTATAATCGTCGGCAATTTACTCCACGAAGATTGTTTATTAATGAGACTTAAAGCCATGATGGAAAAGAATAAACAAAGTGATAGTAAATTTCTTGCTTATCCTTTAATAGATGATAATGAAATTATTGCTTGGCCTGGAAAATTTCCCAATATGGAAGCTATCAATAAATTAAAGGCATCTATAGGGACAGATTCGGCTTGGTATCGCGAGTATTTACTAAAAATTATTTCCGATGCTGATAGATTAGTTCATCCAGAATGGATTAAATATTATGAAGGGATTGAAAGAGATAAAAGAGATTTTCGTATGGTTGGAACTGGAATTGATTTGGCAATTTCTCAAAAAGAATCTGCTGATTTTACCTCTATGATTACTGCCAAAGTTTTTGGAAGAAAAGAAAAACTTGAAATATATATTTATCCAAATCCAGTAAATCAAAGACTAACTTTTCCTCAGACAGTAGCTAAAATAGAAGAAATATCTGCAATTTTAGGTAGAGAATCAAAAATTTTTGTCGAAGATGTTGGTTACCAACAATCAATTATTCAACATCTTAATAGTCGTAATATTCATTGTGAAGGAGTAAAGGTAAATGGGCAGGATAAAAGATCTAGGTTAGCTTTAGTTACCCATTTAATTGAACAAGGAAAAATTTTGTTTCCTAAAAAAGGAGCCGAAGAATTGATTTCTCAATTAGTTGGTTTTGGAATCGAAAAACACGACGACCTTGCCGATGCATTTTCTTTATTAATTTTAAAAATTTTAGAGTTAGATAATCAGCCAACACCAGCTATGTATGTCCTTACGACAGGTAATTTTTATGATCGAGGTTCTCGTCACTTGTCTGATATTTATTAAATAATAATCATCTTCTAGACTACTGTAATGGTTGCGGTATAGTTCCATCATGAATAATGAAAAAGATGGAAAGATACAGGAAATTGAGCAAACAAAATATTGTCTTTATGCTCGTAAATCAACCGAATCTGATGAGCGACAAGCCATGTCGATCGATTCCCAGATTAAGGAAATGAAGGATTTAGCCAATAGAGATGGATTAATTATCAAAGAAGTTAGACAAGAAAGTCATTCGGCCAAATCATCAGGGCTTCGACCAGTCTTTAATAAACTTTTAATAGATATTCGAAGTGGAGAATTTGATGCCATTTTAACTTGGGCACCTGATAGACTGAGCAGAAATGCAGGTGATCTTGGAACCTTAGTAGATCTAATGGATCAGGGAAAATTAAAAACCATTCGGACTTTTTCTCAATCATTTTCCAATAACCCAAATGAAAAGTTTTTACTAATGATTTTATGCTCTCAAGCCAAGCTAGAAAATGATAATAGGGGTATTAATGTAAAAAGAGGGCTTAGAGCCAAATGTGAAGCTGGATGGCGACCTAATATGGCTCCTGTAGGTTATATAAATATAATGAATGAAAATAGAATTAGTTATGTAGAGATTGATAAAGAAAGAGCACCAACTGTAAAACTAATGTTTACTAAAGTATCAGAAAGAGGTTACAGTGGTAGGGTATTAAAAATATGGTTGGATGATATTGGATTTACTACCAGAAGTGGTAAACCAATTGCTTTAAGTAAAATCTATGCCATTTTGAAAAATCCATTTTATTATGGTGAATTTAGTTTTGATGGTAAGAAATATAAGGGAAATCACGAACCATTAATTACTAAAGAAATATTTGATAAGGTTCAATATCAACTTATTTGTCCAGCTAAAGAATGGAACAAAAATGTTTTCCCATTTAAACATTTATGTAAATGTAGTTCTTGTGGGGCTTCAGTAATAGGAGAGGAGAGATATCGGAAACTTCTAAATGGTGATGCTAGAAAACATGTTTATTATCACTGCTCTAGATCAATAGATTACCAATGTAGCGAACCTTATATTACTGAAGAAGATTTAATTAAACAATTAATGGCTCACATTGATGAATTAAAACTAAATGAAATTGAATTAGCCCATCAACTTAAAAAAGATATTGATAGATTTCATCGACTTAGAACAGAAGTTTTAAATGAAGAATATATAAGTGGAAACTTAAAAGAAATAGATTATGATGCCTTTAATCATATTGATAAAAATATGGTTAAAGAATATCTAGTTCATACCTTAAAAGTGGGGACAGTAGAGGAGAGGCAACAAGTATTATCAGCTATAAAAACGAAATTTACATTGCACAACAAGAGATTGTATATAAAATAAATTAAATTCTATTTTTATCTACTAATGCCCAATAACGCCAACCTAAGGCTGTTAATTTACAAGATTTTGATTTCATTGCAGCATAATACATATAATCTTCACCAACAGGTATTACTAATCCATTTCTCTCAAATTTTTGTAAGTTTTTAAAAATTTCAACATTATTTAGATCGGCATTTTTATCTGAATCTTCAAAAGAAGGATCTAATTTAAATTCCTCTTGAGGTGTAGGAAAATATAAAGTTATCTTTCTAAGGATATCAAGTGGAATTAATGGGGATATATTTCTTATTGGTGTAAATTTAGTAATATTAGTTTTAAAAATTGGTCTTTGATCCCATGGGCCTAAAGCTTGGTCGATATAGGAATATACACTTCCAGGAGTAATATTACCCATTAGGTCTGATGCTTCACCTCTTAATGCACCTAACAATAAATTAGTAAAAATTCCATGTCCGTTTTCTTCAACAGCAGATTCATTTTCTTTACTAGCAGTAAGTATAGTCAAACCCTCTGTAATTTGAGAAATACTAACGGATTGTTCAGGAGGAGATCCGAATGATCCAGAATGACAACAATCTAATATAATAATTTTATTTTGTGCTTTCGATTGGTTGGCAAAAGTTAATATTTCATTCATAGAGACACCTTCATCGTTTGGTTGATAATCTGGTGTTACTATATATCCACCAAGATTATTTAAAAAACCGTGACCAGAAAAATAAAATAGAGCTGTTTCAACATTTCCTTCAAATAGCTCTTTTATATGAGTTTTTAATTCAGATTTATTTTTTATATCAGTTTTAAGCATTACATCAAAATTTGGGGAACCATCACCATTACTTGAAAGAATACTAGAAAGAGAAGATGCATCATTAACACATCCTAAAAGTGGACAATCTTTATAATCGTTAATTCCAACAATTAATGCTTTTCTCATTTATTTTTTCCTTCTTCCATCATTTGTTTGATAGCAGAAGCAATATTGTCCCAATCCCAGTTTGTTGTTCTGTTTCTAGCTAAATCAGACGGTAAGTTATTAGAAGTATTTGCATCGTCAACATAAACTCCAAAAAATGGCACGTTATTTTCTTTAGCAAAAGAGATCTCTTTTGCTACCCCTGAAGCTGAAGCCATATTTTTTCCAACTAAAACTATCATTAAGTTACATTTATTGATTTTATCTTCAATAATTCTTTCCCACTGATTTTGAGGTAGAGATGACTTAGAAGACCAGTCTTCTATATCAAAAGGTGTTTTGGAATTTTTAGATTGACCAATAAATAAATATTTTTCCGTTTCATTATGGTCAAAATCAAAACTAATAAAAGCTCTAGGATTACTCATTTTTTATTAAAATATAACAATCAATATTGTCTCCATTATAACATTTTAAAAAATTTCAATAATAAATTTTTATAAAAAATTATTTTGATATAAACACTATTTACCAACACCTTAGGCATTATTTGAACTGAATTTCGCTAAAATTTCGTGTGTTACAGGCCGTCAAAACGATAAATTGAAATTTTCGAAAAAATACAAGGGAAGGTAAGGGGTTTCTAACCATAGTGTAAAGATTACATGGAAAGATAGACATAATGCGGAGGGGATAGGAGTCGAACCTACATGTCATTACTGACGCTTGTTTTCAAAACAAGTTCCTTACCATTCGGAGCACCCCTCCTTCACTAAAGTTTCGGAGGGCATACCCTCCTTTTAGATAAAATGAGCCCGGAATGAAACTCGAATTCATGACCTTCCCCTTACCAAGGGGATGCTCTACCAACTGAGCTATCCGGGCACAATTGATACTTTGATATTGTATCAAAAAGTTAAATAAAAAAGAGCCTAAGGTGGGATTCGAACTCACGACCTGCTGTTTACAAAACAGCTGCTCTAACCAACTGAGCTACTTAGGCAGTAGGGTATTATATAATAAGAACATGCAAAAGAAAAAGATTTTAGTCTTAACTGATCACATGCCATGGGGACATAGGTCGATAGCTAAGGCAATTTTTAACTATCTTAAGGAACATGAAAAAGAAAATGATTACGAGGTTGTTTATGCTGAAATTAAGGCAGAAACTGGAGTTGGTGACGATTTATATACTTTTGCTTATCGATATATTCCATTAACAAATCGATGGGCTAGTAAGGTTTTTGATATGAAATTTGCCAGAGATTTGATGCGAAAAAGTACAGTTTTTAATTTACCAAGGTTGAAGAAAGAAGTTAATAAAATAAAGCCAGATTTAATAATTTCGGCATATTTTGTTCATTCTCATAGTTTGGCTGATTGGAAAAAAGAAAAAAATAAAAAATTTAAATTATGGACAATAGTGGCCGATCCTTGGACAATTATTCCAATTTCATTTGTTAAAGGTTGTGATTTAAATATAGTTTATGATGAAATTGGAGAAAAATTAGCTTTGAAATATGATATTAAAAAGAATGAGATTTTGAAAACTGGCTGGTGGGTGAGGCCAGAAATGTACAAAAAAATTGACAAAAAAGAAGTCAGAAAGAAATTGGGGATTAAAAATGATAGGCCAGTGATTTTTGTTGGTGGTGGGAGTTTGGGAACAAGTGCTTTACCAAAACTATTGCCGACTTTAATTTTTCTTAAAAGTAAAGTAACTTTTGTAATTAATACAGGGGTTGATAAATTTTCTTATAATTTAGTGGAGAGGTACAATAAAATTTTAGCTAAATTGAGAAAAGATGATGTGGTTATTATTAAAAATATGGGATGGATTGACAATATGGCTGAAGCTCTAGGAGCATCAGATATTGTTTTTGGAAAAGCCGGTCCTAATTTTTTATTTGATAGTGTGGCTTGTCAAAAACCTTTTATAGCAATTACTCATATTGGAGGTCAGGAGGATGGTAATATTGATTTAATTAAAAAGAAAAAATTGGGATGGGTTAGGGAAAAAAATAGCGAGTTGGTCAATTTTTTGTATCAATATTTAGATGATCCAAAATATTTTGAAAATAAATTTGAAGAGACAATTAAAAAAGAGGCTTTGAATAATGAAAAAAGTCTTAATATTATCTTGGAAAGAGTAAAAAAGGATTTGAAATAAGAAAGCCCCACCAAAAGTTTTCTTCAATAATGGCTTTTCCATACTAAAAAATGTCGGAAGACTCTTTTAGGGCGCAAACCCTAAAAATATGCCTTCCATCTTAGATGGATAGTTAGAAAAAACACCTTCTTAAAGTACTGCTTTTGGTAGGACAATTAATTTTACCATTTTTGATATAATTTAACCATGAAAAATAAAACGAAAATTACCAAAGATATTTTGATTTTAGATTTAGTGGAACAAAATCCAGATTTGGCTTCAGTGTTAACTGGAGAATATGGATTTCATTGCGTTGGTTGTATGGCGGCGTCAATGGAAACTTTAGAACAAGGAGCTTTAGTTCATGGAATGACTGATGACCAAATAGGGAAAATGGTCGAAGATTTGAATAAGAGATTAAGTAAGTAGCGACAGGGTAAATTGGACAATTGGTGATAGAATAATTTGAAAAATTGAACTGCCACCAATTGGAAGGAAAACTAATATAATCAGAAGAATAAATCCATAACGATCAAAAGCTTCTTGCCATTGAATAGACTTTTCTTCAGGAAGTAAGTTTAGAAAAATTTTAGAGCCGTCGAGGGGAGGAATTGGTAAAAGATTAAAAACGGCTAAAGAGATATTAATTAATATTAAAAGGTAGAGTAAAATATTTTGGACTCCTAAAAATTTAAAAAGAAGAGAAGCAAAAAGGGCGAGTAAAATATTTCCAGCGGGACCAGCGATAGAGACTAATATTTCATCTTTTTTAGGATTTTTGAAATTGTAAGGATCAATAATAACTGGTTTAGCCCAACCAATAGTGGGAATTCCTGTAAAAACACTTAAAAGAGGTAAAAAAATGGTGCCAATGGGGTCGGCATGGGCTAAAGGATTTAATGTTAGTCGACCAAGAGAACGTGGAGTTGGATCACCAAGACGATCGGCAGCTAAAGCATGACAAAACTCATGAATAGTAATACTGATAATTAAGACTAAAAAGGAAAGGAAATTTATCATATTTCAAAAAATAGTTTGTTTTGATATTATACCTTACTATGAGAACATGTAGTTTATGTAATAAGGGGACAAAGATTGGCCAAAACCGATCACATGCCCAAAATAGAACACCTAGGACTTTTATGGCTAATATCCAGAAGGTTACTTTGACTGTTGGTGAAGATAAAATTAGTGGTAGTTTTTGTACAAAGTGTTTGAAAAGGCTTAAAAAAGAGACTAAATAACAAAAAACGGCACTTAAATAAGCACCGCTTTTTGTTCGAACTTTCAGTTTTTATTTTTTGGCTTTTTTGGCCACTTTTTTCTTTGCGACTTTTTTAGTTGCTTTTTTAGCAACTTTCTTGACTACTTTTTTTGCTGGTTTTTTGACTGGCATATTTTTTACCTCCTTTAATTAATTAAAAAGTATTTAAAAAAAATGTCAAAAAAAGAAAACCCTATTTATAGGCAAAAATTTTTTAATTTATTCTTAATAATTAGTTTTTATTTATAGTGTAATATTTACAGATTTCGGACCAGCTGACGATTTTTTTACCTTCGATTTGAACAGTGTTGGGGATTAATTGTTGATTAATGATGGAAGCGGATAAAATTTTCATTTTGATTTTTTGTGATTGTTGGTTGGTGACAAATGTCCAGGCAATTGGCCAAGGGTTGAGAGCTCGGATAAAACGCTCAATTTTAGAAATATCCCAAGACCAATCGATTTGAGCATTGTCTTTGGTAAATTTTGGGAAATAGGTTTTTTGGGTGTGGTCTTGGGGAGTTAAAGATTTCAGATTATTGATATATTTTTTAATAACTGTCTCTAGATTATTGGCGGCAATGATAAAAGCTTTTTGATAAAAACTGGTGGCGGTATCGGTGGGACTAATATCGAAAGGAATTTGAGAAATGATAGGGCCATGATCAGGAAGAGAATCGATTTGGAAAAAAGAGACAGCTGTTTTGGTTTCACCATTGATAATTTGCCAAGGACCAGGAGTTGCGCCGCGATATTTTGGTAGAGGAGAGGGGTGAATGTTAATAATTTTGAATTTGGGAATGTCAATCATTTCCTGATCGAAATAAGGGGGACCGAAGGCAACACAGATAAATATGTCAGATTTCAGATTTTGGATTTCAGATTTGAATTCGGGAGTAAATTCTTCGACTTGATAGAGTTTAATGTTGTTTTGGTGGGCAAAATTAGCCACAGGATTGGCTGTTATTTTTTGATTACGACCGACGGCTTTATCTGTTTTAGTGACAACACTAATTAAATTAAAATCTTTAATTTCGAGAATTTTTTTTAGAATAATTAGGGAATATTCGGAGGAACCAAAAAAAATGAGGTTGGTCATGATGATATTTTAGCAAATTTAAACCCTCTGTCCTTCGGACATCTCCCTTGACAGGGAGACTTTATTTTTATTTGGTAAAATAGCGTATGAGAAAAATTGTGATTTATCCAGCAGGAATATTAAGACAAAAAACAGAAGAAATTAAAAATATAGACGAAAGGTTGCTGGAGGAAATGGATGATTTAAAAAATATATTGAAAAATGGCGAGAATGCTGCGGGTTTAGCGGCGCCTCAAATTGGAGTAAGTAAGAGATTTTTTGGAAGCAAAGAATTGTCTAATAGAGAGCCTTTGATTTTTATTAATCCTAAAATTGAAAAAAGTTATGGCGGAAAAGTTTATCCAAAAATTGTTGGTGAAAATAAAAAGGAAGAGGATTTTTTGGAAGGATGTCTATCTTTTCCAAAATATTTTGGAACAGTAAAAAGATTTTTGGAAATTGATGTGAGTTGGGATGAAATTGAAGAAGAAAAATTAGTCAGAAAAAACCGAAAGTTAGGTGGATTTGAAGCAATTGTGTGGCAACATGAATCGGATCATTTAGATGGTATAGTTTTTATTGATCATATAAAAAAAGATGGTGGAAAATTATATAAAGAAATTAAAGGAGAAATGTTTTTGCAAAGTAAAATTGATTTTATTTAATTTGATCAAGTAATTTTTGGGCTTCGATGTTGGTGGGGTATGAATAATCAATAGTTTTTTGAAGGTTTTCTTTGGCTAGGTTATTTTCTTTTTTGGTTAAATAAATTTTACCGAGGGCAAAATAGGCATGGTCGTAATTTGATTTTAGTTCGATGGCTTTTTGATAATAGGGAATGGCTTGGTCGGTGAGGTTGGCGGTTTCTAAAAATTGGCCGAGGGAATAGAAAATTTTAGGATCAGTGGGGGCAAGGCTAGCAGCATTGGTGAGGGCGGTAATAGAAATAGTGAAATATTTAGTATCAACGCTGGATATGTAAAGATAATTTTGAGCACGTTGTTTCCAAAAATTAATGTTGGCCGGAGAGGTTTTAATAGTTAAATCGGAATAAATGACGGCTTGATCGACATATTCTTGTTTGCCGGTGCTTAGAGCAATTTTAGAATAGATAGTGGCTAATTTGTCAGTGTAGAGTGGTTCGTTGGGATTTAGTTGATGGCTAACTTGAGCAAAAGAGAGAGCGGTGGAGTAGTCGTTTTGAGAATCGTATTTTTCAGATTGGCTGTAGGCGATGTCGGCTATATAGAAGTAAATTATTTTTTGGATGAAGAATAAACTGATGATAATAGTGGTTATGGTTAAAACCCTTTCGGTCCCAATAAATTGGGACCACCTTCCCTTGACAGGGCAGGTAGGGCATTCATCTAATAGTAAGGTGGGGAGAAGGAAAAAAAAGAGTGAAGTGGTAACAACTGAAAAACCGGCAAAATTAGTTATTAAAAGGCTAGAGAAACTGGCTAGTATGACTAGGTTCAATCCCTCTAAATCTCCCTTTGACAAGGGAGACTTTAAGGAGAAAAACAAAACAGAGATGATTACAAAACAATAGGTGAGGAAACCGACAGCGCCAGTGGTGGCGAGATAGTTAATGTATTCGTTGTGGGCTTTGTTATAAAGAAAGTCCCACTCTGAGGTGAGATTATGTTCGACTGGACGGGTCCAATAATAGGAATAAGCAAAAGTTTCAACGCCAGTGCCAAAAATGGGGAATTTTTTCCAAAGATCAATGGCCCCTTTCCAAACAATTTTTCGGATGTTGCCGGAAGAGGTGATTAGGATTTTGGATGACTCAGGATTATTTGTAGATTGTAGAGACGCCATGCGTTGCGTCTCTATAGATGAAAAAAAATAATCCTTGATAGGATTATTAATGGTGAAGGTTAATAAAATAAAAATTAAAGCAAAAATGGAGATTTTGCTTAAGGATGATTTATTTTTTAAATTCTGGAAAAAGTAAATTGTAAAATAAATGATAATAGAGATGAGACAAGCAATGATGCCAGATTTTGATTTGGTAAAAAGAATTGCGACGTAAAAAATTGAAGTTAATATTAAATACAGGTAAGGGCGCGTCACGCCGCGCCCGTACATTTTTATTGATTCAAAAAATTTATAAATTGAAAAAGGAATGAAAATACAAAGATAGGCGGCGAGCCAGTTTGGTTGGCCTAGAGTGGAAAAAACTCGGGATTGGACATCTTGAACCCATAGATTTTTATCGATACCAAAATGTTCGGTGATGGCATAAATAGAAACTAAAAATGCCGAAAATAGTGAAAAATTGATAATCTTATTTTTAAAATCGGAGTTGAGATAAACAGATAAAATAAAATAAAGAAGCAGATAACAAATCAGCGACAAAAGACCGCCGTTGAGACGAGAATAATAGCCATAAAATGAAGTATGTGGATCAATGGAATAATAAGTGGAAATTACTTGGGAGATAAAAAAGAGAAAAAGAGGAATATCTAAAAAAGTTTTTTGATGGAACGGAGCTTTTTTTTGGAAAACATTAATTAAATGAAAGGTAGTTATTAGTGTAGTTGAAATATAAACGAAATACATTTTTGGTAATTCAAAAAGCTCAGAATTTGATTGAGTGAAAATAAGAGGGGTGAAAAAAAACAGAGCTAAAAACAAAAAACGGATTAGCTTAATAAAGGACTTCATAGAGTATAATTTTAACAGATGGAGTTATTTGGAATCAAAGAAAAATTAGAAAAATTTATATCCAATTTTAGTTGGGAAATTGGAGTGGATTTGGGAAGTAGTAATACTTTGATTTATTTAAAGGATAGAGGAGTGATTGTGGATGAACCAACTATGATTGCTAGACAGAAAAAGAAAAGATGGACTGGTTTATCGGCTCCAAGGACAAAGCAAAGTGGTCCAATTGCTTTTGGATTTAAGGCAAAAGAGATGTTAAATCGAGAGCCAAAGCAGATTGAAGTTGTGAGTCCAATTAAAAATGGGGTGATCTCAGATTTTGAGGCATTGGAAAGTTTGATTTCTTATTATTTGAAATTGGTTTATGAAATTCCATCAAAATATCCTAAAATTTTTAAACCAAGAGTAATTGTGGGAGTGCCAAGTTCAATTAATCAGGTGCAAAAAAGGGCAGTAAAATCAATTTTTTTAAATGCTGGAGCTAAGGAAGTTATTCTTTTAGAAGAGGTGGTTTTGGCAGCGATTGGAATTGGTTTGCCAGTGGATAGTTGTTCGGGGCTGGTGATTGTGGACGTGGGTGGGGGAAAGACTGAAGTGAGTGTAATTTCGATGGGGGGAGTGGTGGTAGGTCGAGGAATTAAGACTGCTGGAGATGATTTAGATAATAGTATTGTTAATTATGTGAAAATGAAATATGGAATTTTGATTGGTCAGAATAGTGCGGAGAGAATTAAGATGGAAATTGGAAATTTTTCAAATAATGATGGTGATAAAAAAACAGCATTGGTGAGAGGTCGAGACTTAGAAACTGGTTTACCAAAAACAATTAGATTAACAGAAATAGAAGTGAGAGAGGCAATAACTATGGAATTGATCAAAATTGTCAAACTAGTGTCGACGGTTTTAGATGAAACTCCGCCAGAATTGATGGAAGACATTTTAAAGAGAGGAATTGTATTAGTGGGAAATGGGGGAAAAATAAAAGGTTTAGCACAGTTGATTGAAAGTGAAACAAAGATATTTACTAAAGTTTTAGAAGAACCAGGAATGATGGTGGTTAAAGGATGTGGTGAATTGATTCAAAATAGAGAAACACTTAAACAAGTTAAATTGGTGTCGGGATTGAAAGAATGAATCAAATAGATGATGGTTCTTGGAAATATTGGATTTTAAGATTTGGCTTGATATTAAGTTTTGGGATTATTTTGGTGTCTATTTTTAAATTAGATGTAATTAAGGGTGTTTATTATAAAGATTTAGCAATGGAAAATAAATTAATGGAGAAAAAAATTCCAGCAGCTAGAACAACAATATTGGATAGAAAAGGGAGAGTGATAGTAAAAAGTATTTATCAATATTTTAGAATGGATGGAGGTAATAAAATTTATGAGAGTTTAGGAGATTTTCAAGGATATAAATTTGAAGAGGAAAACTTGGCTTATGAATTAAAAAGATCCTATCTTTACGGAGAATCGATGTCGTTGATTACTGGATATGTTGGAAAAGTCAATGAAAATGACCAAAGTGAAAATAAATGTGGAATAAAATTAGGTAATGATGAAGTGGTTGGAAGAAGTGGGGTGGAATCATTTTTAGATTGTCAAATTAGGGGAATTGATGGAAAAAGGTTAGTGGAAATTGACGCTTTGGGGAAATATGTTAGAGAATTAGGAAGACAAGAACCAATTGTGGCATCTGACTTAAATTTATCGATAGATGCTTATTGGCAGGATAAAATTTACAAAATGCTTGGTGGTAAAAAAGCGGTGGTGATAATAAGTGAACCAAAAACTGGAAAGATAATTACTATGGTTTCTAGTCCGTCTTTTAATGCAAATGATTTTTCTTACGATATTGACCAAAATAAAATTAGAGATTATTTGAGTGATAATTATAATTTACCGTTGATGAATAGAGCAACTGCGGGAAGATTTAGTCCAGGATCTGTCTTTAAAATAGTGATGGCGACGGCTGGATTGGAAAGTGGAGTGATAAATAAAGACACTGAAATTGAAGATATAGGTGTTTTTAAAGTGGGTGATTATTCTTATAAAACTTGGAGCGGAAATACTGATGGGATGGTAAATGTAGTGAAGGCGCTTAAAAGATCGAATGATATCTTTTTTTATACTTTAGGAGAAAGGTTGGGGTTGGAAAGAATAGACACTTGGGCTAAAAAATATGGATATGGGAGTAGAACGGGGGTGGAATTAGCTGGAGAACTGGAGGGGATTGTGCCTGATGAGAAATGGAAAAAAGAAGTTAAGGGAGAGAATTGGTTTTTAGGAAATACAATTCATTTATCAATTGGTCAGGGAGATTTGAGTGTAACACCATTGCAGGTAAATCAAATGACAAATATCATTGCCAATGAAGGCAAGAAATGTAAAATGAGTATTTTGAAAGATTCGAAAGTGGAATGTGAAGATTTGAAAATAAAAAAAGAAAATGTAAAAACAGTGATTGAGGGAATGAAAGCGGCTTGTAAAACAGGTGGAACTGCTTGGCCTTTATTTAATTTTAAAACTGAAATTGCTTGTAAAACCGGGACGGCAGAAGTGGGTGATGGAAGTAAAGATACTCAGGCATGGTTAACAGCTTTTGCTCCGGCAGATGATCCACAGATTTCAATTACTGTTTTAGTTGAAAGAGGTGGTGAAGGATCGGATGTTGCGGCACCAATTGTAGGAGATATTTTAAAAGAATGGTTTGATGAGCCAAATACAGTGGTGCCAAGAAAATCAGAAAAAAAGAGTGTGTTACAATAATCCGTAAAACAGGTTAATTATTAAAACAAAGCGATGATTGAAAAATGTTTAAATATAGGAAATTATTTAAGAGAATGGAATAAAAAACGTCAAATAAGGAATATTTGTGAAGGCAGTGTTGTTTCTTTGAGAAAACCAGATGGAAAAATTGTGTCGATTTATAATGGTAGTTCTGAAGGTTATAAAAGTGATTATCGTTTTAATATTGGTGAAATGGTTTTAGAAGAAGTTGAAAGAGTAAAAGGTCCTTGTGATTTGGTTTTGGAACCGAATTTTATCACTAGAAAAAGATTAAATATTGATAAAAATTCAATACCAACCAGAGTGGTGACATTAAAACGGTAATACATTAACGGCTTGACAGGGGTGATACTATAGATGAGAATGAGAGATAAAATGAAAAAACTATTAATTGTGGAGTCACCAACAAAAGCCAGAACTATTGGAAAATATTTAGGTGGAGATTATAAAGTATTGGCTACTGTGGGACATATTCGAGATTTACCGACAAATAAAATGGCAGTGGATTTTAAAAATTTTGAAGTGGAATACGTGACTGATAGTAAAAAGAAAAAAGTGGTTGATGAATTAGTTAAGGCTTCAAAAAGTGTTGATCAGATTTTATTGGCTTCTGATCCTGATCGTGAAGGAGAAGCGATTTCGTGGCATGTGAAATGGATTCTTTTAAATGCAAAAAAACCGGTTGATGAAAAATTAATTTCGAGGGTTACTTTCCATGAAATTACAAAAGAGGCAATTGAAGAAGCTTTAAAAAAATCGCGAGAAATTGATATGGATTTGGTAAATGCTCAACAGGGCAGAAGGGTTTTAGATAGAGTGGTTGGTTATAGCTTGTCACCTATTTTATGGAAGAAAGTGAGAAGAGGGTTGTCGGCGGGAAGAGTTCAATCGGTGGCGGTGAGATTAATTTGTGAAAGAGAAAAGGAGATTGCGGCTTTTACAAAAGAAAAATATTTTTCAATTTACAGCGAATTAAAAAAGAGTGGTCAAAAATTTAACGCTGAATTGATAAAAGTTGATGGAAAAAATATTTATAAAACAGACAAAATAAAATTGTTTGATGGGGAATATTCTTTTACTAGTTCTTGTTTTAAGACACAGAATGATGCTGATGGATATATAAAAAAATTAGAAAAAGTATTTTTAATTACAAAAGTTTTAGAGAGGGAAGTTTCTCGATTGCCATTACCAGCATTCACAACTTCAAAATTACAACAAGCTGCATCCAGAAAAATGGGTTGGTCGGGTAAACAGACAATGAGTGTGGCTCAAAAACTCTATGAAAAAGGTTTGATTACTTATCATAGAACTGATTCGGTATATTTATCTGAGAAGGCAATTTCCGAATTTAGAAAATATATTGAAAAAGAATTTGGCCAAAATTATGTGGTGCCAAAAGTTAGATTGTATAAAAATACAGCCAAAAATGCTCAAGAAGCGCATGAGGCAATTAGGCCAACAAATGTATCAAGACCGACTATTGATGATGGTGATGTACGCGAAAATAAATTGTATGAAATGATTTGGAAAAGGGCAGTGGCGACTCAAGCGGCGGCGGCAGTAATGAAAAATACGACTATTTTATTTGCCAATGGCAATGGGATTTTTGAGTCTAAAGGAGTAAGAATGTTGTTCGATGGATTTTTAAAAATTACTGGTGATAAACATGAGGATCAAGTGTTGCCGGAATTAAAAGAAAATGAAAAAATTGAGGGAAAAAAGTCATGGTCAGTGGAGTCGGAGACTAATCCAATGCCGCGATATAGTGATGCTAGTTTAGTTTCCAGTTTGGAAAAACAAGGAATTGGTAGACCATCAACTTATGCCCCAATTATTTCAACTATTTTATTAAGACAATATATTGATAGAGAAGAAGGAAAATTTAAACCGACGGTTTTGGGACAGGCGACTAATGAATTTTTGGTTAAAAATTTTGAAGATATTTTGTCATTACCATTTACGGCGGAAATGGAAGAAACATTAGATAAAGTGTCGTTGGGCAAGGAAGATTGGAAAAAAATGATGAAAGATTTTTGGAAAAAATTTGAGAAGGAATTGAAGTTGGCGGAAGGCAAAAGTGAAAGAGTAAAAGTGGAAACTGAAAAGTTGGGAGAAAAATGTCCGGAGTGTAAAGATGGAGAATTAGTGATTAGATTGGGAAGATTTGGAAAATTTATTTCTTGTGATCGTTTTCCTGATTGTAAATATACAAAACAATATCAAGAAAATGCAGGATTTAAATGTCCAGAATGTGGAGCTGACGGAGTAGTCCGCAAAACTAAAACTGGACGAAAGTTTTATGGATGTTCGAAATATCCAGTTTGTAAGTGGGCGGGTTGGAAAAAACCTTAAGAAGTTTTAATGCCTTTCTTTTTTAATTCTTGTAGTTTTTCATTTGAGCATTTTTGGCAAAGAAAAATTGGTTTTGAATCATTGGTTTTATCATAATTTTTAGTTTTAACTAAACGACGAAGAGTGTCTTTTTTACCACATTTATGGCAAATACTGTTATCTTTGTAATACCAAACTTCAAGAGCTGGTGAGGTAAAAATAAATTTATCGACCCAAAAGAAAATGGCACCACCAATCAAGTTAGCGATAACGGTTGACCATATTCCAGCGCCGAGGTTTTTGACGGCTAACCAAAGAATTGGAGTGCTTAATTGCCAACGGATGAGATAGAGAGTAAATTTTTTCATAAAAATAATAATTTATAACTTTTTTCCCCATCGTTGTTGAGAGGTAGCAATAAGTTTGTCTCGCTGTTGATTTTTACAAGAAAGAGGAGAAAGAGTGTTGGCGTAAAAGGGTCTAGTGGTTTCGGAATCAATGGAAAGTTTACAAACAATTTGATATTTACCGATTTTAATTAAATCTTCTGGTGGAAATTGGGGTCCAAATTCTTTGGCAAGAATAAAAGCGTCTTGGTTGCCAACGACGAAAGACATAATTGAACCAACATTTCCCAAAATAGCATCTTGAATAGTACGATCGAGTTGGGACATGTATTGATTAGCAATAATTAAATTTAATTTAAATTTACGAGCTTCGGAAAGAATTTTAATAAAAGCTTCGGTGGCAAAATTTTGAAATTCATCAACATATAAATAGAAATCTGAGCGTTCTTCAGCAGTTTGAAAAACGCGATTCATAGCGGAAAGTTGGATTTGGGTGATTAACATGGCACCGAGAAGAGCGGAATTATCTTCACCTAATTTACCAGTCGATAGATCGGCAATTAAAATTTTCTTTTGATCCATGATGTCTTGGATTCTGACTTTTGATTGAGCATGAGCAACAGTGTTTCTAATTTTAGTGGAAGAAATGAACTGGCCTACTTTGTTTAAAATTGGGGAGACAGCTTCATTTTGAAATTTTGGATCCATGCGACCAAATTCGTTATTCCAGAAATTTTTGAGAGTTTGATTGGTAAGGCCAGCGATGGCTCGTTCACGAAAATTTTTATTGGTTAGAATTTCGACAATATGGGTGAGATCGGAGCCAGGAGTGTTGACCAAAGTTAAAACAGTATTTCTTAAAATATGCTCAAGTCGCGGTCCCCAAGAGACATTACCATAGAGTTTTTTGAAAATAGAAATAACACCAGAGGCGATTAATTCTTTTTGGGATTCGTTTTTAGCTTCTAAAACATTGAGAGGATAGGCATATTCTGGATCGGCAGGATTAAAATAACAACAATCATTAATACGATTAGATGGGATGTAGTCAAGGATAGTATTACATAAATCTCCATGAGGGTCGATGACAGCGACACCTCGACCTTTGCGGATGTCATCGATGGCCATGTTGGCGATTAAAGTGGTTTTACCAGTACCGGATTTACCAATTATGTAAGTGTGGCGACGACGATCTTCACCTTCTTTGATGCCAAAAATAGAATCTTTGTTTCTAAATTCTGTTTTGGCAAAAAAAGTAATTTCATTTTTTTCTTCGGGAGTGAGGTTGTCGACAATCGGAAGATTTTCAGGTGGATCGGAATAAAGTTTTTTACCCCAGGCAATATTGGGAAGTTTGGTATTTTGATTAGGAAAATGCCAAATGGCGGCTAATTCTTCGGTGTTAAAAATTTGGCTTTTTAATTTAGTATTAAATTCACGGGTAGAAATTGATTCTTGAAGTTTCTTTTTGGTAAAGTAACCAGGACTGAAACTTTTAATAAAATTACCACGAGGATTGGTGTAAGCACCAAAAGATGAAGAAACTGAAGCAGTAAGTCCAGGGTTGTTACTGAAGAGATTGATTTGGGTTAAAAGGCCAGGAAATTGAATTTTTTGTTCGAAGATGGCTTTGTCAGGGTGGGCAGTGCGAATATTCCTTTCTTTGTCGACTAAAATTCCATTTTGAATAGTACCAACAACACCGCTTTGCCAATTTTTAGGAGCACCACTTAAAAGTATTTGAAATAGAAAAAAATCTTGAGGATTGTTGGATCTTGAGAGAGGAGCTAAAACAGAGGTTAATGGATCGGTATCTTTGAAATCTTTGGCGGTTTTGGTGGGATAATTTGATGATCTACCAAGGCCGAGTTGGGTGAAACTGATTGGTAACTGAGGATCGAGTTCGAGTAAATAATCTTTAGTGTCTTTTAAAACAGCAGTGGAATATTGGGCTAAGATTTGGGAACGGAGAAATTCACTATTATCGGAAAGGGCGGCGATATAAAAGTGAATTTGACCGTCTTTTAGGACAATTTCGAGAGAAACTATAGTTTTTCTTTTGCCAATTAATTTTTCAAAAAAGGAAAGATTGGAAACTTGAGTGAAATTTGACAAGAGAGCAGACATTGACTCAAAGGTATATTCATTATTTTGAGGCAGACGAACTTCAAAAATAGAAAGCGTTGCGGATTCAGACATAAGGTAACTCTATTATAAAACATAAATTATAATTAATGGAAGATATGATATACTTTTGAAAATTTGGCTAGGATAGTGGCTATTTAGTTTAAATTTTAGAAGCACTTTAATAATCCGAAAATACTTAAAAAAAGAATAGGACCAGAAGAGTTTCGAAAAAATTCGGGATTGTTTTGGTTCTATCTAAATCAAATGAAAGGAGGTGTAGTTGTGGGTAGAAAAACTCCAAAAAAGTTACGGAAGGAGTCACAGAAGAATCGTAAAAGAGTTGATTGGGAGGGGTATAAAAAAAATAAGGGAAATAAAAAAACGTAGTCCAAGACCCAAGAAAAAATGACGGTCGAAAAAAAGTGAAGAGGAGAAAGGAGGTGTTTGTTTTGATATTAATTAAAGGTGGTGGTGATAAAGTCTTCCAATTTATTGTGAATCATACGATGCGGTTTACCGAATTGAAGGATATTATTTTTTCTGGGAAAGGGACATCGGAACAATTTAAGGAATATAACGAGAGGAAGGCGGCGATGATAAAGTTTAAAAAATCTTAAAGGTGTTGATGAAAAAAAAGGTGTGTTTATCGCAAACGTGTTTTGGCACACCTTTTTCTTCAATTTAAGTATTTTCGGGTTATTTTATTTTTATTTAATTTCAAAAATGAGTAATAGAATTGAAAGAGATGTATTGGTGCTTACAGCATTAAAAAAAATTGTTGAAGTATCGGAATGTAAAATTGATGATGGTGAGAATAATGGGGTAGGAATTTTGATGAAGGGAATGAGGAAGGTAAATAAAGTCTTATAATAAAAATTTATTGACATTTTCGGATTTATTTAGTATAATTTAGCACTTAATCAAAAGTTTTCAGCTTTAAATGCTGGTTGACTTGAGATAAGGCACATTAAAAGCCAGGGAAAATAGGTTTGTACCGAAATTTGGGGATAATTTACAAATGTTTGTCCCTAGTTTTCGGTATAAACGGAGAATAAATTAAAGAAAGTGGGAGTTAGAATGAACAGTAAAAAAAAATCTTTATTGGGTATTGGGATGGTCCAATTAGTGGCTTTGGTGTTTATCGTAGTTGGAAATGTACTTGATCCATTGATGGTTATGTATGGTTTTTTAATTGGTATTATTTTGTCGATGAGTTTAGTTTTAATATTTACTTATATGGCTTTTAGAGGTAGAGCAGTAGTCATTGTAGGTAAAGTAGTTTCCATATCTTGTGTAGAAATATTATTGATTATAATTGCAGTTTTTTATTTTATAACCCATGGTTATATCGTAAATAGCATTGCTTTCTTCTGGATTTTTCCAGCAATTGGTTCTCTTTACTTTTTGTTTCGGGAGTCAATAATTTAAACTTTATTGTTTTAAATTAAAGTTAAAGGAGAGGACTTTCCTCTTCTTTAACCCTTTCCCCCTTTTTTTTTCATTTTATTTTCTCTGGTTTTTTCTTTTTTCTATAATAAATAAGGGTAAATATTAATTGTTGTGATATAATTTTTAAGTTAATAATTTTCAAATTTTTAACACAAGAATCCTGGGGAAGAAACCCGGTGTTAGAAATTAAAAATAAGGAGGACCCTCCTTCGCTAAAAGCTACGGATGGGTAAAAAAACAAAATGACAGTAAAAACAAAAACCGTCAATCGAAGCGGAAAATCTTTGATTAAGAAAGCTTTGGTGGTTAAAACCAAAACTCAGAGTAATATCACTTCTGAAAACATTAAAAAGATGAACGAAAAAGTGGCTTTGGAGAAGATTGCTTTGGAAAAGAAAAAAAATGAAATTGATGAGCCAGTCTTTGCTAAGGCTACGGCGGACAAGGAAGACAAAAAATATAATTTGACCATTGGACTTAAAGATTTATTAGCAGCTGGAAGTCACTTAGGACACAAAATTTCTAAAACTCATCCAAAAGCATTAGAAAATGTTTACACTCAAAAAGATGGAGTTCAAGTTTTTGATTTAGTTAAAACTCTTGAATCTTTGGAAAAAGCCTGCAATTTTATTTATAATGCTAAAAGAAATGGTAAGCAAATAGTTTTAGTGGGAACTAAACGACAAGCTCGAGAGGTTGTTCGACGAGTGGCAATGGAAGCTGGCGTACCTTATGTTACCGACAGATGGTTGGGTGGAACTATGACTAATTGGGATCAAATTAAAAAGAATATTAAAAAATTGACCGATCTTAAGGATGGTTTAGAAAAAGGAAAATTTGTTGATGCTACTAAAAAAGAACTATCGCAAATGAATAAAGAAATTGCCAGACTAGAAAAAATAGTCGGTGGTTTAGTTGGAGTTGATAAATTTTTTGATATTTTATTTGTAGTTGATGCTGGTTTTGAAAAAACAGTTATTAAAGAAGCTAAACTTAGAAATGTTAGAACAGCTGGTATTGTTGATAGTGATGCCAACCCATTTAAAATTGATTTTGCTATTCCAGCAAATGACGATAGTGTTAAAAGTGTGACTTTAATTGTTGAAGAAATTGGAAAAGCAATTAAAGCAGCGGGAGTAAAATAAAAAACCCACCCCCAACCCCTCCCTTGACAAGGAGGGGAGAAAGAGGGACTTAATCATTAAACTTAAAAATATGGATAATAAAAAAATAATTGAATTAGTTAAGAAACTTCGAGCGGAGTTGGGTTTGGGAATTATGGAAATTAAAGCAGCCTTGGAAGAAGCTGATGGTGATGAAAAAAGAGCTAAAGAAATTTTAAAGGAAAAAGGTTTTAAAAAAGCTGAAAAAAAATCTGATCGTGAGATGCACCAAGGAAGAGTGGCAACTTATACTCACTCGACTGGTAAAATCGGAGTGATGGTGGAAGTTTTTTGTGAAACTGATTTTGTGGCTAAACATGAAGATTTCTTGGGTTTTACTAAGGATGTTTGTTTACAAATTGCAGCTATGAATCCAGAAACGGTAGAAGAATTACTTAAACAAGAGTTTATTAAAGATTCAAGTAAAACTATTGATGAAATGATTAAAGCCTTAATTTCTAAGTTTGGTGAAAATATGAAAATCGGCCAAATGACTAGATTTGAAATAGAGAATGCTCCTGCAGTATGTGAATAAGAATAAATTGAAATCTACCCCTGCCCCTCCTTTGACTTAAAGGAGGGGTTTTTTGATAAAATAGATCATATGATAAATTTCACTGATGTAAAAACCCGAATGGATAAAATTACTGCTTTGTTTGTGAATGATATTGCGTCGATTAGAACGGGAAGGGCAACACCGGGGTTAATTGAAAATGTGATGGTTACGGTTTATGGTGGACAAAAAATGAGATTGATTGAATTGGGTTCAATTGGAGCACCAGATGTTCGAAGTTTAACTTTTGAGCCATGGGATCAAACTTTAATTCGAGAAATAAGTAATGGAATTGAGGCGGCGAATATTGGAATGATGCCATCAATCGATGGTCAGATAATTAGGATGAATTTACCGATGTTAACAATGGAACAGAGGGAGGATTATGTAAAACTTTTGGGACGAAAATTGGAAGGGGCAAGAGTGATGATTCGTGATGCTAGGGCTGATTTTAGAAATGGTTTACAAAAAACCAAACAGGATAAGACAATTTCTGAAGATGAATTTAAAAAGGATGAAACTGAATTGCAAAAGACAACTGATTTGTATATTGGAAAATTAGAAGAAGTGGCGAAGAAAAAAGAATTGGAAATTCGAGGATAATTTTCAATCCCTCTAAATCTCCCTTTGATCCTCCTTCGTTAAAACTACAGACGGACAAGCAAAGGGAGACTTGCTACAATAAATACTATGGATTTAATATTTTTTATTTTGGCGCTATCAGTATTAGTTTTGGTTCATGAATTTGGTCATTTTTTTGCGGCCAGAAAAACTGGAGTAAAAGTGGAGGAATTTGGATTAGGATTGCCGCCAAGAATTATTGGAAAGAAATTTGGGGATACTATATATAGTATAAATTGGTTGATGATTGGAGGTTTTTGTAGGTTATATGGTGAGGATGGTGAAGAAAAAGGTAAGAATGCTTTTAATAATAAAAAGCCGTGGCAGAAATTGTTAATAGTTATGGGTGGGGTGTTGATGAATTTGGTTTTGGCTGTGGTGATTTTTAGTGTGGTTTATGCAATTTTGGGAGTACCAAAAGAAACAGATAAGGTGACAATTATTGGAATTTCTAAAGATTCGCCAGCGGAAAAAGCGGGATTAAAAGAAAATGATGTGATTTTGAAAGTGGCTGATAAGGAAATTAAAGCACCAAGCGAGTTAACTGTGGAGGTAGCAAAATATAAAGGGAAGAATGTAAATTTGGAAATTATCGAAGAGGGACAGACACAAAAGTCTGTCCGTACAGTAGATGTAAGAGAAAATCCGCCGGAGGGAGAGGGAAGTATTGGAATTGCAATTTCAAACACAGAAATGGTGAAAGTGCCGTGGTATCGATTTTATGAGGGAATTGGGGCAGGTTTTAAAGAAGCCTATTATTGGGGGAAAATTATTATTGGTGGAGTTTTTCAGATGGTGGGAGGATTGCTAACTGGACATGTTCCAAAAGATGTTAGTGGTCCGATTGGAATGTATGAAGCAACCAGTTCGATTAAAAATAATCAAGGTTTGTTGGCGGTAATTCATTTTTTTGGAATTGTTTCAGTAAATTTGGCAGTGGTGAATATATTGCCTTTTCCAGCGTTGGATGGTGGCAGAATTGTTTTTGTGTTATATGAAATGATTTTTAGAAAAAAAGCAAATCAAAAATTTGAAATTATTGTAAATAATGTCGGTATGATGATTCTTTTAGGTTTGATTTTGTTGATTACGGTTGGAGATATCAGAAGAATTTTTTAATGGTTAAAAAATACAGCTAATTTTAAGTTTATTTAATAAGTGATTGGTTGACATGCTTTTTTAAAAGTGTTTTACTTTTACATCAGATATTTTTTATAAAAAATGAATAAACAAAAAGGTATAGCTTCAATGGTGGTTATGATTGCGATGTTAATTATGGCAATTGCGCTTCCAATAACGACAAAATTGGTGCAACAGAGTCAGGAGAATAGAAGTAAGGCTACGGGAGGATGTCCTAATGTTGTTTTAGCAACTGTAAATAAAGTTGTTCCTTTTAATGAGGGTGCCACTTGGTGCGATGGTGGTAATGTTTATAAATGTTTTGCAGGTCAGACTTGGAGTTATAATGCAGGTGATTCGGTTGATGGTCAAAAAGGTTTTAATTGTCCTAATGGTTGTAATGAAACTACTCATTTGTGTAATGCGGCTGGTACATCAGCTGGTTCAGGTAGTTCTTGTACTAATAATGAATATGGTAATGTTGTTTTAGATGGACAGACTTCATGTTTATCAAGTGGCAAAAAATATTTGTGTACTAATGGAGGTTGGAGTTATGCTGGTAGTAGCTGTGCTAATGGATGTGATAATGGTCAATGTAAGACTACAGATCCAAATATTTGTCCTGCTGGTGGTCACAATAATTATTGTGCAACTTATACTGCTGATTATTATAATAATTTGCCAGAAATAAATGGTAAAAGGTCTATAGATATTCCTGGTGGATCATGTAGTTCTGGTCACTGTATTAATTGTGCACCGCGAGTAGAGTGTGACGCTAGTAATGCAGGGAAGAACGTATCTAATGGTGGTGATATAGCTTCGAATGGTACTGGTTGTAGTTTACGTACTTGTCCAACTTACACTTGTACTTCTAATAAAGGTTATTGCACTTTGTCATCTAATCCAGATTTAAATCCTGTTAGTAATGGGTTTGCTAAAATTCTTAGTCAATATACATGTCCTCAAGGGCAAACTTGTGTAACATGTCAGACAGGGTTAAGCACTGAGTGTAGGGCTGATGGTAGAAGAGCAACAAATCAGACAAACATTAATTCCGATGGAAGTGGATGTTCTGAAAAATGTACACCAGCTACAGATTACACTTGTACTTCTAATAAAGGTTATTGCACTTTGTCATCTAATCCAGATTTAAATCCTGTTAGTAATGGGTTTGCTAAAATTCTTAGTCAATATACATGTCCTCAAGGGCAAACTTGTGTAACA
>JBAZTV010000003.1:0-70034 GCA_041661765.1 Candidatus Shapirobacteria bacterium | reverse complement strand
TTACACTTGTACTTCTAATAAAGGTTATTGCACTTTGTCATCTAATCCAGATTTAAATCCTGTTAGTAATGGGTTTGCTAAAATTCTTAGTCAATATACATGTCCTCAAGGGCAAACTTGTGTAACATGTCAGACAGGGTTAAGCACTGAGTGTAGGGCTGATGGTAGAAGAGCAACAAATCAGACAAACATTAATTCCGATGGAAGTGGATGTTCTGAAAAATGTACACCTTCAACAGGTTGTACCACGGCTGCTTATCCCGATAGTAGTTTTAAAGATGGAGATTCAATATGTTTTCCAAATGGTTCTATATTTACATGTAACAGCAGTGGGAATTGGGATACTACTGGTACTTCTTGTGGTGTTGGTGAAAAATGTGACAATGGAAAATGTATATCATCTGCAGTAGCTTGTAATGAAGATAATTGGACTTCAACTTTATCGCCAACAGCTTGTCCTGTTACTGGTCAACAAACTAAAACTTGGACTAAAGTTGGAACTTGTGAAGGTGGTGTAACTCATCCATCTAATGAGACAGTGAGTTGTACTTATAATGCAAGTGATTCGGTGGTTAATATTAAATTGGCTTTTGCTGGAGTTAAAAAAGATAATGGCAAATGTGCTATTAATTGGCCAGTTAGTTTAAGAATGGTCGATAGTTCTAATAATAGTATTATTGATAAGATTTTAAGTGGAACTCCAAAACAGACTGGTTCGGTTAATGAAAAAGGAGAAATTGTTTATGATTTTAGCGTAACTGTGGCTAATGTTCCAGAAACTGGTGTAAGTAAATCAGCTTTCTTTTTGACTGGTTCGAAACATATTTCCGTTAAGTATGGAGAAAATAATCAGAAGGCATGGTATTCAACTTTAGCTGGAACCCTTGGTTTGACTAGAGGGACAACTAATAGTTATGATTTTTCAGGATATCCATTATTAGCAGGTGATGTAACGGGAGATACGGTTGGTAAACCAGACGGTAAAATTAATGGTCAAGATTTCTCTTATATTAAGGAAAAGGCAAATGCATT
Organism: Candidatus Shapirobacteria bacterium; assembly: GCA_041661765.1. GTDB lineage: Bacteria > Patescibacteriota > Microgenomatia > UBA12405 > UBA12405 > WARW01. The sequence continues at coordinate 69,002 of JBAZTV010000003.1, read as the reverse complement.
ATTGTCGGCTGCTGCTGCTGGAACTAATGTTGAAGGTGATATCAATGGTGATTGTCAGGCTAATGCTGGTGATGTCGGTTTGATTAAGCAGTCATTAAAGGAAATTAATGGTCAAACATATTAAAAGTTAAATTAATTAAAATAAATGAATAATAAAATAATTAAAATGCTGGTACCGGTGATAGCAGTGGTAATTATCTTTGAGAGTGTGGTTTTAGTTTCTAATTTGGAAAAAAGTACGACTGCAACAGTGGTTGGTAATGTGACGCCTATGGTGACTGTAACGGAGGAGGAGAAAGTTAATTCTTTTGATGTAAATTTTTCGACAGATGAGACTCAAATGAAGATTGGAAAGAAATATAAGGTTTTAGTTAAATTAATGCCAAAAGAAAATTATAATTTAAATGCTCTTGATTTATATGTGAAATTTGATCCGGCAATGGTTGCTGTTTCTAATTTGGTTTCGTCTAAAGATTTAGTGACTCCAGATTTAATAAAGGTTAGTGATAAAAAGAATGTAGCGGCATTGAATTATTTATTTACAGATAAAAATGGAATGGCTTTTACAAGAGATAAAGAGGTGACAGTATTGACTTTTACAGCAACTCCTAAAATTGTTGGTTCATCTTTTTTTGAAATTAGTACTGGCGACAGTGAGGGAGATTCTGTTACCATGTTTGTAGACAAGAATACTAGTAAGGGATTATTTTTTACTGGTAGTAAGTTAGAATTCTTAATAATTGATTAAAATGAAAAAAACTGTCCTAAATATTTTTGCTTTTGTTTTTACTGCGTTGTTGGTGGCAGTGAATGTGAGTGCAGTGGCAGCGGTATCTCCAAGATTAACATTAAATCCACTTAGTAAAAGTGTTTCAGTAGGGTCTACTTTTACAGTGGTGGTTGGGGTTAATTCTGATGGGGAAAAGTCGAGTGCGGTTGATGTTTGGGCAACGTTTGACAAGACTAAATTGGAGGTAGTGACAGATGGAATTATTAAAGCATTGAATCCACCTTTTGCTTTTGAGATGACTCCTAAATCTGATAATGTGGCTGGTACTTTTCAGTTTTCTTGTGTGTCAACTAGTATGAATGCTTTTGAAGATACGGTTATAAATGGAGATTTGGCAGTGGTGACATTTAGGGCAAAAGCGGTTGGAACGGCGGCTTTGAATTTTACTTGTAGTCCTGGATCTACTGTTGATTCGAATATCTTTAATTCAGATATTAATGATGTCATTAGTTGTAGTGCTAATGGTGTGGGATCTTATACAATTACTGCAGGTGATTCTACTTCAGTAGTAACTTCAACTCCAACTTTAACACCGACGTCGACTAGTACAAGTTCAGTTTCAAATTCAACACCTACAGTTACTGTGGCGCCGGGGACTTTACCTCAGACAGGAGCAATAGGTGCAACTGTTGGTTTAATTGTCTTTGGAGTTATTAGTTTGGCTTCTGCTTTATTTTTAAAATTCTTATGAAAGGAAAGATTAATTTAAAAACTATTATTATATTTGCTATTTTGATTTTGGTAATAGTGTTATCGGTTTTGGGATTAAATGTGGCAAAAACTTTTATGAGTGGGGCAACAGCTGATTATGAACCACAGGGTTTAACAGCGGTTCCTAGTGCCGATGGTAGCACGGCTACTATTTCTTGGACTACAGACAAATCGGCAACAGCTTCGATTTTTTATGGAACAAATGTAGCAAGTTTACTTTTAATGGCGGAAGATTCGGCAGCAGCGACTGATCATAGTATTTTGTTGACAAATTTGAGAGCAGGTAAAACTTATTATTATAAGATTGTGGTGGGAGAGAATGTGTTTGATAATCAGGGAGCGATGTTTAGTTTTAAAACTGGAGGGACGGCAGAAGTTGTTGCTAATCCGACTGTGATGCCGACTGTGGCTCCAGTGGTAACTTTGCCGATGGCTTCTTCACCTTCAGCTGCTTCATTAACACCATCAGTTTCTCCAGCAGCTACTTCTGCATCAGTTTGTGACAAAATAACTGATTATAATAAGGATGGAGTGATTAATAGTCTTGATTATTTAATGTGTTCGAGAGGAAAATTAACTGTAACTCCAACAAAGGCTGCTAGTAGTATTTAAGTTGTGATAGAATAGAGAACTTTAATAAAGGAGGTGTGAGTTATTAATGCCAATTATAGTAAAAAAAAATAAAGGCGAGTCAAAAGACGATATTATCGGTAAATTTAGAAGACTTTGTTTGGAAGAGGATATTACTGATGAAGTTAGAAAAAGAACTTCTTATGTAAAACCTTCTGAAAAAAGATATGCTCTAAAAAAGATAATTGTTTGGCGAGATAAATGTCGCCGAAAAGCAAAAAATTCTAGAAGACATGATGCGAAATAAATTAAAAAAAGATAGTTTTGATGCATTGAAAAACCGTGATAATAAACGGGTGGATGTGTTGCGATTTTTAATTTCATTAATTGATAAAAAAGAATTGCAATTACCACCCGACGGTTTGACTGAAGCTGAAGAGATTGCAGTTTTAAGGAAAGAATTGAAAAATAAGGAAGAATCTAAAGAAATGTTTTTAAAAGGTGGAAGACAGGATTTGGTTGATCAATTAGATTATGAAATTTCAGTGGTTAGAGAATATTTGCCGGCGGAAATTAGTGAAGAAAAAATTAGAGAGATTGTGGATGAAGTTTTAAAAAACAAAATTGGAGAAGATGTTAATTTTGGATTAATTATGAGAGAAGTGATGTCTAAAACAGGTGGAGCGGTTGATGGAAGTGTGGTGTCAAGAATAGTTAAAGAAAAAATTAATGGATAATTTGGTTTTAATAAATCATAATGAGAATTGGGGTCTGCAAAGCAGACTAGTAGAGGAGTTGGCAAATAAGGCACTTAAAGAAAAAGGTTATAAAGAGGATGTGGAGTTAAGTATTTATTTTGTGGGACGAAAAAAAGCGAAAGATTTGAATATTAGTTATCGAAATATGACTTATATCCCTCAGGTTTTGGGGTTTCCAATGTCAAAAAAAGCCGATATTGATGGTAAGATTCGATTAGGGGATATTGTGATTTGTACGCAGAAATTGAAGTATGAAGTGAAGTTTCAAAAATCTGATTTAGAAACAGTTTTGTATGACTGGTTGATTCATGGGGTGGAGAATTTGTTGAAATGATACATTTACGATTATTGTAAAAAGGGAGTGATTTTGGTTTAATCTTTTGATGTCGGTTTTTCACTTAAAATATAGACCAATTAAATTTTCTGATTTGGATTTGACTGATGTGGCTGATATCTTGAAGAGATATTTGTCTGGTAAAGATATTCCTCAATCGTTTTTATTTTCCGGACCAAAAGGAGCGGGAAAAACCTCAGCGGCAAGGATTTTAGCTAGAGCAGTTAATTGTACTGATTTACAGAACGGCGAACCTTGCGGAAAATGTGATAATTGCAAAGAAATAATTAAGGGTGGGGCTATGGATGTTATTGAAATGGATGCGGCATCAAATAGAGGAATTGAAGATGTTAGAAGTCTTAAAGATAAGGCTTATTTATTGCCGAGCAAATTAAATAAAAAAGTTTTCATTATTGATGAAGTGCATATGTTGACCAAAGATGCTTTTAACGCTTTATTGAAATTGATTGAAGAACCACCAAAACATACAATTTTTGTTTTATGTACGACTGATGCTGAAAAGATTCCAGATACAGTTTTATCAAGGTTGATGAGGGTTGATTTTAGGAAAGGCGGGAAAAAAGAATTGAATAGTTCTCTTAAAAAAATAATTGAAGGTGAGGGGATTGAAATTACTAAAGAAGCTATTGATTTTATTATAGAAAAAAGTGATGGCAGTTTTAGAAATTTGCAAAGAAATTTTAATGAATTGTATTTACAGCTGGGGAAAAAATTAAAAACTGAGGATGTTTTTAATTTTTATTTAGATAAGAGTGGTAGTTATAATGAGGAAGATTTTGATAAAGATTTGAATAATGGAGAGATAAAGTTAATTTTAGAAAAGTTGGAAAAAATGGCAACTGACGGAGTGGATTTTTCTAGTTTTAGGTTGAAATTAATGATTTTTTTTCAAAAAAAAATTCTGGCGTTTTATGGAATTGGAGAGAAAAAAATGGGTGGAGTTAATTTAGAAGAATCGGAATTTTTTATGAATCTTTTAGTGAAGGCATCTAAAATTGAAAAAGATGTGGAAATTGATCAATTGCCAATGGAATTGGCAGTGGTGGAATTTGGGGAGACAAATCGCAGTCAAGAAAATTTTAAAAAAAAATCAGAAATTGATGAAAAAATTATTATTACTGAGGTAGAGACGCCAAGCATGGCGTCTCTACAAAAAAAAACGGATAAAAAGGAAACTGTAAGGCAGATTGTAAATGAAGTAGAAATTATAGAGACACCTTGCAATGCATCTATGCAAGATTCACAACATATTTGTTCTTTGGAATTGGAAACAATAGAGGAAAAATGGGGAAGTTTGTTGGTGGCGGTTAAACCGTTTAATTATGCAGTTGAAGCGTTCTTGAGAGCAACTAAACCAAAATCAATTAAGGGAAATATTTTATTGTTGGAAGTTTTTTATCCGTTTCATAAAGATCGATTGGAAGAAAGTAAAAATAGAAAAATAGTGGAAGAGGGGATTTCTAAGGTTTTTGGAGTGGATTTGGGTTTTGAATGTGTTTTAGCAAAAAATAAAAGACAACCGTTAGTAATTAAAAACGATACACCAATGGAATGCGTTAGTGATCAGTTGGCGGAGAATAAAGGTGACAAAGCTGGTGGTGGAGACATTTATGATGTGGCAAAAGAGATATTCGGTTGATTTATTTTTTAAGTTATAATAGAGAAAATTAAAAATTAATTTAAATTATGTTTGATAAAACAAAAATGTTAGCTCAGGCTTATAAATTGAAAAAAGCAATTGAAGCAGAATCAATTGAAGTTGAAGAAAGTGGAGTTAAAGTAGTTGTAACTGGAGATCAAAAAATTAAGTTTTTGTCAGTGAATGGAGTGGAAAATAAAATCTTAGTGGACACTATTAATAAGGCTTTAAAAAAATCTCAGGAAATGGCGGCGAAAAGAATGAAAGATATGGGTGGACTTGAAGGATTATTTTAAATTTTCTAATGGCAGCAGAATTACCAAAGAGTATTAAAAATTTAATTGCGGCGTTTGAAAGATTGCCGGGAATTGGGCCTAAAAGTGCCAGTAGATTGGTGTTTTACTTACTGAATACTCCAGAGTCTTATGTAATGGAAATAGCTAGATCACTTCTGGCAATCAAAAAAGAAGTAAAGATTTGCAAGGAATGTTTTTCGGTCTGTGAGGGAGAGTTATGCTCTATTTGTGAAGATGAAAAGAGAAATAGAAAAATTATTTGTGTAGTGGAAAGAGCGATTGATGTGATGGCAATTGAAAAAATTGGCGGATTTAATGGTATTTATCATGTATTAGGTGGAGTGGTGAATCCTTTGGAACACGTAGGTCCAGATGATTTAAAAATTGGAGAACTTATTAATAGGGTTGAAACCGATATGGAAATTATTTTGGCGACTAATCCAACAATGGAAGGTGAAGCAACGGCTTTATATATTAAGAAAAAAATTGAAAATTTAGCTAAAGAAAATATTAAAATTTCTCGAATTGGTAGCGGTTTACCGATGGGAGCTGATTTGGAGTATGCTGATCAGGCAACTTTGAGTAGAGCCATGGAAGGACGAAGGGAGATATAATAAATTATGAATCAGGTTATAAATGATTTTAAAAAAGGGTTGGGGCAATTAGGGGTGGAGACGGCGGAGAAATTAGTGGAAGAAACGGGGAAAATTGCTGGATCAGTAATTACGGCACGGGAACTTTTGGGAGATATTAAGCCATTGAATGATCAAGAAATAGCCCAAAGAAAGGCAGAAGATGAAAATAAAAAGCAAGAAGAAATGTCTCGTCTTCGTCAAGGTTTTGGCGGACAAGGACGAAATGTGGAAAATGAAATGGAAAAATTAAGACGACAACAAGAAAAGGAGGAAGAAGAAAAAGGAAATATTGAATTGGAAAATTTAAAAAGACAAAGAGAAATGGAAAGACAAAATCAAATGGCTAATCTTGAATTGATACAACCATCGAAACATCATAAAGACAAAGGTGGAAATAAAAGAAAAACACAACAACCCGACCAGACTCAAATGTCACAAACTAGTGAATATAAGGGTAAAATTGATAAATAATGAAAATTTATAATACTCTAATTAGACAAAAAGAAGAATTTAAGCCTATTAAAAAAAATGAGGTAGGGATTTATTCTTGTGGACCGACAGTTTATTCCAGTCCACATATTGGTAATATGTATGCTTATGTTTGTTGGGATGTTTTGACGCGAACTTTTAAGTATTTAGGATATAGAGTTAATAATGTAATAAATATTACAGATGTTGGTCATTTAACTTCGGATGCGGATAGTGGTGAAGATAAGATGGAAAAAGGTTCTAAAAAGGAAGGATTGACGGTTTGGGAAATTGCTAAGAAATATGAAAATGAATTTTTGGAAAATTTAAAAGAATTAAATATAGAATTGCCTTGGAAAATGCCAAGAGCAACAGATCATATTCAGGAGCAAATTGATTTAATCAAAAAAATTGAGAATAATGGTTTTACTTATAAAATAAGTGATGGAATTTATTTTGACACGTCTAAGTTTATTGATTATGGAAAATTTGCCAATTTAGATTTGAAAAAAATAAGAGAAGGGGTGAGGGTGGAAATTAATGAGGAAAAGAAAAATCCAAGCGACTTTGCTTTGTGGAAATTTAGTCCCAAGGATGAAAAAAGACAAATGGAATGGGAAAGTCCTTGGGGGATGGGATTTCCGGGGTGGCATGTTGAATGCACAGCCATGTCGACTAAATATTTAGGTGATATTTTTGATATTCATACTGGTGGGGAGGATCATATTCCAGTTCATCATACTAATGAAGTTGCTCAATCTTTTGCGGCTTTTGGCCATAACACGGCTCATTACTGGATGCATAATGCTTTTATTTCTTTTAAAGGAGAAAAAATTAGTAAGTCGAGTGGTGGGCTTTACACAATTTTTGATTTAAAAGAAATGGGTTTTGATCCAATGGCTTTTAGATATATGGTGTTAGGTTCTCATTATAGAAAAGGAATTGAATTTTCATTAGAAAATTTAAAAGTATCCGAAAATCGTTTAAATAAAATAAAAAATATTTTATTTTTATGGAAAGAAGGTTTTAAAAAAGGAAATATTGAACCAAATTTAGATATTATTGATGAAGATTATAAAAATAGATTTATTGAAGCAATTAGTAATGATTTAGCTATACCAGAAGTACTGGCAATTATTTCAGAATTATTAGACTCAGATTTGAGTTTTGAAAAAAGATATGCAACTATTTTAGATTTTGATAAAGTTTTAGGATTAAATTTAGATAAAAGAGTTGAGGAGGAAAAGATTCCGGAAGAAATTGCAAAATTAGCAGATGAAAGGCAAAAGGCAAGAGAGAATAAGAATTGGACGGAGTCTGACAAATTAAGGGAAATTATTAAAAATAAAGGTTATCTAGTTGAAGATTTAGGAAATACCTGTAAAATAAGACCAATAACGTAATTGTCAAATTGCGCTTAATATGTTAATCTATTTAGTTCATGAAAGGAAATAAATATCAATATCAAATTATTTTGGTTTTAAGTCCAAAAACCGAAGACAAGGAGAAGGTTTTAACTAAAGCTTATTCTTGGTTAGAAAGCAATAAGGCAGAAATCTTAAACAAAGATCACATGGGTCTTAAAGATTTGGCTTATGAAATTCAAAATCATAATAAGGGTGATTTTTGGGTTTTGGATGTGGAATCTAAGGAAACTTTAAAAATAAAAGAGTTTAATCTTTTATTAGACAGAGAAATAAATGTTATTCGTTATTTAATTTTGAAAAAGTAATAGGAGAAAACTTATGCCAAGTAGATGTCTCAATAGAGTAATGTTAATAGGAAATTTAACTCGTGATCCAGAGTTAAGATATACACCAGCTGGTATGGCGGTGGTTTCTTTTGGTTTAGCTACCAATAGAGTTTGGGTAACTAAGCAGGGTGAGCGAAAAGAAGATGCTCAATTTCATCGAATTGTAGCTTGGAATAAGTTGGCTGAGCTTTGTTCACAACTTTTGTCTAAAGGTCGAAGAGTTTATGTTGATGGAAGAATTCAATATAGAGATTTTGTTGATCAAGAGAATAATAAAAAACAAATTGCTGAAATTATTATTGATGATATGATCATTCTTGATAATAAGGGTAATACTGGTGACCATGATGTTTCTGGTGACTTTGGTGGTACAGATTTATCAGTTGGAAGCCAAGGGTCTCCAATTGAAGATATTGTTATTCCGGATGATTTGGGAGAAATTCCAATCGTGGATGATAATAAAAAGGAAGGAGAAATTTTGATTACTGAAGAAAAGAAAGGTGATGAAATGCCTTTTTAAGGAGAAGATATGATAAAGAAAAGTAAAAAAGATAATATATTAGCAGCAAAAAGAAGAGGGCGAGAGAAAGGTTGTTCTTTTTGTAAAATTAACAGTGTTCCGACTTGGCAAGATTATGAAAAAATGAGAGAATTTTTGTCGGCTAGATCGAGAATTGTGGGATCTCAATTTAGTGGAACTTGTGCCAAACATCAAAGAAAATTAATGAAGGCTATTAAACAAGCAAGGCATTTGGCTTTATTGCCTTTTACAACTCAATAAAATCTCCCTAAATCCCTCTTTGACAAGAGGGACTTGTTTTTTGAGAGAAATTTTAAACCCCGCATTGGCGGGGTTTTTTGGTTATAATTAAATAATGAGCATTAAAGATAAAGGGACATGGGTTATTAAATTGCCGGCTAAGGCAAAGCTTTTAGTTGAGGTTGGGGATAAAGTTGATGTGGGTCAAAAATTGGCTATTTTTAATAGTCATGTGGTAGAGACTTTTAGTTACAGTGGAGATTTGGCGAAAATGAGTGAAAGAAAGAGAGGAGAATTGGACAACTTTTTTAAAGAAAAAATGGTTCAAGAGGGGGAAATTTTTTATGAAATAGGATTTTTTAAAAATAAAATTTGTTTTCCATTGACGGGTGTTTGTTTGGGTTTTGATGAATTTAAAAATTTAAAAATAGAAAAAGTTGAAGATGAAGAAAGAGAAATTTTTTCGCCAATTGAGGCTAGAGTTGGAAAAATAGAAGATGGAAAGTTAGTTTTAGAATTTAAAGCTAAAGAGTATGAGGGTCAAGGGTTAAATGGATTGAAAGCTTGGGGAGAAGGTGAAGTTAAGATTATTGATGAGGTAAAATTTTTAGATTACGAAATGGATGATAATATTTTATTTACTACTAATTTAAATAGAGCGTTTTTATTGAAAGCCCAGGTGGTTGGAGTTAAGGCTGTGGTGGTAAAGAATAATGATGAGGTTAAAGAAGTTGATATGGATGTTCCAGTATTGAGATTAGAAGAACAAATTTGGAATGAATTTATGAAAGAAAATTTGGGAAAGAAAAAGAAGATCTTAGTAAATGCTAAGATGGATAGACTATTATTAGTGTTAGAATAGATGATGAAATTTAGAAATATAAGAAATCTTTTTATAATTTTAGCGTTATTATCGGTTGTTTCTTTAGTTAGCTTCAAAATTGGAAGGGAAACGGCTGGTGTGGTGACTAGTGGTGTTGGTGATAACTTGAATTTGACTTTAATGTGGAAGGTTAAAAATCAATTAAATCAAACGTTTTTGGAAAAAGATAAGTTGGTGGATAAAAATATGGAATATGGGGCGGTTAAGGGAATGGTGGCAGCATTAGATGATCCATATACGGTATTTTTGACTCCTGATGAAAATAAAAGTACAAATGAGACATTAGCTGGAGAGTTTGGTGGGGTGGGGATTTCTTTAGGATATAAAGATAAAACATTGGCAGTGATGTCACCATTGGTAGGTACTCCAGCAGAGAAAGCGGGGGTAAAGGCTGGTGATTTAATTTTACATATAACCGACAAAGTGAATAATGTCGATAAAGATACAACAGATATTGCCTTAGATGATGCGGTGAGTTTGATTAGAGGAAAAATTGGAACTGAAGTGACTTTAAAAATGTATAGAGAGGGTAAAAGCGATTATTTTGACGTGGTTTTAAAAAGAGATAAAATTGTGGTACCAAATATAACTTTGGAGTGGAAAGAACAAGATGGAAAGAAAGTGGCTTGGGTGCGAATAAATCAATTTACTGAGACATTATTTACTGATTGGCTTAAAAAAGTAGAAGAAATTAATGCAGAAAAAGCTAAAGGAAATTTTGGCGGAATTGTGTTGGATTTGAGAAATAATCCAGGTGGATATTTACAGGCTAGTGTTTTAGTGGCTTCTGATTTTATAAAAGAGGGCACGATTGTGACACAAAAATCTTATGATGGTAGTGAGGAGAAATATAATGTTGAAGCAGGTAGAGGAAATTTATTGGACGATAAATTGGTGGTATTAATAAATGGGGGATCGGCTTCGGCATCGGAAATTTTAGCTGGAGCACTTAAAGATTATAATAGAGCAAAATTGGTGGGATTAAAAAGTTTTGGTAAAGGAACAGTGCAACAGCCGGAAGATTTTTCTGATGGTAGTGGTTTACATGTGACAATTGCCAAATGGTTATTGCCAAGCGGAAAAAATATTCACAAGGAAGGAATAATGCCGGATGTGGAGGTAAAGATTGCTGATGATGCTAAAACTGATACACAATTAGAGAAGGCAATTGAAATACTCTTAAAATAATTTTATGAAAAAAGGGATATTGGTGGGATTAATTCTGGGGATAGTGGTGATGCTTTCGAGTTTCAATTTAATTAATAAATTTGATGGTAAAACAGAGATAATTAATAAAAAAGAAATTATAGACGAAGAATCGGTGGTGACAACCGTGGTGGAAGATGCAACTCCAAGTGTGGTAACGATTTCGATGGAAAAGACTGATGGTGGTAATCAAGATGTGGGTAGTGGTTTTATTGTTAGTAGTGATGGTTTAATTGTGACTAATAAACATGTGGTGGTGGACATGACGCTTAAATATAAAGTGATAATTGGTAAGGATGAAGTGGTGGAGGTTGAAAATATTTACAGAGATCCATTGAATGATTTGGCCATTCTTAGGGTGAAAAAAACTGGTTTAAGTGCAGTTAATTTGGGTGATTCAGATAAGTTGAAGGTAGGACAATCAGTAATTGCGATTGGAACAGCTTTGGGAGAATTTAGATCGACAGTGACGACGGGAGTGGTTTCTGGACTAGGAAGAGGAATTGTGGCTGGATCAGCTGAAAATACGGAAAAATTGGATAATGTGATTCAAACTGACGCGGCCATTAATCCGGGAAATTCCGGTGGCCCATTATTTAATTCCGGCGGTCAAGTAATTGGGGTTAATGTGGCAGTGTCGGCTAATGGCCAAAATATTGGTTTTGCTCTGCCGATAAATTTAATTAAAGAATCGTTGAATTATTTTAAACAAACAGGAGAATTTGATCGGCCATATTTGGGGGTGGGATATAAAATGGTGACTCAAGAGGAGGCAGTGAAAAATAAAGTGGTGACGGGGGCGTGGGTGCAACAAATTTCTGATAATAGCCCGGCCAGTAAAGCCGGAATTAAAATTGGGGATATTATTACGGCGATTGATGGAGAAAAATTAGTGAACAGTGACAGTGGGGATTTGGTTAAGGTAATTAATAAGAAAAAGATCGGGCAGGTGATTGAGGTGATGGTTTGGCGGGACAAATCTGAACAAAAAATAAATGTGACTTTGGAGAAAAAGGAGAGTTAAAAACCAATTTTTTTTATTTTTTCCAATAAAATTTCTTTTTGGGTAGTGTTAAAATAGCCTTCAATTTTATCTTTAAATTGGCTATTTTCGAAAAATAATAGACATGGTAGCTCTTTAATTTTATATCCGTTAATTAAAGTTTTATCAGTTTTAGTATCGATTCGATTATATAAAATGTTTTTTTTGAATAATTCACGGATGGGAATAGAATTAATTAAACACATCGTAGAAGTTGAATTAAAAACTTCAAAAGCCATTGGATTTTTTTTATTAATTATTGATTGAAAATAAGCATAAGAAATTAAAGAAGTCTTATTAGTGGATTGGGCACCGTAACGATCAATAAAAAGATCTGAAGTTTTTCGAGTATCATTTTTAAATTTTTGTTTAATAAATTCAAAATCAACATCGGCAGCGACTTTAATAGCACCAATAGGACAAGCCTTGACACATAAACCGCAATTAGTACATTTGTTTTCATCGATAATAAGAGTTTTTTTAATATTATCCCAAGTTATGGCTTTAGTTGGGCAAACAGTTAAACCGCCACATTCATCAGAATTATCACAGATTTTAAAATTAATTATGGCTGGCATTTATTTTAAATTTATTAAATTATTAATGGTTAAACTGTCGTAAATAATAATGGCATTGGTTTTATTTTTTGGTTTGGCAATTTTAATTAATTCTTTTTCTAAAAATTGTTTTTTATTTTTATCCCAAACAATTTCTTTGGAACAACTAATAACGAAATCGATTAATTCTTTAAAATCATTAAATTTCCAGTCAACTTTATAACTTGATAATTTATTTATTTTGAATAATTTATTGAAAATAGATTCTTTAATTGACCACATGGAATGTTTTACAACAGTTGAATGATCAAAATATTGAAAGTTTTTATAAGCAACATTGAATATTTGTTGAACCTGATCTGGTGGTTCAGTTGGGTCAACTATTAGTAATTGGCCACCTTTTTTAAGAACTCGATTAATTTCTTGTAGTACTAAACCTTGTTTTTGAACAGCGATCTCATGAAAGCATAAATGCATTAAGACGGTATCAAATGAATTGTTTGGGAATTTAATGTTTTTACTAGAAGTTTGATTAAAAATTAGATTTTTATTTTTGTTATTTTTTTTGGCTTTAGCTATAATATTTTTATTGACATCAATACCAATATATTTTTGACAAAGAGGGGAAATATATTTAGCGATTGTGCCGTCACCACAACCAATTTCTAAAATAATTTTATTTTCAGGTTGAATTAAATCAACTAATTTTTTTCTCTCGGAGTTATTTTTATCAATAATCATGTTTATTGATATTCGGGTATGTTGACCATGTCGTAATAAGTTCCTTCAAATCCTTCTAATTTAAGATTGGAACTAAAAAACTTATCCATATTGGGAAATTTTTCTTTATTTCTTTCAGTTATTACTATCAAGACATCAACAATACCAGTTGTTTTTGGACTGCTTAATTCAGAGATACTTCCTTCAAAATATGTATCTTTCCAAAGATTGGCTAAGTCAGGATTTGAATTAATAAAATTTGAACCTGTTTTAATAATTTTTGTTAATATTCCTGAAGCGGTGTGAACCATGGCTCCAACCATAGGGTCGACTTGTTCACAAGCGTGACATTTTTCAGCGGTTTTCATACCTCTTCTGGTGCCTTTGATAATGTTTTCTGCTGTGGGCTTTTTAATTTCACTAAATATTTTCTTTAATTGTTGTGGAATAACTATATTTTTATAATCATTTTCAATTAAAACAGCCATCATTTGTGTTAATTCGCTGACAGCTCCATTGATGATGGATTCTTGTTCTTCTTTATTTTTGTAATAATTTTCAGGGCTAAGGCCACAAAAAGTTTCTGAGTTGTTGGCAGTGAATTTTAAACTTTCTTCTATTGTAGTGTATGGATCAGATGGATTTGATAATAAATTATTTATTTTTTTTATAAAAACACTTGACTCTAGTGGTTTAGCTAGATATTTTTGTCCATTAATTTCATGTGGACTTTCTTCTTTTAAAGCGATTTTGTACGCGGCAAAAGCGACATTTCTATCTGAATTTTGTATTTCTATCATATTATTTTTTTGTTATTAAATTAAATAATGGGCTATTTTATCTATAAATAAATGGAACTACAAAAATCGTCATAAACGTCGACATTTATGTTATAATTTGGTCATGATAGAAAAAGATAAGATTAAAAGTGAACTGAAAACAGTTTTTCAATATTTAAAATTAGACGATAAATCGGCTGATTTTTACTTAAATTGTTTGGTTAATGGGAAGACAACTATTAATCAGATCTCGAAAAATATAGGGGTGGCAAGAAGTACTTGTTATCTAATTTTAGAAAGACTAAAATTTTTGGGTTTAGTAATGGAGACACCCTTTGGAAAAAAAAGGAGTTTAGTGGCTCAAAATCCAGATAAATTAATTGATCTATTGAAAGAGGAAAAAGAAAAGTCGGAAAATGCGTTTAATTTGGCCAAAGAATTTTTACCTCAAATTAAACTATATTCTACTGTTGATTTGAATTCTAAGGTTAGATTTTATGAGGGTTTGGAATCAATTAAACAAATTTATAATGAAACATTAGAAGCAAAGCAGATTTTGGTTTTTTGTTTGACTCAAATTATTAACTCTGAATTTGAAAAATTTATTGATAATTATGAAAAAAGATTAATTCAAAAGGGAATAGAAACGAATGAAATTGTAACTGATTCTAAATGGGATTTAGAATATATAAAGAAATATTCAACAAAACTAAATACAATAATTTCAATACCAAGAGAAAATAGTACAGATACTGATTATATGCTTTGGGATAATAAAGTAGCGTTTATATCTTTTAAAAAAGGAAGATTTACTGGAGTGGTAATTGAGGATCAAGAGATTACTAATTTTGAAAGAATGAGGTTTAATCTTTTGTGGCGGTTTCTGGTTGGTCGAGGATGGTGAGTTCGAGTAGTAAATCGTCCAAATTGCCCTGCACAATGGAGTCTAAGTTGTTGAAAGATTTGTCGATGCGATGGTCTTTTATTTGATTTCTGGGGTAATTATATGTTCGAATTTTATCAGCTCTAGTTGATTGACTAATGTTTGCTCGGCCAGCCGAAACTTGAGAGGCACGTTTTTCCTCTTCAATTTGCCAAAGTTTATTTTTAAGAAGTTCAAGAGCGATTTCTCTGTTTTGTTGTTGATATCTTTCGGTTCTAACGTCAAACATTAAACCGGTTGGTTTGTGAACTAAATGGACTGCTGTAGATACTTTATTAACATTCTGTCCACCGTTACCACCGGCACGACAAGCGGTGATGGTGACATCTTCCATTCTAAAATTAACTTCTTTGGAATCAATTTTAGGCATAATTGCAATTGAGGCGGTTGATGTTTGAAGACGACCGCGTTTTTCGGTAATAGGAATTCTTTGGACACGATGAGTGCCGGCTTCGTATTTTAATTGGTTATAAGCATCAAAACCGGAAATTTGAATAATAAAACCATCAAGTTGGCTAACTTTCCAATTAACTTTTCCGGCGTAGCGAATGTACATATTCATTAAATCTTGGGCCCATAAAGACGCTTCTTGACCTCCCGGACCTGGGTGAAATTCCATAATGGCAATGTTGGGGTTAATTGTAGGCATAGATATTTAAAATTTTTAATAAAATAAAAACCGTCAAATTATAAAATTTAAACGGTTTTTAAAGTAACTAGTTTGATTTTTTGACGGCTTTTTTAATAGTAGCTTTAGCAGCAGCGTATTTTTTACCTTGACTAACCTTTTCGTTAAATTTATCAATTCTTCCTTTGATGTCAACGAATTTTTGTTGACCAGTAAAGAATGGATGACATTTAGAACAAACTTCAACGTCAATTTTTTCTAAAGTTGAGCCAGTGGTAAATTTATTGCCGCAAGCACAATTAACTTGGCAATCGTCAAAATATTTAGGATGAATTCCTTGTTTCATAGGGTATATTATAACAAATTTTTATAACTTTTGTTTTCTAGAGGTTTTTTGGGACAATCTGGATTATTTGGACCAACACAATCAATATCTTGGTTGTTTATTTCATCAAAAGTAAAAGGAATCCTTTGATCACAAAAAACAGTTGAAGAACATTTTAATTTTCCATCATTAATAAATTGTTTTAATAGAGGGTTAGAATTTAACGGAAGACAACAAATACAAATATTGTTAGATAATTTTTCTGTCATTTTAATTTTAAAGTTTAATAAAAAGTTTTTTTAAATCTTGTTTTAATTGAAGAGGAGATTTGAATAAAATTGTGGTCATACCCATATCTTTGGCTGGTTTTAAATTATCTTCTTGATCATCAATAAAAATACATTCATTTGATTTAACTTTTAGTTTTTTAATAGTAATTTCATAAATTTTCTTATCTGGTTTTAAAATTCCCAATTCATGGGATAAAATTATTGGATCAAAATATTGATACAAACCTTTTTTATAATAATTAGGTGAATTGAGAGGATCAGAATTTGAAAGAATGGCTAATCGATAATTCTTCTTTAATTTGATAATTAAATTTTTCATTGAGAGAGTTGGTTTCCAAGTGGTGGTCCAGATTTTGATAATTTGTTTCATTTGAGAATCAGAAATAGGAACACTAAAATAATTTTGAAAACAAATTTCGGCTGAAATTTTTCCTCGATTAAAATCTTTATCAAAAATTATTTCTTTGTCGGTGTAAAATTTTTTATCAATGCCAAGCAGTTTTCGCGATTTGTTTATAAAATCAATAAAACTACCTTTTAGATAAACTCCACCGACGTCAAAGATTATTACTTTTATCATATAAACCCTCCGCCCTTCGGGCACCTCCCTTGACAGGGCGGCTTTATTTTAATTTATTAACTAATTCATCAAAACTAACCGATTTTTGTTCGGTTGTAGTGAGATTTTTTAAAGTAATTTGGTTATTTTTGGCTTCGTCAGTACCGATAATAGCGAGATAAGGAATACTCATATTATCGGCATATTTTATTTGTTTGCCAAGCTTGTCGGCATCGGGATAAATAATGAAGGGAATATTTTGATCACGAAGCTTACTAATTAAATTTAAAATATTAGTTTCAGTTTCTGGGCCAAAATTAGCAATTAAAATTTTAATTTTGGATCGATTGATTTGGGGAAGGAGATTTAATTCTTGAATAACATCAACTACTCTTTCAAAACCAAAAGCAAAACCGACGGCGGGAATTTGAGGTCCACCGAGAGTGGAAACTAAATTATCATAACGACCACCGCCACCGATGGCTCCCATTTTTGGCTCAGTGACACAGACTTCAAAAATAGTGCCAGTGTAGTAATCACAACCACGGACAAGAGTTGGGTCAAAAATATAGGCATTATCGGGGATGTTTAAGGCTTTTAAATTGTTAAAAACTTGTTTTAAATTGTCGTCTGGCTGAGCCAGTTTGATGTATTTAAAAACGTCATCAATTTGAGTATTAGATAGACCTTTGTCAATGAGTTCTTTTTTTACTCCATCTTCACCAATTTTGTCCAACTTATCGATTGATTGAAGTATTGAATTTTGATTATTTTGGATGTTGCTTTTAGTCAAAATGTCGAAAAGGATTGGCCGGCTGTTGATTTTAATAATGGCGTTTTTAAAATTTAATTTTTGGGTGCCGATATAGATAATGGAAATAATTTCGGCGTCGGCGATGGCGGAGGTGGTACCAAAAATATCTATATCACATTGGACAAATTCTCGGTAACGACCTCGTTGAGTGTTTTCGGCACGCCAGACTGGTTGTATTTGATATCGCTTAAATGGGAGCTGAATTTCATTATTATAGATAGCTAAAACTTTGGCAGTGGGGACAGTTAAATCGTAACGAAGACCAATATCACGACCACCATTGTCTTTAAAAAAATAGCCTAATTTATCATCAGTTTCATTACTATATTTACCTTTTAAAACAGAGGCATATTCTAGTGCTGGAGTTTCGAGAGGTAAAAAGCCATTTTTTTCAAAAATTTCAATTAAAGTATTTTTGACATAATTACGAACTGCCATTTCCTTTGGAAGGAAATCACGAAAGCCTTTTAATGTTTGTGGTTTAATTTGATTCATAATTGATTTTAACATTGTAATAACTATTTATCCCAATAAATCGGAATCGTGTTTTAAGACAAAATATTTTCGTTTGTGACTCAAAATTTTTAATAAGTCAAATAATTAATAGTAAGTTTTTTAAAAAAAAGCCCCTCTATTAAATTATTGTCGTCACTAAATAATAGTGATGATTAAATTTTGAGGGATTTAAATTGATTGTTGATAGGTAGTTTTATTTAGGTTTTTGAAATCCAATAGCCAATTCGCTTATGAGTTGGTTAATTTTATTTTCGTTAGTCAGAATGATGGTTGACTGTTTAATATGAAGTTTATTTTTGAATTTAAAAACTAGAATCTGAAACCAAGGTTTTTTAATATAGACGGCTATTGATCGATCAAGTTGGATTCCGTCTTTTTTATCCCAATCTTGAGCCCATGGAAAAGTGATAATAACTTCTTCATTTTGGATATTAAAAACTAATCCCCAAAACCAACAGTAATCATCACTAGTGGTGGGTCGTATAATTTTTAGAAATCCATCAATTGTTTGACTAACTTTTTCGAATTCGATTCCACGTATTACTTCTCTGTTGCCGCAAATTTGATTTATTATTTTAATGGATTCTGGGAAGATTGGATGTAGACCATCTAAAAGGGCGTCGTGGTGTTGTTTTAAACTCACCGGGATTCCACCTTTCACAAAAATTTAATGTGCTAAATGACTTAAAAAGTCTAGCACGTGATTATACAATAAAAAAAAGATTTATCAACAAATTGTGTTGGGTTTATGGGATTTAAATATTATTTTAATTTAAAATTGACACTGGCGGAAAAAGTGGCTTGGGGCTGGATTTTTTCTGGATTTTCAACAAGACCATTTACATTGCGCATGACTGGTTCAATACAGATAAAATTTTCATCTTTTATGGACCAAGTCCAAATTCGTTGATATTCTGGTGAGGTGTTAAGAGTAATTGTTCCAATTGTTGGAATTTTAGTTTCTAATTTTTGAGGATTATCAATGGAAGTGGTGCCACCGTTTGACCATTTATCAGTTTCATTTTTAATAATTTCACCACCTGGAAAATTAAATTCAATGTTATTTTTTTGATTTGTAGGAACATTGAAATAAGGATGAAGTCCGAAAGAAACTGGTATTTCTTTATTATCTTCATTTTTTACTTCTTGAGTGAGAGTAAAAGAATCGTCTTTCTCAAATTTTCCAATAATGGAAAGTTTAAATTTACAAGGATAGACTTTTAATGTTTCTTCGTTTGAAGATAAATTTTCAATGAATCCGTTGGTGGTTTGTTGAAAATTCCATTTTGAAGAATTTCTAGCAAAACCGTGTTGTTTTAAATTGGAAAATTCTGAATCGGTGGTGGTAATTGGACCGGCGTTGGGAAAAAGAATGGGGATACCACCTCGGACATTATTTTTGACGTCATTAAAATTTTCTGGATTTAAAAAGAGTATTTCAGTGCCATTTAATTTTAAAGAGGTAATTATTCCACCGCGTTGTGGACAGACGGAGACTTCGTTGTTACCTGATTTAATGGTTTCAATTTTGAGTGAATTTAAATTTTCTGGAGTTGAAGTATTTTTTTCGACCATATGGTACTTTATCATATTAAAATTCTGGCGTCCAAAACTTTAACTCCCTGTCCTTGTGGTAATATCAACAGGGGATTAATATCTAATTCTTCAATTTCTGGAAAATCTGAAAGTAATTTGGATAATCGGCCTAAAGTTTCGATTAATACTTCAACATCTAGCGCAACTCCACCTCGAACTCCCTCAAATAATTTTTTAACTTTAATACTATCGATCATTTTTTTAGCATCAGTTTTATTAATCGGTACAATTCCAAAAGTTATATCTTTAAACACTTCCACATAAATTCCCCCCAAACCAACCATTATCGTTTGTCCTAAAGCGGGGTCTTTTTTTGCTCCTAAAATTAATTCAACTCCATTTTTTGGCGCCATTTCCATTAAAAGTACACCTTCAATTTTGGCATTTGGTAATTTAGTTTTAATTTTTTCTACCATTTCAGTAAACTTAATTCCGGCCTCTTCTACTTTAATATCCAGTATCACTCCACCTATATCACTTTTATGTAAAATATCTTGAGAAACTATTTTCATAGCCAAATTAGTTCCAAAATCTTTAGCAATTTCACTAGCTTCATTGGCATTGGTAGCCACTTTATTCTTTAAAAGAGGGAATTTATACGCTTCTAAAATTTTCAAGGCTTGAGCTTCTGGAAATTTAGTTATATTTTGACTACGTGCTTCATTAAAAATTTCTATTACCTTTTGTTTATCAACATCTATTTTTTCAAATTGTTCAATTTCATTTTCTCTAGTAATTTCAGCAAATTTAGTTAGTGCTGCTAAAGATTTTATTGCTTGTTCTGGAAAACTAATTACACTAATTCCATTTGTTCTCATCATCTCCACTGCTTTTATTACAGTTGTTTCTCCCATAAAACAAGCCACAATGGGTTTATTATTTTGTTTTTTGGTTTCGATCAACATTTGAGCCGTAGCTTCAATTTCAGTCGTTGATTGAGGTGTTAAAATTACTACTACACTATCCACTTTTTCATCTTTAATTACTGTTTCCATTGCCGCTCTGTATCTATCAGCCTTTGCATCACCTAATACGTCTATTGGATTATTTACATTAGCTGCTTCCGGTAAATTTTGCTTTAAATTATTTTTTGTTTCTTCACTTAATTTTACCAAAACTAAATTATTTAATATTGCCTCATCAGTAGCTAAAACTCCCGGACCTCCAGCGTTAGTCACAATTGCCACCCTATTTCCTTGGGGTAGGGGGTTATTAGTAAATACTTGAATAAAATCAAAGAATTCAGATACACTTTCAGCTCTGATAATGCCACTTTGTTTAAATAAGGCCTCATATGCTGCATCACTACCACCTAAAGCTCCAGTATGAGAAGCCGAAGCATTGGCTCCATCATTAGTCTTACCCGCTTTAACTAAAATTATTGGTTTTTGTTTTTCTTTAGCTAATTTTAAAACTGATTTAATTAATTCTTGTGCTCTTGTTAATTGTTCTGCATAAATGGCAATCACTTTTGTATTTTGGTCTTCACTAAAATATTCCAAAAAATCAACCTCATCAACGCAGGCTTTGTTGCCTACACTAATAAATTTTGAAAAACCAATCCCTAAAGATTGAGCACAATCTAAAACTGCAGTACATAAGGCTCCGCTTTGTGACAAAAATGCTAAATTCCCCGTATTTGGCATGGACATTGCAAAAGATGAATTCATTTTTATTTCTGGATTAATTACTCCTAAACAATTAGGACCAATTAAAGTAATATCATTTTTAAAACAAATTTCTTTAACTTTATTTTCTAAATCAATTCTCCCCATTTCTTTAAAACCAGCTGAAATGATGATTACTCCTTTAATATTTTTATTAGCAATTTCCTGCATCATTTCAGGTACTATTATCGCTGGCACTACTACGATCGCCAAATCAATTTCATCATCAATATGACCTACGCTTGGATAACACGCTAAATTATAAAGAGTATCTGTTTTTGGATTAATCGGATAAATTTTACCTGTAAATTTTTGATTAACTAAATTCTTAACAATATCATTACCCACAGTTCCTTCTCGAGTTGATGCTCCAATTATGGCAATTGATTTTGGATAAAAAATTTTATTTAAATTCATTTTAGTTTATAAGTATATTTTAAGATAATTTTTAAATCTGGGGTGGTATACCGGACTTGAACCGGCAACCTCAGCTTTCACAGAGCTGCGCTCTAACCAATTGAGCTAATACCACCATGATAATTGCTTGACTATTATATCAAGCTTTGATGGTTTTTAAAAAAAAGGAATGATTCTATTTTTTAGGAGTTGGAGTGGGAGAATTGGAAGTGGAATTTGAATTGAAGGTAATAATATGGGAAACATTAAAAGTGTTGGCAATTTTAGCATCTGGTTGAATTACGGCGACAATTTTTTGACCAGATTTTAACTTACTAATGGTTAAAATGTTTCCATTTTCATCAACAATTTTGGTTTTTGAGTCGGATTTTATTTGATATTGGGTATTTTTGTTTTTTATAGGGATTAAAATCAAGACATTTGATGTTTGAGAGATATCAGCAATCTTTCCAAAAATTATTTCATTTTTATTTTCAATAGATTCTGAAGTAATAATAACAATTCTTTTGGCTTCAAAATTGTCGTATTGATCGTAATAACCCATAGATAAAATTACTTGTCCAGACTTAAGGTTATCAATTTTGATTTTATTTTTTTTAACATCAATAAAAACAGTATCTTCAGAGAAAGTAATAGTTTTTGAATCATTTTTATCAGTGATTATTATTTTACTGTTTTCGATTTTAGAGATAGTGCCAGTAATAGATTTTGGAGTGGTCAAAGAAGAACTATTAGTATCATTCTGTTTAATTTCTTTTACTCTTTTGGCGACCATTTCTCGGACCTCTTCGGTTAAGTTTTTATCTGAAGTTGAAGCGGTAGCAGTGGCTTCTTTGGCAAATATTTGGTTAGGAAAAAATAAAGATAGGAGAAAAGATAAAAGTAAGTACATATTAAATTTTGGTAGTTGAATAAGTAAGATTCAATTCGGTTTCCTCTTGGTTGTCATCTGAATCGATGCTACTGATTTTAATGAAATTGACACCACTGTCAAGTTCGATATTAATATTAAAAACACCATTGGAATTACTTTTGTCACTGAAAGTTTGGGAGGGTGTAGAAATAATTATTAAGCTATTTGGTTTAGTATTACCCTTAATATTAGTTTTGGCAGTGGAAAGAACAGTATTATTTTCTGGAGAAATGATATCGATGGAAGATTTTTTTTCAGAAATGGATGGGGTAATAGAAACTTGAGTAGACATTTGTGTATTGGTGGGAACAGGAGAAATTGTGGTGATATTTTGTTTTGTATTATTTTGATGAAGGGCAAAAAAAGATCCGGTGACACCGAAACCTAAAATTGCGCCGAGGATAATGGCAATAAAATATTCTTTTATCATCTGATGATATAGATCATATCACAAAAAATCGAACTAAGGTGATAGAATTGAACCATATGGAAATAAAAGTTTTAGAAAACAATTCAGTTTATTTAAAAGGTAAAAAGGAAAATATTTTAATTAATCCGAGCGAAAAAAGAAGAGATGATGCTAAATATCCGTCAAGAATTTTTTTATTTACAGCGGAAAAGTATGATGGAATGGGCTTTAGTGGTGATAAAATTTTAATTCGAGCTCCGGGAGAATATGAAGTTGGTGGTGTTGAAATAAATGGTTATTCTGCTGGTGGGGAAAACACTTTTTTTATTGTTAATATTGATGGAATTAAAGTGGTGTTTTTGGGAGATTTAGATGAATCGTTGAGTGATAAAAGAATTGAAAAAATTAATTCAGCTGATGTGTTATTTGCTCCAGTTTTAATAAAAGATGATTTGAGTGGAAAGTCGGTCTTGGGTTGGGCCAAAAAATGGGGTGTAAATTATTTAATTCCGATTGGTTATGATGATGAAGATAATACTAATTTAGATAAATTTTTGGATCAGGTTGATCAAGAAGGATTGGAAGCAGTTGAATCTTTAAAAGTTGATAAAAATGATTTGCCAGACGGTTTGGAATTGAAGGTATTAAAAAAGGTATAATATTTTTATGACAACAGATGTGATTAGGTTACCTCCCTCTTCAGAAGAGGCTGAGGTTTGTGTATTGGGTTCGATTTTAATTGATAATGATGCAGTTTTAGCAGTGTCTGAATTTTTGAGATCGGAACATTTTTACAATTCAAATTATGGCAAGATTTATGAGGCAATGATGAAGTTGTATGAAGAGAGAATGCCGATTGATATTGTGACTGTAGCGGAAAAATTAAAAGAGTTTAAAATTTTAAAAAAGATTGGAGGTAAAGGATTTTTAACTAGATTGGCAAGTGAAGTGCCGACGGCGGCAAATGTGGAAAGTTATGGACATATTATTAAATCGTTGTCGGCTAAAAGAGAGTTAATTTCGGCAGCGGGAAGAATTAGTGAAAAAGCTTTTGATCCTGGTTTACCAGCAGACCAATTATTGGATATTGCCGAACAGGAAATTTTTTCTTTATCACAAAAACATTTAAAATCGATTCCAACTTCATTAAGAGAGGTATTAACAGCGAGTTTTGATCGATTAGATGAATTGCAAAAAATGGGAACAGGGTTAAGGGGAGTGCCGAGTGGTTTTAATGGGTTAGATAACATTTTGGCGGGGATGCAAGATAGTAACTTGTTGATTTTGGCGGCACGGCCAGGTGTAGGTAAAACTGCTTTTGGTTTGAATATTGCTCGTTATGTGGCGGTAGAAAAAAAAATGCCGGTTTGTATATTTTCATTGGAAATGAGCAAAGAAGAACTAGTGGATCGTTTATTGGTTAGACAAGGATTAATTGATGCTTGGAAATTGAAGACGGGACAGTTGTCGGTTAATGACTTTGATTCCTTGTCGGAAGCAATGGGTGTATTAGCCGAAGCACCGCTTTATATAGATGATACACCTGGTTTAACTGTGACAGAATTGAGAACTAAGGCTAGAAGATTGCAGGTGGATAAAGGAATTAAACTTATTGTTGTGGATTATTTACAATTAATGCATGGAAGTACTCGAGATAATCGGGTTCAAGAGGTTTCGGAAATTTCTCAGGGATTAAAAAACTTAGCAAGAGAATTAAAAGTTCCGGTTTTAGCATTGGCTCAATTGTCAAGAGCCATGGAGGCGAGGGGAGGACGACCACGATTGTCTGATTTAAGAGAATCAGGAAGTATTGAGCAGGATGCTGATGTGGTGTTCTTTTTATATCGAGAAGATGAAGAAGTTCGTGAGATGGTGAGTTGTAATATTGAAAAACATAGAAATGGTCCAACCGGAAGTTTTAATTTGTACTTTAATGGTAAACAAGTGAGTTTCTTTGATGTGGAGAAAAAACAATAAAAGAAAATGATATACTCATATTATGAGTGAAAAAAATAATATGGATTATAATGTTAGTATTGATGAGTTTGGTGGTTATAATCCATCTCAAAATGAAAATAAAGTAGAAACAAGAGATGAAAAAATTGCATATTTAAATGGAAGAAAAGCTCTTCAGAAATTATGTCAAGAAGAAATTATAAAGTCACTGGGTGGTAAAGAAAATCTTTTGGCAAAATATCAGTTTTTAGAAAACTATTTTCATCATAGTTATGAATTATCTGATGACAGATTTTCTGTTGTGGATTTATTAAAGACAGAAGATAATATCTTGTCTTATGTTCCGAGTTTAAAAAATGAGGAATTCTATTTAATAGAAGATTCAGAATTTAAAAGTATAAGTAAAGAGATTTATTTTTCAAAAGATAATAATAAAACTATTAGTGAATTGCTTGGAGAATTTAAAAAAGATCCTAAAAATTTAGACATGGCTTTATGTCCTAAGTCAAATGGTTCGGAAACGTTTTTATTAAAGATAGCTAAAGAAAAAATATCAGGACAAATAATGCCAAAAAAGAAAGGTATTCTATACAGAAGTATTCCGGATAAATTGGGATGGGAGTGGGGTAAATAGTTTATTTTGTAAAAATTGTTACAATAATGTGTGGTCGATAATCCAACCAAATTTGCCGACAAATTTAAATTAAAATATTCTCGTCTTCAAAATTGGAATTATTCCACCCCTGGATATTATTTCATCACCATCTGCACTTACAACCATAATAATTTTTTTGGAAAAATTATTGATAATAAAATGAAATTATCTAAACGTGGTGATTTTTACTAAATCTGAATTATTAAAAACATTTAAAATAAGAAAAAATATTAAATTACATGAATGGGTAATTATGCCAAACCATGTGCATATATTAATTCAAATTAAAAACCAACCACTTAACACAAATGTAGAGACGCACTGTGTGCGTCTCTGTCTAACACAGGATACAAACAATAATTCAACACAAAATACAAATAATAATACAAGAGACGCATTCAATGCGTCTCTACAAAAAATTAATATTAAATCCAATCAGATTATTCCTAGAGTTATAAAATTATTTAAAGCTTCAGTAAAATCAATTTGTAACCATCAAAATCTTTGGTTTGCTTGGCAACCTCGTTTCCACGATCAAATCATTAAAGATGAAAAAGAACTATTAATGATCAAAAATTATATAATCAATAATCCTATTAATTGGCAAAAAGATAAATTTTATAAATTGCCCCACAGGGGGTCTCTACAACTTAAAAAATAGCTTTGGTTGTGAGATAATAGATTTACTTTCAAGCCGGAGTGGTGGAATGGTAGACACGCACGACTCAAAATCGTGTGATAGCAATATCATGGGGGTTCAAGTCCCTCCTTCGGTACAAAAAGATAATGGTAAAATAGATTATGAGTTTAGGAATTATAAGAACTTTTGGGATAATACTTTTTGCTTATTTGACTTGGAGAAATTTAAGAGAAAATTACGAAGAAGATAAAATTGTGACTTATTCTTGGATTGCTCTGTTGAGTTTTTTTGTTGGTGGAAGAATTATTTATGGATTGGTTAATTTTGGTGTTTGGAACGATAATTGGATGAGTTGGTTTTCGGTTTGGAATAAACCGGGGATGGATTATGTTGGTGGATTTTTAACTTTGATAGCGACTAGTGTTATTTTTTCTAAAATGAACAATTGGAAAATTATACCTTTTTGCGAAGATGGATTAATTAATAATTTAGTATTGTTGGTTTTTTTGGTGGCAGATGAGTTTTTGAGAACAAAATTTGATCTTAAAATTGGTGCATATTTATTGCTTTTGATCTTAATGGTGTTTTTTGTGAAACTGACAAAAAAGAAATATAGATCTTTTGTTTGGTACAAAAGCGGTAAAAAAGGTTTTGCTTTTTTATCAACTATTTCATTGTCTTTTTTATTACTTGGTTTTTTAGGGGTATTTTTTAAATTTAATATATTTTATTCAATTTTATATTGGGTTATTAGTTTGATTTCTTTGGTGGAATTGTGTATCTTAGGTGAGGTTTTTAATTTTTTAACGATTAATAAGAGGAGATAATATGAGAGAAAAAAAAGATAAAGTAATTTTAAATTTTCCTAGTCGATTGTTGTTGCCGATTAAGTTATTTTTGGAAAAAGAACTAGTTAAGCTTAAAAGAACAAAAAAACAATTAAAAAAAGACGATCCCTTTTTGGATGAAAATAGGACTACTGAGAATTCTTTAGAAGAGGATGTTGATGAACAAATTGGCCATTTTGATAATGAAATTAAGACTAAATTTTTGAGCAGGCAGATTGCACAATTTAGAACTGCATTAACTAGAATTAAAATAGGTAAATATGGAATTTGTGAAAAATGTGGAAAAATGATTGATACTGATAGGTTGGCGGTTAGGGCAGAAGCAACAACTTGTATTAAATGTAGTAAAGAAAGCGAAAATTAATTTTTTGGTTTTATGGTCAAAAATTATGGAATAAGTTTTGGAATAAGTGGGTTTTTTTTTATTGCGTTGAGTGTGATTTTTGTTTTTGTTTTTTTGGTTTTGAGTATTAAAAAAGGTCGATGGTATTGGTTTATCTTTATTGGGGGTTTTTTAAACTTAATTGAGAGAATAATGTTTGGATATGTTGGTGATTATTGGAATTTTTTAGGAACGGGTCTTTACAATAATATTAATGATTGGATAATTGGAATAGGAGTTTTATTTTGTTTAATTGATTTATTATGGAAAAAGTCAAAATAATTTTTGAGGATAAAGATATTATAGTGATAGAAAAACCGTCATTAATGACGACAACTAAGGAAAAAAAAGAGGAAAGTAATACTTTGGAAGATTATCTACATGAAATTCGACATAATAATTTACCGAGAAATGGAATAATTCATAGATTAGACAAAGGAACTTCAGGATTAGTTTTGGTGGCTAAAAATGAAGAGGTTTTTTTGGGCTTAAAAAAGCAATTTAAAGAAAGAAGTTTAACTAAAAAATATTATTGTTTAATAGGTGGAGACGCCTCTTTTGAGGGGACAGTAGATATGCCGATTGCCAGATCAAAATATTCTTTTGCTAAATTTGGGGTCAATGAGGAAGGAAAAAGAGCATTAACAAAATTTAAATTAATTAAAAAATATAAAAAAAATGGAAAAACTTATAGTTTGTTGGATATTGATTTAAAAACTGGAAGAACGCATCAAATTAGGGTTCATTTGAGTCATTTAAGATGGCCGTTGGTAGGTGATAAAGTTTATGGAGGGGAAGTTCTTGATGGTTTTAAAAGGCCATTTTTGCATGCGTATAAAATAATTTTTGAACATCCAATTAGTAATCAGGAAATGAAAGTGGAAATAGATTTGCCTGAAGATTTGGTTGAAATTTTAAAGAAATATGAAGAATGCTAAAACAAAAAAAATACTGAATTTAAAATTATTGTTAGGATTGGTTTTATTATTATTTTTGGCAATTTTAATTTTAGTTGGTTTTTTGAAAAAGAGAGATAAAAGTGAAAATTTAGACTATAAATTGGGAATAATTGCTAGTGATGGAATTGTTTTAGTATCGATTTCTGATGAGCGAAAAATGATTAATGTGTTAAATTTGGGGCCTGAGGTTGATATTTGGATTCCATATGGAATGTCTTGGTATAACAATAAAAAAGTTAAAAATATTTTAGAACAAGAGAAAAAAATAGATTTAATGAAGGATGTTTTTTGGTATAATTTTGGATTTTTAACGGATAAGATTTTAGTTTTGAATTCAGTTAATGATTGGAAAAAAGATTCGGTTTTGATTGATAATTTAGGATTTTTAAATTGGTTAAAATACAGAATCAATTATGATAAAATGCTTTTGAAAGAGGAAAAAATAGATGGAAGTTTAGATCAAAATGAATTATTTTTAAGTGAGATTATGGTTAGAGATTTTTCGGAAAATAGGTTAAATAATGAGGATTTAAGGTTGTCAATTTTTAATAATACCAGTGAAAGTGGTTTGGCTGGTTTTATGACAAAAAGATTGGAATGGTCAGGATTTTCGGTGATTTCGGCTGATAATAATGAAGGAAAAATAGATAAATGTTTAATGGTTTATGGAGATAAGGTTGATTTAAATTATGGATGGAAAATGATCAATAAAATTTTTGATTGTGATAAAAAATATGATCAAACTTTGAATGAAAATGAGTTGGAATTATATTTTGGTGATAATTTAGCTTCAATGATAAAATACTCTAGTTATTTAAATAGGAATTAATTTATGTCAGGTCACTCTAAATGGTCAAATATTAAAAATCGAAAGGGAGCGCAGGATAAAAAGAGAAGTGCAGTTTTTACTAGAGCATCAAAAAATATTTTGACAGCAATCAGAGACGGAGTGGGTTTAAAGGCGGCGATTGAGAAAGCAAAAGAAGTAAATATGCCAAAGGAAAATATTGATAGATTAATTGCTAAGTTTGAGTCAAGAAAAGCAAATTTGGTAGTAATGACAATGGAAGGTTATGGTCCTTTTGGAGTGCCAGTTGTGATTGAACTAGAAACGGATAATAAAAACAGAATTTTGGGTGAAATTAAATTAATTTTTAGAAATTATGGTGGAAGTTTAGGGGATAACAACTCAGTATTATTTCAATTTAAAAGAGTAGGGGAGATAGAGTTGGATTTTGTGGAGCAGAATGGTGAAATTCCTGAAGAAAAGCAATTGGAATTAATTGATGCTGGGGCAGTTGATTTTGATGGGAATATTGTTTTAGTAGAGCCAAATGATTTGGATAGTGTAGTAAAAAAGATAGAGGATATGGGTTTAACTATAAATAGGTCAGAATTGGTTTTAAGATCAAATAACCCAGTTATGCTTAATTCAGAAGAAGAAGTGGGTAAAATTATGGATATGGTGGAAGAATTGGAAGAAAATGATGATGTGGTAAATGTTTTTATGGGATTCGATTATAAGAAGGTATAATATACTAATGTCAAAAAGATTTAAGTATTTTATTTCATCTTTATTAGCGTCAGTTGGTTTTTATTTTTTTTTAAGTTTACCTTATGAATCTCATTATTATGGGTTATTTATAGGTATTGTTTTAATAATTTTTTGTTTTTGGTTTGGATTGGGAATTGTATTTGATAAGAGTGTATATATTCGTTTGATGTCGATGGTAATGCCGACTGCTTTTTTTATTGGTTTTGCTTTATTTGCAATTTTATTACCCCAAAATTTATTTTTAAGTTTAATGTACAGTTTATTTTTTGGATTTATTTGTTATGCTATGTTTTTAGTGGAAAATGTGTTTTTAGTGGCAATTGGGTTTAGGACTCCACCCTTATATAGAGCTGCTTATACTGTTGGATTAATTTTATTATTGTTGACTTCATTTTTTTTGTTTAACAGTTTATTCTCTTTTAAATTGGTTTATTGGTTAAACATGCTGTTCGTTTTTATTATATCGATGATAATCTTTTTATATATATTTTTTAGTGTGACAATAGAATTGGCTAATGATGGAAAGGATAAAAACATTTGGTATTACATATTAATGCCATCACTTTTGGTCTCAGAAATAGCATTGATTTTAAGTTTTTGGCCGATTGGTATTTTTAAAGGATCAATTTATTTAGTGATGATAGTTTATATAATAAACGGTTTATTACATGCTGAATTAAGGGGTAGATTATTTAAAAGGACTTGGTTAGTTTTTGTATGGGTCGGAATAGCGACTATTTTAGGAATAATACTGACTGGAATTTCAGGTGATTAAATAGGATATAATCAATTTTACTAAGGATGAAAGATAACACTAAAAAAACAGTTAAGTATTATTTAAAGAATATGGGTAATTATAAATTGCTCAGTTTTAGTTTGTGTTTTTTAATTATTACTGGTTCAGTATTAGAGTCAATAATTCCTATATATTTTAAGAATTTTTTTAATGTTTTAACTGAAAACCAGCCTAAAGATATTTTAACCGTAAGTTTGTTTTCGATTTTGTTAGTGATATCAGTATTGAAATTACTTAAGTGGTTTTTTTGGCGAGTTGCATTCTTCATTTTAAATTTCTATGAGTCAAAAATCATGACAGATTTAAGCAAGGAATGCTTTTCTTATTTACATTATCATTCTTTTGCTTATTTTTCTAATAGTTTTACTGGTTCTATTGTTAAAAAAGTTAAAAGTTTTATTGGTGCTTTTGAAGTTCTAGCAGATCAATTTTTTTATCAGTTACTACCATCGTTTATAAAAATATCAATTATTATTATTGTTTTGGCTAAGATTAATATTTATTTGGGGTTGGGAATATTGGTTTGGATAATATTATTCTTATTAATTAATTGGATTTTTACTAAATATAAATTAAAATTTGATATTCAGAGAAGTGAAGCAGAAACGGCTACAAGTAGTTTTTTGGCTGATACGGTAACTAATAATGCTAATATAAAGTTATTTAACGGATATAAAAAGGAAAACAATAGTTTTTCTAATTTGGCAGATAATTTACATAAAGTGAGAGTGTTTGCTTGGGAGTTAGGTTCAGGATTTTATGGTTTACAATCACTTTTACTGGTGTTTTTAGAAGTAGGAATATTTTATTTTGCAATTAAACTTTGGAGTAGAGATGTTATAACTGTTGGTGATTTTGTATTAATACAAACTTATATTATATTTGTGATGTCGATGGTTTGGGATTTTGGTAAAATAATTATGAAGATATATGAAAAATTGGCTGAAGCTGAGGAGATGACAGTTATTTTGAATATTCCACATGAAATTGTTGATACAAAAAATGCTAGTGATTTGAAAGTTAAGTTTGGAAAAATAAATTTTAATAATGTTGGTTTTGCTTATGAAGAAGACGAAAGTATTATTGATGATTTTAGTTTAGAAATTAAGGCAAAAGAAACTGTGGCATTGATAGGAACATCTGGTGCAGGAAAGACGACACTAACTAAATTATTATTAAGGATGTTTGAAATACAAAAAGGGAAAATATTGATTGACGGTCAGGATATTTCACAGGTTACTCAAGAGAGTTTAAGAAACAATATTAGTTTAGTGCCGCAAGATCCGATATTATTTCACAGGAGTTTGATGGAAAATATTCGATATGGTAAGTTTGATGCGACTGATGAAGAAGTAATTAGGGCGGCTAAATTGGCACATTGTGATGAATTTATAAGTAAATTGCATTTTGGTTACGATACTTTTGTTGGGGAAAGAGGAATCAAGCTTTCTGGTGGTGAACGTCAAAGAGTGGCTATTGCTAGGGCAATTTTAAGAAACGCACCAATATTGGTTTTAGATGAGGCTACTTCAAGTTTAGATTCGGAATCAGAAAGATTTATACAAGAATCATTGGATGCGTTAATGAAAAATAAAACGGTGATTATAATTGCTCATAGATTATCTACTATTAAAAAAGCGGATAGAATTGTAGTTATAGATAATAAAAAGATTGTTGAGGAAGGAATTCATGAAAAATTAATTAAACAAGAAAAAGGTGTTTATAAAAGGCTTTGGAATATACAAGTGGGTGGGTTTATAAAATAAAACCCTCCGCCATGCGGGCACCTCCCTTTCGGCCAGAGGCCGATCAGCCTTTGGCTGAGACAGAGCGACTTTATATTTATTTTTAATGGAAAGATAGGTATAATTTGATGGTTTTTTGTTCTTAAAACAGGGGAGTTTAGAATTAATTTTTAAATTGTAGATGATAGGCAATGAACTATTTTTTTAATCTATAAAAAAACCAGAGTTAGGTTAAAAAAACGGGTATTTTAATTTAAAGTTTATAGTTTTTTAATTTTTTTTAAGAACAGGTGGGCAGGGCGGAGGGGAGTCCTATAATATAAAACATCCTATAATATTTTCACGAAATATACTATAGTTTTCACGGAGCAGGTGATATAGTGTGATATAGTCTATGTGGAAAACCTATTTTTTACCGAATGTATCAAAAAGGACTGCCCAAGAGGGAGGAGTAAGAGTTATTTATCAATTAATTAATAATGGAGAATTAATTATTAATTAATAAATAACTAAGAGAGGGAAAAGAGTTTTTATTCCTATCTCCTAGCAGAAGGTGGCTAAATATGCTATGTCGCACAATGTATCTTTTGCGACATTAACTAAAGAGTTAGGTAGGGGGAGTGCTGTTTTTTGTCTTTTTCAAAATTTTTATTTTTTCTTTTATTTGGATCATGCTTTTATTTATTTATTTTTAATAATTAATTAATAAACAAATTCCCTATTTGACTTGCCTGCTTTATAGATGGTCTTTGGGTTTAAAATTTGGTGATTGACTCCCCTGTACTATTTTAAAGAGGAGATTTTGATAATTGTGCCTAAAGATAGGCAAAATGAACCTAAGACGTCACCAGAGCCCCTAGAAATGAAGATTAAAAATTTTCTGATTACTTTTACCTCTTAATTGGTATCATGATAAGATAGTTTATGGAAAATGATTTGAATATTTTGATTAGGCGATTTTTAGAGCATCTGGAAATTGAAAAAAATTGTTCAAGATTGACGATTAGAAATTATCAGCATTATTTAGAAGTCTTGACAAAGTTTTTATCAGAAGGAAAAAAGGAAAATGAAAAAAATACAATTAATGATATAACTTCGGATATGGTGAGAAGGTTTAGATTGTTTTTGGCCAGACAGAAGGGAACTGTGGGAGAAATGAAATTGGTGACGCAAGGTTATTATGTGATTGCCCTGAGGTCATTTTTGAAATGGTTGATTAAAAATGATTACAAAGTGCTTCAACCAGAAAAATTGGATGTGCCGAAAGTTAAAGATCATTCATTAAAATTTTTAGATGCTCAACAGATGGAGAGACTTTTAGTGCAGCCAATCCCCTCTAGTAAAAATGGTTTTAGAGACAGAGCAATTTTAGAACTTTTGTTTTCAACTGGATTGCGGGTTTCGGAATTGGTTCATTTGAATCGTGACCAAATTAATTTAAAAACCAGAGAGTTTGGAGTGATTGGAAAAGGTGGACGAGCGAGAGTGGTTTTTATTTCTAGGCAAGCAGCTGATTATGTCGCAAAATATTTAATGAGTCGAGAGGACAAATATAAA
Organism: Candidatus Shapirobacteria bacterium; assembly: GCA_041661765.1. Taxonomy (GTDB): domain Bacteria; phylum Patescibacteriota; class Microgenomatia; order UBA12405; family UBA12405; genus WARW01. Next base: position 34,910 of record JBAZTV010000003.1, on the reverse strand, counting down.
CCCCTGTTTAGTAGAGTCTTGCGGCCAAATGAAATTCCAGCGAGTGAAGAAAAAGTTAGATTGACGGTTAGATCGGTGCAAAGATTGGTGAAGCATTATGTAAAAACGGCGAATTTACCGGTTGATGCGACGCCTCATACTTTAAGACATTCAATGGCGACTGACCTGCTTCGATCTGGAGCGGATTTGAGATCAGTCCAAGAACTTTTGGGACATAAAAATATTGCTACGACTCAAATTTACACCCATGTGACAGATGCTAGATTAAGAGAAGTTCATGAGAAATTTCATAGTGGTAATAAATAAGATCACATGTAATATTAATACCCTATAGTGAGGCCATTTTTATAAAAATCACTCCCCTGCACTGTTTTCATTCGGTTTATCTTTAGTAGTGTTGAATTTATCCCTAATTTAGGCCAAAAATAGAAATATGGGGTGTATTAGCAATTATTTATATTATCTGCTAATGTGTGCTTATTAAATGTGTATGTCTTATAGTATTAATAAAATATGTAGAGACGGTCCGAAATTTCGGACCGTCTCTACCAAATAGATTTTATTTTATTTGATTTTTTCGTCTTCCACGGCGGAATCATTTTTGTCAATAATAGTCATGGCATTTAGCTTGTCATCGGTGGATTTGAAACGCATAAGGATAACTCCTTTAGTGTTACGACTAAGGGTGGGAATATTTTTTAATGGTAGTTTGATGGTTATAGCTTTTTTGGAAACAAGAACAACTAATTCATCAACTTCAGAAACGACTTGAGCGGCGGCGATTTTACCGGATTTAACACTGAGATTGGCAACTTTAATGCCGATACCACCTCGTTTTTGGGAAGGGTAGAGATAGACATCAGTTCTTTTACCGACACCATTTTCAGTGACAACTAGAAGGTGTTTAAAAATCCCCTTTTCTTTTTTATCAATAACACTGGGGACAACAGCCATACCAACTAGGGTGTCACCTTCTTTAAGAAGAATGCCTCGAACACCTCGAGTTTGACGACCCATTGGTCGACAATCTCTTTCATCAAAACGAATACATTTACCATTTTTAGTAACTAAAAATATTTGGTTATCACCTTCGGTTAGTTTAGCCCAAGTAAGTTGATCATTGAGATCGAGTTTGATGGCGGCTAAACCGGTTTGACGAATATTTTTAAATTTATCAATAGAAGTCTTTTTGACAACTCCATTTTTTGTGGCAAGTAAAATAAACTTAGCTTTAGTATTTTTACTAATAGGAAGAATTGTTTGAACAGTTTCACCTTGAATAGTATTAATTAAATTGACGACTGCCTGACCTTTGGCTTGTCGACTACCTTCTTGAACATCCCAAACTTTGGTTTTAAAAACTCGACCGCGGTTGGTGAAAAATAAGAGATCATCGTGGGTGTCAACGGAAAGCATACATTCAATTTCGTCTTCATTTTTAGTGGTCATACCAACGACACCGACACCACCGCGTTTTTGAGTATGATAGGTTTCTTTGGCAACTCGTTTAATATAACCTGTTTTAGTAAGAGCGATAAGAACGGCTTCGTTTGGAATTAAATCTTCTTCACTAAAATCGTCTAGACCTCGAACAAATATTTTAGTTTTTCGAACATCTCCATATTTTTCAATAATTTCACTGTTTTCTTTTTTTAGAACAGCAACCATAATTTCTGGTTTGGTGATGATTGCGGTTAATTCATTGATTGTCTCTAATACATTCTTTAATTCTTCTTCGAGTTTTTGACGTTCGAGGGCGGCGAGTTTACGAAGTTGCATTTCAAGAATAGCATTGGCTTGAAGATCTGTAAATTCAAATTTGGTTATTAAATTTTCTCGAGCTTCATCAGTACTTTTTGAAGCACGAATGGTTTTAATAATTTCGTCGATGATATCGAGTGCTTTTTTAAGACCTTCGAGAATATGAGAACGCATCATCATGCCTTTGAGATCAAAAATGGTGCGACGACGAATAACTGTTTCTCGATGTCGAAGGAAAAGAAGTAACATTTGACGTAAGTTGAGAGTTTGAGGAACACCGTCAACCAGAGCCAACATATTGGCTGAATAAGATGATTGAAGAGCGGTATATTTAAAGAGTTTGTTTAAAACTGACTTTGGTCTGCCGATTTTTTTAATTTCAACCACAACTCTAATACCATGACGATCGGATTCGTCGCGAAGATCAGAGATGCCAATTATTTTTTTGTCACGAACTAAATCAGCAATTTTTTTGACAAATTCGGCCTTATTTACTTGGTAAGGTAATTCAGTAATAATGATTCTAATTCGACCAGATTTGGTTTCTTCTATATTGGTTTTACCGCGAACAATAAATTTACCACGGCCAGTGGCATACATTTCAAGAATGCCGGTTTTTCCGTAAATTTCTCCTGAGGTAGGAAAATCTGGGCCTTGAACAAATTTAGTTAAATCTTCGACAGTGGCACTGGTTTCAAAATTAAAATGTTCTTTTTCTAGTTCGTAAATTGGTTTTAAAACTAAATCAATGGTGGTTTTGGGTTGAATTAAAAGATTATTTATTTCAACTTCGGATTCGATTCTTTCAAGACGACTTTTGTCTAAAATAAAATCAATGGCCTGGCATAATTCCTTTAAATTATGAGGTGGAATGCGAGTGGCCATACCAACAGCAATACCGTCGGCACCGTTTAATAAAAGATTGGGAATTCTAGCTGGAAGAACAGTTGGCTCTTCAGTTGAGGCGTCGTAGTTTGGCATCATCTCGACAGTATTTTTATTGATGTCAGTGACCATTTCAGCAGTTAGTTTATCCATTTTAACTTCAGTGTAACGCATGGCGGCTGGAGGATCGCCGTCGATTGAACCAAAGTTTCCTTGACCTTTGATCAGAGGATATCTAAGGGAAAATTCTTGGGCCATACGAACGAGAGCCATGTAGACAGACATGTCGCCGTGTGGATGATAAGATTTTAAAACATCACCGACAACAGCGGCTGATTTTACATTTTTACTGCTGGGAGTCATGCCGGCTTGATTCATGGCGTAAATAATGCGACGATGAACCGGTTTCATGCCGTCCCGAACGTCTGGAAGAGCGCGTTGAACGATAACACTCATTGAATAATCGAGGTAAGATTTTTCCATTTCAGGAACAAGATCGACATCAAGAATCTTACCAATATTAAATGGAGTTTTGTTTTGGATTTTATCTTCTATATTACTAGCCATATTTTTTTCTCCCTTATAAATCTAATGTTGCTAAATGAGCATGAGTCATGATGAATTTTTTACGAGGTGGAACATCTTCACCCATTAAAATACGAAATATTTCATCGGCTTTTTGGGCATCACCAATAGAAATTCTTTTAAGAAGTCGAGTTTCAGGGTTCATGGTGGTGTCCCAAAGTTGTTGAGGATTCATTTCACCTAAACCTTTATAACGTTGAATGTCATAAGATTTTGAGGTGTCGATAGTTTTTAAATAAGATTCTTTTTCTTCATCGGTATAAACATATTTAGAATTTTTACCTTGTTTAATGCGATAAAGTGGTGGCATGGCTATGTAAACAAAACCACCTTCAATGGTTTGAGGTAAATGACGGAAAATAAAAGTTAAAAGAAGAGTAGCAATATGAGCACCATCAACATCAGCATCGGACATTAATATAATGCGATGATAACGGAGTTTTTGAAGGTTAAATGTTTCACCAATACCCATACCTAAGGCAATAATGAAATCTTTTAGTTTTTCAGAACCAACGATTTTATCAAGACGCATACCTTCAGTATTAAGGGCTTTACCCCAAAGAGGAAGAATGGCTTGAAAACGACGATCTCTCCCCTGTTTTGCAGAACCACCAGCAGAGTCTCCTTCAACGATGTAAATTTCACTTTCGGCTGGATCTTTTGATTGGCAATCGGCTAGTTTTCCGGGAAGACCTAAAGATTCAAAAGCACCTTTGCGCATAATGACGTCTCTAGCAGCTTTTGCAGCTTTGCGAATTTGAATGGTTAATAGGGCTTTGCCAACAATAATTTTGGCAATATCAGGATGTTCTTCAAAATAAATTTCTAGTTCTTCTTTAACAATTTTATTAACGATGGGTTGAACTTCACTATTACCTAATTTACCTTTGGTTTGACCTTCAAATTGGAGATCTTTAGATCCCATTTTAATGGAGACAACAGCAGTAAGACCTTCACGAACATCATCACCAGTGATGGTGTCATCTTTGGCTTTTAATAATTCTTTTTTAGCGGCATAATCTCTAATTACCTTAGTTAAGGCAATTTTAAAACCATTTAAATGAGTTCCGCCTTCGTGGGTGTTAATAATATTAACAAACGATGGAGTGTTTTCTTGAAACGAATCGTTATATTGGATGGCAACTTCGACATCAACTCCATCCTCTTCACGATGGAGATAAATTGGTTCATGAGCAATTGTCTTATTTTTATTTAATTCGCGAATTAGGGAAATAATGCCGCCTTCAAAATAATAATGATGTTGAGTATTATTTCTTTCGTCATAAAAATGGAAGAAAATTTTGGAGGTAAGATAGGCGCGATCTTTAATTGATTTAATAATTACTTTAGAGTCAAATTCGGTAGTTTCTTTAAAAATTTCTGGATCAGGATAGAAAGTAGTGGTGGTACCAGAAGTTTTTAGTGGAATTATTTTTTTTAGTTTTTCAATTTTGGTTTCTGGAATTTGAGTTAGTTTTGTTTTTAGAAAACCTCTTGAGAATTCAATAAAATTAATTTTATCGTCACGACGAATTTCTACTTGATAAAGACTAGAAAGAGCATTAACACAGGCGGCACCGACACCGTGAAGACCACCAGAAACTTTATAGGCAGCACCTTCAAATTTACCTCCAGAATGAAGTGTAGTCATAATGACTTCAACTGCTGGTTTTTTAAATTTAGGCATGATATCTATAGGAATACCACGGCCGTCGTCGGCGACAGTTACGGAATTATCGGGATGAATGATGATCCAAATGTTTTTAGCAAAACCAGCGAGAGCTTCGTCGATGGAATTGTCAATGATTTCGACTAAACAATGGTGTAGTCCTCTGGTATCAGTGGAGCCAATATACATGGCTGGTCGTTTTCTGACTGGTTCTAATCCTTCTAAAACTATAATTTGTTCGCCAGTATAATCTTGTTTTGTCTGAGGCATGAATTCATTTTAACAGAGCAAAATTAGCTTTACAACAAGCAAATTATTCCTATCTTTAGGATAAATTTTTGTATAAAATTGTATAAAATTATTTTTTAAAAAATGCCCTACTTTAGGCTTTTTTATGTGTAAGTTTAGATACAACATCAAAACTGATAACAGAAGTGGCAACTAAAACGTTTAGAGAGATATTTATCCCAAACATAGGTATTTCTACTACTTTATCAACCAATTTTAAAACATCTTTAGAGATTCCAAATGATTCACTGCCAGCAATTATGGCGACTGGAAATTTATATTTGGCATCTAAATAATTAATACTGTCTTTGGTTTGTTCACAGGCAATGATTTGATAACCGTCTTTTTTAAGTTTTTCAATACATTCTTTTGTGTTTTGATATTGTTCCCAGGGAACCCACTTCCAAGTGCCAATTGAAGCTCGGTGAATTTTTATGTTTGGTGGAGTGACTACTGGACCACAAAGACAAATTTTTTCGACAGCTAAGGCATCGGCCAGACGAAAAAAAGAGCCAATATTGTAAGTATCTAGGACATTATCTAAAACTAAAACAATTGGATTTCTTTTGATTTGTTTTTGTAGCTTTAAAGAATCCCCTACTTTTGATTTGCGGATTTGATGGGAATTGAGTTTCATAGGTAGATTATAACCAAAAAACCCTCCGAAATTTCGGAGGGTTTTTAAATTGCAAAAAACTATTGAGCGGCGCAACCACCGCCAGCAGCGACTGCAGCAGCAGGTTGGCCATTGGCAGCAACTGCTTCTTCTATTTTAGTCTTACATTCTTTTGGTTGATTTTTGAAACCAGTGCAAAGAGCAGCTTTAATCACATTTGAAGTGCGAGTATTGGCTAAAGTAAAAACTTCTTTTCCAATTTTGATGTTTTGGTCAGTTGAAGCACTGTCAATTGTTGGAGGAAAAGCTTTGTCAGCTATCATTAAAGTTGGAGATCCAGAAATTTTATTTTTAGTAGTATCAGCAATTTCTGCTTCAATTAAATTAGCAGCATCTTTGTTGAAACACTCAGTAATTTTATTGGCATCGAGACCAGCTTTAGTGGCTTGCTCTTCCCAACAAGTATCAGCGTTTTGTACTGTGCAGTTATCATTGACGTTTTTAACAAAATCCCACCAAAGTTTTTTATTATCAGCTAAATTGTAGGCACAAAGTTCTCGAACATCTTGATTTGCCTCAACTCGACCATGCAGGGATGAATAAAGGTTATTACCTATTTTTAAATATTGACTTTCATTATTGCAGGTTTTAACCATAGCGGCAATTTGGTTTTTACAATCATCAACATCTTTGAGTTGACCATTACTATTTTTGACATAAGTAGCGCAATTGGTTGCGTCTGGACTACTGTTTTTACAGTAGGTAGTTAAATCGCCTTCTATTTTTTCAAAAATATAACGAGGCTTAATGGTGACTTTGTCGCCAAGAAGGTCAAAGACAGGGCGAAGGGTAGTTTCCATTTGATTACCGTATGGGCAAAAACTCATAACATAAAAATCTAATTCTGGTTTATCAGTATTATCTGCATCAAAAACATTACCAGAGGTTAATTTTGTATCGGTAACTGTTGATGGATTGTCTCCATTTTTGATTTTCATTAAAGAGAATCCGGCAGCGAAAGAAGCAGCAACTAATAGTAGTAGAAACAGAATAACCCCAATTAGAGGGACTTTTATATAAATTTTATTTAATTCTTTTATAGTTTTTGGAGAACTATTTTCTTTAATTGATTTTTTGATTTTGACCATATTTTTTTATAAATTATTAATTTATTGTTCGATAGTAATGGCACTGACAGGACAAGCCTCAACAGCGGACTTGATATTGTCAGTAATAATTTCTGGCTGTTTTTTAACTTTGGCCTTGTATATAGTGGTATCCATTTCAAAAGTTTCTGGATCCATTAAAACACAGGTATTACAACCAATACATTTATTTTGATCGAGATTAATTTTTATCATGTCTTTATATTACTAGATTTAATGTTTATGTCAATAATAATAAGATTGATATAATAGGTCCTATGGAAATTGAATGTAAAATTGATAATTTAAAAAACCATCAGATTTTTTTGAAAATAAAAGGATTGGCAAGTGTTTTTTTGCAAAAAAATGATTTTGAAGAAATCGATACTCCCCTACTCTCACCTAAACTAATACCAGAGTCTTATTTGGAAATTTTTGAAACTAAAAATTTATTTAATAAAGATAAACAGGAAATGTATCTAATTCCGTCGCCAGAATTGTTTTTAAAAAGATTAATAGTTGGAGGAATTGGTAATTGTTATTTTTTGGGAAAATCTTTTAGAAATAATGAGCCGGTCGAAAAAAAACATTCCTATGAATTTACAATGTTGGAATTTTATCGGGTAAATGGTGATTATTTCGATATTATCGAAGATGTGATGGAAATGTTGAGGTTTATGGCCAAAAAAATGTTTAATAAAAATGAATTGGAGTATCAGGGTAAAAAAATAAACTTAAATACTTATGAAAAAATTACTGTGGCTGAGGCTTTTAAAAAATATGCCGGAATAACTGATATTTTTAATCATAAGATTTTTTTTGGACAAGCAAAGGAAAAAGGTTATCGAACTGAAGGAATGGATTATACTGATGTTTGGTCTCAGATTTACGGAATTGAAGTGGAGCCAAATTTAGGAAAAGATGGTTTAGTGACTTTTATTTACGAATATCCACGAGAATTAGCAGCTACGGCTCAATATAATAAAGAAAAAAACATTGCTGAAAGATTAGAATTTTACATAGAGGGAATTGAATTGGGAAATTGCGGTAATGCTTCCACTGAAAAAACTAATATAGAGGAACATAGAAGAAGATTTGAAGAAGATATTCAAATTAGAGAAAAAACAAAGATGATTAAAATAGAACCAGATTATAATTTTATAGATATTTTACAAAAATTACCAAAATGTGCAGGAATCGCTATTGGAATGGATAGGTTGGCTATGATTTTGGCTGACTTAAAAAGTATTCAAGATTTAAGAGTTATTACTATTTTAAATAGTAGTAATGAATAAAATTCCAATTATTTACAGTTTGGAAAATAAAAAATATAGTCCAGTTTTATTATGGAATGAGGAACATTTTGATCAAGTTAAAAGAATAGACAATATATTAAGTGAGTTAAAGAAAAAAAATATAGGTGTTGAATTTGGTCCGGAAAATTTAGAAACAGAATTTATTAAAGAAATCCATGATTCAGATTATGTGGATTTTTTGGGAGATTTAGATAAATCAATTATTGATGAGGCATATCATTTTCCGACTGATTTTTGGCATGATAAAAAACGTGAGTTATCGAGTTTTTTACCTAAATTAGGGAGATTTAGCTTAGATATCTATACTCCGGTTTCTAAAAATATTTTTACTAGTATTTTGTCTAGTGCGGCTGTTGCTTATACTGCAGCAAAAAAAGTAGTTGATGGAAATAAAATAGTTTATGCTTTGACTAGACCATCAGGACATCATGCAATGAAATCTTTAATGGGAGGTTTTTGTTATTTAAATAATGCAGCGATTGCAGCTCAATATTTGTCAAAATTAGGAACGGTAGCTGTTTTGGATATTGATTATCATCATGGTAACGGAACGCAAGATATTTTTTATGATAGAGGTGATGTTTTAACTGTTTCCATTCATGCAGATCCACGAAATAAATTTCCTTATTATTGGGGTTTTGAAGATGAAATTGGTGTGGGTTTAGGTGAAAATAAAAATTTAAATATAATTTTATCTTCGGGTGCTAATGATAATGATTATTCTAAAGCTTTAAAAAAAGCTCTAGAAAAAATTAAAATTTTTGGCCCGAAATATTTAGTTATAAGTTTAGGATTGGATACCTACAAAAAAGACTTGTTGGGTGATTTTAAATTAACAAATGATTATTACCAAAATATGGCTAAAGAAATAGAATCTTTAAATTGCCCAACAGTAATTGTTCAAGAAGGTGGTTACCATGAAGACGTTGGTAAGAATGTTTTTTCTTTTTTAAGTGGTTTTTTGACTTAATTCTTTCCAAAATTGCCAAGATTGAGTTGGTGGAGTGATATAGAATAAAAAAAGTGAATTAAATTTTCTATATTCTGGAGGAATAGTAGTGTCATTGGCTTCAATATTTTTACCATCGGTAACCATAAAAGAGGTTCGTTTTAAAAAATATTTAGTGGCTTCAAAACCACCAACTTCTTTGGCAAGTTTAATACTTTCTGGTACACATTCAACTTCAATACCGTCGATTTGATGATTAATAGCATTAATCATACCAATATTTAGAACCGTATATAAAACTTCTTTTGGTATTTCACTACCTCTTTTTTTAATCCAATCATTTGATTCACAAATGTTGATAGTAGTGTCTTCTAATGGATATTGAGTAAATTCATTAGCCATGACGGCTTCTATTTGATTGGTTTGAGTATTAATTCCAACCAAGAGGACGGTTTCATTACTATCGGCTACTGTATTCAAAATATATTCAGGATCATCATTTGGAGCAACATAGATAGGCATCCTGTCTTTGTATAATTTAGCAATTTGAGTGGCGTAATCTTTAGTTATTTCTTCAAATTTAACGAATTTTGGAACCTCATTTGTTTGAAGTTGACTTATCCTTTTTTTTGTTCCCAATAAAACGAAACGATAATTATTGGGGATTTGTTCAATATGAGATTTTAATTGAATTTCTGATTTTTGATGGATTTCTTTTAAAAATTGTTTTTCTAAAGTTGGATCAAGGTTTCGATTTTTAGTGTTACCTCCCACCCATACCCAAAAAATTTCTTGGTTATTTAATCGATCTATTTTACCTAAAGGAATTTGAGCTTCGACTTTAAGTAAAAATTTTTCTATTCTTTGATCATCAATTAAAGAAGTTAGATTGGCTATGCCTTTTTTGGTGACAAAATAACGACTGCAAAGTCGGCTTGGATTTTGGTCGAGTAAATTGGGAATAGATTGTTTTAAATGATCAAAAATTTCTTGGCTGTTATTGACTAATTTTGTGTATGACCCTTTAAGACGCTCAGTTCCGTTTTCTTGAAATTCGAGGCTGTTGATTGATCCAATATTAGCATCAATATTTTTAGAAATATTAATCTCTAGTTCTTTCATGGTTGTATGATAACATATCTCCATGACCAGGGATCTTTTTAAAGAAGACAAATATACCCCAACCAAAGGCCTAATTAGGAGATATGAAAACAGGGTTTTAATTGAGTTAACTTTAAAATGTCCAGTGGAATGTGAATTTTGTTATAGGAAGTGGAAAAAAGAGGAAAATAGAGAAGTATTAAATAAAAAGGATATTGATAAAATTGTGGAATATATTATCCAACATAAGGAAATTACAGAAGTGATTTTTTCGGGTGGTGAACCGTTGATGATGGTAGATTTATTAGATTATTTAATTAAAAAATTAAAAGTTTTGGACCAAATCAAAATTTTTAGAATTCACACTCGAGCGGTGATTACTGCTCCATTATTGGTATCAGAGGAGTTTTTAAAAATTTTAAGACAACAATATAAACAAATAATTTATCTTTCAATTCATATTAATCATTACAAAGAATTAAATTCAAAAGTTGAATTGGCTATTAAAAAAATTAGAAAGACAGGTGTAATTTTATATTCTCAATCAGTGTTTTTAAAAGGAGTAAATGATTCGTTTGAAGTTTTAGAAAAACTTTTTTCTAGGCTAATTAAACTTGGCGTTAGACCTTACAATATCTATCAGTGCAATAAGATTGAAGGAATAGAACATTTTATAGTACCGTTAAAGAAAGAAATAGAGATTATGACAGAGTTGAGAAGGAAACTTTCTGGATTAGCTTGTCCAACTTTAATTTTTGACGTACCAGGGAGTGCTGAAAAAATACCAGTGCCTTTGAATTTTAATAATAAGTTGATTGAGATTGACGAATAATTTCTTTGTTTTTGACTAAAAACTCCCCTGCTTTAATAATTGTTTTTAAAAGTAAATCGATTCTTTCTTGGGCTTGTATTAAAGTTAAATCTTGAGATGTATTGGGAAAATAATGAAAAATTTCATTTCGACCGAACTTCCAGGCGGTCCAGAGATCTTCGGCTAATTCTTCACCATCATTGTGAATATCGGCTAACTTTTGAAAAACGGAAAATCTTTTATAACGAAGAGATGGGTTTAAAGTTTTACCAACCCTAAAACGATCACTTTCGTAGTCATTTTCAGAAATAATACCTATTTTAAGGAAAAAATCTTTCAAAAATCCTTCGTAAGCTTTGGAAATTGGAGCAACAAAAAAAGAATAATCGTGGATATTGTCAACAGAATCAATTCTTTGGAGAACGGTTTCAACATCGCTCAATAAATCTTGTTGATGTTGAGATAAAAATTTTTTAGCATCATCGAAAAGTTGAGGTGATGACATAATCATGTTTTAGATTTTACAAGAAGGAATAGGAAAATAAAGAAGAGAATAATAAAAATTATTAAATAATTTTTAAGAGATTCTATTGACAATTGTTTTTCTTCCCTTGCAAAAAGCCAATTTTGAAGAAATTTTGGATTACGTAAATAGTCTCGAATTTCGTCGGTTAAGAGATGTAAATTGATGGATAAAAGAAAAGAAAGACAAAAAATGTTTGATGAAGAAATAAAAATAAAAAATGAAATCAAATTGATACTAACTTGGAAGAAATAATGATGGAAAATTAAATTATCATGACTAGTTCTGGCCGCTTTTATTAATTTAAAAAATGACTTAAAGTCTTTTTTTTCGAGAGTGTTTTTTATAATTCGGCTTTCGTCAGTGTTGGGTTTTCGGTAAAACCAATAAATGACATGATCGAGATCGAGAAAGATATGTCCTAAAATTAGGCCAATTAATAGGTAGAGTATTTCAATATTGGAAATTCCAAAAATAACCCAAAAAATAGAAACTATAAAAAAAACAATAATTGTTGGCAATAAATCAAACAGTAAATTTTGTTTCACTTTATTAATAATAGCAAAATAAAACTATTCGTATCTAAGGGCTTCGATTGGGGAAAGTTTGGAGGCTTTTCTGGCTGGAGCAACTCCAAATATGATACCGACAGCTGATGAAACACCAAAAGCTAATAGAACAGAGGATAAGGTGATTTTGGCGGGAAAAAATGGATTAATAGCTAACGTTCCTAAAAATCCAATAATAATGCCTATTATTCCACCAAAACAAGATAAAATAACAGCCTCGATTAAAAATTGAATTAAAATGGCATTTGGAGAAGCGCCAATGGCTTTTCTAAGACCAATTTCTCTGGTGCGTTCGGTGACAGAAACTAACATTATGTTCATAATGCCGATACCGCCGACAACAAGGGAAATAGCAGCGATGCCACTAAGACCGATAGTAAGAATATTAATAATTGAATTTATTGAATTCAAAAGTTGAGAACTATCAAAAACAGAAAAAGCATCTGAGTCATATTTTTTTAACATAACTTTAGTAATATCTTTTTTTGTTTTTTCAATTACCTCTTTATTGATTGTTTTAACCAAAATAGTATTTATATTTTCATTTCCAGAAAAATTAAAAGCAATAGATAAAGGAACGTATGCTTGATCATCTATACTTGGTCCACCCATTGATGCACCTTTTTTATCAACAATACCAATAACTTTAAGATTTTTACCTTTAACTATTACTTTTTTACCTAGAGCACTAGATTTGGGAAAAAGATCTTGGGCTAATTTGTACCCTAAAACAATAACAGGGGTATTTTTTTCTTCTTCTTCTTTTGTAAACCAACGACCATTTTCATTGGAAGGGATAAGATTAGTGGCTTTACCAAAACCTTCAGTAGCACCATCTATTTCGATTGATTTTTTAGTTGCTTGAGACGAGCTAATGTCAGTAAATACAGCATTAACAGGAATAATTTCGACATCTTTTATTTCTCTTTTTAACGAACTAATATCTTTTTGAGTGAAACTGGTAGTCATCATCCCCCCACTATTACTGAATCCGCCATTGTCATTAAAGACTTTTCCAGGCATAACATAAATGGAATTTGCTCCTAAAGAATCAAACTGTTTAGTGATATAACCTTTAAGACCATTACCAATTGAGGTTAAGAGAATTACTGAAGTGACACCAATAATAATTCCAAGAGAAGTTAAAATAGTTCGACTTTTATTTTTTAAAATAGAGCGGACACTTGAGCGAAGTAATTCGTTAAATGAAGGTTTAAGCATAATTAAATTATTTGACCGTCTTTAATAATAATAATTTTTTTAGCTTGTTTAGCAAGGTCTGAGTCATGAGTGACAAAAACAATAGTTTTCCCCTCTTTGTTTAATTGGTGGAGAAATTTCATGATGGCGGCACCAGATTTACTGTCGAGATTTCCAGTTGGTTCGTCGGCTAAAATTATTTGAGGATTATTTATTAATGCTCTGGCAATAGCCACACGTTGTTGTTGACCACCAGAGAGTTGATTTGGAGTGTTTTTAAATTTATCTTGAAGGCCAACTTTGGTTAGCATTTTTATACCCATTTGATTTCTGTCTTTTTGGGGTACATCGGAATAAACCAAAGGTAAAATAACATTTTCTAAAGATGAAGTTTTAGCTAATAAATTAAATTGTTGAAAAACAAAACCAAGAGTAACGTTTCTGATTTGGGCTAATTTTTTTTCGGGAAGTTGAGAAATATTTTTTCTATTTAAAAGAACTTCACCAGAAGTGGGGTTGTCTAATAAACCGATAATGTGCATTAGGGTTGATTTTCCGGATCCAGATGGACCGGTAATAGAAATAAAATCACCTTCGTTAATTTTAAAAGAAACATTTTTAAGGGCATAAAAAAGATCTTCATTAGAAAAATAAGTTTTAAAAACATTTTTTAATTCCAAAATGGTTTTAGAATTATTTAGAGATGACGATTTGGTCATTTTCGGAAAGTCCTTCTAAAATTTCAACAAAAGTATCAGTTTCAATACCAGTTTTAACGTATTTTTTAGACATATTAGTATTATTATTTTCTTTTACAAAGACGTAGATCTGGTCATTTTCTTGATGGAGTGATTCTATCGGAATAGTTAAAGCATTTTCAACTTCTCTTAGAGAAATAACAGCATCTCCATCCATACCAAGACGATATTGAAGATTGTCGTTTTCTTTTGGAAACTTAAATCTAACTTCATATATAGTATTTGATTCTCCAGTAATTGGGGTAAAAGCAATATATTCTATTTCTGATTCAAATGTTTTTTCTGGAAAACTGTCTAATTTAATAGTTGTTTTATCTCCAACTTTTATTTTTGAAACATCTTCTTGATCAATTTTTGATCTGAAATAAAGACTGTTTGGATCGATAATGACGAAAGAAGCACTACTGGGAGTGATATTAACACCACTATTTGGCTGCTCGATATCAACGACTACACCAGCAATAGGTGAAACTAAGGTGGCGTATTTAATAGCTAAATCTTGAAGTTCGTAATTGATGACAGAATTATCTAAAGTATTTTGATTGCGTTCAAGAATTCTTCTAACTTCGGTAGTGAGAGCGGAGTCTTTATATTCATCGGCTTTATCGTAAAAATTAGAAGCAGCTGTTTTGTAATTATTAAAATCGGATTGAAGCTGTTTTTTTAGTACTTCTTTATTTAGGCTAGCGATGGCTTGATATTTTTTTACTTTATCCCCTACTTTAACTCCAATCCAAGCAAGTTGTCCGCTTGTTTGAAATTGAAGATTGGCTTTGGAGGTGGCATCGATAGATCCTGTTAGGGTAATTTCTTCTTTTATGTTTTGTCTAGTCGGAGAAATGGTGGTTTCTTTTTTAATATCGAAAGTTTGAGCTTTGTTTCCGGTTGATCTGACTTTAATAGTTACACCTGTAATTATAAGTAAAATTACAGTAATAATAATTATTTTCTTAAAATTTTTTTTAAAAAAAGACATATATTGGAATTATACTATAATTTACTTTCTTTAATCTGGCGAAGTTTCCACATAAAGAGCTTATATGGAGTTTTAATGGCACCTGGGTTTTGGTCTTTGACAAAATATCTGGCTGTTTCTAAAATTTGACGATCCATGGTTTTGGATAAACGAATATAAAGAGAACGATTTTTCCAGTCACCTAATTCTTTGGCTAGTTCAAGACCGTATGATTGAAATTCATTCTTGATATATTTTTTACGCTGATCTAAAGTTTCTTTAAATTTAAATAGTTGATCGCCAATTGCGGTTGGTTGGTTTTTGGTCATTTGTCTTTGAGGTATAAAATATAAGCTTGGCCGTCGGTAAGAAAATTATTTCCACTTTTTTTGGATCCATAAGCTAGACCGGTGAGATTAATTTTTTCGAATGATTTTAAGAAACCATTTTGTTCTAAATTATTTTTAATCTCTTCTCGTTCTTTGTCGACCATTTTGTCAGTAGTGTGAATGGGTAAAATTAGTTTACCGATAGTTTTTATCTCTTCATCAAAATGAGCAGTACCGACCCAAATCAACTGATTATCGGAGGTGATGAAATTGGTTTCCCAAAAATGAATGTGTTGGCGAGAATTGGCTAAATTTTCTGAGGTAGGTTTACCAAAACCAATATCATTGGAACGAGTGTCCCAAAAAACTGGAAGGCCAGGTGTTTGAGGGTAAGATTGTTTTTTGATAATAGAACTAATAATTTTTAGACTAGTTTTGGGATTAATCTGATCTAATAAAAACCAGCCGGAATTAATGAAGGCTTTATTTAAAACTTTTTTATTAGTAACGATAATAATATTTATCGGTTCGGCCGGAGCGGCAGTGATGGTTTCACTGATTTTAGGTAAGGTTGTAAATAATTTAGTGTCAATTTCGTTGGTTTCGATAATTGTTTTAGAAATTGGAGCGACGGTTATATTTTTAAGTGGATGGTTTTGATAAAAGAGATAAACAATAAAAGAAAAGATTATTATTAGTAGGATACTAATTTTAGAAATGGTTTTAGATGATAAACGGGGTGATTGGATAATTTTGGGATGAAATTTTTTCTTGATATGAGTGATGGTAATAATAATGGAAAGCCAAGCCAGACTCGAGGCATAGCTGGCCAGGACATCTGATGGCCAGTGAGCGCCAAGATAAATTCTGGAAGTGCCGATTAAAATTACTAAAATAATTCCTAAGATTAGACTAATGATTTTGAGATATTTTTTTTTGAGACTGTCGAAAAGAAAAAAAACAATAAGACCGTAAAAAGCGATGGCAATGAAACTGTGACCGCTAGGGAAACTATAACTGGTTTCAGTAACTAAGGCTTCGGATAATGGTGGTCGTTGGCGGTCGACAATGTTTTTAATAACCCAGACAAACAATTCTCCTCCGACCACAAAAACTAAAAGACTGCGAAGATAAGACCATTTGCGAAGTAAGAATAAAATTATTAGGGAAAAAATAACAGCAATGGCAATGATTTCTCCTTGAGCTAGATAAGTGATAAAAAGCATGAATTGGTTTAGCTCAGGGGTACGAAAATGACTGATGAGATTTATGATTCTTAGGTCGGCGCGAATTAAAGCTTCTTGTCCGATATAGCTTTGAATAACTTTAAAGAATAAGTAAATGAAAAATAAAGTAATCAGGCTACCAATGGTTAAATAGAGACCATATTTTTCATTAATGGTAAGTCTGTTTTTGATAAATCTAAAAGTTTTTGGATATTTGTTGTAGATGCGTTTAATTTCGGGGTCATTTTTAATCCCGTGGCCGACTGATTTAACGACTGATTTTAAAACGATTTTTACCATAGTGGACCCACTGGGAATTGAACCCAGAATACGTCAATGCGAATGACGCGTTATACCGTTTAACTATGAGCCCAAAATATTTTTAATTTCTTCAAATATTTCAGGAGTTAGAGTATTGATTGTATCTTTTTCTTCAGAGGAAAATGGCTGGAGGACATAGTCTTCAACGGGAATATTATTTTGAGACTTGCCGATACCGATTCTAATGCGATTAAACTGTTGGGTACCTAAGTTTTCAATAATAGACTTAATGCCATTGTGGCCGGCTGGACCACGATCAAATTGAACTTTATAATCTCCTACCTCTAAATCAAGATCATCATGGATGACATAAATATTTAAGGGAGAAATTTTATAAAATTGAGAGATTTTTTGGACGGTGATTCCTGAATTGTTCATGTATTCAGTGGGGATGGCAAAAATTGTTTTATTAGTCCCCTGTCCGATTTCGTAAATTTGAGCGGAGAGGTTTGATTTGGTTATAAAGGGCGTGTCACGCCACGCCCGTACAAAATCAATAATAATTTTTTGGCCTAAATTATGGCGAGTGTTTTGATATTTTTTATCTGGGTTACCGAGACCGACGATTAGTTTCATAGTCTATTTTAGCATTGATAAATTGATATATATAATAGTATATATATAGTATTTAGATATATATTGATACTTATTTATACCTAAAGATAGGAAAAAGTAAAAACCAGGCTTATATTAGCAGTCGATTCACTAGACTGCTAATAATTCAAAATCAGATTCAGAAATTATTTTGGTTCCAAATTTTTTAGCGTTTAAAAATTTACTGGAATTGGATTCGGTTTCGTTAGTAATCAAATAGTTAGTATTTTTAGAAATAGAGGAAACTAATTGACCACCGAGAGAAATGATTTGATCTTCAATTTCTTTTCTGGGTTTATTAAGAGCGCCGGTGATGGCAAAAGATAGGTTGTTTAGTTTGTTTGATGTAGAGACGTCCCGGCGGGGCGTCTCTACATGAGCAAGAATGGATATAATAAAATCGCGGCGGTCTTGGATGCCTTGATAGATTTTTTTAGCCAAAGTAATTTGAATTCCGGGAAGTGCTTCGAGCTGATCGATGGTGATATTTAAAATTTTTTCAGGAGTATCGAAACCAGCATTAATCAGTTGAACAATTCGTTGAGAACTAAAGTTGGGAATAATTGCGGCGTCAAAAATTTGTTTTAATGATAGTTTTCTTTTATTTTGGATTTCTTTAATGATATTGGTCCCCGATTTGTGGCCAAGGCCAAAAAGTTTTTCAAAATAGGAAACTTTTAGGTCATAAAAATCACCCGGAAGGCGAATTAATTTTTCTTTATAAAGTTTGTCGATGGTTTTTTCGGAGATACCTTTAATTTCTAAAGTGCTACAAAATAATTTAAGAGAACCGAGAATTTGAGTAGGACAATTTTTAATATTAGGACAGCGCAAAAATTTATTATCGATGATTAATTTGGTGCCACAAGAAGGACAAACTGTGGGAGCGACGATGTGGCCGGGATTAATTTTGGTAATGACGTTTTCAATGTGAGGGATAACATCTCCTCTTCTTTGAATTTCAACGATGTCATTAATATTAATATTTTTTTCTTTGATTAAATCGTAATTGGCCAGCGAGGCAAAGGTAATGATGGCGCCGGAAATTTCGATGGGATCGACTTCGGCGACAGGAGTAATTGTTCCCATTGGACCAACTTGCCAATTGATATTAATAATTCTCGTTTGACTGGAGCGAGATGGAAATTTGTAGGCCACTTGACCTTTGGGACGATTATTTTTAGAACCTAGACGATGTTGTATTTCAGTATCGTTAATTTTAATGACGAGACCGTCGATTTCAAAAGGATAATTTTTTCTTTTTTTAATTAAAAATTCTTGGTAGATTTTTTCGATTTGGTCAAAATTTTGACAATGAAGATCTTCAACAGTAGTGAAGCCATGATGTTTTAGAAAATCAATTTTTTCTTGTTCGGTTTTGAAACCCTCCGCCCTTTGGGCACCTCCCTTGACAGGGAGGCTATAAATGTCGACAGCATAAAGACTACAGAGTTCAGAAAATTTGCCGTCAAGGCGCTGTGAGATACCAGAGACGGCATTGCGAGAGTTACTGTAGAAACCCTCCGTCCCCGCTGTGGCGGGGACACCTCCCTTTCCGCCAGAGGCGGATCGGCCTGTGGCCGAGATAGGGCGGTTTTTTATTATTTCATTTAATTTTTGAAAATCTTTTTCGAGCATTACGATTTCGCAACGGACTGAGCCGGAAAAATTGTCCTTGAATTCTTGGACAAAATTTTTCATTTTGACAACATTTTGGGTGATAACATCTCCTATTTCGCCGTCGCCGCGAGTGATAGCATCAACTAATTTACCATTTTTATATTCAATTTCTAAGGAAATGCCGTCACATTTTGGTTGAACGACCAATCCACCCCTATCCCCTCCTTTGACAAGGAGGGGTAAAACTTTCTTTAATTCAAAATAGTGAACGAGATCGTCGATTTTATTGACTTTGTTTTGGGAGCCCATGGGCATGGAATGCTTTTTTTTGTCAAAACCGCTATTGAAATGGGAACTGCCGATTTTAGTAAAAATCCGATGATAAGGATTAATTTTTCGCAATATGTCTTCGAGAATATCGTAGGTGTGATCATCCATGATGGGCTTGCTGTCGGTGTAGTAAGCTTTTTTGGCTTCGATTAGAAGTTCACCCAATTTTTCGGGAGAAATATTTTTTAATTCGGGAGAATCAAGATTGATCATGGAATTATTATAAACTAAAAAACAAAGAGGATTTAGGCGTTGGCGAGACAGTAGTAGGCGCCTTTGGTGGAACCGCGTTTTTCGACTGCTCCACTGTCGACTAATTTTTTGAGATCACGCCAGATGGTGTCGTCGGAAACCATAGGAAGAAGTTGTTGGGCATCGGGCATGCGAAGCCCACCGAATTGTTGCATATATTCAACTAATTTAATTTGTCGCTCGGTTAAATGAATTTGTTTGCCACCAAGTTTTTGTTTTAATTTGATGTCTCTGGAAAGAGATTGAACTTTTGCCTTAACACGGGATAATTCTATGGCAACAGCCTCTGTAAAATAGCTAATCCAATTGGTTAGATCTCTTTTGAAAATATCAGAAGAAAGTTCATGAGTGCTTTGAAGAGTGTTGTAATAAATTTCTGCGTTGCGATCGAAATATTCTTCAAGAGAAAAAAGACGGCGAATGTCATAACCTTCAACATAAAGAGGCAGCATGGCGAAAGCACGACTGACACGACCATTGCCTTCAATGAAAGGATGAATGGCAACTAAAATGTATTGGGAAATAGCGGCACGAATAGCAGGATGGATTTCCCTGGAAGAATGACCATTAAACCAATCAATAAAATCGGCGATTAAATAAGGAACTTCAATGGCTGGAGGTGGTCGATGGGCAATTTCGCCAGTGCGAGTGTTTTTTAAAACGACTTGTTGATGACGATATTTACCACAATCGAGTTCTGGAATAATTTTAGCAGTGGTTAATTGGTGAATTCTTTTAATGATAGTTTCACTGTAGAAAAATGGTCGATTTTTATTGTCGGAAAAAGCAGGAACGGTTTTTTCTTCAGGAAGTGGCATGTTGGCATCGTAAAGAGACCAAAGTTCTTCGAGATAAGAGACAACATTGCGATAGTTTATAACTTCTTGAATGTCACGTTCGGTGGCGGTGATTTTTTGACCTTCAACTAGTTTTGCGACTTCTTGATAAGTTAAATCATTTCCTTCGATGCGGGTGCCGAAATGGACAGTACGAACAATTGCTTCTTGTTGAAATTGTTTTTCGTATGCAGGAATTAATGGGGCTTCATCAATAATAGCTTTAGCACCTTCGATGGCACCAATATTTTTTAGAATTTGATTATTGATTGAAAAGATGGGGTAAAACATCTAAGTAAGATTATAACACTTTTTTAAAAATCAATAAGGGGAAAATGCGGAAATTGATTAAATTATAAAAACATAATCAAGGGCATTTCGAGGGTCTACGTTGGCGTTAATCATCTGAATGGCTTTAATAATTTTTTCAATGGGATAGGCGTTTTTTTGACTTGGATTTTTAATTAATTCTTGTTGGTAAAAATAAAGTTGGTTTTCGAGTAGGGGTAAAATATCTTCTTTATTTTTGCCAAGAGTTTCAGATAAAGTTAAATCTTTTTGAAGATTTCCAGTAATTTTTATTTTTTGAGAAATATCTTTTTTAGAAAAAGAAATTAGTTTGATGGTCTGGCAGCGGGAAATAATGGTGGGTAAAATACTTTTGATTTTGTTAGTAGCAAGAATTATATAATTTTCTTTGCCCGGTTCCTCTAAAATTTTTAATAAGGCGTTTTGAGATTCAGTGTTTAGATTTTGAGCTTCCAAAATGATGATAATTTTGCTTTGATGAGAAAATGGTTTTTGATAAAGAAAATTATTAATTTTTCTGATTTGGTCAATTCCCCACCCAGAAATCTGATTGATTAATAAAATATCAGGATTGTTTTGATTAATTTTATGTCCTAAATCAGAACACAACTGGTCGATTTTCGAGTCGATAGTTTCATTTTTTTTGCTGATAATTAATGTTGATGGAAAGAGATTCATAGCGTATTATGATTATATACTATGAATGATTTTGCCTCAAAAATATATAAGAATTTAAAGGGAGTCCTTTTGGAAAAAGGATTAATTAATCAAGAAAAGGTAGAGGAAATTAAGTTGAGACAGTTAAAAACTGGAGAGACAGAAGAAGAAGTAATTAAGGCGTTGAGATTTGTTTCAGATGTAGATTTTATTAAGGCGAAAGCGGATTTTTTAAGAGTACCATTTGTCGATTTAGAAACGATTGGATTTTCACCAGAAGCTTTAACTTTGGTACCAGAGAGTGTGGCCCGAAAATATAAAATAGTCCCCTATAATCTAGATACAAAGAATAAGATTTTGTCAGTGGCCATGGTTAATCCGTTAGATTTGGAGACTATTGAATTTTTAGAAAAGAAAACGGGTTTAAAAGTGGGTGTTGCAATTGCTTTGGAAAAACAGATTGTTTCTTTCGTTAAAGAAAAATATATCAGGGAGAAAAATATTACTTCAGAGGTGACAAGGGCTTTGGATGAAAGAAAAGATGAAGAAAAAATAATGAAATTAGCTGAAGAAAAAGTGACAGTAGAAGCACCAGTATCGAAAATAGTAACAACAATTTTGGAATACGCTGTTAAATCAAGAGCTTCTGATGTTCATATTGAACCACAGGAAGATAGTGTTAGGATTAGGTATAGAATTGACGGAATTTTGCAGGAAAAATATTTATTACCAAGAAACGTTCATGACGCGGTAATATCAAGAATTAAAATTTTGTCTGGTTTAAAAATTGATGAAAAAAGAATACCTCAAGACGGAAGATTTTTCTTTACGACTGATGGTAATGATGTTGATTTACGTATATCAACCTTACCGACAACTTACGGTGAAAAAGTGGTTATGCGTTTACTTAAAAAATCTCAAAAAGTGCCAACATTGCAAGATTTGGGGCTGAGAGGATTGGCTTTAAAAAATTTAATGAATGCGATTCAGAGACCTCATGGAATTATTATTATTTGTGGTCCAACTGGATCTGGTAAAACAACAACTTTATATTCGATTTTAGATATTGTGGCAACATCGAAGGTTAATGTGGTGACAGTTGAGGATCCAGTGGAATATCAAATGAAAGGTGTAAATCAGGTTCAGGTGAATGTCCAGGCTGGTTTGACTTTTGCTTCGGCGTTGAGATCATTTTTACGTCAAGATCCTAACATAATTATGGTGGGAGAAATTCGTGATTCAGAAACGGCAGATTTGGCTATTAATGCTGCCTTGACTGGTCATTTAGTTTTTTCAACACTACATACTAATGACGCTTCAGGTGTGCCTCCAAGACTTTTAGATATGGGAGCGGAGCCGTTTTTATTAGTATCGTCTTTGAATTGTGTGGTGGGGCAAAGAGTTTTAAGAAAAGTTTGTAAAACTTGTGTAAGTGAAATGGAAATACCGCCAGATAAATTAGAAGAACTTAAAAAAACTTTGGGTCCTATTTATAATATGATTGAGGATAAATTTAAAAAAGAAGGAAAGAAAATGATGTTGCCTAAAATTGTTGGTTGTGAAAAATGTAATAATACTGGATATTTAGGAAGAATTGCTATTTATGAGGTGATGCCGATTAGTGAAAAAATAAGTAAGTTAATAGTTGGTAAAGCGTCGGCTTCAGATATCCAGAGATTGGCGATGGAAGAAGGAATGTTATCAATGAAAGAAGATGGATATGTAAAGGTTTTAGAAGGAGTGACAAGTATGGATGAAGTTATTAGAGTTGCTCAATATTAAAAAATTAAAAACAAAAGTATGAACATAAAAATGGAGGAAATTTTAAAATATGCAGTTGATTATAAGGCTTCGGATGTTCATTTAATTTCAGACGTATCTCCAAAAATTAGGGTTGATGGAGAGCTTTTAAATGTGTTTGGTTTTGAAAAAACAACGAATAAAGAAATAATGGAAATGGTTTTATCGCTTTTAAATGAGGAACAATTAGAAATTTTTAAAAAAGAAAAAGAATTGGATTTTTCATTTGAGGCAGTTGGGGTTCGTTTTAGGGCGAATGTTTATTTACAAAAAGGTGACCCTGCTTGTGCTTTGAGGTTAATTTCTTCAAAAATACCTGATTTTGAGGAATTAAGTATTCCAAGTATTTTAAGAGATTTTATTAAATATAAACAAGGTTTTATATTAGTTACTGGTCCAACTGGACATGGTAAATCAACGACAGTGGCGGCAATACTGGAGGAAATTAATAGGACTAAGGGTGGGCATATTGTGACGATTGAGGATCCGGTTGAGTATTTAATTAAGCCAGAAAAAGCGATAATTTCACAAAGAGAAATGGGGGGAGACACAAATAGTTTTGGTTTAGCATTAAGGTCTTGTTTAAGGCAGGATCCAAATGTGGTGTTTTTAGGTGAAATGAGGGATTTAGAATCGACGTCTTCGGCTTTAACGATTGCTGAAACAGGACATTTAGTTTTTTCGGTTTTACATACAAATTCAGCGGCACAGACAATTGATAGGATTGTGGATGTTTTTCCAATTGGATCAAAGGATCAGATCAGAGTTCAGTTGGCAACAGTAATTACAGCAATTGTTTCTCAAAGATTAGTGCCAGCAATTGCTGGTGGTAGAATTCCTGTTTTTGAAATTTTAATTGCCACACCGGCGGTTCGAAATGTAATAAGGGAAGGAAAATCTTTTATGATTGATAATATTATTCAGACTGGTGCTGATATTGGGATGATAAGTTTTGATGCATATATGGCTAAATTGGTCTTGGAAGGAAAAGTTTCGGAAGAAGTGGCCATGACTTATGCAAATAATGCAATTGAACTACAGGGTAAATTAGGACGTCAAAAAATATGACGAAATTTTTTTATAAAGCTAAAGATTGGAATGGAAAAACAATTAAGGGGTTTTTGGAATCGCAAGACAAGAATTCAGCTGTGGAATCAATAAAAGGTGGAGGGTTAGTACCATTGTCGGTAGTTGTTGAAAGTACTTCGATTATAAATGAGATGTATAAAAAGATTTTTTCAAAAATTAATTTGAAACAAATTACTAATTTTACTAGACAGTTATCAACAATGATGACTTCTGGTCTAGTTTTAACCGATGCTTTATCGCTTTTGAAAAGTCAATCTGATAAAAAAAGCTTGATGTTTGAAATTTTGGAATATACTTTGGCAACGGTTCAAGGAGGGCATACTTTGGCAGATGGTTTAGGAAGGTATAAAAAAAATTTTGGTGAGGCATATATTGCTTCGATTGAAGCTGGTGAAGAAGGTGGGGTTTTGGAGGAAGTATTGGTTAAATTAGCTGATAATTTGGAAAAACAAAATGAATTTTCCGGTAAGGTTAAAGGAGCAATGATTTATCCGGCAATTGTGGTTGTAGGTATGATTATTGTGGTTATTATAATGATGATTTTTGTGATTCCAAAAATGATGTCTTTGTATGAGGATTTTGATGCAAAAATGCCAGCATCAACCCAAGCCTTAATGGCAACATCTGATTTTATAGTTAAATTTTGGTTTTTAATTCCATTTTTAATTTTTGGTTTTTTTGTACTTTTTAAGATTGGAGATAGAAATGCTAAGTTTAGATTAAAGGTGGATATTTATAAATTAAAAATTCCAATTATCGGACCCTTAAGCCAAAAAACTGTTTTGGCAGATACTATTAGGACTTTGTCAATGCTTTTATCGGCAGGAATTTCTTTAGTTGATGCTTTAAGAATTGTTTCAAGTGTGTCGGCAAATGAACTTTTTAGAGGGGCGTATTTAAAAATATCTGAAAGAGTTCAAAAAGGTTTTTCGATTGCGAATTCTTTTGAAGAAACAGGAGTTTTTCCGGTAATTGTAAACCAGATGGTGGCGACAGGCGAAGCAACGGGAAAATTAGATAGTGTACTTTTAAAAGTATCAGATTATTTTTCGGCTGAGGCGGAACAATCGGTTAAATCATTGACTTCAGCAATTGAGCCGATAATTATGATTTTGTTGGGGATAGGTGTGGCTTTTTTAGTGGTGGCGGTTTTGATGCCAATCTATAATTTGACATCGAGTATGTAATTTAAAAAACAACAACTTGACATCGTAATTTTAGTGGTGAATAATGAATTAAATAGAATTAAATATTTATTAAAATAAATGAAAAATAAGATAAGTAAAATGAGAGGTTTTACCTTAGTGGAACTTTTAATTGTTATAGCGTTGATTGCAATTTTGTCGGTGGCTGTGTTGGCGACTATTAATCCAATTGAACAATCGAATAAGGCGAAGGATGCGACTGCACAGAATGATGCAGCTGAAGTTATGAATGCTTATGAAAGGTATTATACTGTTAAATTTACTTATCCTTGGATGGACACTAATAGTGGTGCGGTCGCTTCTGCTGATACTGCATGGGTTGGATCTAGTAATATGGTGGGAGCTGGTTTATGTTCTACTAATAGCATTGACCCTCTTTTACAAACTCCTACTTCTTTGTGTAGTAGTTATAATCAACGGGGGGCTTTAGTAGTAAAGGATGAGTTAAAAGATTCATTTTTGATTAAGGGATATACTTCACTTTCTAGTGCTGATCCCAAATTTGTTGATGATGGAACTAATTATTTGGTTATTAATAAGCTTGGGACTGCGGAGGGTAATTCAGTTCTTGTTTGTTATATCCCGAAGGCAAAAGCAAATAGAGCTGGTACAGTTGATACTGTACTTTATAAACCTACTATGACTGGTGCAAATGTAACTTCTTTAACTAGAGTTATTAATACTGATGCTGCAGTGTTTGACCAAACTACTGGTTATCCTGTATCTCCATGGGATTTTGAAACTGTTGCAACATCTTTGTTTAAATGTGTTCCTTAATAAAGAATTAAGAATAAACTTTAAACCCCGCTTGATGGCGGGGTTTTTGATTGGAGAAAACCTCTCTGTCCCGATAAATCGGGACATCTCCCCTTAAAAAAGGGAGAAGCCTTTAATTTTTGTTAGAATGAGATATGGAAATGTTAATTGGAATTATTATTTTTGTTTTGGGTTTATGTTTTGGGAGTTTTGTGAATATGTTGGTTTATAGGACGGCTGTAAATTATAAAATTTTAAAAATTAAAAGGGCGGACACAAGGGTTAGCCCCTACATAAATGAGAAAAGATCGTTTTGTGATTATTGTGGTAGACAATTGAATTGGTATGAAAATGTGCCAGTGATTTCTTGGTTGATTTTAAAAGGTAAAACAAAATGTTGCTATAAAAAATTACCACTCTCCTACCCTGTTGTGGAATTAGTTATGGGGATTTTATTTGTATTGTTTTTTTTAGTTTTTAGGTTTAATTTCGTAGAGACGTTGCATGCAACGTCTCTACTACAGTTAATTTTAGGTTTTTTGATTATTGTTTTCTTGGTTTTTAGTGCGGTATTTGATTTAAAATATATGATTTTGCCGGATTTTTCGACAGTAATTTTAATTGGATGTGCAATTGTTTTTCTGCTGGGCGATATGTGGGGCAGACACATCGGTCTGCCCTTACAACAAATACTATCAGCGTTGGTGGCTAGTGGGTTTTTATTAATTTTAAATTTGATAACTAAAGGTAGTGGAATGGGGATGGGAGATGTTAAGTTGGCTTTGTTTATGGGATTGTTTTTAGGATATCCTAAAACGATAATAGCCTTTTATGTGGCTTTTGTTGTTGGGGCAATTTTGGGGTTAATATTGATGATTTTTAAAAAAGCGGATAGGAAAACACAAGTCCCTTTTGGTCCGTTTATGATTTTAGGAATTTTGGTGGCTTGGTGGTGGGGAGATTTAATTGTAAAATTAATACAGTAATGAAAAAAGGAATAAACCCTCTGTCCCGACAAGTCGGGACATCTCCCTTGATAGGGCGACGTAATTTAGGTTTTACTTTGGTGGAAATTTTAATAGTAATGACAATTGTTATTATGATAGCGATAATAATGATTGGAGCTTTTGTGATGATTAATCCGGTGAATAAGAGTAGAGATTCGCAGAGGAAAAAAGATCTAAATAGAATTAAACAGGCTTTTGAGGAATATTTTAATGATAAGGGATATTATCCGCAAGATATTAGTAATTGGAATATAAAATCAAATTGTCATAGTAATAGTATTAATTTTTCCCAATATTTGTCTCCGTGGCCGTGTGATCCAGACGGAAATCCTTATATGGTAATTGCGGAAACAAATAAATTTAGGGTGATGACTAATTTAGAAAACAAGGAAGATGATGACATTCCGAAAGATTGGTATATACGAACAGATATACTTTTAACTGGTATAACTAAAAATAAAGTTAACTATGGGGTGTCGAGTCCAAACATTGTATGGTATGAGAATTATATAAATCCAGATTGTGATACTAGTTCCTGTTTAGTAGGTAGTGTGGGTGGTAGTTGTGAAAGTAGAAGTGGTGGTTGTAGTGGTGATAATTGTTTTTATGTGTCAATTGATAGCGGTGATTGTTTAAGTAAATGTCAAGTTAGTTGTTGTGGTGATGAGTGTTTATGAAAAAAAAGACTTGTTTGGAATTATTAATAATAGTGACAGTGGTTGGAATTTTGTCTTTTATAACTTGTAAACAATTTGATTTAGCCCAGGCAAAATCTAGAGATTTACAAAGGAGATCTGATTTGAATGAATTTTCTAAAGTAATTAAACTTTATTTTACTGATTATGGAAAGTTGCCGAGTAATGAATTGGTTAATAGTCTTTGGGGAAAGAGTTTTGTTGATAATGGTTATACATATGCAAATTCAGTGCCAAGGGAAAAACATGGAGATAAAGAATATTGTTATGAGATTGGAAGTGATGGTGTTTCTTTTAAAATGTCTGCTGAATTTGAAAATAAAAATGACACTGATTGTAAAGAAAATAAATACTTGTGCAATGGAATTAAATATTGTTATACTGATATTAATAACGTTAATGAAACAAATGAAACAACAAAATAATAGTGGTTTTAGTTTAATTGAATTATTGGTGGTGATTTCGATTATTGGAATTTTGACAGCTGTTTTGGTGGTGAATTTTATGGGGATGAGAGAGAGAGCTAAAGATGCTCAAAAAATTCAGGATTTGAATTCGATTAAATCTGCGTTGAGAATGTATTATAATGATAATCAGTCTTATCCGACTACGGGTTGTGATGATGAAGTTGGTGTTTATAACTCTACTTGTTTAAATGAATCAGTTGGTAAAACTTATATGCCGTCGATGGAAAATATTGGTTATAGTTATGCTTATATGGATTCTAGTGGTGATACTTTTAGGTTAAAAGCGGCTTTGGAGACTGGGGCTGGAAGTGATGATACTGATTCTCAGGTGAAATGTGGTGTTGGTGTAACAGAAGATAAGGTTTTTATGGTTTGTGGAAATTAAAAATATGAAAAATAAAAATCAAAGAACAAAACCACTCTTTTCACTTCGTTCAAAGACCTCCCTTAAAAAAGGAGGATTTAATTTTGGTTTTACTTTAGTAGAATTATTGGTGGTGATTTCGATTATTGGAATTTTGACAATGATTGGAGCGGTGGCCTTTTCTGGGGCTCAAAAGAAAGCTCGGGATACTCAAAGAAAAACTGAGTTAGATGCGTTGTCAAAAGCTTTGATTATGTATTACAATGATAATGGAGTTTTGCCGGATTTAAATTCAGATGCTTTTTTGGGAAGTAGTGTTGGTTTGACTGGTCCTGGAGGAATTGTTTATATGGCGGAAATGCCAAAAGATCCAAAAAATGTGGACCCTTATATATATTCTTATAGACATAAGACTGATAATAAAACCTTCTATCTTTTTGCTAATTTGGAAAATAAAAGTGATTCTCAATGTAAATCTGCTTTTGTGTCTAATAGTGTAACCTATTGTTATGGTATTTCTAGTCCTAATTCTGCTCTTACTTCAGGTTTTGACGAGACTAAATTATAATGAGTATTGAAAAAAAAAGAGATTATATATATTGGCAAATCGGGTTTTCATTATTTGAGTTGTTGATAGTGATTTCGATTATTGGAATTTTGACGGCGATAGTGTCGGTGGCTTATTCTGGAGCTCAGAAGAAAACTAGAGATGTAAGAAGAATAGAAGATTTAAAATTAATACAGACAGCAGCTGAACAATATTATTCTCAAAATGCGTATTCTTACCCAACTACTTATAGTTCTGGGGATCAGTGGTCTCCGGCTAGTGGTGTTGTTGTTTTAGAGAGTTATCCAAGTGGTCCTAAAGGTGAAGATTATAGTTGTGCTACTGATTGTAACGCAAGTGGATATTGTATTTGTGTTGCAATGGAAAATAGTGCTAATTCTAATGCTAATGTTAGTTGTCAATTTAACGTGTCTCCAAAAGGTTATTTTTGTGTAAAAAATCAACAATAAAAACCCACCCTACCCTCCCTTGAGGAAAGGAGGGTTTAAAAGATATGAAAAATCAAGGAACAAACCCACCCCTTTCACTTCGTTCAAGGACCTCCCTTAAAAAGGAAGGTAATTCAGGCTTTACTTTGATTGAGTTGATTGTGACGGTAACGATAATTGCAGTATTAACTGTAGTAGGAATGGTTAGTTATAGTGGAACCAGCAAAAAAGCTAGGGATAATAGAAGAATGGCTGATTTGGAAAAAATAAGAATAGCGTTGGAATTGTATAGACAAAATGTGGGGACTTCTTATCCGGCGCTTTCGTCATCTTTAGTTCCTAGTTATCTTCAAAATTTGCCTAAGGATCCGAAAACTAATCAAGATTATGATTATACCCATTCGGGTTATACTTATACTATTACTGCAACTTTAGAAGAAACTGGTGATTATACTGTGACTAATCCGTAAATGAAAAAAAATAGTTTTGGTTTTACTTTAATTGAATTATTGATAGCAATAACGATTGGGATGTTGGTGGTGGGTTTTGGTACAGTGTCTTTGAATAATTTTTTTGAAAATCAAAAAGTAGAATCGACTAGACAAGAGTTAATATCTAATTTGAGATTTGCCAGAAATTATGCTGCTACTAATCAATTTACGGGCGATGGAAACAGATTATTCGTAAAAATTAATAGTGATGGATTGATGGAAATGGAATCTTACAAGGAAGATGATATTTCTTATATTGAAACCATTTTTTCAAAAGATATTACTCCAAAAGGAGTGGGAGTAACTTTTTATGGCCCAGGCGGAACAGGAATAATTAGATTTAGTGTTACTGATGGTAGATCAATTGGTGGAACGGCTAGTATTATTATTAATGGTGTGGGTGCAACTAAAAATATTAAAATTGATGAATCAGGATTAATTTATGAAAAATAATAAAGGGCAAAGTTTAGTTGAAGTAATTTTTTCGATGGGAATTGTAATTTTAGTGTTGGTGGGAGTGGTGATGTTGATGGTGGTTACGGCTAAGGCTAAAAGAATAGCTTCAGAGAGGCAAAAAGCAATAGAATTGTCTCAATTGTTAATTGAAGATAAGGTTAATTATTTTAAAGATGAAAATAATATTCTCAGTTTTTGGAATGCACCAAGCCATACTAATATCACTAATCAATCTAACACTGATTTTTCTGGTTATTCGTATGATACTACATATGATAATTGCGATAATAATAGTTGTAAAATTATTTTTACAATAACATGGGGAGATTCTCAAAGGTTATCTGTTGAAAGAGTTTTTTTGAGAAAAGGATTATGAAAAAAGGCCATGCCTGTCGGCAGACAGGTTTTACATTCATTGAAATTTTAATAGTAATTAGTTTGATTATGATTATAATTGGATCGATAAGTGGAATAATGTCGGGAGTTTTTAGTTCGCAAAGTAAAAATAAAGCGACTGATAAAATTAATCAGAATGGTAGTTGGATTTTGAATGAACTCAAAAAAAATATTTTGAATGCTAATAGTAGTGGTTATAATGGAGCGGATTCTAATTTTAATTGTCCAGTGGGCGGTGGCACTTCTATGGTGATGACTAATGTTAAAGATGGGGAGAAAACAACCATTTCTTGTCTTTATGATTCTGGTACTAATAGTTATAAAATTGCTTCGATTTCGGGGAAAAAAGATGTAGGAACAACAATTTATTTGTTTCAAAAAAATAATGATTTGTATTTAGAAAATTGTGATGGATTTGTAACTTGTTCTACTCTCCCCTCTTTACAGTTGTCTAAAGTTAAATTTAATTTTAATTTAGGAGCGGGGGTATTTGGTTTATCTAGTGGAACGACTAGATCATTTTCAATTGATGTAATTTTGAGAAACTAAAAACAGTAATTTTTTTAGAGGTCTTTACTTTACCTATCTATTTATATATATTTATCGTAGATGACCGATGATTTGAGTAAAAATAGCTGCTCGAAATTGGCTTTGCCAATAGGAAGAATTAAGGTGCTTAAGTTTTTATATTTTATATTAATTGTTTTGGGAGTTTTGGTTTTGATTATTGGTGGTACATATTTGTATGTGAAAAAAGATATTAATAAAACTAGTGTAAATAAAACTTTAACAACTAATCAGGATGCAGTTGAAGCATCTAATTCAGAAATAGTAAAATCAGTTATTGATTGGTTAGATGGTGAGCGTGACGAGCGAGGGATGTATTGGTTTAGTCAAAAATGTTTAATAGATGAACCAAATAATTGTCAAAAAAAGGAGAAAAGTAGCTATTCCGGTATAGCGGTTATGTGGGGTATGAATAAATATTATTTGGAAACTAAAGACCAAAATATTTTAAATACAATTAAAAACGATATTAATAATTATGATGATAGAAAAAAGAATCCATCAATTGGTACTAATAAATTTGGCTGTAAATTACTGATGGAGATCAAAGTAAATAATGATTTAACTGAAATAGATAAAAAAAAGCTTGATAGTATTTGTATAAAAATTGAATATCCAGATAGTATTGACTATAAAAAATACAATAAAAGAACTGATGAAATTAAATTAAGTTTGAATAAAAAAATAAAGACAATTTTAGATTCAGACACAGATAATTTTAATTATAGTTCTGATCAGTATACTGATTTAATTAAAAACGTTAATTTAAATGAACATGCAAATTACACCTCGGAATATATTTATAGAAATAAATTAATTTTAAGTGAAGAATACACGAGGAAGTCATATTTAATTTTTGATATTATTCTAGATTTATATCTTATTGATCCTACAATACTAAACAGAGATGAACTGGCTTGTAAAATTGGAAGGTCGGCACTAGACTTAAATCAATTAGAAGAAAATAAAAATTATAGCGAATTAGCCAAAAAGATTTTTAATTGGTATTCAAATAAAAATTCTTTGGATTGTGCAATGTTGGCAAGTAATTTATATAAGGAAACTAATGATAAAAAATTTTTAAATTATAAAAACAATTACTTAACAAGTTTAAAAGATTCTGAAATTGAAAATAGTTGGGAAAATGGTTTTATTACAAGATTAAATGAAAATGATTTTGAGAGAGGTATTTATGAAAATGGATTAATTGTTGGTTTATTGTCAGAATAAATGAAAAAGTTAACATATTTTTTATTAATGTTTTTTTTATTAATAACACTTTTTAATAAAAATATTTTAGCTGATTGCACTAATAACGAGACTCATAAACCTTACACTGTTGGAGAAGTTTCTTGTTTACCATCTACTGGTGCGGTATATCGTTGTACTAGTTCAGGATGGATAAATATTGGGAGTTCTTGTACTACTACGTTTTGTCCTGCTAGTGGAGCAATGTCTTGTGAAACTCTTGGTTGTTATAATATCAACGACAACAGTGCTTGTAGTGCTTCTTGTGTTAGCGGAGATTGCAACGTTTATGGACGATGGTGTGCTGGTAGTTCATTAAAATATTGTATCTATCCTCCTTATGAAGGTACTTTGTCTCAAAATTCTTGTGTCTCTCCCTCAAAAGCAATTATTACAGATACTTGTACTAGTTGTAGTAATATAGGTTATTGTTGTAAGATTTGTCCAGCAGCAGGTACTTGTTTGAGTACTTGTAGCAGTAGTGAGAGAACCGTAGATGATGGAAGCTGTGGAACAATAACTTGTTCCCATAATTATCCGACAGCTACGACTTGTCCAAGTACTTGCAGTAGTGATAATAGATATTATTACACTGGATCATCTTGTAGCCAAAGTACTTGTTCCCATAATTATCCGACAGCTACGACTTGTCCAAGTACTTGCAGTAGTGATAATAGATATTATTACACTGGATCATCTTGTAGCCAAAGTACTTGTTCCCATAATTATCCGACAGCTACGACTTGTCCAAGTACTTGCAGTAGTGATAATAGATATTATTACACTGGATCATCTTGTAGCCAAAGTACTTGTTCCCATAATTATCCGACAGAACAATCTTGTCCAACGACTTGCCATACAGATAAACAATATGTAGCAAGTGGTAGTACTTGTGGGGCTACTAAAGAATGTCTCCCAACTTGTTTAACTACTTGTACTGTTGCTGGTGTTTGTGATACACCACCCACTTTCCAAGGTTTAGTTGTTAAAAATTCATCCGATACTACGGTTGCTGCTGAAATTAGAACTATTAATGGAGTTGGTACAAGTATAAATCATATTTGTGATGCTAATTTTATTACAGACAAAACGGTAAAATTTTTAGTGGCGGCTAGTGATCTTGATGGAATTGCTGATTTGAAAGAAGTTAAACTTAGACTTGGTGCTACAGAATACAACTCAAGTAATTTTTCAAACGGAGTAGCGACTTTTGTTTTCAATACAACCAATTTACCGTCAACTGGTATTTACAATATAGAAACTAAAGTGACAGATATTTATAATTTAGATTCTGGTTGGGTAGATACTGGTCGAAATTTCAAATTCTGGGATTGTATGGTTTCAATAGGTGGTACTATT
Organism: Candidatus Shapirobacteria bacterium; assembly: GCA_041661765.1. Classification (GTDB taxonomy): domain Bacteria; phylum Patescibacteriota; class Microgenomatia; order UBA12405; family UBA12405; genus WARW01. The sequence goes on along the minus strand of JBAZTV010000003.1, from coordinate 409 downwards.
TTTGATGGTACAAGTATTGATTTTAGTTTTCCAGCTGATCCCACTATTCTTAACTTCACTGATTTATATTTTCATGGTGCTGGTGACAAAGATTTTGTTATGAGTGTTAGTTCTCCTAATTATTCTAGTGGAAATAAATTGGTTTGGGGATACACATATGAACATCATTTTAATACGGAGATTGCTTTGTCTGACGAATCTATAAGAGCTAGAAGTTTATTAGATCCTATCTGGAGTTATCCTTATGCAGTAGATTCTAGTGTTGCTAATCCATATGATGATAACCCTTCTATCATCGCCGACTTCTCTGGAACCTTAATCCAAGATCCTTGGTGGCAAGCCCAAAATGGTGGTGTAATTAGTAATGTAGGCGTTACTGGAGAAGTTCCAGTAACTTGTACTGCCAATA
>JBAZTV010000002.1:0-276146 GCA_041661765.1 Candidatus Shapirobacteria bacterium | reverse complement strand
AAGGAGAAGAAATAGCTGCTAGTAGTAGTACTGATAATGGTGTTAAAACTCAAATTAAGACCAGGTATGTCTATCAGTTACCTTCTTTTTTCCTTGATGCTATTACTGCTAAGAATGGGGTGGAATAGAACCTTGAGTCTGAACTATAATATATATATACTTAAGTTGTATGAGTAGTATTGTAGGTATTGATATTGGTCAAAGCACAGTAAAAATTACCTGTCTTTCCAATGACGGTTCTAAAATTGTTTTAAATGCGATTGGTGAATGTAAAATACCAAAAACTGAAAATAAAGAAATTAATGGAGATAAGTTTTTAAGTGAAGTTGGAAAAGAAATAAAAAATCTATTAAATGATTTAAAAATAAGAGATAATCAGGCGGTAGTAAGTTTACCAGAAAATGAAGTTATAAGCAGATTGGTTAGATTACCACCATTGAGAGATAATGAAATTATGGATGCTTTACGTTTTGAAGCGGAGACTTTTATTCCTTTTCCATTAGATCAAGTTTCGATAGATTATGAAATAATAGAGAAAGATGATGCTGGGAGATTGAGTATTTTTGTGATTGCAGCGAAGAATGATTTGATAAATAGTTACCTTAAATTATTTAAATCAATTGGATTAGAGCTGTTGGCATTAGAATCGCCATCAGTTGCTTTAAGACGTGTTTTAGTGTTAGGTATGCCGATGGTTGAGAGAGTGGTAGTTATTGATATTGGTGAAAAATATTCTGATATTTTTAGTATTAATAAAAGTAATGTTTATTTTGCTAGGCCACTATCTGTTGGCGGAGAATCTTTAACTAGAGCAATTTCTTTAAATTTAAATTTAGATATGGCTTCGGCTGAGGAATATAAAAAAGCGTATGGAATGAAAGAAAGTGAGTTAGAAGGGAAAATACGAGCTGCAATTATGCCAGTTTTTAATGATATTAGTGAAGAAATAAGAAAAACGTTGGCTTTATTTAGTGAAGATATTGGAAAGCAATCTGAACTTTTAGTTTTGACTGGTGGTGGTGCTAATTTACCAGGAATGGCTGAAGAATTAACAAAAACATTAGGAATTGAGGTTCAAGTTTTACAACCTTTTATTAATATTGATACGACAAAAACACAATCTGCTTATAGTTTAAATACTGAAAGCTGTAGATTTTCATTATCGGTTGGTTTGGCTTTAAGGAGTTTAATATGAAAGAAGGATTAAATTTGTTGCCTTCAGTGGCAAAATTTCAGGCGGCAAAGATTAAACTTAAAAAAAGAATTAACTTTGGTATGAGTATTTTTTTTGGGTGTTGGGTTTTGTCGGTGATAGTTATTTTTAGTTGGCTTTGGTTTTGTAATTATTCGCTAAAAAAAACGGAAAACAAAAACACAACTGCATTAAATAAATATAAGTCATTGGCGACGAATGTGGTTTTAAGTAAGAGAAATAAATATCAGGCTAAATTAGTAGGACAGGTTTTAAAAGAAAGGTTTGAATATGGGTCTTCGATTGAGAAAATAACTAATTTGTTTTCGGAAAATATAACTTTAGAAAATTTTGAAATAGGAAACAAAAAACAGTTTATGTTAAAAGGTGTTATGACTAATGGAAAAGATATTAGTGAAGTTGAAGAAAAAGTAAGAGATATTAATCTTGGATTATATCCTGATTTTCGTTTAGCTAAATTGAATTCAATATCGATTGGTTCTAATAATTGGACATTTGAAATGGAGGTGGATTTAATATGAAAGAAAGTTTTAAACTTCCAGATAAAATTTTAGGGTTAGAAAAATCATTGTTGATGCTTTTTTTACCTCCTTTGGGATTAATTGTGTTTTTTTTTATTAGCTTAAATTTTATTTTGATACCAAAAGTGGATGAGATTAAGAGTGTAAATAAAAAGATTAATGAAGTTAATTCTAAAACTGATAAAGTAAACGAGCAAATAAAATATTTGATTTCAATAGACCCAGAAGAATTACAAAAAAATGCAGATTATTTAGATAATGCGGTTTTAAAAAACAGAGAATCTTATTTTTTAGTGGGGATAATAAGAGAGGTGGCAAATAAATTTGATTATCAAATAGAGAGTTTTTCTTTGTCACCGGGCGAGTTAAAAGATGGTGAACTAAAGAGTAAGACTTCTTTAGAAAATATGGTTAAAATGCCAATTAGTTTATTATTGAGTGGACCAAAAGATAAAAGTTTAGAATTAGTATTGGCCTTGGAAAGAACTTTGCCAATTTTGTTTATTGATAAGTTTGAAACTAGTGCTGGTGAAAATATTACGGAATTAAATTTAATGGTTTCTTCTTATTATCTTAGTGATGAAATAAACATGGACACGAGTAGTGTTTCATTAAGTGATTTAATTTTATCTAAAGAGGAATCGGCTTTAGTAGAAAAAATAAGTAGTTTTACTAAGATAGAAGAAAATCAATCTAGTATAGGAACGACAGAATTTAAACAATATCAAAGGGAAAATCCTTTTAGTCTTTAAAAATAAAACCCTCTTGTCCCGCTTTGCGAGACGTTCTCCCTTAAAAAGGGCGAAAGTCTTTATTCTTTAATCTTCAATAAAAAACGGGTGGTTGGATAAGAGAGATTTAAAATAGTTCTGATTGATTTTATTATTTTACCTTCTTTTCCAATAATTTTTCCAATTATTTCTGATGGAGCACTGATTTCAAAGGTAATTAAACCATTTTCTTCTGAATTAGTAATGGTAATATCTTTTGAATCTGAAACTATGGCTTTGATAATGTAATCTAAAGTGTCTTTGATAGTATTCATATTTATTCTGATTTTTTATCAGCAACTTTTTTGACTTTTTTAGGGTACTTAGAAGGATTAAGAAGTTTGTCGACTCCATTGGTTAATTGAGCACCTTTTTTTTGCCAATCGGCTAATTTTTGTTTATCGATTTCAAAAGTTTTGGTTTGAGGTGTGTAAAAACCTAAATCATCAATAACTTGACCATTTAATTTACTGCGGTCTTGAGCAATGACGATTCTGTAGGTGATTTGATGAATTTTGCCACGAGGAGCAAGTTTTATTTTTAGCATATGGTGGATTATACAAGATTAGTGAGGATTTTGGTAGCTTTAATTGAGGCATCTTCTTCGGCCTTTTGTTTTGAATTACCTGAACCAGTGGCAATTAGCTCATCGTTTAAATAAACAGCTACTTTAAAGATTTTTAAATGGTCTGGTCCAGACTCATCGATGGTTTGATATTTTGGAGTGATTCCCCTCTTTGATTGGGCAATTTCTTGAAAAAGACTTTTGGGATCTTTGTAAACTTTTTTTTGTGATAATTCGGAAATACTTGAATTGAGAGTTTTTTCTAAAAATTTAAAGGCTGGAGTAATGCCTCCATCTAAAAAAATTGAACCGAGGGTTGATTCAAACGTGTCGGCGAGAATTGAATGATTGGTTCGACCACCATGTCGTTCTTCACCTCTAGAAAGTAAAATAAAATCTCCTAATCCGATTTTTATTGAGGTTAAGGCTAAATTTTCTGTACAAACGATTAGGGCGCGAAGATTAGTTAAATCGCCTTCATTAAATTGGGGAAATTGATGGAAAAGTTTATCGGAAATCCAAAATTCAAGGATGGAGTCACCTAAAAATTCATAAGTTTCGTTTGATTGTAAATTTTGTTCGCGATTTTCGTTTAAATAGGAACGATGAGTTAATGCCTGTTCTAACTTTTTCTCATCCTTGAAAGTATATTCAATTTTAGTTTGAAGATTCTGAAGATTCTGATTCATGTTCTGATTCTTGATTAACATCTAGTTTAGATTTTTTAATAGCACTGCCAATGACACCATTAACAAAAGAAGAACTAGATTCAGTGCCATATTCTTTGGCAATTTCAATGGCTTCATCAATGACAACTTTTGGTGGATTTTTCTTTAAATAAAACAGTTCCCAAAAAGTGTATCTTAAAACGCTTAGATCGATTTTATTAATTTTGTCGAGTGGCCATTTGGGAGCGTTTTCTTGAACAATAATGTCGATTTCGGGAACAACTTTGACAATGTCGTCGAATTCTTCGGTTTTGACTTCGATGCCGCCACAACCCCAAGCAAATAATGCTTGAATGTTTTTAATTCTTTTTAAATGACGAGGATCGAATTTATTTTTCACTGTTTACAATTAGGACATTGAAAACCAGCCATTTTTGGTTGACCACAATGTTTACAATTTACGGTTTTGGCTATTTTAGGGCCAGTTTGTGAGGCTCTTCTTTTGCCTTGTCGGCGACTAGATGGCCAATGTTTTGGTACTGCTGTCATGGGAGTAGTTTATCAAGTTTTATTTTTAATTGCTACCTATTGATTCGGAAATAATGTTTTCGGAAATGATTTGGGAAAAATTGAAATTTGGATAGTTTTTAATAATTTCTTTTAAAATTTCTTGACTGAAACTGATTAATTTTGTGTCGGAAAAACTAGCAATTTTTAGAGATGGAAAACCATGTTGAATGGTGGAAAAAGCTTCGCCTGGTCCCCTGGTTTTCAAATCATATTCAGCAATTTTTAAACCATTATGATTTTTTTCTAAAAATTCGAGACGATTAATAGCTTTTTGATTTTGCGATTCAGTAAAAAGATAACAATAACTTTGCTGGTGTCCCCTGCCGACTCGGCCGCGAAGTTGGTGAAGAGCGGCTAGTCCAAAACGGTCAGCTGATTGAATGATGATAATTGAAGAGTTGGGAATGTCGACACCGACTTCAATAATAGGAGTGGTGACAAGAATATTAATTTTATTATCTTGGAATTGTTTAATTATTTTTTGGCGAGTTTCTGATTTAATTTTACCGTGAATTAGGCCTAATTTTAAATTTGGAAATATGTTTTTTGATAAATGTTCAAATTCTTGGATGGCGGATTTAATACTGGACATGGATTCGGAAAAATCGATAAAAGGACAAACAGTGAAGGCTTGGCAACCAGTTTTTTTGATTTCTTTTTCAATCCATTTGTAACAATTAAATTTTTTATGATCAGGAACCAAAAATGTTTTTATTTGAAGACGATTTTGAGGGAGAGTATCGATAATAGAAATATCAAGATTGCCCAATAAAGTTAAACTGATGGTTCGAGGAATGGGAGTAGCAGTCATGGTTAGACAATGTGGTAATTTGGTTGAAGAACTTAAGAATGATCGCTGCTTAACTCCGAATTTGTGTTGTTCATCGATAATTAAAAGAGAAATTTTGTTTTTCAGGTCATCTTTTTTGTAGATGATGGCGTGAGTACTAATAATTATCGCATTTTTAGGTACTTTTTTAATATCGATTTTTTTAGAACCGGTCATTAAAAAAAGAGGAATATTTAAGTCTTTTAATATATTTTGGAAATTTTGATAATGTTGATGGGCTAAAATTTCGGTGGGGGCAATTAAAACAGAAAGAGAATTGTTTAAATGAGTTAAATAACAGGAAAGTAGAGCGACAATGGTTTTACCTGAACCAACATCACCTTGAAGAAGTCGATTCATAACTTGAGTGGAATTGGTGAGATCGGAAAAAATTTCAGATAAAACTTTATTTTGAGAATCAGTTAATTTGAAAGGCAAGGATTTAATTAAATCCTTAATTTTTTTATCGATGGTTTTGGTAGTTTTAATTTTGGTTTTGGGTTTTTGATTTGACCAATCTTTTTTGGAAAGATAGGATTTAATTTGAAGAGATAAAATTTCTTCAGTGGCTAGACGAGTTCTGGCTTGAGAAAGAAGGTGAGAATTGACAGGACAGTGAATTTGAAGAAGAGTAGTTTTTAAATCTAATAACTTAAATTTTTTAATTAAGTCGGTGGGTAAAGTTTCTTTGATGGGGATTAAAAGATTTGAAATTTGGGTTTGAATAATTTTGCGAAACCATTTAGAAGTTAGACCATTGGTTTCGGGATAAACGGCAATAATTTTACCGGTGTTGTGGGGTCCATATTCTGGGGCGATAATAGTTTTTTTATTTTGAAAAAGAGAAACGGTGCCAGCAAAACTAAAAATGTCCCCTGTTTTGATATTTTTAGATAAATAAGGTTGATTAAACCAAATTAAATCTATTTTTCCGGTGTTATCGGAAATAATAGCTTTTTGAATATTTTTACCGGTTTTGGTAAAAATATTTTTGAAATCTAAAACTTTGCCAGTGATGGTGATATTTTCATTTTCTAAAACAGAATTTATTTTGACAGAATGGGAAAAATCGATGTAACGATTAGGAAAATGATAAAGTAAGTCTTTTGGATAGTTGATGTTGAGCCGTTTAAGTTTTTCAATAATTTTGGGACCAATGCTTGGAATTTGAGAAAGACTATCCATAGAATTAATAATAGCAAAAATTTGTTTAGTTTTCGGGTTTAATTGGGGTTAATTAGTTTTAATTTTGTGCTATGATTAGTTTATGAAGATTAAGTCAGATACAATTAAAAAAACTATTCTGGTAGTGACTTTATTAGCATTATTATTGTCTAGTTTATTGGCTCCGTTAATGATTTTAATGCAATGAAGCGAAAGTTAATTATTTTCTTTACAAAAATGAAAAGAAGACTTTCTTTTAGATTTGCAGAATCTGGATCAAGGATTAGGGAAAATGTTCGGACTAGAGTTAAAAGTAGAAGTTTTTGGTTTAATTTTTTTAGAGTGGCTTTAATTTTGTTGGCGGTTGGAGTGGTTACTATTTTGGTTTTATTTGTTTGGTATTCAAAAGATTTACCGTCACCAACGAAGGTTGTTAGAAGAGACGGTTATTCAAGTAAAGTTTATGATCGAAATGGTAATGCTTTGTTTGATATTTACAATGATGCTAAAAGAGAACCAGTAGTGGCTGAAGATATTCCTGATTATTTAAAAAAAGCGACGGTGGCGGTAGAAGATAAAAGTTTTTATACACACAGTGGTATTGATTTATTAACCCCGTTTAGAATTATTAAGAATATATTTTATTTTGGAAAGATTACTGGTGGATCGACATTGACACAACAACTGACGAGAAATGTTTTGTTGACAACAGAGAGATCGTTGACCAGAAAAATAAAGGAGATGATTTTATCGATTCAAATTGATGCCAAATATAGTAAAGATGAAATTTTGTTGATGTATTTAAATGAGGCACCATATGGTGGAAATTCTTGGGGAGTGGGGCCGGCAGCTGAACAGTATTTTGGAAAAAAGGTAAAAAATTTAAATTTGGCAGAATGTGCAATTTTAGCTGGTTTACCACAACTGCCAAGCGTTTATTCGCCTTATTCAAGTACGCCAAAGGCTTATATTGACAGAACTAAGCATGTATTAACAAGAATGGTGGAAGATGGATATATTACTCAAGAATTGGCGGATGCCACGATTGAAGAGGTTAATAATTATAAATTTGGAAGTGAGGATTCAACAACAAAAGCAGCCCATTTTGTTTTTTGGATTAAAGATTTATTAACTCAAAAATACGGTGCGGAAGTAGTTGAAAATGGTGGTTTAAAAATTACAACGACATTAGATTTAGAATTACAAGAACAGATGGAAAAAATAGTAAGTGAACAAATTGATGCATCAGAAAAATTGGGAATAACTAATGGAGCAGCTTTGGTTTTAGATCCAATTAATGGTCAGGTTTTAGCAATGGTGGGTTCGAGAGATTATTTTTCAACTAAAACCGATGGTAATTTTAATATGGTAACTCAGGCTTTGAGACAACCAGGATCGTCAATCAAACCAATTACTTATTTGGCTGGGCTTCAAAAGGGAATGACGGCTGCAACCATGCTTATGGATGCACCAGTTACTTTCCCTGGTGGAGCTGGACAAAAAAATTACAGTCCTGAAAATTATAATGGTAAATTTAATGGTCCGATGTCACTTAGAAATGCTTTGGGTAACTCTATAAATACTATAGCTGTGAAGGTTTTAGCCAATGTTGGAGTAAAAAATATGTTGACATTAGCTTATAAAATGGGTTTATCAACATTAGAACCAACTAACGAAAATTTATCAAGATTTGGTTTGGCAGTGACATTAGGAGGCGCTGAAGTAAAAATGATTGATTTGGCTTCAGCTTATACAGCTTTTGCTAATGGCGGAACTAGCATGCAACCAGTTGGAATTTTAAAAGTTGAAGATAATAATGGTAGAGTGTTGGAAGAATATAAAGCACCAGAAGGTGAAAAGGTAATGACGGAACAAGAGGCTTTTATTATTTCAAATATTTTGTCTGATAACTCAGCTAGGTCGATGACTTTTGGAGCAATTAATAGTCTTCAAATTTCTGGATATCAGGTGGCGGTTAAAACTGGAACAACAAATGATTTACGGGATAATTGGACAATTGGTTGGACTCCAAATTTATTAACTGCAGTATGGGTGGGAAATAACGATAACTCCCCAATGGGAAAGGTGGCTTCTGGTGTTTCTGGAGCGGCACCAATTTGGAGAAAAATAATGCTTTTTGAATTACCAAAGAGAGAGAAACAGGATTTTTCAATTCCAAGTGGAATTATAAATATTGATGTTGATGCAGTGTCAGGTTATCCGGCTCATGATGGATTTGTTTCTAAAAAGGAGTATTTTATTGATGGAACCCAACAGTCAGTATCAGATCCAATTCATGTCAATTTAAAAATTTGTAAAGGATCGACTGGTTTAGCAACACCTGAAGATGTGATGAATGGAAATTACGACACTAAAGAATATTTTAATTTTAAAGAAGAAGATCCAGTTTCAACTGATGGAACAAATAGATGGCAGGTGGGAATTGATAAATGGATTTCTGAACAAAGTGACAATGGTAAATATTTTCCGCCGACTGATTTTTGTAGAGGTGGCGGTTTGGTTGGTTTAAATATTGAATATCCAGGTGATCAATCAAACAATGTGACCAAGGAATTTAATATTAGAGTTACAACAACCTCGACTAAAAAAATTACGGAAGTAAAAATGTGGGTGGATGGGGTGGAAAGAAAAACTTGGACAGAGAAACCTTATGAAACTTCTATAAACGATTTATCGGATGGTTCACATGTGCTTAAATTTAAGGCAACAGATAAAGATGGAAATAGCACTGAAAAAGAATCACGAATTGGAATTAATACTGCTTGGGATTATATACCAACTACAACAGTGGTATCAACTGGTATAACTACTTCGTCAACAGGAATAACTATTCCCTAAAGATAGGCTAATATAGAAATTTGTAGATGTTTAGCAGATAATAGTGTTGTTTGCTAATACGCATTATGTGTGTATATTTACAAAATAAAAAGGTTTGGTTTGGTTAAAATCAAATTAAATCAAAAGTTTTTAGGTGAATTGATTTGGCGGTTTTGTCATCCAAATTAAAATAAGAGGCTTGGAAAGTATAGCGATATTTATTGGTCTTAAGATCTTGATAAATATCAGTGATGATTAATTTCCAAAGATATTTAGAACTAATGATTTGAGAATATTTTAAAATTAATTTTATTGGATCTTCTTTGTTGTCGAGAGTAATATTGGCATCAAGAGTAATTATTTGTGAAGTAAGTTCGATGGCGTTATTTTGTTGCTGATTAGGGATATATTTTTCTGGTTTAAGTAATTCGTCTAAAATTATTTCGACAAAGTTATCAATCCCCCTCGGTCCCCCTTTGACAAGGGGGAGGTTAAGATTTTTTATGTCTAATTGTAATTTTTCTGAATCATAATTATAAATTCCTAAGGCGGTTTTTTCAATAAAATTATTTCCATCTTTGAAAAAGACTTTGCCGATTTCAAAAAACTGTGGTTCTGGTAACTTAAAACGATTATATTGGTCGAGTTGTTGGACTAGAGATGGAATTAAAGATTGACGAAGATAGACGGCCTCGGAATTAATACTGTTTTGGGTTTTAATAACAGTTTTTTCATCAATTGAATTGGTAATTAAAGGCCAGGTTAAAACTTCGTCGTAGCCGAGCTGAATTAATTGATCTTTGAGATTTTCGATTAAATAAATTTCTTTAGGAGTAATGTCGGAAATTTCTTTAAAAGTTAAGGGTTGATTGGTAGGGATTTTTTGGTAACCCCAAAAACGGATGACTTCTTCGATTAGGTCGGCTTCAATAGTAATGTCTTTGCGGAGACTTGGAGGAGTTATAGTTGAACCGTTTATTTGACAGTCTAATCTTTTTAAACAGTCGAGGGAAAAATTGGTGGAGATGTCGATGCCGGAAACTAGGGACGGTTTTTTAGGGTCAAATTCGATTTGAGGTAAATTCGTTTTTTGAGGATAATGATCAAAAATTTGAGAATTAATTTGGCCGCCACAATTCTCTAAAATTAAATTAACTAAGTGATTAAAGGCGGTGGGAATTAATTCGCAGTCAAGATCTTTTTCAAGACGAATACTGGCTTCGGTGACGGATTTTAATTGACGGCTGTTTTGGCGAACAGTAGTGCGATCATAGATAGCTAATTCAATAATAGTTTCAGTAGTGGTTAAGTCAATAGCACAAGACTCCCCTCCCCAAAAACTAAGACTGAGGGTTTTGTCGGGATTGTTAATCATTAAAATTTTATTGTCTAAAAAAAGTTTGGAACCGTCGAGGCTGATGAATTCTTTGAATTTGGAATTCATTTCCCAAATTAAATTGTCAGTTGATTTGGCCGTATCAAAGGCATGATTTGGAATGCCATATAAAAACATGATGTAGTTGGTTAAATCAACAAGAGTATTGATGGATTTAGTGTTGTGACATTTTAAAAATGTTTGGAGCCATTGAGGAGAAGAGTTATTTTTAAAATTTGAAATTTTGACAGCCATGACTCGTTTGACGTTGTCAGTAGTTATTTGGATTGGAAGAATTTCTAAATCCCTCTGCCCTTCGGGCATCTCCCTTTGACGAAAGGGAGAAATTAATTTTATGTTGTAAAAAACGGATAAATCTTTGGCGAGGCCGTAATAGCCGAGACAGTCTCCCCTGTTGACTTTAATGTCTAGATCAAAAACGATTTCACTGTCGATTTCTTCAAAAAAATTAGTAAAATGGCCGATCATGGTTAAGTCGTCGCGGAGTTGTTGTGGTTCGATTTTTAGATCGGGTAAGAATTTTTGAAGTTGAGAATAGATTAATTTCATAATTCGTTGGGTTTATAGGCTAAATTTCCACCCATTAATGTTCTAATGTCTTTAATATTTTTTTGGGCCATGGTCCAACGGTCGAGACCCATGCCAAAAGCGAACCCGGACCAAATTTTAGAGTCGATGCCGGCGGCTTCTAAAACTTTAGGATGAATCATGCCACTGCCGCCCATTTCAATCCAACCAGCATATTTGCACAGTGGACAACCTTTTCCATGACAACTGAAACATTGCATGTCGGGACCGACACCTGGTTCGACTTCAGGATAATATTTACAGCGATAACGAACGACAACGTCAGAACTATAGAGAGTTTTAAACATTAAATCCATGGTACCGATTAAATCTTTCATAGTGACATTTTTATCAACGACAACAGCTTGATATTGATGAAAGACGAAATGGTTACTACGGTTAACTTTTTCATTTCGAAAAACAGATCCTGGAAAAGCGGCACGAATAGGCAGGTCTTGGCTTTTGGCTTTTAATAAATATGATTCGATAGTGGATGTTTGGGTACGAAGTAAGTATTCTGGCTCTTTGATATAAATACTGTCTTGCATGTCGCGGGCAGGATGATTTTGAGGAACATTAAGTCGTTCGAAATTAAATTCGTCAGTGACAATTTCGGGGCTATTGTAAACAGAGAAACCAAGTTTTCGAAAAACTTCGTTTAACTCGCGTTCAGTTTGGGTAATAGGATGAAGATGGCCGATTTTTGGTAAAGAAAAAATATTTTTGTTTTCTTTTGTAGGTAGAGACGTTTGGTTTGATGTAGAGACGTGCCGGCGGCGCTTCTCTACAAATAATTCTTCTAGTTCGGTTTTTAATTGATTAAGATCGGCGCCGTATTGTTTTTTTCCTTCATTAGGAATTTCTTTAATTTTGGAAAATAAATCATTAATCAAACCGTTGCGGCCAAATAATTCAATTCTTAAAGATTCTAATCCTTTGTCGGTTTTGAGGTCGGTAATTTTGGCTTGGTATTGATTTTTAATTTCTTCCAAGTTTTGATTCATAGTTGGTTTATTTTACTAAAAAAGCCCCTTCTCAGGGGCTTTTAATTTTTTTTAAAAAAGTCCCCTTATTTTTTCATAAAATCAACGATGGACTTAAAAGTGGCATTATCATTAATGGCAATTTCGGATAACATTTTTCGGTTTAATTCGACATTTTTACCCTTCATCATATTAATGAAAGCAGAATATTTAATTTCGAATGGTTTTAAAGCAGCATTTAAACGAGTGATCCATAATTGACGTATATCTCGGCGGCGAATACGTCGGCCGACAAAAGCGTATTGACCAGCGTGCATAACTGCTTCGTTAGCAACTTTAAATCTTTTGTGACGAGTCATCCAAAAACCCTTAGCGGCTTTTAAGATTTTTTTATGTGCAGCTCGTCGAACTGTTCCAGTTTTAACTCTCATAATATTTTATAGTCTACCTAATAATTTTTTAACTTTAATAGCCAATGCGTTAGCAATTGGGTGTTTGCCTTTAAGTCGGCGTAATTGTTTTTTACTTTTCTTTCGACGTAAATGTCGATTGAAAGATGACATACGCAAAACTTTACCAGTTTTGGTTACTTCAAATCTGTTAGAAACAGATTTCTTGATTTTCATTTTTTTACTCTGTTTTTTCATTTTTTTACTCCTCCGCTTTTTTTAGAAGGTGTGAATGTAAGCATTAACCTTTTTCCGATTAATTTGGCCTCACCTTCGGGAGTTCCAAAATCTTGTAAATCGGTTTTAACCTTAGCAATTAGATTGTGGCCAAATTCCGGATGATTCATTTGGCGACCTTGGAATTTTACACTTAATTTAATCTTATTTCCACTAGTTAAAAATTTTTGAGATTTTTTAATTCTAGTTTCATAGTCACCAGCACCAATAAATGGGCTCATTTGAATTTCTTTTAGGTCTCCCCCCTTAATACCTTTCTTTTCAGCTTGAAGTTTTTTAGATTCTTGATATTTGAATTTGGTAAAGCTAATTAGTTTAACGACTGGTGGAACAGCTTTACCGTTAATTTCGACTAAATCTAAGCCAGTTTCAAAAGATTGTTTTCGGGCTTCTTCAAGAGCGACAATACCAATTTGTTTACCGTCGTCACTAAGAAGACGAATAGTTGGCGCATTAATGTACTGATTGATTTTGTAAAATTTGCGATTGGTATTAGTTTTGAAACTACTCATATAATTTGTCTATTTTACCAGAAATGAAGGAGAAAATCATTAAAATATAGCTCCGATAAATCGGAGTCTTGTCTTTAGGAAAATTTTATCACTTCGTTTAAAATTTCACCTAAAGAAAAGAAAAAACCGGCAGAAATATTTTTGAACAAAATGTTCGCAAATACCTGCCGGTTTTAGAGATTAATCCTGGAGAAGAGATAGTACAAGTTGAATGAACTGGGATTTTTGATTATCCATATGGACAACCGCTTTAGGAGTGATGTCGCATCGGTTTTTAAGTGTTGATAAATATTCATCGACATCATCAAAAATAGTACAGACATATCCTCCTTCGGTTAAATAGACTTGCATGTCTTCATCCAAAACGACAATAATGTTGTTTTTATCGGAAGAAAACAATGTAGTGTATTTTGGGGTTGTTTTGCCGTCGCCTTCGGGACAAGTCAGAAAAGCAATGGTTGATGCTCTAATAATGGTTCCTTTTTCAAGAAATAATTCAGAGCAGATTGAAATTTCGTTTTCTTCTACTAGTTTTTTAACCTTGGGAAACACTTCTAATTTTAAATTTTTAAAATTAATCGTGGCACTATTACTAAAGCTGACAGAAAAGAAATCTTTACTAACGGTCTTTTCCAGTGGTGATTGAAATAGTTTGATATTATCAAGAACTATCCAATTAACTGGGTTTTTTCCGTCGTAAATTCTGGCTTCTGAGATCCAATAATTTTGAGAATTAGCCATAAAATACAGATTCATTCTCATTTCAACTCCATTTTGGAACCAAGTGGTTTCAAAAGTGGTGTATTCTGGATCGCCAGGGTCGGAATTGATTATTGTGGTAGCGTTAGGGACATAACTTGTTCCATCAACAGTGATATAAAAATCGTCTGCTGACAGTGACACTGTATTGGTTTTCCAATTAACGGAATTTCCATTACTTGCAAAAGCAATACTTGATAAGCCAAACACCATACATAGAACCAATAAACCCATTAAACCCTTTTTAAACATACTAAACACCTCATAACATTAAAGTCGCATTGCGATGCAGCTGCGCTAGCCTGTACATCGATAATTTATTTGATATACAAGATAGCACAGCAGAAACAAGCGATTTTAAAGTTTTATAGGATTAATTTTTTAAAGAACAAATAGTTTATTAAAGCTAATTTTATAAACTACTTAGCACATTATAGGACATAACTAGTAAAAAGTCAAGTTTTAAGAATAAGATGGGGTTTAGAGTAGAGACGCCATGCATGGCGTCTCTACAGATTAAATTATTTGATTAAATTTAAAGATTTGGAAGCGACTTGGTCTTTTATTTTTGAAATAAAATCTTTTAAATCCATAGTTCCGAGATCTTGGCCATCGCGTTGGCGGATGGAAATAGTTTGATTTTCGGCTTCGCGACCACCAACAATAATCATGTAGGGAATTTTTTCGCCGGCAGCATTTCTTATTTTATTTTGCATGGTTTCAGATTTATCGTCGACTTCGACTCGGATGTCATTTTCTCTTAAAGATTCGCCTATTTTTTGGGCATATTCTAATTGACCATCAGTAATGGGTATTATTTTGACTTGAACTGGGGAAATCCAAATTGGAAAGGCACCAGCGAATTGTTCAATTAAAATACCCATAAATCTTTCGAGAGAACCGTAGATAACTCGGTGAATAACAACTGGGGTTTTTTCTTGGCCATCTTTGTCGGTATATTTTAATTCGAAATTACGAGGAAGTTGAAAATCTAATTGAATGGTGCCGGTTTGCCATTGGCGACCGAGACAATCATCCATGAGAATGTCTAATTTTGGACCATAAAAAGCACCTTCGCCTTCACCAATGAAATAATCAAATTTATTATCAATTAAAATCTGTTCCAACTCTTTTTCGGCACGGTTCCAAGTTTCAATATCACCCATAAAATCGTCTGGTCGGGTGCCGAGACGGATTTTAAATTCTATTCCAAAAATAGAGTAAAAAAGTTTGGCAATTTCTAAAATTCTTTTGTATTCTTCGCCAATTTGATCTTCGGCAACAAAAATATGAGCATCGTCTTGAGAAAATTTTTGAACACGGAGTAAGCCACTTAACTCACCGGATTTTTCATGACGATGGAGAGCATCGCAGTCTGAAAGACGAAGAGGAAGTTCCCGGTAACTATGAATTCCCTGTTTAAAAATAGTCATAGCATTGGGACAATTCATTGGTTTGAGACAATAAATTTCATTTTCACCCATGTCACAAATAAACATATTTTCTTTATAGTGATCCCAGTGTCCGGAAGTTTCGTAGAGCTGTTTTTTGTTTAATTGAGGAGTGATAGTTTCCTGATAGCCTCTTTTTTGATGTTCAGAGCGCCAAAATTTAAGTAATTCGTTGATAATAATAGTTCCCTTGGGAAGCCAATAGGGCATGCCAGGGGCTGTTTCATCAATAAAGAAAATGCCTAATTGTGGGCCTAATTTGCGATGGTCGCGTTTTTTGGCTTCTTCAATATTGATTAAATATTTTTCTAATTCTTCTTTTGATTCAAAAGCGGTGCCGTAGATACGGGTTAACATTTTATTTTTTTCATCACCATGCCAATAGGCGCCAGCGATGGATAAAAGTTTAAAAGCTTTGATTTGTTTGGTGTAGCGGACGTGAGGACCGGCGCAGAGATCAGTAAATTCATCGCCAGTTTTGTAAATAGTAATTACCTCTCCCCTATTTTTGATAGAGTTTAGCCATTCCATTTTATAAGGATTGTCGGCGAATAATTTTTTAGCGTCTTCTAATTTAATTTCTTCCTTAATTATGGGTAAATTTTCTTTGATAATTTTGGCCATTTCGGCTTCGATTTGAGGAAAATCATTTTCGCTAACTTTAAAATCCTCTACTGGTTCGAAATCAAAATAAAAACCATCGTCGGTGGCTGGTCCCATGGCCATTAAAAATTTATTGGGAAAAAGTCGTTGCATGGCTTGAGTTAAGACATGTTCGGCTGAATGACGGATATTTTGAAGTTCTGAATTTTGATTGTTTTGTGACATAATTTTTTTATTGGGAGACGCATCATGATGCGTCTCTACATGTTATATAAGTATTTTAACAAGAAAGTGGAAAGCCCAATCAAAGCAAAAAGGTTATGCCCTGTTGGGCGATGTAGTTTTGTTAGTACTGTAAACAAAATTTTTCATTTCTGATGGGTATTTTATATTAAAAAATGATTTTATTCCAGCCGTTTTGGGAAATGATGTAATGATTGAGCAATTTAATACCGATAAGATCGCCGGCTAATTTAATTCGTCGAGTAAAAATTAGATCTTCTTTTGAAGGGTCTAAGTTTCCAGATGGATGATTGTGGACCAAAATTATTGAAACTATGGGTAAATTTTTGATTAGAGTAAAAATATCTCGAGGTAAAAGGTTAGCTTTATTGAGTGAGCCAATGGCGATTAATTCTTTTTGAAGAAGTTCTCCTCTACCGTTTAAATAAAAACAAAGGACGGATTCTTTCTCTTTGTTAATAATTTCATAAGAGAGTCCAAATACTTGTTTGTCTGACTTTATGGTTGTTATATTTTGGCTAAATAATCTTTTTCCGATTTCTAGGGTGGCTAAAATTTGAGCGGTTTTACTTTGGCCAATTTTTAATTTTAATAATTCATCTTTTGGATTATTATTTTTCTTGATTATATTGGAAATTTTAGTGCTGATTTGTGAGAGTGGTAAGAGTTTATTGCCGGTAATTAGAATTACGGCTAATAGTTCTTCAAGATTTAAAATATCAGCTCCATATTTCATTAATCTTTCTCGTGGTCTAAGATTTATTGGCAGTGACTTAATCTTCCTCATCAATAAATTGTACTAAAAATTACATTGATTGTTCGATTTGATTAATGATATCTTTGATGGGTGTTTGGGAAATGTGAATAACGAAATCCATCTTTGTTATTTTTGGATTGAAATCGTTATTTTGAGATAAAATTATAAATTTAGTCTTGGAAAGACGGTGATGTTTTTGACGAAGTCTTAGAAAAACCTCAACTTCTGTTGGATTTTGGTCGGCGTCTAAAACTGCTAAATTAAATTGGTTTAGACTTAAAAGCATTATGGCGGTCGATAGATCGGCTATGGGAATGACCTCAACGCCTTTAGAAAGGAGAATCTCGTGATATAATTGTCTAGTTTTATTATCAGTGATAATGAGGAGAATATTCTTCATTTGTTATATAAAAATCTAATCATGTTAGAGTTTGGATGTCAATAAGGAAATGTTAAAAATTGGTCAAAAAATTAAGGCAGCTCGTAAAATTAGGCGAATTACTCAAGAGGAGTTGGCTAATGCAATGGGAGTTAGTGATAAATCAATTTCTGCTTATGAATCTGATCGGGCTAATCCTCCGTTAAGTGTTATTGAAAAAATTTCTAAAGTTACTGATCAACCATTGAGTTTTTTTTTGGAGGAAACTATTGAAACTTCGATTTTATCTAAGTTAAGAGAAGTGGAAATTCAATTTAAGGAGATCAAAAAATTACTTGAGAAGGAAAAGTTTATTTAAGTTGTGAGTCTAATAGTATTTTATGGATTTAAAAAAAAAGAATTGGTCTGGAAAAATTGATTCTGTTAAAATTAAAGATTGTCTATCAATTAAAAAACAAATTGAAATTGATGGTTTAAAAATTGATTATTGGATTAATATTCTAAATAGAGAATCGCCTAATTTAGTGGTAAATATTCCGGGAGTTGGAGATAATGGATTGAAAGACTTAAAATATTTTTCAGAAGCGTTTGATTCAGGACCATTTTTTAATGTAATTACTTTTTCAAATCCAAAACCATATGTTCCAGAAACTGTGACTAAAAGTGTTTATGGAATGTTGTCTAATATTGGAAATGAAATTCCAAAATCTAAAGCAATTATTCTTCATGCCTATTCTCAAGGTGGTGTGGCGACTTGGGATTTGTTAAACAATGGAAGTGTTTTAAAAGAATTTCCAGTGAAAGGGGTTATTTTTCAGGTACCACTAATTAATAAAGAAAATAGTTCTTTATTATTAAGAATGAGTGTAAATCATTTAGATAAATTGATTGGAAAATTTGTTCAAGATTCTGAAAAGTGGAAACAGGAAATGGGTTCAGCATTAGAGACAAATATCGAAATAAACCCAAAAATAGAAACTCCAACATTATTGATTAGATTTGATAACGATAAACTTATTGATTATAAATCTACTGAAGGAGTATTAAAAAGGTCATTTACTAATGTTAAAATGGTAGATTTTAAGAGTAATAGGCAAATGGCTGGACATGATACTGACGATTGGGTTTCTGTAATGAAAGCAGAAATTAAATTTATGGAAGACTGTTTTTCTGAAAAATAATTGTGAGTCTAAGAGGACTCGAACCTCTGACCTCTTCGATGTCAACGAAGCGCTCTAACCAACTGAGCTATAGACTCTCGGACAACCAGGATTATAACTTAAAAATTGATTGAAAAAAAGATTTAGTTTGCGGACCGGGAAGCACTGTGTTCACTGCTCATTAAATATTGTTCGCCACCGTTTTTACTTTTAGCCTTATTCCAAAAAGCATTTTTCTTTGATTTTTTATGGTTAAAACTTTCTAGCCAAATATGAGCTTCATTAATGTCTTGGCGAAAATTAATGATAAATATTTTAATTCTATTAAAGAAATTTAATTGATATTCGCTGATTTCGGCCACATTTTGTTCGACTGATTGTTTTATTTCTTGATTAAGATTTTCAGTAGTTTTAATTAGACTTTTAATTTCAAGGCGAAGATCATTAATAGTTTTTTTGATTTCTTGAGAATGATGATTAATAAAAATTGCCTGTTCTTGAGTAGTTGATTTAACTAAAAAATCTCGATTCCAATTAATACTTGTGGTTTCTTTTTTATTTAAGTCAATGCTTTGACCAGGGAAAAGAACGCCACGAAAAGGATCGGAGAATTCTTTTAAAACTTCGTTATTATTATTACTGACTAATTTTCTTTTAGGATCCTGTTTGAATCCGTAGCTACCTGCCATAGTGGCCTATTATATCAATTTTTTTAAAAAATCGAAGACTTTTTGTTGAGTTAAGATGTAATAAATGAAATTTACGTTTTGGCCAATAGATGGATTAGAATTAGTAATGTCAGTAACTTCTTTTTCAGAAACTTCAATTTTTTGCTCTTTGGCGATTTGACTAATGGCTAGATTAAGGGTCCATTCTTTAATTATTTGAGTTTTTAAATCTTCTTTGTATTTTTCGAGAGTTAAACCTTTGTTTTTAAGATAATCAGCAACACTGATTCCGGCTTGTCGAGATTGATCTATTAATTGAGATAATTGATTTTGAATATCAGATTCAATTAATATTTCAGGTAGATCAACTTGGCCGTTTTTAGTTAAAGCTTCAATAATTTTTTCAATTTTTTGATTTTCTTCTGTGATAGTTTTATTAGAATTTACTTTTTTAATTTCGATTAGATATTTTTCATTTAGTTTGATTTCTGGTAGTTCGCAACTGGTGATTTCTAGTTGCCAATCATGATCAAAATCGACATCTTTATTAATAAATTTGACTTGAGGTTGAATAATGGGTTTTAAGCAATATTCTTTAATTTTTTCACCGTAAGCATGGGAGATTATATGAGAAGCAATTTCTTCAAATAATTTTTCTTCAGAAATATTTTGTTGGACAACATCTAAAGGAGCTTTGCCTTTTCTAAAACCTTTAGTTTCGAAATTAGCTTGGAATTGTTTTAAATGTTTCTGATGTTCTTTTTTAATATCAGCAACTTTAACCTCGATATTCAAAGTAAAAACTTTATTGTTTTGTTTTTTTAGATCGGTGGAATTTGTTTTCATAAGTGCCACCATGATAACATAAGAATAATGATTGAGAAACCATTATTTAGTATTAAACGATTGTTATTAATACCAGTTTTTTTGGTTTTAGTTTTGACTATTGGTTTTGGTGAATTAATCTATTTGTCAGAAACGAATCATAATAATGTGGTATTGGGAATTGGTAATGAAAAAGTGATCATTGAATCTGCAGCGGAAGATAATAAAAATATTTTTGTGGATGCAACTGTAAGTGGAGCTGATGCGAGACCAATGTTAATAAAAAATTATTTAGAAAAATATAATTCACCTATGGCTCCATATTCCGATTTGATTTTTCAAATATCAGAAGACTATGGTTTTGAATATTATTGGATTGTAGCGATTGCCCAACAGGAATCTAATTTGTGTAAAAAGGCACCGGAAGATTCACATAATTGTTGGGGGTATGGGATTCATAAAAAGGGAACGCTTAAATTTGATAATTATGAGATAGCTATTAAGAGTTATGCAGAATACTTAAAAAGAGAATATTTTGATAAAGGACTAAATACTCCAGAATTGATAATGAAAAAATATTGTCCGAGTTCAAATGGTTCCTGGGCAAATGGTGTCAATCAATTTATTGAAGAACTTAAAAGTGGGAGTTTTGATAAGTAATAGAGTTGTATCTTGATTTGTCTATAATATTTTGATATAGTCTGAATCAGATCCCGGGGTGGCTCCTCTAAAAAGTTACTCTGGGATTTTTTTTGTGTTAAAATCGGCCTATGGGAGTTATATCAACATCACAATTTAAAAAAGGTATTTATATTCTTTTTCAAGACGAACCGCATATGGTGGTAGATATTGCATTTGTTAGTCCTGGTAAAGGTTCAGCTTTTTATAGAACTAAATTTAAAAATCTTTATTCTGGAAGAATTGTGGAATATACTTATAAATCGGGAGAAAAAGTTGAAGAAGTATTAGTGGAAACACACGAGGCTGAATATTCTTATTTTGATGGATCTAATTATGTTTTCATTGAGCCAAGAAATTTTGAACAATATATGGTGCCGGTAGAAATTATTGGTGATGATAAGGTTTATTTGAAGGAAGGGCTTTTGTATAGGATTAAATTTTATGACGATAAACCAATTGGTATTAGTTTGCCTAAAACGATTGCTTTTAAAGTTGTTGAATCTGAAAGTTCGGTTAAGGGTGATACGGTAACTAATGCCACAAAACAGGCAATCTTAGATACGGGAATGACGGTTCAGGTGCCTTTGTTTATTAAAGTAGGTGAAGAAATTTTAGTAAATACGGAAACTGGAGCTTATTTATCACGAAAGAATTAATTTTTACTGGCTTAACTGTTTAGATTGTAAATTTGGCGGTGATATAGTATAATTTTTTCGTTTGTTGCACTTTTATAGTTAGTTATAATGAAAAAAAACGAAGGGAGAGATTTTTATGGTGAAGTTTGAACTGACTAAATTTTTTAATCAAGTGATAAAGTTTTCCCCCGATGTTATTTTGAGAATAAATAGATTTCAAAATTGGTTATGGAGACTAGAAGGATTTAAAAGTGTTGGTTTGTTTAGTGTTTTTTTTAAAAAAATTTTTCAAGGGAAAATAAATACAGATCCGCACACAATATTGATGATCCCCAACCTTTTGTCTCTGTTTAGATTGATAGCTGTTTTGGTTGCCTTTATTATTGGATTTGTGATTGGAGTAAATAAATGGTTTTATTTAATTATTTATTTAATGTTGATGTCGTTGGATTTAATTGATGGTCCAATTGCTCGTCAAACAGGAACAGTTTCAGTATTGGGAATGTTTTTAGATCCGATTGCGGATAAGATCTGTCACCTTAGTATAATTTTGATTGCTGTTTTTTTTGGTTTTATTCCAGTTTGGTTCTTGACTGTATCAATAGTCAAAGAATTATTTTCCGGTGTGATTTGTGGTTATCGCAGCATTGGGAGTGCTCGATGGTTTGCAAAAACTGCATCTTTATTGGAATTAATGGTTCTATTGTTGGCATTTTTGATACCAATACAAATTTGGATTTTTGTATTATTAATAATAATTCAAATCTCTGTGTTGGTAGCTTATTTGACAATAAAAATTTAGTGGTATACCCGTTATCTTTATTTAAAAAAGAATAATGGGTATTTTTTTTGGATAATTTGGTAAAATACAAGGTAATTATTTGTCCTCATAGCTCAGTTGGATAGAGCGCTTCCCTTCTAAGGAAGAGGTCGTAGGTTCGATCCCTACTGAGGATACGAAAGGGTCTGTAGCTCAGTTGGTAGAGCGGTCGCCTCTTAAGCGATTGGTCGCGGGTTCGAGTCCCGCCGGACCCACCATAATGCGCGCCTATAGCTCAATGGATAGAGTAGTAGTCTTCGGAACTATTGATGGGGGTTCGATTCCCTCTAGGCGTACTTTTGCCGCAGTGTTGAAATTGGTATACAAGCACGGCTTAGGACCGTGTGGGGAAACCCATGGAGGTTCAAGTCCTCTCTGCGGCACTTAATTAAAGAATTTTTTTATTTTAATACTAATCTACTTTTGCTCAATGGCGTGGACTACAAATGCTTTGAATGAGTTTATAATTTTTTGGAAGAAGTTTTCTTTTGGATGATAAAGTATAGATTCTTTAGTGAATTTTTGAATTTCAAAATTATTTAAATCACCCCAGGAGAGATAGGTTTGGCCCTCATAATTATCAACTGTATTAATAATAAATTTAAATTTGAAGATTTTATATTGACCAGGAAGAGTGAGATTATTGTCACTACAAATTTCTGAAGTGGTGATATTTGGGCTGGATTTTGAAATTAGACAAAATCTTTTTTCACCCCAAATTGATTGACCGGTATTTTTTAAAATAATTTCGCCGTCGTAAGTTTTTTTTTCGAGAATTAAGAGAGGTAGATTTATTTTTTCAAGTTGATAACTTAATATTTGTTTTGGTTCATTTTGTTTTTTTTTGTAAGTCTATTAGTTGTTGATACTCAGAATAAAGATTATTATTTTCATCGAGCCAGGAAAAATGATCGAATGGTTCTTGAGAGTAATTGTAAATAAAAGGAGTTATGGCTTTAATTCTAGAATCTGGAGACCAAACATTAGTAATGGCTTCGATTAAAAAATTGGCAGTGGTTTTGGTGGTATAAAAATTATTTTGGTTCTCGATTCCTTCTCGATGGGGCCAGCCAGTTTCGGTGATAAATACTGGTAAATCTTTATTAACACCAAGTTGTTTTAATAAATCTAATTCCCATTGATAACCACGAATACTGTGTTGACCGGTATCATTGGGAGTACCAACAAAACCATCGTTAGGGTAGGAATGGGAGGCTAATCCATCAATGTTGTCAAAATAACTTGGATTAAAGGAAACAATTTCTCTATAAACATTTTCGGCTGATTTGTATTTTGGTGGTTCTTCTGGGGCAACTAGATCCAGACCGCAAGAAAGAATAAAAAAATTTGAATTAGCCTCTTTAAATTTTTTGGCAATATAGGAACTTTTATCGACAAAATCTTTTATATTAACTTCCCCTCCCCATTCTGATCCATGATTTATTTCATTAAATAAGACAACATGTTGTTCCTGGGTTGGCCAATTTAGAGAATTTAAAAAGGAAACGATGTGGTCAATATCGGAATAATCTGGAATTTTCCAATTTTCATCTTCACCGATAGTAGTGATTCTGATAATGGGAATTATATGGTATTTTCGGCAATTATCGAAAAAATCTTGCCAGGTATTTTTATTTAAATTGTTTGTTTGAATAACGACAGTTGCCCAGCCCCAATCACCGTTTTGGGAATTGATAATTTTGGTGGCAGAATGGATATCTTCTGTTTGAGAGAGATGAAGACCAAAGGTGTTATCAGATGCTAAAATAGGGCTATTAAAAAAAAGACTAAAAACTAATAAAAGTATTAAAAACATAGTTTATAGCTCTTATTCTAACAAATGACTAAGGAAGAAATTATTAAAATGCAGATTTCTCGAATAGAGAAGGAAGTTCGGGATTTGCCGTACCATAAAGGGACGGAACATCACCATGGAATAATGAAAGCTAGATTAGCCAAACTTAATGATGAGTTAAATGGTGGTAATTTAAAAGGTGGTGGCGGTGGTGTTGGATATGCAATTAAACATTCAGGTGATGCTTCAGTGGTGTTGGTGGGGTTGCCAAGTGTGGGTAAATCGACTTTATTGAATGCGGTGACAAATGCTGAGTCGAGAGTTGGAAATTATGACTTTACAACCTTGGGAGTGGTACCGGGAATGATGGAATATAAGGGAGTTAAAATTCAGATTTTGGATTTGCCGGGAATTATTGAAGGTGCAGCTAAAAATAAAGGTTTTGGAAAAAAAGTTTTATCAGTTATAAGAGCTAGTGATTTAGTAGTTTTAATGACTGATATTAAAAGGATTCAATGGTTGAAACAAGTGGAAGATGAGCTTTATAGATCAGGAATGAGGTTAAATACCAGGCCATCTAAAATTTCAATTCACAGGACACATAAAGGGTCAATTCAGGTAATTGATCCATATAAATCTTTTGAAAAAGAAACAGTGACAGAAGTTGCTAAAGAAATGGGTTTAGGTAATGCAATTATTCAAATAGGTGAAAAAGTCGAAGGAATTGATAAATTGGTTGATGCTATGTCAAAGTCAATAAAATATATGCCGTCAGTGGAAGTAGTGACAAAAATTGATTTAATTAAAAATCTCCCTAAATCCCTCTTTGACAAGAGGGACTTGGTGTTAATGAATGCAAATAGAGGGGTGGGAGTTGATGATTTTAAAGAAAAAATATGGAAAGGGTTAGGGTTAGTAAGAGTTTATTTAAAAGAAGAAAGGTCAGCAGAGGCAGATTATAAAGATCCATTAATTTTTAAAAATAATTGTACATTGGATGATGTTTTAAAAAGAATTTCAAATCAAATGAGAGATGATGTTAATAAATCCTATATTTGGGGTAAAAATGCAAGATTTCCGGGACAGGAAGTTTCATTTACTTTTCAAGTGTTTGATGAGATGGAAGTGTATTTTGGGAGATAATTATTTGCCTGTAAATCGCATTTTGACTTCTTGTATGATACCTTTTTTAGCGACAATTTTAGAGGTTTTTTCGACAGTTTCACCTGGGTTGACGTGAATCCTTTTTGGTTTTGACTGAGAACCGTATTTAATATATGCATCTCCACCAATTTCATTACCTTTAAAATTGACATCTAAGTCGTAAATACGAAGATGTTTTTGTTGATTGTTTTCGGCTAATATTTTTTTTTGAAATGTTGGAGATGAAATGAATCCTTCTATTGGGGCCATAATTCTAGATACTAGTAATTGTAATTTTTGCTCTTTTGATTGTATTGTCTTGACGATAATCAATTTCACCTGATTGTGTCTCTCCCCTATTTACAGTTAGATCTATTTTATTTTCTGTGGGTTTTTTAAAATCAGTTATAGCTAATAAGCGACCACTGTCGTTTTCATTTTTACCTGCAAAGTCTAAGTTGGTACGTTTCACGTTTCTAACAATTGTTTCTCCGTTATTGAGTTTAATGATATGGTTTTCTAAACCATATATACCTTCTATTTGAATAGAAATTGGGGCCATAGTTTTAATTATTTTAAAAACAAATAAATAATTAACCATGTTTCTTATCTAAATTAAAAACGTGGAAAAATGTAAGCGTATTTTAGTTCTATAAAATAGATTTGTAAACCGGGTTATTTAAATTATTTATTTTTTTTTGGGTTTTTGATATGTGGCTTCTATTTTTATGATAAAAGGTTTTTCTCGACCCATAAATTCTTCAATGAAATTAGTTGGATTATTATTTTGGGTTTTTGCATAAAAACCAACTTCACAATATTTGGGTCCATTTTTTTGACCCTCTGGTTTGGCATTAGATATGCTGATATAACCGCCGTTTTTATGCCCAAAAGCTCTTAAATGGACTCCATTGAATGGATCATCAAAAATTATAGGTTCTTTAATAGTAGCCTGGTATTTTTTTTGATTATATTCAATTTCCAAAGACATAGTTATAAAAATTGGTGAAAATTACTAATTGGAGCTAGTTTATCAGAAATTTTTTATTTTATGAGATCTCGGATTTGTTGGGAACGAGATTTTAATGTCTCTTTGGAAATTTTAGGATTGGTGTTGTGGATAATTTTAGCTTTAGTGTTGGGACGAGGTGAATATTTAAAAGTGTGAATTTTGGAAAAACCAATGTTTTTACAAACTTTAAGAGTATTTTGAAAATCATCTTCAGTTTCAGTAGGAAAGCCAACAATGATGTCGGTTCCGAAGGAGAGAGGTAATTTTTTTAGTTTATTAAAAGTATTTATAATTTTTTTGGAGTCATAAGGGCGGTTCATGAGTTTGAGGATTTTGTTGGAGCTGGATTGAATGGGAATGTGGAGAAAATTGGAAATTCTGTTGGGGTATTTTTTAAGTAAATTAATAAATTTTTGGTCAATGCAATTTAAAGGAATAGATCCAAAACTAATTAATTTTACATCAGTTTGTTCTAATATGTTTTTAATTAGATCAGAAAAATTATATTGGTATTGATCAATATTAACTCCGGTAATAATAATTTCTTGATAGCCATCTTTAATTGCTTTTTGAACAGTTTCAACTGCTTTATTTATTTCTAGAGACCATAAATTTTGGCGCCTAAAAGGGACGATACAATAGGAGCAAAATTGAGTGCAACCTGATTGAATTTTTAATAAAAAACGATTGGTGTGGCTAAATTTGTCTTTTATTTTTGGAGTATAAGAAGAATTTAAGTCTTTTAATAATTCTTCTTTTTGATTATTTTGATAAATAAAGACATTGGGAATGTTTTTTATTTTTTCAAGATTTGCACAACCAGTAACTAAAATTTTAGCCTGTGGGTATTTTTGATGAAGGAATCGGACTTTGCCAAGTGATTCTAAATCTCCTTTTTTGGTGATGGAACAGGTATTAACTAAGATTAAATCCAATCTCCCCTGCCCCTCTTTGACAAGAGGGGTATGTCCTTGATTAATTAGAATTTGGGACCATTGATTAGTTTCAGCTGAATTAACACGACAGCCAAAGTTGATACTTAAGAATGTTTTTGAGCTATTTTTCATGGAAATTTAGGTAAAAGTTTTTTAATGGCGATTGTTAGCAGTCTATTTATGTGTCTGCTAACAGATATTTACTGTATAAAACTATTTTAAAATGATTGTAATCATATCATTTTTGACGTGGATGTTTGGCCACAAAGTCCTTGATATAGTCAATTATATCGACAGTAGTTTCCCAACCAAGTTCTTCACGTGTTTTATTGGGTGCTTCTCCTGATTCAGCTCGACCTGGATAACCATCTATATATTTTATTGGTCCACCAAAAGCTTCGGCAATTTCAATAATAGAATATTCTTTGGTATTTTTTAATGTATAACCATCGCCATGGCCTTTTTCGGCGGTTAAAATAATTCCTTTAGCTAAATCACCCACATAAGTGAAATTACGTTTTTGAGTTCCAGGTTTTACTACAGTAAATTCTTCTCCATTAAAATAAATCTGTTCGAATTTAGCAATTAAAGTTGCGTAAGTTCCAACTCCTTTTTCCCTGGGTCCAAAAGCATTGTAAAAATAACAAATGGTGTAGGGTAAATTATACCAACGACCATAATCGTTGATAAGATCGACATTGGTGGCTTTAGTAAAAGAATATGGATTTTGATGACGCCCATCGCCTTCAATAGCAAATTTAGTAGAAGATGCAGCATAAACTAATTTACCGACTTTGCGTTGGCGACAAAATTCAACTACGGCAAAGGTGCCGACAATATTCATGTCGTAAACTTTTTCTGGTTCATTAAAAGATGGAGAAACTCGGGCATATTCGCCTAAGTGGAACACTATATCTGGTGTTTCAGGAATTAATTTATCAATATCTTTAGTATGACCTTCTCGATATTCAGCTCCAATAATGTGATTTTCTTTACTGCCATTAAAATAATTATCTAAGGAAATTATTTTATCTTGAGGGTTTTTTTGAATGAGTTGTTCAATAATATGGGAGCCGACGTGACCGGCGCCACCAGTAACTAAAATTGTTCTAGACATAAATGTATTATACAATTATCTTCCGAGCCAGTCTTTTTTTAATTTTTCAAATGTGCCATTTTTTAAAGCATCGCGAATGAGTTGAGTGGTGTGAGTCATAAAATAAATATTATGAAGAGTCATTAAGCGATAGCCGAGTAATTCTTGAGTTTTAAAAAGATGATGGATGTAAGCTTTGTCATATTTTTGGCAGGTGGGGCATTGACAATCTTTGTCGAGCTGAGTTTGGTCGAGTTTGTATTTTGATTGCATTATTTGACTTTTAAATTTGTTTTTTAAATCATACTTAGTATTACCAGTGCGATGTAAAAATTGACCGCCGCGAGCCATTCGAGTGGGAAGGGTGCAGTCCATTGAGGTAATCCCCTGCCCAAAAAATTCAAAAAGATCATCAACTTCACCTACACCGAGTAAGTGAATTGGTTTGTTGGTTTTTAAAATGGTGGGTAAAACCCAACTGACAGCTTTTCGCATTTGATCTTTGGGTTCACCAACAGAAACTCCGCCGATGGCGATGCCATCAAAATCTTGAGAACAAATAAATTCTGCCGATTGTTGGCGTAAATCTTTATAATAACTGCCTTGAATAACACCGTATAGTTTTATATCTTGGTTGAGTTTTTTATTTAATTTTTTATGTTCGATTAAAGATCTGGTGGCCCAACGATGAGTGCGGTCAAGAGCTTTTTGAGCATATTCTTTGGTTGCTGGATATGGAGTACATTCATCAAAGGCAATTATATTTTCGGCGGCTAAATTGTGTTGAATTTGAATTGATTTTTCAGGAGTAAAAAAATGGAGTGAACCGTCGAGGTGAGAGCGAAATTCAACACCATCTTCGGTAATTTTAATTAAAGAACCGGCACCTTGATGATCTTTGCCGAGAGAAAAAACTTGAAAACCACCAGAGTCAGTGATTAATTGGCCGTTCCATCGGGTAAATTTATGAAGTCCACCGAATTTTTTAATGGCTTTGTCTCCAGGGCGAAGATAGAGATGATAGGTGTTGCAAAAAAATATTTCAACGCCAATAGCTTCAAGTTCTTCGGGGGTTAATGATTTAACGGTGGCTTGAGTGCCAACTGGAATAAAGGTGGGCTGGTTGAGCATGGGGTAATTATAACAAACAAAACCTCTCTGATCCCGACGCGGCGGGATCATCTCCCCTTAAAAAAGGGAGAAGTCATATTTTTAAATATTAAAAAGAGTACTTATTTTTTTTAAATGTTCGTGAGATAATAAGAGCACATTTAGCCGCTGTGGTGAAATTGGTATACACGCAAGACTTAAAATCTTGTGCTCTCAAAAAGCGTGTGGGTTCGACCCCCGCCAGCGGCACAAACCCTCCGGCCCCGCGCCGCGGGGCCACCTCCCTTGACAGGGCGGCTTCTAATAGTTTAAACGGGGATTGGCGCAATTGGCTAGCGTGCATGGTTTGGGACCATGAGGTTGCAGGTTCGAATCCTGTATCCCCGACTTTATTTATCAATATATTTAGAGACTTCTTTTTTCCAAATTAAATAACCTTGTCCGTTTAAATGAATACCATCTAGAGTATATTGTTTGTCTAGTTGATTAGATGAGTCTAAAAAAGAGGGATAAAGGTCGATATAAAAAATATTGGAATTATCGGCTAAATTCTTTAAGTTTTTATTAAAATCGGAAATATTCTGATTATTAATTCCATATTTTGTTTTATCTATTTCAAAATTTATTGGTAAAACACTTTCTATATAAATTTTAGTTTTTGGAGAGTCGGCTCTAATAGTTGTAATGATTTTTTGATAATTATTTAAAATTTTTATTGTTTCAATATTATTGAGTAAATCATTTATTCCGACCATAATAAATATTTTTTGGGGTTTTGATTGGGTTATTTGGTTGAGTCGATTTAATATTCCTTGGGTGGAATCGCCCATTATTCCTCTGTTTTTTATTTTTGGGTTTGATAATAATTCGTTCCATTCACAACCATCAGTGAGACTGTCACCTAAAAAATAAATAGAATTTGTGGATTGGGGTAAATTATCAAAAAGAGTTTGCTTCTCTATAAAATAAGAAGAAGTGGTGGTGGGTCGAAAGTAAGAAATTAAGTTAGACTTTGAGTAAATGTAGATAAAAAAACCAAGAAGACAAATATTTATTATCGTAAGAATCTTATTGAACATAATTTAATCTATATTCCAAAAAGTAAACTTACTAACGGTATCGACACCATAAAATTGAAGATTTAAAAAATCATTAAGATCGCTAATAAAAACACCTATTCCAAAAAAACCGATTAAAAAATATAATTTGTGGTATTTTCGATGTAAGATAAATCCAATTATCATTATTATCAATCCATAGATCCAATGGTGGGGACTAAGAGATGTTCCTCCAATTAAATGACCGATTCTTCCGGAAACATAACCAGTAAAAATAAAAAGCAGACCAAAAATAATATTTTTTGCCATAATTCATTTTACTCCACTTAATAAAAGATTGAAGGTACCCGTAGTATGGTGTAAAATTGAGTTTGAATGCGGGTATAGTTTAGTGGTAGAACGAGAGATTTCCAATCTTTCGGCGGGGGTCCGATTCCCCCTACCCGCTCAATGGAAGAAAATGATATTAAGACACATGTGGTTGCGGTTACGGGGATAGTTAAAAGGGGTGATAAATATTTATTAGCGAGAAGAAGTTTTGATGATCCTCAGGCTGGAGGCCAATGGAGTTTTCCTGGTGGAAAATTGGACGATGAAGTTGGAAAAGATATTATTGAAAATGCCTTAAAACGGGAAATAATAGAAGAGGTTGGATTAGAAATAGAAGATTATGTTGAGTTTATTTATAACGATGGTTTTATCCGAGTTAGTGGTCACCATGTAATTATGATGACTTTTCTGTGTTATTACAAATCAGGTGAGGCACAACCATTGGAAGACCAGGAAGAAATTAGATGGTTAACTTTAGATGAAATGGTAAAAATGAAAAATGAATTGCCTAATTATACTTGGCAAAGAATAGAAGCTTTGATTGAACACAATAAACAAAGTAAATAATTATTTAACAGAATCTTTTAATAAATCAGTTATTTGATTAATAATGGTTTGGGCAGTGAGATTGAGAGAATTAGTATTTTCTTCAATTCGATTAGTAATAATAAAGTCGGCTTTTTTTGGTGCTTTTTTAATTTCCCAACCGGTTTTTTTAAGACGAGATTCTAGATCATTGTCGCTTCTTTTTTCCACTAACCATTTTTTGTAATCGGAAAAATTCATTTCAGGGAGGATGAATATTTTAAGGACAAAAATATTTGGATTGACTTTGGAAATATGTCTTTCGGTTTTGGCCCAGCCACTCATTTCAATTTGGGAAAAAATTACCGGATTAGGGTGATTAATTGAATTTTCTAAACTTTTTTTGGGAAGACCGTAATAAGTTTCTCCCCTTTTGATAAATTCTAAGAATTCACCATTTTTAATTGATTGACGAAAAACTTGGTGGTTTTCATAAAAATAATAATCCTGTTTATGGATTTCGTCTTTTCGGGGTGGACGAGAGGTGGCGGTGACTGATTTGGAAAATAAATTTGGAGCCTTTTTTTTCATTTCTTGATGGAGAGCATCTTTACCGCTGGCAGTGATTCCCGAAATCAATAATAAAATTTTGTCGTACTTTTGGTTGAATTTTAGATTTTTTGTTTTGGTGGATGACCAAAGGCCATATTTATGAGGATGAGGTAAAAATTTTTTGTAATCGGGAACAATGTCTTTTAAAAAATGGGGTAAGAGTTTAGGATTTAATTTGGATAATTTTTCAATTATTTCTTTACCTGATTCGATGTCTTTTTTGGAAATATTAGATTTCATTTATTTTTTGATCCAAAATAATATCGTTATCACCAAAGGTGAATTCGGCTTGGATTATTTTACCGGATAAAACTTGTGGTAGCCAAAATTGATCGTCGGGCCACATGGATTCAAAAGGAAGCTGGTTGATGTTGAACCATTGGGGTTTCATTTCTTCTGATTCAGATGGTTCCCCTTCCCACTCGTTGGTGATAAAAACCAAAACCTGTTGGTTCCATTCTGATTTATTTTGAAAATAAAAATCAATGGTAGCGACTTGAGAAATATTTTTTGGGGTGACGCCAATTTCTTCTTGAGTTTCACGAACGGCGGTGTCCAATATATTCTCGTTTTCTTCTGGTTTGCCACCGACACCATTCCAACGGCCTTGTCCAAAACCACGTTTTTTCATGGCCAAAAGAATTTGATTGTCTTTTGTTAAAAATAATAGGGTTGCTTGTTTCATGTCTGATTTTACAATTAAATGGCCTTAAAATGGTAGAATACTTTACTTTGCCAAGGTGTTGAAATGGTATACAAGCATCGCTCAGAACGGTGTGTCGCAAGACATGTGGGTTCAAGTCCCACCCTTGGCACTTGATGTTGTATTGTTTTTCGATAAATTCCATGTAAAATACTTATTGTGAATACAAATTAGTATTGCAGTTTGTACATTTACAAATAATTTAAGGAGTGATTTGAGTGGGAAATACTTATAAGGACTCTGGTGTTGATTATGGTCCAATGGATAAATTTAAAAGAGCGGCTCAAGATGTAGCCAGAAAAACTTCAATTAACCCAAAATATGGTTTTAAAGTGGTTGAATGGAGTCGAGGGGAAAGTGTTTTTTTGGTTGAAGAGACGGATTCTTATCGAGGTCATGTGATTGAGGGATTGGGAACGAAAAATTTGGTGGCAGATGAAATGTATTTATTAACTGGAAAAAGTTATTATGAGCAAGTTGCTCAGGATTGTGTGGCCATGATTGTAAATGACATGATTACATTAGGGGTAATGCCATTGTCTGTTGCAATGTATTTGGCGGCTGGAGATTCAGATTGGTTTGAAGATGAGATTCGATATCAAGATTTAATAAACGGATGGAAAAAAGCATGTGATTTTTCGAGATGTGTTTGGGGTCCTGGAGAAACACCGACATTAAGAGTAATTGTTAATTCAGAGACAGTGGATTTAGCTGGTTCGGCTGAAGGAATAATTATGCCTAAAGATAGGTTAATTAATCCAAAAAATATTAGAGCTGGGGATGCAATTGTTTTGATTAAAAGTTCAGGTATCCATGCGAATGGTTTAACAATGGCGAGATCGATTGCGGGAGGACTAGATGATGGTTTTTTGGCAAAAATGGAAGACGGTCGAAATTTTGGAGAGGCATTATTGGATCCAACAATAATTTATGTTCCATTGGTTGATGATTGTTTGGAGTCTGGAATAAAAATTCATTATGCTGTAAATATCACGGGGCATGGTTGGAGAAAATTAATGCGGGTTAATCAAAACTTTGATTATATGATAAACCAGATTTTTGAACCGCAGCCGGTTTTTAAATTTATTCAAAAATATGGGAATGTTGATATCCAGGAGATGTATGGTAATTTCAATATGGGAGCTGGTTTTGCTTTGTATGTTGATCAAAAAGATGTTCTCAAAGTGATTGATATTGCATCTGGTTTAGGAATGGAAGCAATTTGTGCCGGTAATATTAAAGAAGCTCAGACAGGACAAAAGAGAGTAATAATCAACCCTTTAAATGTTGAGTTTTTGGGATCATCCTTAAACATTAGATAATTTTAATAGCGGTATTATATTGATACTTTATTTAGTATTAAAGTACCGCTATTTTTCTTTTTAGAACTAATAAGTAAAATTTTAAAGAAAATTGATATAATAAAAACACTTCTAGCCGAAGTAGCCAAGATGGTCAAGGCACTGGTCTGAAAAACCTGGGATGTAGGTTCGAGTCCTACCTTCGGCACATTTTATAATAATATATATGCGAGAGTAGCTCAATTGGTGGAGCGTCTCCTTGCCAAGGAGAAGGTCGCGGGTCCGAATCCCGTCTCTCGCTCATTTATTTCAGACCCTGAGGGCCACTTAGCTCAGTTGGTAGAGCGCTTCGTTTACATCGAAGATGTCGGGGGTCCGAGTCCCTCAGTGGCCACTAAAATGCCGATGTGGTGAAATTGGTATACACGTACGCTTGAGGTGCGTATGTCGCAAGACGTGGGGGTTCAAGTCCCTCCATCGGCACTAATTTGTTAGTAATTTAGATTAAGTATGAAAGAAAACTATCCAATTAATGTTAGGGATTTTGTTTTTCAAAATATTACACCATATGATGGTGATGCGTCTTTTTTGGTGGGGCCAAGCGAAAAAACTAAAAAACTTTGGGAGAAGTGCAAGAAGCTTTTGAAGAAGGAAACTGATAATGGTGGGGTTTTAGACATTGATACAAAAACTGTTTCAAATATTATTAGTCATAAACCAGGATATATTGAAAAAGAATTAGAAATGATTGTTGGTTTACAGACTGATGAACCATTAAAAAGATCTATTAAACCAGCTGGAGGTATTAGAACGGTAATTCATGCTTGTGAAGAAAATGGTAAAGAATTAGATAAGGGAGTGGTGGAAATTTTTACTAAATATAGAAAAACCCATAACGATGGTGTTTTTGATGCATATACTGAAGAAATGTTAAGGTTGAGAAAAACTGGTATTTTAACTGGTTTACCGGATGCTTATGCTCGGGGAAGAATTATTGGAGATTATAGAAGAGTGGCTTTGTATGGGGTCGATAAAATAATTGAAGTTAAAAAGGAAGACAGAAAAAAATTGGTTGGAACGATGACTGATGAAATGATTCGACTTAGAGAGGAGGTAATGGAACAAATAGACGCATTAGAATTAATGAAGAAAATGGCTGATGGTTATGGATTTGATATTGGTAGACCGGCTTTAAATGCTCAAGAAGCTATTCAATGGACTTATTTTGGTTATCTTTCGGCAATTAAAGAACACGATGGAGCAGCAATGAGTTTGGGTAATGTGAGTAGTTTTTTTGATATTTATATCGAAAAGGAAATAAGAGATGGAACAATGACTGAAGAACAGGCTCAAGAATTAGTTGATCAATTTATTATTAAGTTAAGACTAGTTCGACATTTGAGAACTACAGAATATAATAATTTGTTTGCTGGTGATCCAACCTGGATTACTGAATCTTTAGGTGGAGCTTGGATTAATGGAAAACATAAAGTAACTAAAACAACTTACAGATTTTTACAAACACTTTATAATTTAGGACCATCACCAGAACCTAATTTAACTATTCTTTGGTCACAAAAATTACCTGAATTCTTTAAAGAATTTTGTACTAAAGTTTCAATTGATACATCTTCAATTCAATATGAAAATGATGATTTAATGAGAACTGTTGCTAAAACTGATGATTATGGGATTAGTTGTTGTGTATCACTTCTTGAAACTGGAAAACAAATGCAATTTTTTGGAGCTAGATGTAATATTGCTAAAGCCTTACTTTTGGCAATAAATGAGGGTATAGATGAAATAAATAATATTAAAGTCATAGATGGAGTTAAGCCGTTGGAGGGTAAATATTTGAATTATGGAGAAGTATTAAAACGGTTTAAAAAAACGATGTCATTTTTAGCTGAAAATTATGTAAATACTATGAATGTGATTCATTATATGCACGATAAATATTATTATGAACGTGCTCAAATGGCTCTTTTAGATACTGAAGTGAAACGAGTGATGGCTTTTGGGTTGGCTGGCTTGTCGGTAGCAGCTGATTCACTTTCAGCAATTAAATTTGCTAAGGTCCAGCCAATTAGAAATGAACAAGGAATTACGACTGATTTTGAAGTTAATGGAAATTTTCCTAAATATGGAAATGACGAAAAGGTTGTTGATTTAATGGCAAAAGAAATTATGGACTTCTTTAATAAAGAATTGCAAAAACACCATATTTATCGGGATGCTAAACCAACATTATCAATTTTGACTATTACTTCAAATGTTGTTTATGGAAAAAAGACTGGTTCGACTCCAGATGGAAGAAAATTAGGAATGCCATTTGCGCCAGGAGCTAATCCGATGCATGGTCGAGATATTGGTGGGGCCATTGCTTCGCTTAATTCAGTGGCTAAATTGGATTATAGAAATGCTCGAGATGGAATTTCTAACACTTTTTCAACTACGACGAAAACTTTAGGTGGAACCGAAGCTGAACAAATTAGAAACTTAATTCACCTTTTAGATGGATATTTTAAAAAGAATGGTCATCATCTTAATGTAAATATTATGGATCGAGAGACTTTGATTAAAGCAATGGAACATCCAGAATTGTATCCACAATTGACAATTAGAGTTTCTGGTTATGCTGTGAATTTTATTAAATTAACACGAGAACAACAACAAGAAGTGTTGGCGAGAACTTTTTTTGAGACAATGTAATTATGTTAAGAGTGCATTCGATTGAAACATTTGGGACACATGAAGGTCCAGGAATACGATTAGTTATTTTTCTTCAAGGTTGTAATATTCGTTGTCTTTATTGTCATAATCCAGATTTGTTTGATTTAAAAAGTGGTAAAGAAATGAAAATTGGAGAAATTATTGAGATGGCTAAAAATGAAAAGGAATATTTTTCAGATAATGGTGGAATTACAGTGTCTGGGGGAGAGCCTACTTTGCAAGCGGCGGAGGTTTATAAATTATTTAAAGAAGCTCGAAGGATTGGTATTAATACGGCTTTGGATACAAATGGAACGATTATAAATAATCAGATTAAAAAACTTTATCGAGAAACGGATTTTTTGCTTTTAGATGTGAAGCATATTGATGAAAAATGGCACAAACGATTGACTGGAGTTAGTAATAAAAATGTTTTAGAAATGGCTAAATTTAGGGAAGAATTGGGGAAATCAATGTGGCTTCGTTATGTTTTGGTGCCAGGATGGAATGATAGTGAAGGATTTTTAAATAAATGGGGTGAATATTTTAAAAATTATAAAACAGTGGAAAGGGTGGAAATCCTTCCCTATCATACGCTTGGGGTTTATAAATATAAAGAGTTGGGAATGGAATATAAAATTTCAAATGTTCCCTCGCCCGACAAAAAAACAATTTCTAGAGCAGAAAATATTTTTAAAAAATATTTTAAGAATGTAATAGTGAAATAGTGTTGAATTGAGTTTAAGAATAGGATAAAATAGCGAAGTCTTTAATGCCCCGTCGTCTAATGGTAGGACATCAGCCTTTGGAGCTGAGTATTGTGGTTCGAATCCATGCAGGGCAACAGCAAGGGTTGATTTTTAATATTTTTTTAATTTATACATGTTCTTATATATTCATGTATAAAAAAATAATTAAAATCAGTGTCAAAATCTTAATTGTAGTAATAATTGTGGGTTCTCTTGGAGCGGCAGGGTATTTTTATAAGCAATATAAAGAAATTAAAGATAATCCGAATAAAATTTCAATCGATGAAATCAAATCACTTACTACAGTAATTGGTAAATTTATGGATTTGCCAGCAGATGAAACACCAACATTGGCGACGGTAACAGATAAAGAAAAATTAAAAGACCAGGATTTTTTTAAGAAATCAGAAAATGGAGATAAAATATTAATTTATGCTAATACAAAAAAAGCAATTTTATATCGTCCATCAACTCAAAAAGTTATAGAAGTTGCTCCCCTATTGATTGGTAGTGGTAGTCAAAATACTACACCAACTGAGACACCTGCTGAAACACTAATTGAGACGCCAACAAAAACACCCACTGAAACACCAGAAAATTAGATATGAAAAAATTATTAGTATTAATATTTTTAGTTTTTGGTTTTTTTTTAAATTTTGGTTTGGTTGAAGTTTTAGCGACTACGGGAACTATTATTGGAAGTAGTGCTTATGCTTGGGGAGAAAATATGGGATGGGTCAATTTTTTGGCCAATGGAGGAAATGTTTCT
The DNA here is from genome assembly GCA_041661765.1 of Candidatus Shapirobacteria bacterium. Lineage (GTDB taxonomy): Bacteria > Patescibacteriota > Microgenomatia > UBA12405 > UBA12405 > WARW01. The sequence continues at coordinate 238,033 of JBAZTV010000002.1, read as the reverse complement.
GTTTCTGATTCAAATATAACTGGGTATGCTTGGAATTCTAATTATGGATGGATTAATTTATCTCCATCAACTAGCGGTGTGACTAATAATTGTTCTGGAATATTGGGTGGATATGCTTGGTCTGAAACATTGGGATGGATTAGCTTTACGGGGGTGACAATAAATTCTAGTGGAAAATTTATAGGTACGGCCGGAATGTTTGGCTCGACAGTGGGAAGAATTAGTTTTGATTGTGCAAATTGTAATGTGGAAACAGATTGGCGGTCATCATGCGTCACCCCAACCTCCTCACCTTCTACTTCAACAACAACTACTACTACATCTTCAACTAGTACTGGTTGGGCAGCACCAGCATGTAGTGCAACTAAACCAGGAGGGACACCAATTATTACTAATACAATTAATGGAGATAATAGTGTGACTTTAACTTGGTCAAAAGCAAGTAATCCAGTAACTAAATATTTAATAGCTTATGGAACTTCTTCTGGATCAATTGAATTTGGTAATCCAAATGTAGGAAATGCTGATACCACTAGTTATACAATCAAAGGATTATCTGGTGGAACTAGATATTACTTCAAGATAAAAGCAATTAATGATTGTATTCCAGGTGATTGGTCGAATGAGGTGTCAAGTATTCCTATTGGTGGAACAAGAGCCGTGGTTACTGTTGCTGAGGGTTTTGTTCCTGCTTCAGAAATTAGCAATCGACTTCTCGATATCGCCCTAATTGTAGATAAAACACAAATAACTAAAGCATCTGAATTAACTGCTAGGGTAACATTTGTAAGTTTTGGAAAAGAAGATACTCCAGTAGAAATGACATTTACGATAGTTGATGCAAATGGAAAAGAATATTATAGATCAATTGATAATACCTCTATACAAACTGAAGGAGTATTTAATAAAACATTTGAAGGATTGTTATTAGATAAAGGTAAATACACATTAGTTTTAAACACACTTTACAACACTAATATTAAAGATGAATTTAAACAAAATTTTGAAGTTGGAGATTTTACTTCCTCCACTGCAACTAATTTCTTGGAGAACAAACCATTGATGATTATTATTGGAGGTGGAATCATATTAATCTTAATTTCTTGGATTATTGGGTTGGTGAAGAGAAGGAAAAAGAATAGTAAAGATAAAGAACATAGGGTGTAAAATATAAAGCATGGTGTCTAAAAAAAAATGGCTTAAATTTGATTTGCATATGCATACAATTGGGAGCGATGGAAAGAATAGTGTTAAGGAAATGTTGAGAGTGGCAAAAAGAAGAGGCTTAGATGTGTTAGCAATAACTGATCATAATATTCCAAATAAATTTAATCCTGAAAAAATAAGGGAAAAATATGGCATTTATGTTATTTCTGGATGCGAATTATCATTTTTATCAGGTCATTTATTAGTGTTGGGATTAGATTCGGAATTGGTAGAAAAAAAGCTAAAAGAACATAATGTTACAAAAAAATCTTCTGGAGTTATTGCTAGAAAAAAAACAATTATAAAAATATTAAGATATTTTGTGGATAATGGGGCATTGGTTATAGCGGCTCATCCTAAAATACCAACAGGAATGATGTCTTTAAAAGGGAATTTTTTAGCAGATCTTTATAAAGAAGGTTTAGTTCATGGGGCGGAGATTCATAATGATGATATAGAGAAAAAATTTAAGAGAAAACTTTATCGTATTTGGCATAATTTAGCTAAAAAATTTGTATTAAAATTAGAAATTCCAGCTTATTCTAATAGTGATGCACATATTAAAAATAGAATTGGAAATAGATTTAATATGGTGAAATTAGATGATCCGACGAAATTATTAGAGGTTTTAAAAAAAGGAAAAATTGAGATTAGACATGGAACTAGAAGTGATTTAAAATAGCTTATGTTTTTTGGTTTTCTTTTTTGGATGTTTTTTATTTTTAGACCGGTTGCTTTGGCTGATAGTCCGAGTATTTCTTGGGATAGTTGGGGGTCAACTGAGGCAAGAAGAGGAGAGCAATTTGATGTTAATGTTAAATTAGATAATGTTTCGGTAGGAACTACTTATCATATTAGAATTTATGGTGGTCAAATCGAAAGTTCGACCGATAAGTCATGTTTAGTGGATAATTTGTATAATGGTAATTGGTTAAGTGGTTGTGGTACTGATACTAGTGTGATGCCTTATGTTTCTGGTGATGATAATTATGTAAAAACCGTGAGTTTACGGGTGGGTGCTACATCATCTTCGGGGACTTATTATTTGTATGCTTATGTTCCAGAATTAAATTTAACTAGTGTTTCTCGGACTATTAAAATCAACGATCCGATTACTCCAACTCCTACTACAACACCAACTCTTACTCTCACACCAACTTTAACTACGGCTTTGACTCCAACTATTTCTCTTACTCCGACACCGACTTTGGCTCCGATTATTGAACCAACAGCGATTTTAGAGCCGACAGTAGTGCCAATAGTTGTGGGTACAACAGAGTCTTCTGATGATTCTTTTAAAGAATCAAAATCATTTAAAGATTATTTGCCAATTATTTTAGTAATTCTTGGTTTAATAATGTTTGTTGGGCCAGTTTTTGTTCCGAAAATTATAGAGAAAATTAAATCAAAAAGAAGAGGTCCGCCACAGGAGCCGCCACAATTATTAGAACATTTTAAGTCGCAGCAGCCGATATCGGTTAAGGAAATAACTTTTGACGAATAGGATTATGATTTGGAAAAAACCACATATCTCAAAAATTTATGAAGCATTGACGGTGGTTGCTGATGACAGAATGGAAATAGATGGTAATAAGGCTAGATGTTATTTGTCGTCTAATGATAAATTTTATGATGTTAAATATGACCCTAATATTGGTGCTATGATGTCAAATGATAATGCGGCTTATTATACTTATTCTTTAAGTTATCCAATGATTGCTTTTTTAATACTAATTGGCAAAATCCCCTATGAACAAAAATTATTAGAAATTTTGCAGAATATTTCTTGGGAAGATATTAATAAAAAATTTAAAAATGATTATAATAAATCAATTAAATTAGTCTTAGGAGAATTAAAAAGCGAAGGTGAAGATGTTGATTTTATCAGAAGAGAAATTGATAAAATTTATAATTTTGTTTGTAAATTAGAAATAAAAACTTTAGGGAAGTTGGAAAGACCACCAAAGAAATAGAATTTATTTTTTAGTGGTTGAAGAGGTTGAAGTTGCTGATCTAGTAGCTGTGATAGCTGATGAGGTGGCATTTTGCAAGGCAGAATTGGTAGGGATTGGGGTAGGAAGAATTAGATTTTCTGATTCAAGTCTATTTAAAACGTTCCAGTCAATGCTTTTATAAGATAAAAAACCAGCATATAATAGTAATCCGAGCAAAACAAAAACAATAGTATTTCCAATATAATCTGGTTTTTTATTTTCTTCTATCATATTTTATTTTACTATTTTACTCGAGTAATTGTATAAGTATTAGGGTAAGCTAGAAAAATGGCGGGAGATTCTTCTAAAAGATATTTTTGAAAATCTTGATAAATTGCTTTTCTTTCTATTTGGTCAATAGCAAACCTACCGTCTTCTAAAAGTTTATCAATGCGAGAATCGTTGAGTTTGGTTAAATTACTTTTTCCGATTTGAGTTGAATGCCAGAAAAGATATTGATCTGGATCATGGGGAATACTGCCATAAGTTAAAATGACATCAAAATTTTCAGTGTCTATTTGATTGATGATGGAAATATTGGTTTTTAGGCCAATGATGCTTTCCCAAGATTTTTTAATATCTTCAGCAACTGATAATAATCTTCGATCACCGACAATTAAATTAATGGAGTCGATTTTATTGTTTTGAAATAGCTCTTTGGCTCGAGTGGCATCGAAGTTATATTCTTTAACGCTGGGATTATATGCCCATGATTCAGGGGAAATTGGGCCAAGACATCGTTCGTTTTGGTCTTTAGTTTTGGGAGTGGCATACGCTATGGCTTGACGGAGTTGTTTGTTGTTAATTTTTTGAGTATTAAAAAAAATGGCAGAATATTTTTCATTGGTTTCTATTTTTTGAGTTATTTTACTATTATTCCATTTTGATAATTCTTCTGAAAGAGAACTGATTTTTATTTGGTCAACGTCGCCCAATTTGTAGGCATTAATTAAATCGGCTTCATCTTGATAAAAATGATAGACTATTTTGGAAAGATTGTCTTTAGTTGGAGTAAGATAAAGAGTTTTTAAATAGCCTTCTTGAAGGGAATATTTTTTAATTTTATATTGACCTAAACCAATAGTATTTTTTTTAAATAAGGGCTTATTTAAAACTGATAGAATGGGAGAAAATTCTTTTTCAAGACTAATTTTAATCTTATTTTCGTCTAAAATGCTAATTTTAATTCCGGAAATGGATGAATAATCGATGTCACTGGCGATTAATTTTTTTCCATTATGCCAAAAAATATTGTCTTTAATTGTAAAAATATAATCTTTATTTTCATTTTCAACGTTTAATGATTCAATTATAGGTGAAATAACGGCTTTATCATTTTTAGAATTGATAGTTAGACCATAACTAATCTGATTGGCAATGTTTTCGGGAAGATTTTTTAAGGTATAAAGGCCTTCAATACCGATGGATTCTTTCTTAAAAATAGGAAGATTAATAAAATTGATAATTTCTTTTCTAAAAAAAATGGCACAAAAAATGACGGCAATTATTATTAGAATAAACAAAATCTTTCTTTTGATGAAAGAAATAAAATAAGCAATTTTAAAATGAAGTTTGTTAAACAAGATGATTTATAGAAGAGTTTGAATAATTGATGAAATTAGAAAAAGAAAGATGATGAAAATTGTAAAATTAAACATAATTTTTTCCCATCCTCTTTTTTTAACTGTGGTAGTAGAAAGAATGTTTGACTGTGATTCAGTTTCACCATTTGATTGAAGAAAAATTAAGGCACTTAAAAGAATTGATAAAAATATTTGAATAATAATTAGAGTGGTTTTCATTTTTTTGGTTTGCTCTTGCGCAAAATTGAATTATAAATATATAAAATTGTACCGACAGTAAATGAGCTTAGTAAATAAGCCCAAAAATTATTGACATTATAATTATACTGGGAGATGTATATATTTCCTATTTGAAAATCGACAATAAAGAAAACAGCTAAATATAGACCAAGAGTGTCAATTACGATTCGAAACAATCCTAAAGTTAGGATATTAATTGGAATCAAGAGAATTTTAATGATGGGTTTTAAAAGAAGTTCAAAAATGGTTAAGATTATGGCGACTTTAATAATAGTCCAAGGAATTTGTTGAAAATAAAAATTATGCCAGATTTGATTGGCGGTGACGATGGAAAAGGTAAAAAGAATAATATATCTAAGTATTTTTTTCATTTTTTATGTTTTTTACTACTATTTAGTATTATACCGCTGAAACCTAAAAAAGTGATAGCTGCGCCAATAAAAATAATTAAATTTAGATAGTATTTAGGGTTAGAAATGGAGATTTGATTAGAAGTGGTGTTTAACGATTCGACTTTAATATTTATATTCCTGTTGATAGGGTTTAGAGATTTTAAAAATGGATAATTTGGCAAAGTTATCTCGATAGATGAAAATGGTGTTAATACAGGAATTTTCTGTTGCCAATTTAAATTGGGAATGTTAATTTTTAAATCGGATATAGAATTATTATTTTGATTAGAAATTTTAATTTTTATTGGTTGGTAAATTTTTTTATTTAGGGAAGTTATTTTAAGATTTTCGTAACTAGCCTGTAGTTCTTGAGTGGCGAATTCAACTTCGATGGTTTTAATATTGTGATTGTTTTTGTAACCGCCGGGTGGAAGTGGATTTTCGCTGTCGAGACCATGAAAAACAAAAGCAAAATGATTTGGATCAAGGTCTTTAAAATAGTCAACACCATTGGTGGTTTTTTCCCAGGTGGGGTCTACAGAAACCCATGATTGTTTATCTTGGTCGTAGTATTGAGGCCAGGCATGGAGAATGTCGGCATTGATATTGATTGGTTTTATTTTAGAATTATTAGTGTAAGCAAAACCCTCAACTTCACGAGCAGGAATTCCTTTGGATCGGGAGAGAGTTATAAAAAGATCGGTAAAATCGGTACAAATTGATGAGTTTGGTGAAATTAAAGTGTTAAGAGCACCTTTACGTTCGGAGGCATTAATTGAGTCATAATTGTAATTAAGAGTATCAACAGTGTAATTGTAAATATCTTTAATAGTTTTAAGAGAGTTGGTAATTTGTTTTATGGAAGGGTCATTGATGGGCCAAAAATTTTGTTCTTTTAAATAATCGTCTTCATTAATTAAAGCTTTAATATTATTGGGAATAATTTTGGCTTGACCGGAAATGTTGATTTCTAATTCCTGATTACTGGTCAATTTGTATTGAGCTAACCAATTACCATCGCCATCAATTCTAATATTTAAAGGTGGGGGTGATATTTCTTTATAAATTATTTTTTGATTATCGGTTTCTGGAGGGATAGCAATTTCTAAAATTTGGGATTGATTGGTGGTATTTTCTAAAAAATATTTGAAATGGAAATCAAAAAGCTGATAGTTACCAAAAATTAAAAATATTTTTTGATTAGGGTTATTAAAAAGTATTTGGGTCTGATTATTTAAGGGAATTGAATTTTTCGGATTTGATGAGGCAAAAGAAAGATTACCAAAGGAGCTGGGAACTAATATATTTATTTCGTTAATATCATTGGGTTTTATATTTTTGTTTTCTGGAACGGAAACTTCCCAAATGTTCCCTTTTTGAGTGGCTAATTTGGGGATGGTGTAGTTTAAATTAAATTTAGTGATTTTGTCTTTACCGAGATTATTATTATTGAATTTGATATCAATAGTATTAAGGTCGTCTTGATGATTTATTTTTTGGATAATATTTCCCTGACTGTCGGTGCCGGTGATATTTTCCAGAGCTGGGCCTGATAAAATTAATTGATAGACAGTAGGGTAAATTTCGGAAAAATTATTAATTAATTGAATTTCTTGATTGACTATGGTATTGCCTTGATTATCAATTTGGTAATTTATTTTTTGTTGGGTTTTAAATTCATCAGCAGCATTGGCGGAATTTACAGAAAAAAATAAAAAGGAAATTAAAAAAAATAGAAACATAAAGATAGTCTAATATAACATTTGATAGATTTATTTTTTTGACAAGAAAATACCGGCAAATTTGTTTTTACACAAACCTGTCGGTATTAAGGGAAATAATAAAACTCAAAGGAATAGAGGTTTTTTATTGATTATTAATAATATGATATAGCTCTCCGTTTACTCTGATTACGTTAATCGTACCTATACCGATACCTAGTTGGAATAACTTTTCTAATTTTTGATGTGAGCTAGTCCACTTAGTGTCTTTAATGGATATTTGAAAATTATCTGGAATTTTTTTTAATAATTTTTCAATTTCATTTTTGTTTTTTTGTAGGCTGGATTCTTTTAAAAATACTGTTGTGATTATGCCTTCGGCTTTGACAATATCGGTGGTAGGTTCATTTTTCTTAAGTAAACATTCGTTGAAAATTGTTTCAATGGTCATTTATATATATACACCTCTTTTTTTTATTTATATTGCTTTTGCAATATATCTCTAAAGACCAAAAATGATCTGTAAAAATATATTGCAAAGAATACAAAATGAGTTTTATTGATTTTTAAGGGACAAATTTACTAAATTAATCAGCTTTTAATTATTTAATAAAAGTTAGAAATTTTACTGAGAAAATGGCCATTTGTCAAATTATGGGATAGATTTTATTAGTGTTTTCGATTTACATCATTGACTTCGGGTATTGTTCGCGTATCATTTGTCTATGGCAACAATTTTGTATAAAAGACAAAAACAAATTTTAGATTATATTGAACAAACTATTTCGAAATATGGATATGCACCGACATTGACAGAAATGGCCCAGCACTTAGGTCTTTCTTCACTTGCAACAGTGCATGAGCATTTGGCGGTTTTAGAAAAAAAAGGATTAATTAGAAGATATCGCGGAGCGGTTAGAGGGATAGAAGTTTTAGATTCTGCAAGTTCTACAAAGCAGAATTTGATGGATAAAATTTCAGGATTTATTGAATTGCCGGTTTTGGGGTTCATTGCTTGTGGTGAGCCGATTGAGCCATACACTGATCCAAACGCAACAATTGGAGTAAATTCAAATTTAGTAAAACCAGGAGATCAATCTTTTGTTTTGCAGGCTAAAGGAGATTCGATGATTGATGATGGGATTTTGAGTGGTGATTATGTGGTGGTTAGAGAACAAAAAAATGCTAATAATGGTGATATTGTAGTGGCGGTTTTAAAAAATGGATTTGCTACTTTGAAACGATATTATCGAGAAGCTAGTCGGATTCGATTACAGCCGGCAAATACAACCATGTCTCCTATTTATGTGACAGATGTGGAAATTAGAGGAAAGGTGGTGGCGGTAATTAGACAATTCAATTAATCTAATAATCCGACTTTTTTTAATCTTTCATAGAAATTTTTACCTTGTTTTCCAGTCTCTACAGCTTCATTAATATCAGGATCTTTAGTAAATGATTTTTCACCAAAAGCCATACCGACACTGTCACTTGGTTCTAATTTTCTCATAACTTCACGACTAGAATTGGTGACAATTTTAGGTAAATTTCTGACTGTTCCTAATAACTTCCATTGCGATGGATATCTGCCGGTTATACCGAAGGTTAACTTGCCAATAGTTGTTACATAATCTAAATTTAATGATTTTATTTTGCTATTAAATTCTTTTGTCGTTTGGACTTGAAAGTCTCTTGATTCATATTGTTTAAAAAGTCCAATTATTTGATCTGCAGCTGACAAACCTAATCCTTGTCCTATTTTGGCAAGTTCTTCAGCGGCTTTATCTTTGTTTCCAGAAACAGCTAAACCAACAGCACTTAATGTTTTTTGAGCTAATTCATATAGCATTTCAGCTTTTTCAGGATAGGATGGAGTGTTTCGGCTTTGTTTTAAAGCAACAATGATTTCAGGTAAAAGTTCAAAGGGAATAAATGGAGTAAGTCCAGTAGCTATGCCTTTTTTCCAAGGTACCGGTTTTCCGGCACCTTGAATTTGTCTGTAGTGTGCGCTTAAAACGAAATTTGAAAAAGTTGTTCGGCTAATCCATTCAATCAATTTATTAGTTCTTATCCCTACAAATTGAGCAATAGATGGAAGACTAATTAAAATATTACTTTTAATTTCAATTCCCTCTATAATTCCAGTGTCTAATCGTACCCAAAAAACTTCTTCGGGTAATACTTTAGCTAATTCATCTTTTGTTTCTTTTGCAGAATCAATTAATTGTTCTTCTTCTGCCTCTATTGATTCAATTGGAATTTCGTAATTATCACCTAACCATTCAATAATACTTTTTATCTTTTTTATTAAATCTTCTTCATTTTCTTCGTCAGTATTAACTGAAATGCCTCGTCCAAATAATCCATCAACAACAATACGTTTTTCTTTGGTAATGTCGTAAAAAATTCGAAGTTTGGCTACATCCAATTCTGGAAATTTATCTTGAATACGGAGTTCTAATTCTTTAATAAACGTACCTATTACATGTGATGCCATATATACAGCAATTCCTTTTCGACTAAATTCAACGATTTTTTTGGAACTTGCTAATCGATATATTCTTTGTTTATAAAAATAATTTTTACCAAGCAATGATTCTATTTCTGAAACAGTGTAAAGTCTGTAAATTTCGTTTGTCATATTATTAACATAATAACAGTACTGTTACAGTGCTACAATGAGGTAAAATAGGCGATGCTATATATTATTGCAACACCGATTGGGAATTTGGGAGATATTACGGTTAGGGCTTTAGAAACTTTAGAGAAAGTGGAGTATCTACTTTGTGAAGATACCCGAAACACTGGGTTGTTATTGGTAAATTTGAAAATTAAAAATAAACCTAAATTAATTTCTTTTTACGATGAAGTTGAAGAACAAAAAATTCCGGAGGTGATTAAATTATTACAAGATGGGAATGAAATGGCTTTAGTGACTGATGCGGGAACACCGATTATTTCTGATCCGGGGTGGAAATTAATTAAAAAATGCCGTAATTCAGGTATTCCTTATACTTCTTTGCCGGGAGCCTGTGCGGCAATTAATGCTTTAGTATTATCGGGAATTCCGTCGGGAAGATTTATGTTTTTAGGATTTTTACCCAAAAAAGATGGTGAGAGGTTAAAAATATTGGAAAAATATAAAGAGTTTGATGGGGCTAAAATTGTTTACGAATCCCCTTTTAGAGTTAAAAAATTAGAAGAACAGGTTAAAAAAATTTACGGAAATGATGTTCAAATTGCGATCATTCGAGAAATGACAAAAAAATTTGAAGAAATTTTACCGACTGTCAATAAAGAATTAAAAGGTGAAATGACTGTTATTTTTTACTAATATTTCTTTTTTCAGCCCAGGCAACAACATCACGGGTGGCATCGATGGCGTCGGGACTGACAGAAATGCTGGTGGCTCCCCACCTAACTAATTTTTCAACTAATTCAGGATAGTTACTTGGAGCTTGTCCACAAATTGAACAGGTGATACCGCGTTTTTTGGATTTAGTGACTAGTCTTTTAAGTGACCAAAGAACAGCTGGATCCATTTCATTGAAGGATTTAGCAACTTCGTTGTTGTCGCGATCAATACCAAGGGTGAGCATGGTTAAATCATTACTACCAATAGAAATACCATCAATACCGACATCAATAAATTTATCTAAAAGAATAACATTACTGGGAATTTCGGCCATCATTAAAAATTTGAATGAGGGTGAACGCAAAAGTCCAGCACTAGTAACTATTTTTTTGACTTCGGCCAATTCATGTGGAGTTCGAACAAAAGGGATCATTAGCCAGATATTTTTGTAGCCGTATTTAGTTCTGACTTGCTTGATGGCTTCGAGTTCCATATAAAAAACATCTGGAGAACTTATATAACGAGCAGCGCCACGGAAACCCATTAATGGGTTTGGTTCTTCTGGTTCATATAATTTCCCCCATTTTAAAGAGCGATATTCGTTGGTTTTGAAATCGGTGGCGCGATAAATAACTGGTCGAGGATTAAAACTTTTACAAAATTTAACCATTTCTTTGGCGAGTTTATTGATATATGCTTTTTCCTTTCCTTCGGCAATAATTCTTTTTGGATGAATGCCGATGTTGGCCAACATAAATTCGGCCCGCAAAAGACCAATGCCATCAACATTTCTTTTAGAAATCATTTCAGCCAAGTCTGGTTCACCTAAATTAACATAAATTTTAGTGGCTGTTTTAGCAGTGGATGGTTGTTTTTTAATTATTGGAGCGTTTTTATCAATTAAATTTCCTTTCCAAATTTCACCAGTAGTTCCGTTTAAAGTTACAATATCTCCTTCTTTTAAAAATTTGGTGGCGGTTTTAGTACCAACTACACACGGGACTCCTAGTTCGCGGCTGACAATGGCAGCATGAGAAGTTTGCCCACCTTTGTCAGTGATAATACCGTTGACTTTTTTCATAGCCGGAACAAAATCAGGAGTGGTCATAGTGGTAACTAAAATTTGACCTTTTTGAACACGATCAATTTCTTTTGGGTTATTAATAATAATAACGGTGCCTGTGGCAGTTCCAGGACTAGCCTGTTCACCAGTGAGGTCTGGTTTTTGATTTATTTTTGATTGATTATCAAGAGTTTTTTGATTTGAAATAACAGTGGTGATTGGACGAGTTTGAACAATAAAAAGTTTACCTTTATTGTCTATGGCAAATTCAATGTCTTGGGGTTTACCGTAATGGCTATGAAGTTTTTGACTAATTTTGGCAATTTTAATAGCAGCGGTTCCGGTAATTTTAACTTTCTTTTGTTTGGATTTAGGAACTGAAACTTCTTTGGTTTCGTGTTCTGATCTGAGTAATTGAGTTTTTTGTTCGACATGATTTTCGGAAATAACAGTCCAATTGTTTTTATCAATTACATATTGATCCGGAGAAACTATTCCTTGGACAATATATTCACCGAGACCCCAAATAGTTTCGACGATGATTTGGTTTTTTTCATTGGTGACAGGGTTAACAGTGAAAACGATTCCGGAAACTTCTGATTGAATTAATTTTTGAACGGGAACAGCGACGCCAATTTTGAAATGATCGTAGTGTTTTTTGACTTGATAAAAAATTGATCTAGGGGTAAAAAGACTGGCCCAACAATCACGAACACGGTGGAGAACATTGGTTTCGCCAATTACATTTAAAAAAGTTTCTCCCTGACCAGCAAAAGAAGCATCGGCAGTATCTTCAGCAGTAGCTGAAGTGCGAACAGCAACAGGAGTATCTTTTAATCCACCAAAATCAGAAAGTTTTTTATAAGCCGCCATAATCTTAATGGCGGTTTGATGATTGATGGGACTTTTTTTAATTATAGTTTTTATTTGTTTAGAAGCAGTTAAAAGCTGATCTGGTTGATCGATATCGGTAGTTTTTAAAATATTTTCAATTTTTGGTTTAAGATTATTTTCCTTAATGAATTGAAAATAAACATTAGCAGGGACAACAAAACCATTGGGAACTGGGATTCCTAGGTTATACATTTCACCTAGATTTGCACCTTTACCTCCAACTAGATTCACATCATCAAAACCAATTTCTTTAAACCATAAAATATCTTGATCCTTCATATATAAAATAATACAGATTTATTAAATAAAAAGGAAGAGACATTTATATATTTAGCAGTCTGACTTTTCTATTGCTAATTAAGTTAATTTTTTAAAATTACCTAATTTAAGGGTAAATATAGACTATATATTATAGATATAAACAATATCAAAGTATTCTAAAATAAATCAAACTAGCTTATATTTTATTTAGTTAAATTAGTCAAAAGGCGTTCTAACGCTAATTCTTTGGGAATGGTTAAATCCCCTGTCTTGTTTTTAAAATCCAATTCGATTAATTGCAAATAGATTCGTTTGATAATTTGTGGTTCAAACTTTGGATAAGAGGTTAATTGTTTTCGAAAATTATTTTTTAAAAAATAAAGAAAAAGATCATAAAGACCAAGGTCTATTATTTGGTGATAAAGTGGAATAACTTTGGTTAAATTTTTGGGTTTAATGGAGTTAAGACAGGTAAATAATTTATTATCGAGAGGAAAGTTTTTAATTTGAGCAGTTTTAAAGGTTTTAATTTGAGTTGGAGTTAGAGTTTTATCTTGCCAAATAACAACATCGATATTCTCGATTTGGTTAATTAGTTTATTAATTTGATCGAGGATTAATTTGTTGGTGGAAAATAAGTTACTAATACTCAGAGTTTTTTTAGTATTAAAAAGAGATGATTCTTGAAGAAAAAGATTTACTTTATCAACGGTAATATTTTTAGAGTCTAGACGAAGAATGTCGGTATTTTTGTTTTTGTCTAAAAAATCGCTAAATGATCGGCGGCTTTCTAGTTGATTGTCGCCATGGAAAATATAAATCATTAAAGTAGTTTATCAAAACAAAACAATTTATTTGATGAAAAATTCGATATGTTTTGGTAAAATACCTTTGTCACTAAATGGCTCCATCGTCTAGTGGTTAGGACTCCTGGTTTTCATCCAGGCAATCGTGGGTTCGACTCCCACTGGAGTCACAATATGGAAAATTCTGAGAATATACCAAATCTTGAACAACACAGAGAATCAATTGATTTTTGTCCTAATGTAACAAGTTTTCAAACTGACCAGGGCTCTATCTATAAAAAGTTATTAGATGGAACATTTCGACGACACAAATATGATGGAACAGAGTATGAGCCAATGGAGTGGACAATGTTTACAGATAAAGAAGGCGACAAAGATTTACAGATGGCAAAAGTCAAACTAAGTATGTCAAAGATGGCTAAAAAACAAATTTTTTTTATGATAATGGAGTTTGATGAAGATGGTAATGGTAAAAAGATGGTAAGTAGTCGAGATGAAATTCTTAATGTAAATGATGATTTTGATTTACTCACTTTTGAAACTGATGGTAAAAATGATCCAGAGATGATTTTACAAACACCAATAACTTTTACACCTAGAATTGGATATAGTGTGTTTGAACTTAGCCGTAATGGTGCAGAATATCATCATGGTGATTTAGTGTCTAATATTGAAACTGAAGAATAATTTTTTTTGTTAGGGTTTTAGACTTTGTATATTGAATGAGTCAAAAACTGATTTCAGTTTATTTAAATATTTAATTAAGTATTCGAAATTTGAGATACTCGGCTCACGGCCAAACAATTTAATGCAACCTATTAAGTCTTTACTGAATGCATTTTTGTATCACATTTATATCTTATAATAATTGTGTTATAATCACTTTGTTATTGCACATTCAAAATTGGGTTGACCAGAATTATTGAAAAGAAAAAAAATATAAAGGTGGTATGAAAAAATGAACAAAACGTTCAAAGAAGGACCAGGTTGGTATTTGATTTATGTGGATTATGTTGAAACAGGTGGTGCGATGATGTCTTTAGCCGAAGCTTCTAACAATAAAAATTTAATAGCGAAAAAGCTTATTAATGATGTTTCTGAAAAAGAAAGAATGATTGAGGCCAAAAGGTTAATTGGCAATGAGCACGATATTTTTTATATAGTTTTTTACGAAAAGAAGATTTCAAGCTATCCTTTCGCCTTAGAAAACTTTTAGAAAATCGGCAGAGCAAGGAACCCTTAATGATTATTGTGTAAATAGTATTATCCAAAGGGTAATAAAACAAAGGCTTTGAGTAATATTATAGATTATAGGTAAAAACCTATTGTTTATAACAATACTTGAGGCCTTATTTTTTTCAAAATTTTAAATTATTATCTAGTTCTATTCCCTATACAGGAGTAATTGGACAGAGCTTAAGTTCATTAATGATTTGGTTTTCTAATTATCAGAATTGTCTTAAAATATATACTTTACTTGTTTTTTTTGACTCTAAAATAAGTAATATTGAAGCTACTGAAATGGTGAAAAAAGTAGATTGGAATGATTTTGATACGTTTAATTATCTTTCTAAAGGTTTATCGGATGGTGCTAGTCAGTATTCTTTCTTTGGTAGAGTGAGTGATGACGGAAGTGAAGATCGTTATAAGGTTGAGAGATTATTAGATGTTTGTCGTGCTATACCTTCAAGAAGGTCATCAAAAAAAAGATGTTTACAGAAATATTAAAAGAAAATGTTGAAAGTTTGAACAGTAATAATGATCTTTTTGAAGAGGCTTTTGATTTTCAAAACCGAAAGGAGTTATAAAAGGAGCTGCGGTAAGAATAGATTCGATTACATTGGCCGAATAAAATTATTTATCGACAATTGCGATTCTATAAATTTCAAATATATTTGATCAGGTGTTCGAAATTTGGATACTCAGCTCACAAAAGTTTTGAAATTTCAGATTTGGGAATGTTACTTTTTGTTGTGTTAAAATTGCCTACTATATTGATTTACTAGTACTACACTAGATCAAATTGGTACAGTGGTTCTTTGATAATCTGATTTTTTTAAATTAAGAGGAGGAGATGGATTGTGAATATTCCTAACAAATTGACGATTTCACGTATCGGTTTAGTTTTGTTTTTCTTAGTCTTAGCCGTAGTGGCGAAAAAAATAAATTGTAATTTTTATTGGTACGGAGTGATATTTATTTTTAGTTTAGCTGCTTTAACTGACTGGTTGGATGGTTATTTGGCTCGTAGTCGAAAAGAAACAACTGTCTTTGGGGCAATAATGGATCCAATTGCCGATAAATTTACGGTTGTGGTGGCTTTATTGGTACTTAATTGGATCGGGGAGCTTCCACTTTGGGTGACAGGAGTTATTGTCTGTAGGGATTATATCGTGGACGGTATTCGTTTGATTGTTAGTAATCAAAAAGGAAAAGTAGTTTCTGCTAGTTGGTTGGGTAAAACTAAAACATTTACACAACTTATTGGTTTAATTGTTCTTTTTTTAGTGGCTGGTGGTTTTAGTGAATTGTTGTATTTTGGACAGTTAGTGATGTATTTATCTACAATAATTTCTATTTTGGGGATGTTTGATTATTTTTTTAAAAATAGAAATATCTTACAAAAGTCTTTGAAGGAAAAATAATTTTAAAAATTTCAGATTAAGACTGTAGTTTTTTTTGCACAGTAATGTGTATAAGAATCTGCGGTCTTTTTTTTATCTTTAATGTGTTTATTATGTATTTATGGAAGTAAAAATTGAATCAAGTTGGAAAGAAGTTTTGCAAAAAGAATTTAGTGAGGAATATTTTTCTAAATTAGTGGAATTTATAAAATCGGAATATAAAAAAACAACGGTTTATCCACCAGCAAAATTTATTTTTAATGCATTTGAATTAACGCCTTTTGATAAAGTTAAGGTGATAATTTTAGGACAAGATCCGTATCATGGGGTAAATCAGGCTAATGGATTGGCATTTTCGGTGAACGATGAAGTGGTGACACCGCCATCGTTGGTAAATATTTATAAAGAAATTGAAAGCGATTTAGGAAAGAAAACGATTAATAAAAATGGAAATTTGGAGAATTGGGCTAAGCAAGGTGTGTTGATGTTAAACGCAACGTTAACTGTACAAGCACACATGGCTGGCTCGCATCAAAACAAGGGTTGGGAAAGATTTACTGATGCAGTGATTAAAATTTTGTCGGAACAAAAGGAAAATTTAGTTTTTATTTTATGGGGTGGTTACGCTCAAAAAAAAGGAAATATAATTGATGAGTCAAAACATTTAGTGATTAAATCAGTTCACCCTTCCCCTCTTTCGGCTTATAATGGATTTTTTGGGTCAAAACCATTTTCCCAAACAAATTCTTATTTGATTTTTAATGATAAAGAACCAATAATTTGGTAGGTTAATATTCTTTGGCAGATTCTTCGTGATTTAATACTCTGATGGCAGCGTCGCGAAGAGCTTCAAGTTCTTTTTCACCTGGATAAACAGAAACACCTATTTTAGTGGCAAAAACATCTTGTTTAACTTTGTCGGTTAACAATCTCCAATAAGAGACTCCACCAGTCAAAAGAATTTGATCGATTTCTTCACCTTCAAAATCGGGAATTAAAGCACAAATTGATCGAGAAACTCCAGCAATCATTTCATCAACAACGTCTTTATCTTGATCACTCATTGTTGGATATCTTTTTTCGAGTTCCATTGTGTCTTTGGTGCCGAGATGGGCAAAAATACCGCCGCCACCAAGAATTTTATTCATAATTTCTTCTTTGGTGTATTTACCGGAAAAACAAAGATTAATTAATCCTTGTGCATGAACTTGACCAGATTTTTCTGGACTCATTGGACCTTCACCAGCAAGAGCATTGGTGACATTAATAGTAACTCCTTTTTTGTGGGCACCGAAAGAAAATCCACCACCAAGATGAGCAACAATTAAATTCAAATCTTCATATTTTTTACCGATTGATTGAGCATATTCTCGGGAAACAGCTTTTTGATTTAAAGCGTGCCAACCAGAATATCGATTGATTTCGGGAATACCAGTGATTTTGTGTTTTAATTTAATTTCGTCGGTGGTGACAGAATCAGCAATAAAAACTTTATCAGTGATGTTGAATTTTTTGGCTAATTCTAGAGCAATTGGAGCGCCAAGATTTGAGGCATGATTGGCTTGGGGACGATCTTTTAAATCATCAACCATTCTTTCGTTAACTATATAAGTGCCAGAAGTAAGAGGAGGAAGCATTCCACCACGACCAACAATGGCATCAAGTTGAGTAATATCGTTTTCTTTTAAGGTGTCGGAGATATGTTGAAGTCGATAATCAAATTGTCTAAAAATATTTCCTGGTTTACTAAATTTTTCTTGGAATTCTTGATCCTTAGTATGATCCATTTTGGATTCAAAAATAAGTTCCTTATCTTCAAAGACAGCTATTTTAGTGCTGGTTGACCCTGGGTTTATTACTAGTGTTTTCATAAATGATTATTATAAAGCCAATTAAAATAAAAGAAAGGCTTAAAATTTGAGCAAATGTTAAAAAATAAACGGGAATAGTGTCGAGTCGAATGAATTCGAGGAAAAATCTGATAGTTCCATAGTAAATTAGGTAAATGGCGGTTTGATGGGTTTTCATTTTTTGAAAAATTAAAAATAAGATAAATAATAAAATGGATTCATAAAACCAAACTGGTTGATTATTAATGCCGTAAATTTCATGATTAAAAAAATTCCCGAAGCGACCCAGACTTTGGCAAAGAGGAACAATAGGAGCAAGAGTGTTGGTGATTTTTAAAAAATTAATTTTATTTTTTTGAGAAAAAAGAAAAATAAAGAAAATTCCAAAAATTAAGCCACCATAAATTCCAAATCCACCACCGGGAAGATTTAAAATTTGGATGGGGTTTTGAGAAAAATAATGCCAATTTTGAATAATGGAATAAATTCGAGCGCCAATTATACCGAAAATTAGGAGAAAAATAAGGAAAATATTTTCTTTATTTTTGGGAATAATTTTATTATTTTTTTGGAAATACGTGATGCTGACGACAAAACAGATTCCTAGGATTAGACCGTAGATGTGCATGTGTGGGTCCTGCGGGATTCGAACCCGCGACCAATTGCTTAAAAGGCAACTGCTCTACCGACTGAGCTAAAGACCCAGATTATTAAGCTGTTTTACGAACTTTATCGGCACGCAAATAGTACAGTTTAGCTCGTCGAATTTTACTTTTTGGTGCTCTTAATTTAATAATACTATCAATCCAAGGTGAATTGACTGGAAAAGTTCTTTCAACTTTGACGGCATTTGAGGCAACCTTTTGAACGATGAAATTTTTATTTTCACCCATTCCTTTGACAGCTAAAATAACACCATCGAAAGCTTGTACTCTTTCTTTATCTTTTTCTTTGATTTTATAATTGACTTTGACGGAGTCACCAACGAAAAAGTCTTGTTCTTTATAAGTGATTTTTAAGGACATGTTTATATTAAATTGATGCTTTGAATTATATCAAAGTAAGCCTTGGTAGTCTAGCAATCTAATTTTTATTTGACAAGAAGATATTGTCAATTTGTTGCTGAAGGTTTTCATTATAGTTTACTCCGTAATTGAGTGGAATATTTTTTCCATTTGGAAGAATTATTAAACCGCGATGTCCATTGGGGTTTTGTTTAAGTAGGGTATTTAAGTTCATTAATTGATTTTGACTGGCGTTTTTGGGAACGGTAATGACAAAATCATATTTTGAGGAATTTTTGGGAGGATCTAAGCTAATATTATCAATTAAAATTGATAGAGCACCTTCTCTTATGTTAGTCTTACCTTCAATATAAAATGCCTTATTTTCGGCTAGGATATTTTCGATTTCATCAAAAGTTTTAGGAAAAACGACAGCTTCGATTTTTCCGGTTTCGTCTTCAAAAGAGAGGAAAGCCATTTTGGCATTATTTTTCTTAGTGCGAATCATTTTGATTTTGGTTAAAGAGGCGGCCATTTTAACTGGAATGTTGGTGTCTTTTTGAATAATTTCAGATATTTTAGGAAGGCCTAGAGTTTGAAAGGGAAGGAGAATTTTACTAACGGGATTTTCAGTGATAAAGATTCCGAGAAGTTCTTTTTCCAGGGCTAAACGGTCATGTTCGGTCATAGGAGTGGTTTGAATAAAAATATCTGGTGGAGCAATTATCTTAGTATTATCATCGGTAGGAGCATCAAAAAGACTGAATTGTCCATTACTTTTTTTTGCATTTAACTTGTCACAATCGATTCTAATTTTTTCAAGTGAGGCTAAAATGGCGTTTCTTTCGCCAAACTTATCCATGGCACCGACTTTGATTAAACTTTCTAAAACTCTTTTATTAATTTTTTGAGAATCGACACGAAGGCAAAAATCATTAAAACTAATAAATGGACCATTAGTGTTTCGTTCGTTAATAATGTTTTCAATAGCGGCCTCGCCGACATTTTTAATAGCACTTAAACCAAAACGAATAGCGAGTTTTTCGAGTGATTCGGAATTTTCTTCTATTTCAAAACCACTTAATGATTTATTAATATTAGGAGGTCCGACAATTATACCTAAATGACGACATTCACTAACACCATCGGTTATTTTTTCAGAGTCACCAGATTCGGCGGTTAGAAGGGCACACATGTATTCAACTGGATAATTGGCTTTCATGTAGGCAGTGCGATAGGCAAGCATTCCATAGGAGGCAGCGTGAGCTTTATTGAAACCGTATGAAGTGAATGGTTCAATGTAACTAAAAATTTCTTTAGCTTTTTCCTCAGTGTAACCATTTTTAATACATCCATTGATAAATTTTTCTTTTTGAATAGCCATTTCTTCGGGAATTTTTTTACCAATAGCTTTTCTAAATTTATCGACTTCGGTCCAATTGTAACCAGCGAGCTCAATGGCAGTGTATAAACAGTCATCTTGGTAAACCAAAAGACCATATGATTTATCTAAAAATTTTTCCATTTTAGGATCGATATAGCTGGTTTTAGACGGATCGTTTTTACGGGCAATATATTCTGGAATAATAGCCATTGGACCGGGACGATAAAGAGCCACCATGGCCATTAAATCTTCAACTCGATTTGGTTTAAGTTCTTTAATCCATTTTGTCATTCCCTCGCCTGCTAGTTGAAAGACACCCATAGTATTACCACGAGAAAGCATCTCAAAAGTTTTTTTATCATCGAGAGGAATTTTTCTTAGATTGATGTCAATATTTTTATATTTACGAACATTTAAAACTGATTGTCCCAAAAAGGACAAATTTCGAATCCCTAAAATATCATATTTAATTAAACCGACATCCTCACAGGCATGCATTTCATATTGAGTGATAGTTTTGTCGCCACCAGTTTCTGTTTGAACTGGAGAGAAATCGGTGATGGCAGTTGGAGAAATGACAATAGCACAGGCATGAACACTAATATGACGAGCACAACCTTCGATTTGTTTGGCGGCTTCAATAATTTTTTTGGAATCAGGGTCGGTTTCGTAAAGATTTTTTAATTCAGGGGTGGTATCAATAGCTTTGTCGATAGACATGGGGAAGCCTTGAGCTCCCATGGGGATTAATTTACTTATTTTGTCTCCAATAGTATATTCATAACCCAGAACGCGAGCAGTGTCGCGGACAGCACCTTTGGCCATCATTCGACCAAAAGTACAAATTTGAGCAACAGCGTCTTTACCATATTGTTCGACGATATGATAAAGCATTCCTTGTCGCTTGTCGTCGGCGATGTCTAAATCGATATCTGGTGGCGAAGGACGATCTTTATTTAAAAATCTTTCGAAAGGTAATTGATAGATTAAAGGATCAACGGAGGTTATACCTAAAACGAAAGCAACTAAACAACCGCCAGCAGAACCCCTAGTATTAGTGGGAGTATCATTCTCCTCAGTCCAACGAATAAAATCGTACATGATCAAAAAGTAAGCAGCGTAACCTTTTGGATTAATGACTTCTAGTTCATATTCGAGACGATCAATTATTTCGTGATTTAATTTGCCGTAATGTTCTTCGGCGCATTTATAAACTAATTCTTTTAAAGTTTCTTCAGCATTTTTATTTTCTGGTAGTTTAAATTTAGGAAAATACCAGTTGCCTAATTCAATTTCTAAATTACATTTTTTGGCAATTTTTATAGTGTTTTCTAGAGCATCTGGAATATCGGAAAACTGCTCTGCCATTTCTTCTGGTGATTTGATGTAAAAATCGGGGATGTCAAACATACTTAATCTTTTTGAGTCGTTGAGAGTTGTTTGAGTATTAATCATCATTAAAACATCTTGAGCAAAGGCATCACTTTTTTTGAGGTAGTGGGCGTCGTTGGCGGCAATCAGTGGAATGCCTAATTCTCGACTAATTTTAACGATTCCTTCGTTGGCTCGATCTTGATCTTTTAAGCCTGGATGTCGTTGAATTTCTAAATAATAATCTTCTCCAAAAAGATCTTGAAAATCTTTGGCTCTTTTTTTAGCTTTTTCGTAATTGTCGTCTAAAATTAATTTTGAAATTTCTCCCTCAATGCAGGCGCTATTACAAATTAATCCATCTTTATATTGTTGTAAAATTTCCCAATCAATTCGAGGTTTATAATAATAACCTTCAATGTTTCCAATACTGACTAATTTCATTAAATTTCGATAGCCTTGGTCGTTTTTGGCTAATAAAATTAAATGGTGATTGCGGCGATTGGCCGCTGATTTATCGAGTCGGCCATTAGGAGCTAAATAGACTTCACAGCCAATAATTGGCTTAATATTATTTTTTTTGCAAGCCTTATAGAATTCAATGGCACCATACATATTACCGTGATCAGTGATGGCAATGGAATCCATCCCCATTTCTTTAATCGCGGGAATTAATTTTTTAATTTTGGTGAGGCCATCAAGAAGAGAATATTCAGTATGAACATGAAGATGAACAAAATTAGCCATGAGTTATTTTAAAGCATTTTATTCAAAGCGGCGATTCTATCTTCTATTGGGGGGTGAGTAGAAAAAAGGCTAGCAACTTTATTACCCTTAAATGGATTACTAATATAAAGGGAGGCGGTAGCCGTTGAGGCTGTTTCTAATTTATTTGAATCTGTGGATATTTTTTTAAGAGCGTCAATTAATCCTTGAGGTTGACGAGTTAATTTTACAGCTGAAGCATCGGCTAAAAATTCGCGACGGCGGGAAATTGCTAATTGAATTAATTGGGCGATGATTGGAGCAAAAATAATTAAAACTAAGCCGAGAATGGCAATAAGAGGGTTGTTGTTGTCATTATCGTTGTCACGGCCGCCAAAAAACATAGAATTGGTGGCAAAATTAACGACAATCGAAAGTGTGCCGATTAAAATACTGACGATCATCATTAAACGGATGTCATAATTTTTTACATGAGATAGTTCATGGCCAATGACAGCTTCGAGTTCAGTACGATTTAATTTTTGCAAAAGACCGCTAGTGGCACAAATTAAAGAATGTTTAGGGTCGCGACCAGTAGCAAAAGCATTCATGGCTGGACTATCGATGACATAAACTTTTGGCATAGGGGTACTATTGGCCATACTCAAATTTTCAGTGACGGTATAAAAATCAAAAAAATCTTTACGATTGGCTGGTTTGGCACCGTTTAAAGAAACAACGATTTGGTCGCCCCAAAAATAACTGACGCCTGACATGCCAAAAGAAATGATCAAAGCAAAAATCATAAATTCATTACCAAAACCAAAAGCTTGGGAAATTAAATAAGTGGCACCTAAAATAAAACCTATAAATAGGCTAATAATTAAACTCGACTTAAATTTGTTTATAGAGACTTGTTCGTAAACATTAATCATAATAATCTTTTTATAATTTTACTTCTGGATTTTTGGTTTCTTCTTTTGAAACTTCGAGTTGATCCATGTCGGTTGGTGTGCTTAATCCTTTTTCTTCTTTAAAACCAAAAAGTGGAGCAATCCATATTCCTGGGATAGTGGAAATAGTGGTATTGAAATCGGCGGTAAGGTCGATTAATGTTCGTCTTGCATACATTAATTTGTCGGCGGTGTCACGAAGTTCGTTCATTAAATTAGAAACTAAATTTGAAGCTTTAATTTCTGGATTGCTTTCCATAACCACATTAATTGAGCCGAGAGCTTTATTAATTAATTCTTGAGACTTATCCATGGCTTTTGGATCGTTGGTTTTAACAGCTTGGTCAATTGATTGTCGAGCTTCGGTTAATTGGTCAAAAATTCCTTTTTCATGGGTCATGTAGCCTTTAACGGAATCGACTAAATTGGGAATTAAATTGGCTTGACGTTTTAATTGATTACCAATTTCTTGAATGGATGCTTTAATTCTGACTTGGAGAGTTTTTAATTTATTGAAAAAACTGAAAAATAGAAAAACAATGGCTAAAACAAGGATAATTATATAAATCATTTTTTTAATTAATCTTTAACATTTTCATTATAACATTTTTGAGCAATTTCAATTTCATTATCACCGGTTCTGTTTTGGGGTTCAATATAGCAAAGATTTAGGAAATTATAAAGTTTTTCTTCATTATCAAATGTGTTAATTTTACCTGTTTTTAGGTTTTTTACTCCATATTCGGAAATTGAAAGGCCTAAATTTAGGGCGTATTTTCGCAGATTAATGTTGTGTTGACGAGAGCCGGTAAAATGTTGAATTAGAGAAGCGAAATTTTTTGATGGCTGAACCATTAAATCGACTCGAATATAATTTTCAATTAAAATCGAGGCTTTTTTATCACCTCTATTAATGATTTGAATTTTTTCTGGATATTTAATGAAATGATTTAATATTTTTTCGGTGTCACTGCTTTTGGCAGCGAGATCGATGTCCCCTACTGTTTCAACTTGGCGACGAAGACTCCCTAATGGAATAATTTCAGTTTCGGGAAATTGTTGATGAAGATAAACAATAATCTTTTGGGCAGTTTTTTGGGCTTGTTTTAAAGGCATTCGTTTTCCAATACCTAAAAAATTTAGGGTCTGGGTTAAAATTAATTGTTCTGATTTTTGACCTAATCTAGGTATATTCCTTATTTTTTCATTTTGAGCGTATATAATTAATTCGGTTAAAGATTTTTCAGGATCAGTTGAAAATTTTAAATTTTTACTTAGCTTATAAGCAATTTTTGGGCCGATACCGTTAATTTTAGTGAAAGTAAAAACACAAGGTTGTATGTTTTTGAAAGATTTAATAACGGCTGGATGAGGTTGATTGTTTCTAAATAAATAGTCTATTTTGGCGAGAATATTTGGTCCAATATTAGGAATATTGTCTAAATCTTTTGGATTTTTTTGCCAAATTTCTTGAATAGATTTTGGATAATTGGCAACGGTGTCGGCAGCGTTTTGATAGGAAACGGTTTTGAAAATGTTTTTTCGTTTAATTTCATAAGCAGTAGCAATGTTTTGTAAATATTCAGCAACTTCAGTATTACTATAAATTTTATTCATATGTTAATTATATGACATTAGATAAAATAAATAATTAGTTTATTGTTTGTTTGGTGAAGTTTTGGTATAGTATCAAGATAATTAGACCAATGGGCTCGTGGTGCAGCGGTCTAGCACATCCGCCTGTCACGCGGAAGATCGTGGGTTCGAATCCCATCGGGCCCGCCAGTATGTTAATCCCCTATTTTAGGGGATTTTTTAATGTTCCAAAGTGAAATATTATTTAATTGTTTTTAAATATTTTGTCAGTTTCTTGTCTATATCTTTTTTGTTTTCAATTTCTTTTGGAGTTAAGTCTTCTAGTAATTTAGTTGGTTTTAGTTTTGGAGCTATATTTAATGCATTAGATAATTCTTTGTCTTCTTTTATTTCTTTTTCAAAAAACTTTAAATTATTTAAAAATTCAGAAGCGATATAAGCTAAACAA
Source organism: Candidatus Shapirobacteria bacterium (assembly GCA_041661765.1). Lineage (GTDB taxonomy): Bacteria > Patescibacteriota > Microgenomatia > UBA12405 > UBA12405 > WARW01. The sequence goes on along the minus strand of JBAZTV010000002.1, from coordinate 212,583 downwards.
TAATCACTGATTTTTTTATCTAAATAATCTTGAACGGCTTGTTTAAAAGATGTTTGGATTGGAGTTTTATTTTCTTTACTTAAACCAATTTTTAGAAATTTATAAAAATCTTTTGAACAAACATAATCGTAGTTATCAATAAAATAACAATAAAATAAATCAATTATGTTTACTATAGTTTGCGACTCTAAAGTATTTTGATCGTCTAGTTCTATAACATAGGAGATGTAATTAGCGATTCCTTTATATCCATTTTTATCTAAATTCCCATATATTTCAATTTCATCAAGTTTGTCAAAAGTTTTTTTAAAATCTTCTGCATCAATTCTTCTCTCTTTAAAATCAATAGTTGTTTTTTTGACTATTTCAAAATATTTGTTGCTTGTCATATATTTTTAGTATAAGGGATGATTGAAATAGATATTGAAGGTGCGAAGTTTATCTATTCCAATCATGTTGGAGTTTTGGGTTGTGGATTGATTAGGTGTTCAAATGCTTGGAATTGAAACTTAACGGTTCCACGGTCCGGGTTCATTGTCATGATGAAGATTTTCCATGTTTCCTTCACGGTCATAGTTGTATGATTCGCGATGGTGACCGTCTTGGTCGTCCCAATGAGTGGAGTTTTTCATAATACCTCCACCTTGTAGATTGCCGGTATATCTGTCATCAGGTATGGGGTAATCGCGTTCACGAGGATCAGGACCTGACATAAAAATCCCTCCTTCTTATTTTGAAAGTACACCTTCTATATCACTCATTATTTGAATAATATTGTTATTATATTAACATAATTTTACTAAAAGTGATGAATATTCTTGAAAAAAAAGAATAAATTTATTTTTGAAAGTTATTTATTTAAATAATTTCCAAGTTCACTCCACTGTTTTGTTAAGGATTTATTTTATATATCCTATAAGTTGTTTTTTTTGGCTAAAAATAGGGTATAATGTATCTATTCACCGAATAAGGAATGTTTTGTTTTGATACTCTGATTTTTGTGTCTGTTATTGGTAGTCATTATTTAAAATTTATGAGCAAATTAACTTGTTTTGATGTTCTTATTGTCTACAACCAGAAGATGGCTTTTAGTGCGTCTAATACTTCAGTGGATAAACAAACTCCATTTCCTCTTAATTCTTCAAATGCCATCTATAATCTTGTTTATGGTTACTTTTTAGAAATTTGTAGTAAGTTTAAATTAACTGCTGCTTTTACAACTTCAGCAGATATTATTGGAGCTGGGCATTGTAGTAGTTATTGGCAATTTGAAAACAAAACTTGGAGCAAGGTTAATTCTCATTGTTATTCCTCTTTAATTTTTGATAAATATTCTCCAACAAGAAATATTGGTAAGGCTCGTCGTCAATTATTATTTTCTTTATCTGAAATTAAACCGTTTAATGATCCTAATTTATTTAGTTTATTTTTTGATAAGCATAAAACTTACGAAGAATTGTCAAAACATTCAATTCCAACCATTATGTTAAATGGGGATTCTCTTAAAAGTGTTAAAAATGATTGTAAAAATTTATCTGAATTGACTTTTAAACATCCGACTTCGACAGATTTTAGTGATGATATTGTTATGAAAAATCGATATGGAGCTGGTGGACGTCACATTCATAAGTTTAAAATTGACCAAGCAGAAGAGATGTTGGCTGTTATTAATAAAAATAATAATATTTCATATATTATTCAGCCTTTTGCTAAATTTGATAAAGGTTTCAGTTATAAAAATAGTCTTGCTTCTACTGATATTAGAATGATTTATCTTAATGGCAAAATTATTCAGTCATATATTAGAACGGCAAAACCAGGTGAATTTCGTTGTAATGAACATCAAGGTGGTTTATTAACTTACTTATCCTTAAGTAAAATTCCTCAATCATTAATAACCAAATCAAATTTAATTGCCAAACTTTTAAATAAAAAACATTCTCTTTTTACTTTGGATTTTATTATTAGTAATAATGGCAATACTTATTTTTTGGAAGGAAATACTGGGCCAGGATTAGATTGGAATATTTCTATTAAAAAAAACGAAATTAAAGCTAAAAAACTTATTAGACTAATTGTTGAAGAACTGAGTGTTCGTACTAAAAATCAAACGGTTAATTAAAATTATTAATGTGGATAAATCCGCAAAAATTTATTTAATGGCTTTTTGGATTAAAGAAGTGAGTTTCTCTTGGACGGTAACAATTGGTTTTTTAGTAACAAAGGCGATTTCACTAGAAATGTGTTTTAAAATTGACTCTAAGGTTTCTTTGTTGGTTCTTGAGAATTTTTCTTGAGTTTTTTCTTTTTCTAAAAATAATTGCTTTAATATGATGAGATCTTTTCCAGGGTCATTTTGATAAAGTGTTTCTTTGATTGATTTATAATCCAGAATGGTGTCATGGTCAATTTTTTCTTCTGCTTCTTTATATAACTTTTTAGCGATGTCTTGATTAATTAAATGTCGTAGACCGCTTTTAAAAATATTATCAATTGGAGTTGAATAAGTAGTTCTATTGTTTAGCTCATCAATGGGTTCGTAAAAAAAATAGGAAATGGTTTTATCTGAAAGGTCTTTTTGATCTTTTTGACTGGTGATTTGATAAATATTTTCGAAATCAATAATGTAATCACCAATTGAAAAAGTGTTTTTAATTTCTGTCATAAAATTTAAGTAGATATCGTTAAAAAATAAAAGCGAATTATTTAGGAGGCCGAATAAATATACTTAGCTATTATACCAGAAATAAGATTTAGATATTTAAACTTGGTTTACTCTAAAATGCCGTCGAGATTGACATCGTAAATAATTTCTTCAGAGATGAGTCTGAAACTTAGTATTTCTTTTTTATCAAACCAAATTGGAATTTCTTTTGAAGCCTCATCAACAGACTCAGATGAGTGAATAATATTTCTAACAGAACGGTTGTCTATATCTGACGAGGAATATGAATCGATAGTGTAATCACCACGAATGGTTCCAGGGGCAGAGGCTAATGGTTCAGTCGAACCAGTAATCTTTCTTACAATGGCGACTGCCCCCATGCCTTGCCAGATCATAGCAACGACTGGGCCACTGCTTATAAAATCAACTATTTTCTCCCTAATGGTTTCAGCAAATTTGATTGGATCATTGCCTGGAGTTGATAAGCCTTTACTTTTGTATGATTCAAAAGACTTAGTGCCGGTTTTTAAGGCCCAGTTTGGATCAGTGGAATAATGTTTAAGAGCTAATTCTTTAGTAGGAATAAGCATTTTTAGGGCTACTAATTTGAGGCCACAAGTTTCATATCTTTTTATGACTTCGCCGATTAATCCTCTCTGGACACCGTCTGGTTTAACAATAACTAAAGTTTGTTCTTGTTTATTATCAAAGTTTTTCATATGCTGTATTTTCTCTGAAATGTTTTTAATAATCAAGTTGATATTCTTGTTTTGAATATATTGATGTTTGTCGATATAATACGATTATGGACAAAATATTTAAAGCGATGGCCGATATTAATAGGAGAAAAATTTTAACACTATTGAGAAATGGAGAAATGTCGGTGAATGAGTTGTTGAAAAATTTTGAGATAACTCAAGCAACACTGTCTAACCATTTGTCTATTTTACGAAAAGCGAAGTTGGTGGAAAGTCGTATTTTGGGAAAACAAAGAATTTATAGGTTTAATATAGAACCGTTTAAAATTTTTACCAGAAATATATTACAATTTATTGGAAATTTAGGTGAAAATAATTTTTCTGAAATAGAAATTAGAACAAGAAAATAATAGCTGCATTGACTATTTTAAAATTGTTTTGTACATTATTATAAGTTCAGCAAAAATTATTAGTTGCTGTTTATAATAAAAAATATGTTTAAAGCAGGTAAAAAATATTTTAAATCTTCAGAAGAGTTTGTAAGTATGTTGTTGGGATTGGCGATTATGGTGGTAGTAGTGTCTTTGATTTTTAATTTTATCCAAAGAAAGAATGGTACAGTGGAAATTCCTGGAGCCAGTGATATTACTTTGTCGGAAGAAGCGATTAAACAAAAACAGGAAGAAGAAAATTCTTATACTGTGGTTAAAGGTGATAATTTATGGAAAATTGCAGAAAAGAAATATAACGATGGTTATGCCTGGTCAAAAATTGCAAAGGCAAATAATCTAAAAAATGCATCAATACTTTATGTGGGTCAAAAATTAAAAATGCCAATAATAGAAGCTGTTATTGCTTCAACAGATAAAGTTGATAATAAAATTGATCAAGGAAGCGACTATAAAGTAGTTAAAAACGATAATTTATGGAAAATTGCGGTTAAAGCTTATGGAGATGGATATAAGTGGGTGAATATTTGGCAAGAGAATAAAGCAATAATTCCGCATGCTGGTTTATTGGAAATTGGAATGACAATTAAAATTCCAACACTATAAGCGTGGTAAAATAAAGCGAATGCGGCTATAGTTTAGTGGTAAAACATATCCTTCCCAAGGATAGGTCGAGAGTTCGATTCCCTCTAGCCGCTCTCGTGCCGGAGTAGCTCAGTTGGTAGAGCATAGCTTTCGTAAAGCTGGGGTCGGGAGTTCGACTCTCCCCTTCGGCTCTGAAATAAAAACTTTTTAAATTGAAAATATAGTAAAAAACTAAAATTAAAAATATTGTTTTATTTCAGTTCCTAAAGTAAAATTTGATTCAAACAGATTATTTTTTATTTCGGCTCTTAAAATCTGTTTATTCCGATAAATTGAGGGTTCTCCTCATTTGAAAAAGGAGAGAATATATTAATAATGTATAATGTAGAAACATATGCCAGAGTTTAAAAGATCAAGACTAGAAAGAAAAAAAGATGAACAGATAACCAAAAAGACTGTTTTTTTGGGGTTTTTGACAGTTTTTGTTTTTGTGTTGATTATTGTTTTTGGATTACCTCTTTTGATTAAATTCTCAATTCTTTTAGGTAATACTAAAAGCCAAAAAGACACTACGAGTGAAAATATTGTTCCTCCATTGGCTCCTCGTTTAATAGTTCCTTTTGAAGCAACTAGTAGTCGTCAGATTAAAATTGATGGTTTTGCTGAAGCTGAATCGGTGGTGGAATTGTTTAATAATGATCAATCAATTGGTAAAACTGATGTTACAGTTGATGGAAATTTTTCTTTTGAAGATATTGAATTAAGTGAAGGTGAAAATAATTTTTCAGCAAAAGCAACTAAAGAAATAGGTGGAAGTAGTGAAGTTTCAAAAATAGTATCAGTTCTTTTCGATATTGTATCGCCAGAATTGACGATGTCTAATCCAAGTGAAGATTCACTAACAGTGGATTCGGCTGATTTTGATATTACTGGAAAAAGCGAGAAAGGGGTGAATGTGACAGTTAATGGTAAGGTAGCAATTGTTGATAGTGATGGTAATTTTAAATTAAAAATACAATTAAATTCTGGTAAAAATGATATCGGAATAGTGGTTAAAGATACAGCTTTAAATGAAACTAAAAAAACAATATCTATTACTTACGATATTTAAATAAAGATAAAGAAGAGTAAGATCCAAGGGTATAAAAGTGAGTTTGCAAAAAGAGAATGGACGAAGACAGAGACGAGGATGGTTTTTGTTATTAAACTGCCTTGATTGAATATATTTTTTAGTCCTAGAGTGAAAAGAACTAAACCAATAATACCTAGACTAGTTAAAATGGTCATTAGTGATCCGTCGAATCCTGAATTGGCATGAGAATTGGGATTGTTAACTTGACGAACATATAAAAGATTATTGTAGCCGTGACCAATAATAGGAGATTTTAAAAATAAATCGAAGCCTTCTTTGTAGTTTTCAACTTTAGCCGAAATAGAGGAAATTCTCTCAAGCTTAGTCCCCTCACCTTCAAAACGAGGTAATAAAAAAATAGTGGAAAAAATTAAAATCGAACTGAAAATAAAAATTTTAAAACTCTTTTTTTGATAGGCAATAAAAATGAAAGCGATAAAAAAGGAAATATAGCTAGAACGACTATAAGTTAAGGCCATGGATAAATAAGAAATTACTAAAATAGTTTTTCTAAAAGGAATTTTTTTGTTTAAAAAAACAATGATGATTAGAAATAGGTAGATTAAAGCAGTAAAAGTTGGATCAAAAAAAGTACTGACTAAACGATATAAATGTGGGTCCCAATTTAGATATTTGAAATTAGTAAAATCTGGCCAGAAAAAATACTGGATTAATCCAAAAATAACATTGCTGAAAATAATTAAATAGAAAATTTTTTTTATTTTTTTGTCTATTTTTGGTGGAAAAATAAAAAATGAGAGTAGAAAAGTTAATCTAAATAAATATAAAATTGGCTTGATTACATCAAAATGATATCTGAAGAAGTTAAAAACAAAATTGAGCCAAGCGAAAATTAGAAAATAAAGTAAATATTTATTTTTAATCTTAAATTCCTTGGTTTTTATTTTTTGAAAAATATTTAAACAAAAAATAGCGGCAATAAAGATATCTATTAAGGGAAATGAAATACCTTTTAGATCGATTCTTAATAATTGACCAAAAAAGAAGGCAATGATTGTGGATAAATAAATTATTGGTGTGACAAATGCCATAGTTTAGCTCGGACTAAAAATGAATGGAAACTCATACCAAGAGCCATAATAATTCCAGGAGTGGCGTCTAGAAACCCAAGTTTAAAGAAATAGTCTTGAATAAATTTGCCTAATGGATAAAAAATTATTTGGAATAAATTACTCTTTTGATTTTGATCGTATAATTCTTGGGCACGAATATCAGTGTAAAAATTTATTTTTTTGATAAAAGATTTTAAAGATTGATGTGGATAATGATGAATGTGTAATTTTTTATATTCGATTTCTTTTGGAGTTTGCCAAATCTCATGGACTGCGCCAGCAAAGCAGCCATATTTTTTATTGAAAAACCTTAAAAAATATTGATTGGTGTTTTCACCATGGTTTAATTCATGACCGATGAAGACATCTTTTCTTTTGAAAGCATAATTTTTATATTGAAAATTGTCGATATGATTTAAAAATCGGATTAAACTTTTGCTTGGTTTTTCGTCGGCGTCGAGCCAGAGAATCCAATTGTTAGTAGTTTTAGTGATGCCAAAATTGCGTTGATTGGAAAAATTATTTTCTAGTTCCTTTTCAAAAATTTTAACTTTGATTTTTTTTGTTTCTATTTTTTTTAAAATTTCTGTGGTTTTGTCGGTAGAGTTATCGTCTATAACGATTATTTCGTTAATGGTTTTAGATTTATCCAACCAGGTCCAGTATTTTTGAAGGTTTGATTCTTCGTTGTGGGTGAGAAGAAGAATGGAGATGTGACGTTTTTTAATCATGGTTTATTGTTAATAGACGGATTTTTAAAATTATTTCTTCTAGTGTAAATATAGTATTTAATATTATACCTTCAACTCTATTAAGATGTGATTTAAAGAATATTTTTCTTGATTTATACCAATGATTTAGGGCCATATTGTATTTATTTTTACTACTGGCTCCACCTATATGAAACACTTCTGATCTTGGATCAAAAATAATTTTAAAACCTTTAGATTTCATATTTAAACAAAAATCTAGATCTTCTAAATATAAAAAATAATCTTCATTAAGGTAATTTATTTTGCCTTTTTTATCGTATTTTCTAAAAATTAAATAGGCTCCACAAATTCCTGATACTTCTATTGGTTTTGTTATTTTTTGATTTTTTTCTGGCCAAAAAATTGAGGTGTATTTATTGTTTGGAAATATTTTTTTAAGATTTGTGAATTCAAAAAGGCCAGTTAAAAACGTTGGAGTATTATTGGCTGTAAATATTTTTTTATGTTCATATTTTATTTTCCCTCCTATTATTCCAATGTTTTTATCACTGTTAATTAATTTAATGGTTTTTAGAATGTTGTTGTTGATAATAGTGGTATCTGGATTTAATAAAATTAAAATATCGTTTTTTGATTTGTCGATTCCTTGATTAACAGCCTTAGCAAATCCAAAATTTTTATTATTTTTTATTAGTTCTATTTTTTGGTCATTAATATTTAGATTTTTAATATCTTTAGAATTGTTATCAATAATTATAATTTCGTTTATATATAAATAAATATGTTTTTTGAGCGATAAAAGAAGTTTATTAGTATTTTTGGAGGAATTGTAATTTACTATTATTAGGGTTGTGTTTTTGCCGGTTGACATATTTGATAAATAATTTACATTTAAATTGTGTGTATTAAAACAAAAATATTTTTTATTTTCTTTTTAATTTTATCATTTGTATTTAGTGTAAAAGAGACTAATGCAGTCACGTATTTTTCTGATAATTTTGATCAAAACAATTTAGATAATTGGATTTTTGTTGCTGGTAGTTCTGGTCAGGAAAGTTGGAAAATTGTTGATCAACAAATTGTTGGTGAAGTAACTTACGGAGGGTCATCTTTTTTATTAGCCAAGTCTTTTTGGAATTTATCTAATTATTCTATAAGATTTGATTCTTTAAATAAGAGTGGCGTTGATCAAGATATTGTTTTTAGAGTTTCTGAAGATAGAAATAAATTCTATTTATTAAATTTAAGATTTAAAGATCCTTTATGGCCTCAAGATGGGGGAGAAATAGTTTTATGGAAATATGATTCTAATGTGGGATATAAAAGATTATCGACTTTTAATAGTCTTAGTCAAATAAAATTAACTCAAAACGAAGTTCATAAAATTATAATTGAAGCAAATAATTCTAATATAGAGGTATATTTTGATTCAATTTTAATAATTAATATTAATGATGAAACGGATCCGATTTTAAATGGGAGTTTTGGTTTTTATAATTGGGGTGGTAATTATTATCAGAGATCAACTAAAAATTTATTTGATAATTTAATTATTGGAGATTTTATTTATGATGATATTGAGACTCCTATTGTTAAGCCAAAAATAATAATTCTTCCTGGTCTTGGGGCGAGTTGGAACACAGACGCGATTGTTTATAATAAGGAGGTAAATGCTGATCAATGGAAAATGACGCCGTTTGTTAAAAATTATGATGGTTTGATAAGTGCGTTGAAAGAAAACGGTCTGGAGGAAGATGTGGATTTTTATATTTGGAATTATGATTGGAGGAGACCGGTGAGTGAAATTGTTACTAATTTAGATAATTTTATTGACGAAAAAGTTGGAAATGATGAAAAAGTTATTTTAATTGGGCATAGTTTAGGTGGTTTGGTTTCGAGAATTTGGGCAGAAGATAATAAAAATGATTCGAGATTGGAAAATGTTGTTAATTTAGGAAGTCCAAATCTTGGTTCTATTGATGCTTATGAGGTTTGGAATGGTGGTCAAGTTTCTGATTTATCAAAAGTTAGTTCAATTGCTTTTAAAATTTTATTAAAAATTCAAGGGTTGGCTACAAAAACTGATATGGAAGCGGTGAGAAAATATATGCCAGTGGTTAAAGATTTGTTGCCGACTTTTAATTATGTTAATAAAAATGGAAAAATTTTAAGTAATGATAAATTAGAAACGAATAATACTTTTTTAAAAAATAAAAATATTAATGGTGCAAATTATGGGATAAATTTAAAATTGTTTGCTGGTAGTTATTTTAAAACGATTGATTCTATTGAACTTAAAAATAATAATGTTTTTGATAATGTTTTGGGGATTTGGCCAGACGGAAGAATTAATAAATTTTTGTATTCCACTAGTGGAGATGGCACTGTTTTGGTAAGAAGTGCAAATTATGGAAAAAGTGACGCAATAGAGATCAATAGTAAACATGGAGAAATTGTTAATAAAACTATTAATCAAGTAATGATGGAAATTGGATTAAGCCAAGTGGGTGTGGTCGGCGAATCTCAAGATTTGAGTAACAGTTTAGTAGTTTTTGTTGGTTCACCAGTTGATTATTCGGTTAAATGCGATAATGAATCCCCTGTTAATGATAATGATGGTTTTGTGGTGATAAAAAATAAAAATTATAAATCTTGTAATGTTAATTTAGTTGGAAATGGTGATGGTTTAATTCATGTGGTGGCGGGTAATACAGATAATACTAATTGGTATTATTGGGAAAAAAATATTACTAATGGAGAAATTAGTAATATTAAAATTAATCCAATTGATGGCCAAATTATTAACAATAAAGATAATGTTTCATTTTTGAAATCGATAATAAAAGAAGATATAAATTCTTTATTAGTTTTAAATAAAAACAATAAAGAATTAAAGGCAGCTTTAAAATCTTTGGATAAAAATCAACCTAGAGTTTTGATAAGGAATATTTTTGATTTTAAAAAAGGAAAAAATGAAACAATTATTAGTGGAAAAATTATCGACAATGCGACTATTTGGTTGTCGTTTATAAATAATTGTTCAAAAAATGAAGCAAGTAAAGGTTTTAAAATTACTAATAGTTATCAGGATTTGATTGATAATCTAATTAAATTAAATAAAAATAAAAAAGGTTTTAAGATTAGTGAAAATGCAGCAATAAGTTATCAGAAGATGAATGAAATTTTGGAATTAAATCAAAATAAAATAACACAGAAAAATTATTTTGAAGTCTGTGCAAATAATTTTGCAGCGTTTAATTATGGAACTGAGGTTTTAATTAAGGCCTACGATAAGGATTATTTTAAGAAGTGGTTGTTACAGGATTCGAACCTGTGACCTCTCCGATGTGAACGGAACGCTCTAACCAACTGAGCTAAACAACCTAATAAATTTATTAACCAACTGACCCTCCTTCGCTAAAGCTACGGACGGGCAAAGGCTAAACAACCTTGGTGAATTAGATTATACCAAGTCAACCAAAATTCCACTATAATTGATAATTATGAAAAGTGAAATTTATAAAAATCAGAGAGGGTCAATTGGTGGTTTTATTTTGGATTTTATTCAATCAATAGTTTTAGCTTTAGCAGTTTTTGTACTCTTGTATCTTTTTGTGGCCCAACCAAATGAAGTGAAAGGGAGCTCGATGTTACCAAATTTTGTGGATAAGGAATTTTTATTGACAGAGAAAATATCTTACTATTTGGGGGATCCGCAGCGAGGTGATGTAGTTATTTTTAAAGCTCCATCAACTGAACCTTGTGCAGCTGAAGAGTGTGAATATATTAAAAGAATTATCGGACTTCCAGGTGATAAGGTAATGGTTAAAAATGGAAAGGTTTATTTGAATGGAGAATTATTGAATCAGACATTTTTGGCTAGTGATGTCATAACAATGGAAGGTCAATATGCCCAGGAAGGAGTTGAATTAATGGTTCCAAGTGATGAATATTTATGTTTTGGTGACAATAGACAGCATTCTCGAGATGGTCGTGAATTTGGTCCAATTAAAAAAGAATTAATTGTAGGAAAGGCATTTTTTAAATATTGGCCAGTATCTTCGATAGGTTTGGTTCCAGCAGTTAGGTTTTAATTTTGCAGGTCTTTCTTACAAACTTGTTTATAAAGGTTTTTTAATTCGTCAAATCTTTGATCAATTGGGCCTTTAAATTGGAATGTTACTTTTGTTAAGACGTTAGTTTGAATAATTTTTACAGAGGTGGTTTTTTTATTAAAAACTGATTGAAGATCTTGACTAATATTGTCGATTTTTGATTTTAAAAATTGAGGTAAATTTTCTTTAGTAATCGGAACATCACCTTCTTCAATTTTTTTTCTCATTCTTCTGGCAATATCTTCAGCACGGCGAACAGAGGCTTTTTCTTTTAAAATAATTTTGTAGGCTTCGATCATTAATCGAGTGTCCCCTATTCCAGATAAGGCACGAGCATGACCTTCGCTGATGAGACCAGATAATAGACCATCTTTGATGGCATCTGGAAGAGTTAATAATTTTAGACAATTAATGACATAAGGAACACTTTTACTAACTCGTTTGGCGATTTTATTATTATCAAAAGTGAATTCTTCTCTAAGTCGTAAAAATGCTTTGGCACGTTCCATTGGATTTAGATCTTTTCGTTGGACATTTTCAACAATGGCCATTTCTAACATTTGTTGAGGAGTGGTTTCTTTGATAATAGCTGGAACGTATTCTAATTTGAGGGCTCTAGCAGAACGCCAGCGCCTTTCTCCAGCGATTATTTGATATCCGGCTGGAGTTTTAGCAATAATGAGCGGTTCTAATATTCCATGCTCTTTAATAGACTCAATTAATTCAGAAATTGATTCTTGATTAATAATACCTCGTGGTTGCAGTGGATTTGGTTCTAATTGATTGGTTGGGATTTGAGAAACTTGTTTCATAGTCATAGTTAAATGATACTATGAAAATATGCGTGAAAAAAGTGAGAAAAAGTGATGCAGAATACGTCAAATTGAAATTTATGCTTTGTCGACTATTTTTTTGGTAGTGATTTTTTTAGCAGTAATTTCTTTTTTAGTTTTTTCAGCTTTGATTACGGAGACGATGTTTTTGCCAAATTTTTTGAAGAATTTTACAATGCCTGGCCTCATGGCGTAGATGGTGAAATCTTTACCTGTTTTAGTGCCTTTGCCAGCGTGAAAACTGGAACCTACTTGTCGAATGATGATTTCGCCGACTTTAATTGTTTGACTACCAAAAACTTTTACACCTCTTCTTTGTCCGGGTCGATTTGATTTTTGATTGGTTTTACCCTGTGATTTTGTATGTGCCATGTTTTAGAAATTAATTTTAGTAATTTCGATTTCAGTTAGTTGAGCTCTGAAACCGGTGGTTTTACGATAACGAGATTTTGATTTATATTTAAAAACTTTAAGTTTTTCACCTTGGAAATTTTTTAAAACTTTAAATTCGACAGAAGCATTTTTGACGGTTGGAGTGCCGACAGTAACTTTGTCTTCATTGACAGTCAATAAAACCTGATCAGTGGAAGATTTTTCATCTTCTTTTAGGTTTAAAAGATCGACAACAATTTTTTGGTTTTCTTCAACTTGGTGTTGGGTGCCAGAAATGGCAATGACTGCGTATTTCATACTTTTTGATTATAACATAGGAAAAAAACTTAACAAGATTAAGATTCTTATGAAGAGTAGACGATTCCAAGGGAGAATAATAAAGCCATTAAAGATGATCCGCCGACAGAAATAAAAGGTAAAGGAATTCCAGTGACAGGAAGAAGGCCGATATTCATGCCAATATTTACAAAAGTTTGCATCCAAATTTGGATGGCAATGCCAAGAGTAAATATAAAGAGAGGTCGGTTTTTAGTGGAAAAAGCTTTATTAAAAAGAGTACTGATTAATAAAAAATAAGCAATTAAAACGATAGAAATACCAACTAAACCTAATTCTTCGGCGGTGGCAGCAAACATAAAATCAGTGTGTTTTTCGGGTAAAAATAATAATTGTCCTTGAGTCCCCTTTTTATAACCTTTACCAAAAATACCACCAGAGCCGATGGCAATCTGAGATTGAATAACATTATAACCTTCGCCTAACGGATCGGCTTTTGGATTTAAAAAGGTAGTAATTCGTTTTTGTTGATAATCATGAAGACAGTAGTTGTAAATTAGTGGTGAAATTAAAATAAAAATTAATCCAAAGATAATTGATAGTCGAAGTAATTTTTTATTATATAAAATAATGGGAATAATTAAAAAGAAAACAGAAATAGCACTACCAAGGTCTGGTTGAGCCATAATAATAGTGACAGGAATAAAATGAAGTAATGGAAAATTGGTGTTAGCTAAAAATGACATAAGCCAAGGTTTAACAAATTCAGATGGTTGGATGGTTTGTCCAGCGATATAAATCCATCGACGAGAACCGCGAGTGATACTGTTTAATATGATTGGTAGGAATAGAAAAATATTACAAACTATAAAGATAGGCCATTTATAGGAACTTAATTGTTTTAAGTTTATTTGTTTACCAATACAGAATAAAATTATTCCAAAACCCCAAGCAATTAATTGCTTACCAACCAAGTTTGGAGCAACTGAACTAACCATTAAAATATTAATACAAAAAAGGATTAATAAACTAATTAGAGTTGGAAGCCAGAGAGATCGTGACATTTTCTGATTTTTCAATACTAACTCCGAGTGTTTTTATTAAAATTTCTTTTTCAAAATCGACTGGCCAAGTTGGGGCAAAAATTTTGATTTTATCTTTAAGGTTTAATTGGTTTTCTTTACGAAGACTTTGAATTTGACGAATTAAATCGCGAGTATCACCTTCAGCTTTTAATTTTGGAGTGATATTAGTATCTAGAGTGACTGTTAGATTTTGGTCTGAGACATTGTTGATACTTTGGTCTGAGACGCCCAGATTGGTCGTCTCTACGGCTTTAACATTTAATTCATTTTTTATAATGTCTAATGAAGATTTATCCAAATTTATTTTTTTAGAACTATTAATAGTGGCTTTAGACAATGGTTGTCGAGTGCTTAAATTGCTAGTTTTTCTAATCATATTACCCTGTTCACAAATTTCTCTAACATAAACCATATTGGCTAATAACTGTTGATTAATTTGTTTTGTTTCTGGATAAAGTTCTAAATGAATAGACTCAGAGGCTTTTGAATTGAAAGGTAAAACTAAATTTTGATAAAAATATTCAGTGATAAATGGCATTAATGGAGCAGTAGTTTTTATAAATTGAACTAAAACTTGCCATAGGGTTTGAAGAGCTTTTTTGTCTCCGTTAACAAATCGATCTCGTGATTGGCGAATGTACCAACGAGATAAATCTTCAATGTAAGGAGTTATTAATTTAACAGCATTAGGAATAATATATTTATCCAATTCTTGGGCAAATTCTTGAGTTAACTGATCAGTTCTAGTGATAATCCATTGATCAAGAATATTAGTGGAATTATTTTTGGAATTTAAAGCAGGAGTCCAATCGTGCATTTGAGCATAAGTGTTGAGATATTTAAGACAATTCCAAAGAGGTAAAAGAACAAATTTAACTTTATCCTCTATTTCTTTCTCGTTGATATTCATATTTTCACCAACCATAATGACACCGCCCATTAAATATAAACGCATAGCTTCTCCACTATATTTTTGAATAACCATTTTTGGATCAGGGTAATTTTTGAAAAGTTTACTCATTTTACGACCATCAGTGCCCATAATAGTACCCGTGACAACGCAATTTTTAAAAGATTCTGATTTAAATAAGGCATTGGATAAAACGTGAAGGGTGTAAAACCAGCCTCGAGTTTGACCGATATATTCAACTATATAATCAGCGGGAAATTCTTTTTTTAATTTATCTTTATTTTCAAACGGATAATGGCGTTCAGCATAAGGCATGGCGCCGGATTCAAACCAACAATCTAAAACTTCAGTAACCCGATGGACTTCTTTTCCACATTTATCACATTTAATGGTGACTTCGTCAATATCTGGTTTGTGAAGATTAGTTACCTTTTGACCAGATTTAGCTTCTAAATTAGCAATTGAGTTTGGAACATATTTTTCACCACAATCACATTCCCAAACTGGAATTGGAGAGGCCCAATATCGAGATCGAGAAAGACACCAATCTGGAGCGGTTTCAATCCCCTGCCCAAAACGACCATTTTTAATATGTTCCGGAATCCAATTTATTTTTTGATTGGTGGTTTTCATGCCATCTTTTATAGATTGAACGTTAAGATACCAAGCAGTTTGAGATTTATAAATTAACGGAGTGCCGCAGCGATAACAAAAAGGATAACTGTGTTTGATTTTTTCTTCTTTAAAAATTAAGTTTCTGGATTTTAAATCATCAATAACTAAAGGGTCAGCTTTTTTTACAAATAGTCCAGCAAAGGGAGTCACTTGTTCAATTATTTTTCCTTCATCATCGACATGATCGATGACGGATAAATTATTTTCTTTACCTAGGGCGGAATCATCTTCACCAAAGCCAGGGGCGATATGGACAATGCCAGTGCCGTCGGTCATAGACACAAAATCGGCATGATATATTTTATAATCAGGAAGAGTTTGGGTAAAAAAACTATAAAGAGGTTGATAAGAAAGGCCAATTAATTCTTGACCTTTAAATTCTTTAATAATTTCATATTTTTGATTAGCTAAAACGGTTTCTAATCGGGCTTTGGCTAAAATTATTTTTTCTTGATTAACTAAAACTTCAACATAATCTTCATTTTTATTTACGGCTAAAGCTAAATTTCCTGGAAGAGTCCAAGGAGTGGTGGTCCAAGCTAAAATATAAGCATCTTTATTTTTTAACTTAAATTTTATAGAGATAGCGGGATCTTCGACTTCTTTGTAGGAATTATCCATGGCGATTTCGAAATTGGAAAGTGGGGTGGAACAACGAGGACAATATAAAGAAATTCGACGACCTTTGTAAATTAACCCCTTTTTATATAACTCGGAAAAAACCCACATAACAGTCTCCATATAGTTTAAATCCATGGTTTTATAGGCATTTTTAAAATCTACCCAACGACCAATATGGTCGATGTACCATTCCCATTCTTGAGAAACATTCTGAACATAAGAATAACATTCATCAATATATCGACGAATACCAATTTGTTCAATATCTTTTTTGGATTTTAGACCAAGTCTTTCTTCAACTTTATTTTCAGCAGGAAGACCATGACAATCCCAACCCCAAACTCGTTTAACTTTTTTGCCTTTCATGGTTTGATATCGAGGAATGATGTCTTTGGCGATACTAGATAATAAGTGGCCGTGATGAGGCATTCCTGTTATAAATGGAGGACCATCGTAAAAAGTGTAAGTGTTTTTGTCTGATCTTTGATCAACTGATTTTTCAAAAATTTTGTTTTCTTTCCAAAAAGAAATTATTTCTTCTTCGAGTGCAGGAAAACTGACATTATTAGGAATATTCTTAAATTTAGACATAGTGTATTTTACACTATAAATTAGGGCTAATATATTGACTTATAATATAAATAATGATATTATGGGGTAGTTTTAACAATGAAAGTTGTTTAAGCTAATAAAAATCTTTTATTACTTAGAAAAAGCTTCTAAGTTTTTATATAGATTGGTCTTTTAAAATTTGATGTTCAAATAAAATACGAAAAGAGAGGTTTTTTTGATGGAAAAGTCTAATAGGAGAAAAATTTCGATTTTGGTTTTATTATTATTGGGAATAAGTGTCTTTTTTTTAATAAATTATGAATTAAGTCCAAAAAATTTAAAAATCAACGAAGGGTGGCAATTAGTTCAGATTAATAATGAAATAGTTCCCAGAGGAGCTATTATTATTGTCGATTTTAAAAGTGATACGTTTTTGCCCGGTGATCCTGAAACTAAAAGAGCCGATGGGTTTGTTTTTCAAGGAAGAGTTATTTTCTATGAACCAATGAAGGTAATAACAAAAACTCCAGTGTGGATATATTTTCCTGAAAAATATGGTTTTATTCAAAAAGTTGACAATTTTTCAGATGAATGTCTTAAAAAATTATCAAATTTGACAGGAAAAAACGAAACTAATGTTAGTGAGTACTTTATTGGACATCCATAAAATGACGGCTGAAAGCTAAAAATATTTGATACCACTTTGGTATTGAGTGTTTTTAGTGAGTAAGCCGTTTTTTTTATTTTTTTCTTAAAAAAGCTGGAATATCGTATTCATCGATGATATCAATTCCAGTAGGAACTTCTTTGGTATTTAAAAATTCTTTTATTCTATTTTCACTGAAATTTGATTCATTTGATGTATTTTTAGTTTCTGGTGTTGAAATTTTTGATTGATTGGATAGATTTATTAGAGTTTGTTGTGGTTTTTTTATGTGTTGATAAAGATTAGCGCGACTGGTATCAAACCCAGTAGCAATAACAGAAATTTTAACTTTGCCTTTAAGTTCTTTATCAATAGTGGCTCCAAAAATAATATTGGCATCAGGAGCGGTTCGTTCAGTGATATTTCTGGCTGCTTCTTCAATTTCGGACATAGTAATATCAGGACCACCAGTAACATTGATTAAGACTCCTCTAGCACCTTCAATATTGACTTCGACTAACGGTGAATCGATAGCATCTTCGACGGCTTTTTGAATTTTATTTTCACCTTCGGCTTCACCTGTTCCCATAAGAGCGGAACCAGCATTACTCATAACAGTTTTAATATCGGCGAAATCTAGATTTATTAATCCTGGGACAGTAATTAGATCAGCAATAGCTTTGGTACCTTTACTTAAAACAGAGTCAGCAATCTTAAAGGCTTCTAAAAGAGTGGCTTTATTATTAACGACTTCCATGACTTTTTGATTTGGAATGACAATTAGAGTGTCAACGTTTTCTCTTAATTGAGAAATTCCTTCTTCGGCGTTGGTCATGCGACGAGTGCCTTCGAATAAAAATGGTTTAGTAACAACACCGATAGTTAAAATCCCCAACTCTTTTTTGGCGATATGGGCAATAACTGGAGCTGCTCCAGTACATGTGCCACCGCCCATACCACCAGTAATGAAAACCATATCGGTTCCTTGTAAAACTTCTTTAATTCTTTCTTTTGATTCTTCGGCGGCTTTTTGTCCCATTTGAGGATTACCCCCAGCTCCAAGACCTTTAGTTAATTTCTCACCAATTTGAATTTTAATTGAAGCGAGGGAATTTAAAAGAGCTTGAGAATCGGTATTAACAGCAATAAAATCAACACCTTTGATGGCGTTTTCAGAAATCATTGAATTGATGGCATTATTACCACCGCCACCGACTCCGATGACTTTTATTTTGGCAAATTGTCCAGTGAGAGTTTTAATTAATCCCATATTTAGGGTAAAAGTGGTTCTAGTATTTTTTTGATTTTATCAAAAAGTCCACTCATGGAAATTTTTGGGGTTTTAATACCTTTAATATTTGAACCACTGCATTTTTTTGATTTTTTATTATAAAGCAAAAGACCAATAGTGCTAGTATAAGCTGGATTCATAATATCATCAACTATACCACCTACTTTTGGAGGATTAGCAATTCTTAATGGAAGAGGAATGGTTCGATTACAAATTTCCTTAGCATTAACGGTCATAGCACCGCCACCGGTTAGAACAATACCGGCTGGAATTGATTGATGAAAGCCACTGGCTTCAATTTGGGAATAGATTAAACTAAAAATTTCTTCGAGTCGAGGTTTGATAATGCCATTTATGGCAGTTTGAAGAGAAATTTTTTTCTTATCTTCTGAGTGAATATCGAAATGAGATAGTTCAACATCATCTTCGAATTTTTTGTTTTCAAATAATTTAACTAATTTTAATTTTATTTTTTCAGCATCTTCGATGGAAAATCGAAGACCAATGGCGAGATCATTAGTTACATTGTTGGCACCAATTGGAATGACTGATGAAAAAACTGGGGAACCTTCGATAAAAATTGTGATATTGGTAATACTACCACCAATATCGACCAGGGCAACGCCGAGCTCTTTTTCGGTGTCGGTTAGGGCGGCAGTGGCGGTGCTGAGACCAGCATAAGTCAGAGATTCAATTTTAATACCGATATCTTCAAGACATTTTTTGAGATTTTTTAGAGCTGGACTAGAAGCTAAAATTAAATGAGCTTCAACTTCGAGTCGGATGCCGTTCATTCCTATTGGATCAATGACACCTTCTTGGCCGTCGACGGTAAATTTTCTTTGGATAATATGGATTATTTCTTTACCGCTTGGCAAAGAAATAGCCTTGGCGGCTTCGGTGACACGACTGATATCATTGGCATCGATTTCACCATTGGGATTACTAATAGCAACAACCCCATGAGAATTTATTGATTCAATATGAGGAGCAGAAATGGAAATATGAGCATTATTTATTTGAAATCCGGCCATTCTTTCTGCAGATTCAATACTTTGAGTGATGGTTTGAGAAGCTTGTTCTAAATTAATTATTTGGCCTTTTCGAAAACCGAGGGATGGAATTGAAGAAACTGCAATAATATTGAATTTATCTTCAGCATCTAAATATTGTCCAACAAGACTAGTAACTTTTGAAGTGCCAATATCGATTACATTAATTATTTTTGAATGTTGCATATGGGTGGTTGATACTGAGATCAACTAATTGTAGTTGCTTATTATTAATTTTAGCTGTTTTTAAAATTTCTTGTAAAGAAGCAATTTGCCAATATGGATTTTTTTGAGTGGATAAAATAATTTTAATTGGATTATTGCCTTCATTAATTATATAGAATTCAAATTGATTTTGATAATCCTTGATGGTACTTTTTGTAAGGTCAATTTGAGCTGTTTTTAAACCATGTTCTAATTGAAGATAAAAATTGTTTTTATTTGAAATTGGATTGATCTTATCTCCAGAGGAATTTACAAATGAAAAAATAGAGTAGAAAAGGGCTGAAAAAAAAATAATAAAAATAAAAATCTTAAATAATTTCATGAATTAAGTTTAAAAGTTTTAAGTTATCAGTGTTTTTAATGGCGATTTTTTTGGTTTTAACAATAATTAATTTATTTATTTTTTTTAAAACATTTTTTTTAGTGATATTTTTTTCTTCTATAATTTGGGTATTTTTTGGATTTTTTTCTTTTACCCAAAGAGCATTTAATAATTGCTCATTTTGTTGACTAATTTTAAGTGGAATTAAAATTGATTTTTTGTTTAGGGCGACAATTTCTTGGCTGGTGTTGGCACCGGAACGACTAATAATGAGATCTGCTTTATTAAAGATATGTCCGACATTATTAGCTTCTAGATAGTCAAAAACTTGGTAATTTGGGTATTTTTTTTCCATTTTTTTGAACTCAGAAAAATCATTTTTTCCAGTTTGGTGAATTATAAAATATTTTTTTAGCTCAGGTAATATTTTTTTAATTAATAAGTTTATAGTGTGGGAACCTTGATTGCCGGCGGTAATATAAATAATAGGAACTTTTATTTTTTTGAGATTGTCGCCTATTTTTGAAATTTGTGGATGAAAAATTTCTTGTCTTAATAGATTTCCGGTAATAATTATTTTGTTTTTGGGAAGATTTTCTTTTTGATTTTTATTATTAAAAGAAAGAGCTACTTTGTTGACAAAAAGACTATTAATTTTTGTGGTTAAACTATTGGTTAGGGTTTGTTCATGAGTAATAGATGGTATTTTTTTTAAAAAACTACTAATAATTACTGGAACAGAAACATAGCCTCCAAAGGAAACAATAATATCCGGTTTTATTTTTTTAATTAATCTTAAAGATTTAAATAATGAACTGGTGGTTTGAGGAAGACCTTTTATGGTATTTAGAAGCCAACGACGATCCAATTTGCCACAATTAATGGAATAAAAATTTATGCCTATTTTTGGGATAATTTTAGATTCAATTGAGGGGTTATTACCGACACTGGAATTATTTTTTCGACCAATATAATTTATTTGCCAATCAATTTTGTTATCAATTTTCAATTGGCGAATGAGTTCTAGCGCTGGAGTTAAGTGTGTTCCGGTGATTATTATCGTCTTTTTTACTGTGTTCACTCTTTGAGTATAGCAACATTTTTTGGTTTTTTTCGATGTTTCTGATTAGACCAATAACAATAAAAAGAGTAATAAGGGAGGATCCGCCATAGGAAATAAATGGGAGAGTGACGCCAGTTAATGGAATGAGAGCAGTAATGGCGGAAATATTAATCAAGCTTTGATAGGCAATCCAACAAGCGCTTCCTGATACTATTAAACTTTGAAATGGATCATCTATAGTTTGAGAAAATCTTAAAAGATAATTTATTAAGGAAAGATAAACCAATAAAACTGCAAAAATTCCTATAAAACCAATTTCTTCACCAATAACAGCAAGAATTGAATCGGTGGAAATTTTTGGAAGGAATTTATATTTTTGATCCGAATTAGCGAAGCCTTTACCAAAAAAACCTCCAGAAGAAAGGGTTAGAATGATTTGATTGCTGTGGTACGATGAAGTTTCTTGATTTTGTTGTGGTTCTAAAAAAGTTTTTAGTCTGGCTGATCGATATGGTGATAAAAAAATTAATGGAATACTGATTATTAAAATAATGCAAAAAATACTAAATAAAGGAACAATATCTCCTCCGGAAAGATAATAAATGGAACTAACTATGGCTGAAATTAAAATAGCGGTGCTTAAATTTGGCTCTACAATTATTAATATAAAAGGAAGACCAAGGTAAAAAATCAGGTTTTTTATATTAAGGTTTTCTTTTTTGGAAAAAAGAAAAGAAAAATAAATGATTGAAGTTAATTTTAAAATTTCTGAAGGCTGGATGCTGGTAAAACCTAAATTCAACCAACGTCTGGCACCAAGAGCTTCATTTCCTAGGCTTGGAATTAAAACCAGTATTAAACCGAAAATGGAAATTGCATAAAGGGCAAAAGAAAATTTTTTAATAGTTTTAATATTGATTTTTGAAGTTATATAAAAAGAAATTATTCCTAAAACAAGCCAAAATCCTTGTTTTTTTATATAAAAGAATTTATCTCCAATTGAGGAGCTGGCTTCACTTAATGATGAAATAGAAATAAAAATAAGTCCAATAAAAACTAAACTAAAAACCAAAAATAGAAGAGGAGATTTAGTTTCTTTCATTTAATTTTTTGGGAAATAGAGATAGGATTGGTGGTTTTTGATAAAGGGTAATCAAAATTTAGTTTTTGATGAGTGTGATTATTTTTATCTTTTGTGGTTAACTCAGAACCGATAATTTTTTTATTATTGAATCTTGATTGCTCTTGTTTTAGGTTAATTTGATAATTAGTTTTTAAGAATTCAACAATATGAAAATAGAAAAGAGGAGTGATATTTTGTTTTTGTTCTATTTTTGTATAAAAACCAAAGGATGCGGTTAGACGAGGGTTACATTCTAATAAAAAAACTTTATTTTTATAAATTAAAAAATCGAGACCAAAAAAACCTTTATAACCGATTTCTTTCAAAATTTTACTGAAATTTTCAGTTATTTTATTAATTTCATTGGTTATTTTTAAGGGAGCAAAAGATGGCCATTGCCGACCGACAGTAGTGAAGGGATTTTTTGTATAGGGATAAATTCCAGTGTATTGAAGAGCAGGTGGACTTTGAATTAGACCAAATTTAGTAAGACAACAATTATTTAATAAGGAATAAGAAGATTTAATAAAGGGGCTGTATTTTACAATAACATCAGAAGAAATTTTATCTTTAATTTCATTCCAAGATTCGGCTGAAAATGTGCTATTACCAGCCCAACCAAAGTGGGTTTGAAGAACTAATTTTTTATTATAAAGTTTTTGATATTTTAAAAAATTTTTTTGAGAAAAATTATCAATGGAAAAAGGAATGGTTGGTAATTTGTATTTTTGACTAAGTTTGGCAAATTTAATTTTGTCTTCTAAAAAACGATTAATAGGGCTAGGATTACTAATATTTATCCAATTATATTTTTGACACAAAAAATCAATTTTAGCGGATGGTTTAAAAGGAATTATGGCAGGAATGAGTTTAGTCTTTTGAGATTTTTTTAAAATGTAGTCAATAACTTTTGGGTTTGATAGTAATTTGCCGCTGTTTTTTTCTTTAATTGAGGGATAGTCGGAAAGATAAATTTTTTCGAATTTTGTTAATTGAGGGATTTCGATATCTAAAAATTTATCGACGACTAAAAAAAAGAAAATATAAGGCGATTTATTAATAGTGGTTTCTAGATTTATCTTTGGCATCCGGTTAGAATCACTACTGGATAACTGCCTATATTTAGATTATTTTTAGTGGCTTTTTTAAAGCCAGCAAAAGCTAAAGCACCTTCTAGAGATGTTTTTATTTTATTTGATTCTAGTATTTTTTGGGCTTCTAAAATTTCATTATTTTGAACGACCAGACCAGTGCCACCACTGTTTTTAATGGTAGAAATTATTTGAGATTTTAAAGGAAGATATTTAGCGGAAAGTGCATCGGTGATATTTTCTGTTTCTGGTTGATAATTTGAATCAAAAAATTTTGATAAAGGACAATTACTGGCTGGTTGAGTGGCATAGATTTTAACTGATGATGTCAATGTTTGAGAAATTCCTAGAAGGGTTGTACCACTGCCAACTGGAACAAAAATACTTGTAATTTGGGGTAGTTTATTCATTAATTCTTTGCCAATTTCTTGGTAACCAATTAGGGCACTGGGGTCGGTGGATTGACGAAGAAGATAGGAGTGATTTTTTTTGGAAAATTTTATGGATTCACTAATTGGTTGATCGGTAATAAAAATTTGACCACCATCCTTTTTGAGTAAATCAAATTTAGTTTTATTGATTTTAGGGGAAACAAAAATTGTTAGGTCAATTTGATTAAGGTGGCAAAAATAGGCGGCGGAAATGGCGGCATTGCCAGTGCTGGAAATGACAGCAGTTTTAAAACCCTGTTTTTTTAAATTTTCGATTTGAAAAATCATGGCTCGATCTTTAGCTGAGCCGGTTTCGTTTAAGTCTTCTCTTTTTAGATAAACATTTTCTAATTTAATTAAAGGTGTATTTGCCATATAATAGTTTAATTATACTAGTTATTAATTTTAATAAAACATGAACGAAAAAGTTATTTGTCCAGATTGTGAAACAGAAATTGAATTAATAGAAGCCACAATGGTGGGAGATATTATTGAATGTCCTGAATGTGGGACTGAGGTAGAGATTTTATCTTTGACTCCACTAAAATATCGAGAATTAATCGAGGAAAAATAGATTTTGATTTTTATTTTAAATTAATCGAAAGAAGCCTTGGTGGATAAATGATTTATTGGTGAGGTCGGCAGTTCCATATCTTACTCCCCTGCCGGAAAATGAACTGTCGACATAATTAATGGTGTTGCCTTGTTTGTCGATGATAAATAAGACATGATGACCGTTTTTTTGTCGGATCAAATCTCCTGTTTTAATTTCATTTGGTTTTATTTCTTTTGAAATTGGAGTGGAGGTCAATATGTTGGCGGAAGTTTGGCGAGGATTTAATTCTGAATTAAAATAAAAATTTAATAATTGACAGGCAAGGCCAGAACAATCAATACCGATATGGTTCTTTTTTTGAAAATTATAAAATTCTTGGTTATTTAATTGAATTAAATCTATTTTTTGTTTTTGGGCAAGTCGGATAGTTTCTGTAGCTATTTGTCGACAATTGCCTTTACCTCCAAGAAATTGTTCTTTGATTATTTTGTCGTCTTTAAGGATATTCTTACTATAAGGTAAGCCGATATATTTCTCTATCTCTTGTTGTAGTTCTAATTTAGTCCTAACCATAGTCCAAATACTGCTAATATAATTCCGGCTAGCCAAGCCCTGAAAACGATTTTTGGCTCTTCCCAACCCATGTTTTGGAAAGTAAGGTGAATTGGAGCAGCGGGAAAAACTTTTTTATGAAAATATTTTTTACTGAATAGTTGAATAGCACTGGATAAACCTTCAATAATGAATGGAGCTCCTACTATAATTAAAGGAACGACTTTTCCTAAAAGTAAAGCAATTACAGCAAAAGTGGCACCGAAAGAGAGTGACCCAACATCGCCGAGCCAGATTCTGGCTGGATAAACATTAAAATAAAGAAATGCTATTAGAGAACCGATCCAGAGAGCTAAAAATGAAGAGAGAACAGTATCCATTGAAGTGCTGGCTAAAATCCAAAACGCAAAAAGAGCAAACATTAAAAGTCCGCCAGATAAACCGTCTAAGCCATCAGTAATATTAAAGAAATTAGCAAAGCCAGTGATAAAAATGACGGAAATAGGGATAAAGAAAAATCCTAAATTAATAGCGCCAAAAAACGGTAGATAAATAAAATCAATTTTTAATTGAAAATAAATCATAAAGGAAATGATTAATGAAATTATTATTTGTAAAATTAATTTATGGATCATTTTTAGGCCGAAGAATCCAGTATTTTTGAATCCGAAAAATTTGTGTACGTCGTCATAAAGACCGAGCATACCAAAACTAATGAAAGTAAAAAATAGAATAGCGATTTCATGGGTGATAGTGTAATTGGATGAAATAAAGATTCGAGAAAATTTAAGAATTGGAAAAAGTAATATAAAAAGAATGGAAACAGTGGCGATAATCAATAATCCGCCACCAACAGGTGTCCCTGATTTTAGATTGTGAAATTTGTCGAATATGGTAGTTCTTTTGTTTTGGAAGTCAGTGGTTTTTTGAGTTTGTCGTTGAAATTTAAATTTATAGAGAAGGTTAATGAAAGGTATAACTAAAATACTGGTGATTAAAAAAGAAAAGAGAAGTAGTCCTAGATATAGATGAATCATAAATTATGTTTTTATATATTCTATATTAGCACCTAGAGACCAAAGACGCTCAGCTAATTTTTCATATCCCCTCTCAATATACTCGACTCCATCAATAGTTGATTTACCAGATGCGGTTAGAGCAGCAATTGTAGCTGAGGCTCCAGCTCGAAGATCTTTAATAACAAAATTAGATGGTTTTAATTTGGTAGGGCCATAAATTTTAACACCATGAAAATATTCAGGACGATCACTTTCTTTATTAAATTGATAATATTCGTTCGGATTATTTATTTCTGGATTGAAAAAATTAACCTTAACTCCCATTTTTTTAAGATTTTCAATGTGTTGAAATCGGCTAGGATAGACCTTTTCGATAATAGAACTACAACCAACGGTTTGAGTTAATAGAACAGAAAAAATAGCCTGCCAATCGGTCATAAATTCTGGTTCTGGTCCAGTTTCAATATCAATATTGGTCAAAGGCTTAACCCATTCAACATAAATTTCATCATTACCAGTTTTAATTTTAGCCCCCATTTTTTCAATAATTTCTAAAAATGTTTGAACAACTTTTGGTTTGACTCTAAAAATAGAGACTGACCCTTTAGTAGCTAAAGCGGCACAAGCGAAAGTGACTATTTCATTTCGATCGCAAATTACATCATGTTCAGTTCCTTTTAATTTAGATACACCTTGAATAATTATTCTTTTATTATTTTTTAGATCTCTTTGAATATTAGCTCCCATCTGATTTAGCATTAAGATTAAGTCATCGATTTCTGGTTCAAGAGCAGCGTTGTCGATGATGGTTTCGCCGTTAGCGAGAGTGGCAGTCATAAGGATTACTTCGGTGACGGTATGAGAAGGTTTTGTAAAAGTATAATGAGTGCCGATAATTTTGTCGGTGTTAAATGTAATATTATTTTCAGTTTCAGAAAAATGAATATTCATTTTTGAAAAACAATCAAAAAGACGGTCTAATGGTCTATTACCTAATTTATCGCCGCCTGGAGTAGGAACAATGGCAGTTCCAGTTCTGGTGAGTAATGGGGCGACAAATATAAATGAGGTTCTAGATTTTTCACCAGTACCATTGGGCACTGTTGAATTAGTTATTTTAGAAGTTTTTAATTCTAGACTGTGATCCCCTATTTGGTTTATTTGACAACCTAAACTTTTGGCGATACTGGTGGTTATTTTGACATCTGAAATTTTTGGAACATTATTTAATTGAACTGTTTTATCGGTTAACATGGAAGCGATAATTTGTTTAAAACTGGCATTTTTGGCACCTCTAATAGAAACTTCACCTTTAAGTGGTTTACCACCATTAATGATATATCTGGACATAGATTATTTTAAAGAATTAATAATAGATTTTACAATTTTATTTCCACTAAAACCGCCAGAGCTCATATTAATTAAAATATCGCCACTTTTGAGATTTTTTTTATAAAAAGAACAAATATCTTTATCGATGGGAAGATATATTAATTTATTACCAACCACCTCTTTAAAATCTTTGGCAGTGACACGATTATTTTTTTCAACTTTATGATTAAAACTTAATTTAGACAAGACGACTTCAGAAACTGAATCAAAAACGTTTTTAAATTCTTTTAGGCTTTTCTTGTGTTGAATAAAGGAAGCGTGAGGTTGGTATAAAATTTTGATATTATTTTTTGGATAATGAAATTTTATAGCAGCAATAGTTGATTTTATTCTATTGGAAGATTGGGCAAAATCATCAAATATAATAATATTTCCATGATCATAAATTTTTTCAATTCGACGATTAATACCTTTAAATTTTGAAATGGCTTGTTTAATTTTAGTTTGGGGAATATTTAAACTATCAACAATAGTGATGGCGGCTAAAATGTTTTCAAAGTTGAATTGGCCAATTAATTTAGTTTTGATTTGGATAATATTTCTAGGAGTTTTGATGTCTAAAATGGAAAAATTTTTTTTGATTTTTATATTTTTTATAAAATAATCAGAAGTTGGTGAATTATAGGTAATTATTTTTGATTTTGAATAAAGACTTAGTTCTTTTGTTTGATATCCTTGGGAATTTATAAATAAAATTCCATCAGTGGGAACATTTAAAATTAATTTTTTAAAGGCATTAAAATTTTCAATTTCGGTGGAATAAGAATCTTTGTGTTCCCAATCAGCACTAGTTAGTAATAAAAATTTGACTGGGTAATATAAAAATTTGGCTTGAGTGTCGAGACCATGAATTGATTCATCGGCTTCGATAATAGACCAATTTGATGGGGAGATATTAACTGAGGGAAAATGATTAAGTGCTTTTCCGCCGAACATATAATTGGGGTTTAAATTGGCCTGATCAAAAATCCAAGAGACAAGAGAGGAAATAGTGGTTTTACCGTAGGTTCCGGCAATTAAGATAGAGTCTTCTTTGCTTAAATTTTGGGCAATAAACTCACTGGCGGAAATATATTTGATATTTAATTTTTTTATTTGCTCAAGCTCTTCTTTGGTTTTTTGAAAATTAGAAAAAGATGAACCAATTATGGCTAAATCTATAGTCGAATTAATTTTTGAAGAATTGATTTTGATGTTGGCTTTTTTGAGAATAGTACTAATAGGTGGATAAATTTTTTCTTGATCTGAACCAGTAATAACGTGCCCTTCTTTTTTTAGGGCGATGGCTAATGAGGCAGTCATAGTTCCGGCGATTCCTAAAATATGAATATGCATAATTAAATTTTAAACAAATTTTTATATGGAAGCCATTGATTGTTTTCAAAATATTCAAAACCTGGCATATTTCTTTTGTAAAAACCAATATCTTGAGAAAAGCGACCGAGATAACAATATTTTAGACCTAATTTTTGGCTGTCGATAATGACTTGTAAAACTAAGCGGATAGGTAAATTTTCATGGGTTAATTTTGGGTTGTAAAAAACGTAGGCGATATGGCTAATATCTTTTGAGAAATAACAAAGAGAGTAAGCAATGATATTTTTTTGTTTATCTTTCCATATATATATATAATTAAAAATATGATTTTTGAAAACATTTTTAATTGAACTTATTGGAAAATTCCAATCAAGTGTTTTTATCCAAGTAGAGATTTCTTTTTGAACTTTGACGTTATAATTAAAATCTTTTAAAAGCATTTTCTCAAAACTAAAGTCATCTGTTTTTCTTAAAATTCGGCGATTTTCTGAATTTAAGTTGAAGTTTTTTAAATTAGAACGGCTGCTGGATTGAGAATAAAATAAATTTTTGTCGTTTCTTTGAGGAAGGAGACCATTTTTATAATTTTGATCAATATTATTGGTATTTTTTAAATTAAACTGAGTCATATTATTTTGTTTTTCGAAGTCTGAAGGCAGTTCTAAAAGCTTCTGCTTCCGACCAGGGATATTCAGTGTGTCCATGGAGAATAGTGGTTTCATGGCCCTTACCACAGGCAATAACAACATCGTTTGGTTGAGCTAATTTTATGGCTAAATTAAAGGCGTCTTGACGATTGGGAATATTAAAATATATAAATTTTTTATTGGATAATTCGAGTACTTTTTGAATTTGCTTTTTATTTTTAATTTCTTGATAATCAATTAGTTCTGATTTTTTTGGATCAATACCACTTATTATTTGTTTATTAATATTTTCTATTTTTTCGTTTCTAGTATCATCCGAAGTGATTAAGGCGATGTTGGCTAACTTAGAAACAATTTCACCCATTATTGGGCGTTTACTTTGGTCTCGTCCACCAGTGGCTCCAAAAATAACGATAGTATTTCCTTGATTAGTTTTGTTAAGTGAAGAAAGTGATGATTCAAGAGCAAATGGAGTGTGAGCAAAATCAATGATTGTTTTAAATTTAAGGTCATTTTGGATTTCTTCTCGACGACCTTTTGTTTCTGGAAAATGTTTTATTACTCGTTGAATTATTTCTGAATTTATTTCTAATTTATAACAAATTGCAGTGGCCAACAGAATGTTATAAACCTGATATTCATAATTACTGTCGGTGGTAAATTTTTGACCATTAACATGAAAACTTAATGAATTTGAATCTAATTTAATTTTTTGGGCTTGATAATCTGAAGTTTTTTTAATACTAAATGTTTTAAAAGGGATTTTGATTTGTTTTTTAATTATGTCGAAAGATTGATCGTCTTTATTTAAAACAGCACTTTTAGAAATTGAAAAAAGCTTAGCTTTAGTTCCAATATAAGATTCTATATTTTTATGATAATCGAGATGTTCGTGTGAGGTATTGGTGATACCAGAAACTTCAAAATTACAACCCCAAAAACGGTATTGATCAAGAGCATGTGAGGTAACTTCGCAGACAACATGGGTTATTCCAGCCTTTACCATATCGGTAAAAATTTTTTGGAGAATAGATGGATCTGGAGTGGTGGTGTGAAAACCAGTATCTATTTCTTTATCGCCA
Source organism: Candidatus Shapirobacteria bacterium (assembly GCA_041661765.1). Lineage (GTDB taxonomy): Bacteria > Patescibacteriota > Microgenomatia > UBA12405 > UBA12405 > WARW01. The sequence continues at coordinate 181,999 of JBAZTV010000002.1, read as the reverse complement.
ATTTTTGCACCAATAGTAGTGATTAACCCAGTTTTTAGACCAGATTGTTTTAATATTTCATTGACTAGGGTGCAAGTAGTAGTTTTACCGTCTGTTCCAGTGATACCAATTAGAGTTAATTTTTTACTTGGAAAACCGTACTTTAAATTGTAAAAAAAACTTTTTGGTAGATGGAGAAGGACGTTTTTTAATTTTTGAACCATTGAAAGTATTCAATTATAACAAATCGTTTAATTTTGATGCTAACTCATACCAAATTGGAGCAGCGGTACTCGATCCCCACGGTGAAGTTTTTGGATTATTAATGGTGACAATCATGGTAAATTTGGGATTATAACAGGGAGAAAATCCAATGTATGAGGCGATAGTGGAAGAATTATTTTCATAACTACCACCAATAGCTACTTGTGCGGTGCCGCTTTTGGCACAAACTTCAAGATTTTCTGGTTTCATTTTGGTAACAACACCATTTTCGACTGAGTATTTTAATATTGATTTAATATCTTTAATTGTTTGTTGATTAAAAACTTGGAATTCTTTTTGATTTTTATTTTTAATAATTTTATCGTTTTCAGTAAAATAATTGACGATTTTTGGTTTAACTAAAATACCGTCGTTGGCAATAGTATTAAAGGCTTGAAGCATGCCGATTTGAGTGACGACAATTCCTTGTCCAAAAGAGGCAGTGGCTAAATCAATTTCTGGCCATTCGGTTTTCATGGTTGGCTTAGCTTCACCCTGAAGATCAATTCCAGTTTTTTGGGTGAGTCCGAGTTTTTGATAATAATTTAAGAAATTTTCCTTACCGAGTTTGGCAATAATATAGCTCATACCAATATTATCGGAGTTTTTAATAATATCTTGAAGACTAGAATCAGCATGAAATTCACTATCCCAATTACTAATATTATATTTACCAATAATATGGGATTGGTTGCATTTTGTGCAAATATAATTAGTGTCAATAGTTTTGGTGTCGAGAGCCATGGAAACGATTAGAGGTTTAAATATAGATCCTGGTTCAAAAAGATCGGAAATGGCGGGATTTCTAATAGAACTGGGAGTGGCGGAACTGGTGGCAGTTAGTGAAGCCATAGCTAAAATTGCTCCAGTTTTTGGTTCAATGATAGTAATTGATCCAGAATCAGCGGAAAATTTATCAATGCCTTCTTGGAGAAGTTTTTCAACATAAAATTGAGCACTGCGATTGATATTAGTAAAAATATTCCTACCATTAGCTGCATCTGAGCTCCAGCTCTTTTTATTTAGAATAGTTTTTCCAGTAGCGTCTTGAGGACCCCAAATAAAACCAATCTTTCCTTGTAATTGTTTTTGATAAAAAGCTTCGAGACCTCCATATCCAATTTGGGTACCACTAAAATCTCTACCGATGGTTCCAAGAATATCTCTGGCCATAGAATTTTCTGGATAAAATCTTTTCTCTATTTTTTGAAATTCAATCCCAGGTATATCTAATATTTTTTTTTGTTTTTCATTTAAGGCAGAGTTAAAAGTTATCCATTTTTGATTTGGGTTATTTTTAAATTTGTCGATTGATTCAATATTTTCAGTTTTGAAATTTGGATAAGCTTGTTCAATTTGATCTAAAATTTTATCAAAATCTTCTTTAAAATTTGGTTTATAAAGAGAAAGTTGATAAGTAGTTTGATTTAAAACTAAGGGAAAATTATCAGAAGAATATATTTTTCCACGTTCAGGTAATATTTTTTCAAGTTTATAAGTTTGGTTTTTAGCTTTCTCTTTTAATTCTGGGGCTTTTAAAACTTGCCAATAAAAAAAACGGAAAGAAACGATTATAAAACAAAAAGTGAGAGCGATAGATAATATTTTAGACCTTGAATTTTGCACTTTAATTTTTGAGATTAATAGTTTCTTTCAAATTTATATATTTTTTTTGACTGGCAGTGGCTTCAATTTTGGTTAAAGAAGAAAGGATGGCTAATTTTTCCTCTAATTCTTGATTTTCAATTTTAAAAGATTGAAGAGTAACTTGATTTTGATTGATTAGATTATTTTGATTAATAATTTCACTGGAATAATAAAATGAAAAGACGACTTGAATGATGATCAAAAAAAAGATGAGTAAAAAAAATGGTTTGTTTAGCATCTTATACTATTCTATACGATCTTAAGGTGGCTGAGCGAGATAAAGGGTTTTTCTTTATTTCTTGAAAAGAGGTTTTAATAGATTTTTTATTTTCGATAATAGTTTTTTGATCAGCATATTTCCTGATAAATTGTTTAACAATTCGATCTTCACCGGAATTAAAAGAAATTATACAGACATTACCATTTGAGGCGACTATTTTTAAACTTTGGATAAGAATATTTTTTAAATTATTAAATTCATCGTTGACGACAATTCTGAGACTTAAAAATATTTTAGTACTGGGGTCGATTTTAGATTTTAAATGGCGTTCTTTGTAAAAGTCTCTAATAATATTTGCCAGTCTTGTGGCAGTTTTTATTGGTGATTTTTGACGCTCGCGAATTATTTTTAAAATTAATGGCTTACTATAAACCTCTTGGGCATATTTACTAAATATTTCAAAAAGTTCGTCGTAGTTGTAGGTGTTAATAATTTCTTCGGCGGTTAATTCCTGATTTTCTGGATCTAATCTCATATCGAGAGAGTTTTCGTCATTAAATGAAAACCCCCTGTCTTGATCTGTTTGTTGATTTTGACTGATACCGAGATCAATTACTATACCGTCGATCTTTTGTTTAATCTTTTTATTAATAATATTTTCTAATTGATTAAAATTATTGTGAATTGGAAAAAATTGTTTTTCAAATCCTGCTTCTTTGATTCGATTGATGGCGATTTCTAAATTTTTTGGATCTTGATCGATACCATAAACGATGCCACCTTTTTTGAGAATTTCTAGAGTGTGTCCACCATGACCGAGGGTACCATCAATATAAATTTTATTTTTTTGGACATCAAGAAGATCAATGGTTTCACTTAATAGAACGGGAGTGTGAAATTCCATTATTGAGTAATAGTGTAATCACCAGTTATTGAGGTTAAGTCAGTTTTAATAACAGTGGCTGGCTCAATTGAAGTGATTTTGCCTTTACCATTACCACTGGAGAAGACGGAATAAAGGGATTGTAAATTTTTAAGAGCGATGAAATAATCACTTTTAGAAGTGACAGTGCCATTGATAATAAAATTTTCTTCAATTAGAGTTAATTTTTTTTCTTTATTAATATCGGTGGAATTTGTTAGAACGAATGGCGTTTCGTAAGAGAAGTATTCTTTATTATTTGTTTTTAGAGTAAGGGTGAGGATTCCTCCAGTGACACCTTCATCGTATTTATATTTACAACCGTTGGTGCAGCTGGCAGTGCCTAATAATAGGTCTTTTTCAAAAACACCTCCGGATAACTCAATTGTACCGCTGACTCCTTTTTCGATTTCTATATTTTCATCTTTAGCAGTGTAGATTAACTCATATTCGGCGGTGGTAAATTTAGTCGGAATGTCTTTAACTTTAAAAATTAAATTATGGCCTTCAGAACTGGGAATAAGGCTAATGTAGGGTTTTTCATCGGCGGATAATTCAATTTTTTTAGTGACTGGAGTAGTATTTTTAGTGGTGATTTTAGTATTAGAAGTATTTTTTTTACCTAACGTAAAAAATAAAATTAATGAGACTAAAATGATAACACTAATTGAAATAAAAATTATTATTGATTTCTTCATATTATTTATTTAACTGTTTTTCCAACCAATTGTCAACTTCATCAGTTTTAATTCTTATTTGCTTCATAGTATCTCTGTCGCGGATACTGACAGTATTGTCTTCGAGAGTTTGATAATCAACAACTAAACACCAAGGAGTACCAATTTCGTCTTGACGGCGATATTTTTTACCAATATTACTACTATCATCCCAATCAACTGAATATTTTTCATTTAATTTTTGAAAAATATCTTCAGCTTTTTTGATCAGTTCTGGTTTATTGGCGGCAAGTGGAAGAATTGCCATTTTATAGGCAGAAATTTTTGGATTTATTTTTAAAACAGTGCGAATTTCACTTGATTCATTTTTTTCTTCACGGTAAGCATCGAGAAGTATGAAAAAGAAACTACGGTCGACACCACCAGAAGTTTCGGTGATATGTGGTAAATATTTTTCGTGAGTGATTGGATCTAAATACGAAAGATCTTGGCCACTGAATTTAGAATGTTGAGTTAAATCATAATCAGAACGCCAATGAATTCCTTCCATTTCTGCCCAACCCCAAGGGGTATTATATTCAATATCAAATGCTTTTTTGGCATAAAAAACCAATTCGTCTTTCTCATGTTGACGAAAGCGAAGATTTTCTGGATTATTGAATAATTTTTGATACCAAGTCATGCGATTTTTTTTCCAATATTCGAACCATTTATCCATTTCGGTTGGATGGACAAAATATTGAATATCCCATTGCTCAAATTCGCGAGTACGATAAAGAAAATTTTTTGGAGTGATTTCATTTCGGAAAGCTTTTCCGATTTGAGCAATACCAAAAGGAATTTTGACACGACAAGAATCGACAATATTTTTAAAATCGAGATAAATAGTTTGACATGCTTCACCTCTTAAATAAGCGTGTTGTTTTTCACCTTCGATGACACCAATTTCGGTCTCAAATAAAATATTATATTTACGACCTTTAGTAAATTGACCATCACATTCTGGACATTTTGATGGATCATCGAGAAGGTCAGGACGAAATCTTTTGTGACAAGATTTACATTCAACCATAATATCGGCAAAATTTTTGACATGGCCAGAAGCTTGCCAAACAGTTGGATGAGTTATTATTGAACCATCAATACCGACAACATCGCGGCGTTTAATGACGTTATCATTCCACCAAAGGTTTTTCCAATTTAGTTTCATTAAAGAACCAATAGGACCATAGTCATAAAAACCTTGGACACCGCCATAGATTTCTGAGTTTTGAAAAATAATTCCACGTCTTTTACAAAGACTAACGATCTTACTAACGAGTTCAGTTTGATTTTTTTCTGCCATGGAATATTATAACCTGAGATTACTTAAAAAGCTTATTGCTTTCTAATGGTTTTTCGATAATGGATTCAAAGAAGCCTTTGATTAATTGTTGAGTTGTTTTGTAATCTTTTTTTTGAAAATATAGATTAATTTCGTCAGGGACACCAAAGCCGAGAGCTTCTAAAAAAATAATTTCATTTTTAATGTAGCGGTTAAGTTGATTTTGGTTGATGGCATCGATAATTTCTTGGGAAATTTTATAAATATTTTCAATTTGTTGATTTTCAGCGATGAGACGATTTAAAATTTCCAAAAAATAAAATAATAAATTTAATTGGGTGAGATTTTTTTCACCTTGCAAAAATGGAGTGATAGTTTGAGATTCGGACAACCAAAGAAAGTCATTTTTTTGGTAAAGTTGGGCTTTAATGATGTTGCCGAGTTGAAGAGAACTTAAACGACTGCTTTTGATATTTTTAGCACCTTTAGCTAGTGCAACGATTTTTCCATTCCTTGGGGTTAAAAGTGTTATTAATAAATCAGTTTCTTTGATTGTTTTTTTATTAATAACAATACCAATTGTGTTTTGGTATTTATCCATTATAGAGAAAATTTGATGGTTTTATCGGCCGCCCATTGAAAAGTTGGCTGTTCTTCACCGTTTATAGTTAATCCATATTCAATTGGTTTTGTTCCTGGTTGTTTTTGAAGTACTAGAGTATAGGTTGATCCGATGGTAGCCCCTGATGTATATTGCACTGAAGTTTTAAGATTTGATTTGGCATTTAAGGCATATTTGTTGCCATAAAAACCTTCAAAAACTAATTTATTTAATTCTTCATAAGGCTCCACCTCAACTTCTGAACCAGTCATTTTAATAAGTTTAGAACCGATTGGAACGTAAAATCTGAATAAGTCACGATATTGAGCGGCATTTAAGCACAGATCGCCTTTTTCTAAATTACAGTTTGATGCAGCGCTTGGATTATCGTAAGTTACGGAAATTTTGTGTTCAGCTACTCCATTTTTAATAGTAATATCGTGTTTAATTTTTTGAGTAATAAAGATATTACTTTTAGCACTGGCGAAATTAGCATCATTTAAATGAATATAATCAACACTTTTGTCAACGTCAATTATTTTTCCAGTAATATTGGCTAAGTTTCCAATTTTTTGCATTTCTTCGTCTGGAAAATAAAACATAATATGTTTTTCATTAATATTTTTTAGGCCAGCTTCTATTATTGATCCCATTTTTGATTTTTCTGCTCCCATTAAATTTGCTAGTAATGATGACATTAAAGGGTTTAAAAAATCTTTTCGATTTTTTTCAATATAATTTCTTGGTCGTCCTGAAATCCATTCTAATTCGTAAATTATAGAAGGACAGCCATCGCATCTTTTGTCGGGATTGGTGGTAAAAGTTCCAACTCTGGTGTCTAATTTTCCTAAGATTCCAACCATATCGACTAATAACTTAGTATCAATAGCAATTACAGCATCGAATTTATCTTTACCGCCCATAGCTTTAATATATTGTTCTAAAAATATTTGAGCATCGGCTGGAAAGTCAGGTGAAAGATTACTGTCACGAAGAGTAAGGTAAGGTACATTTATGTGATATGACTTAATTAATCTTGGGGCTGAAACTTTACTGTTTAGCTTATCGTCAAGATCATAAATATTACTGGCAGTACCAGGGGTTACTTTACCGTCCTTAACAATTAAAGTACTGTAGGCAGTCCAAAAACCTCCACTTGGTCTGAGTTCAGCATCGTTTTGAAAAACTAATAGATATTTTCTGGGGCTGTCTTTGCCTAAAAGCCATGATATCTTGGAAATTATTGGTTTATCTTCTTTAACTAATTTATGAGTTTCATTAATTGTTTCTTGAAGCTTGGTAATATTGGATTTTATAATATAACCTTTGAATTCTTCTGGATAACGAGAAGCGTCGATTTTGTCGGCGGCGTTTTGCATAGTGGTAATTTTAGTTTCGATTTGGTCTAAATATGGAATTAATCCTTCGACTGACTGAGTTAAAAAGGTAATGCGATCTGCAGTAGTTTGTTCACTATTTACAGAACCACCTTTAACACCTAAAAAATCTTTATATGGTTCAATAGCTTGAGTTAAAATCTCCCCTGTTTCAATTCCTTCTTTGGCAATAATTAAAACTTGTTGACCATCTTTGTAATAATTTCCGATAATAGGTAAATTTTTAGTCCAGAAGAATTTTTTATAACTGGATTCAATAGAAGCAGTTTGAGTTTTAATGGTAATTAAAGTTTCTTTAACTTTAATTAAATCTTTATCGTTAATAGCTTGTTTAAATACAGGAACAGATTCTTTAATTTTTCCAATTTGAGCATATATTTTTTGTCCAGGAACAAAAATTAAAAAGAAAAATAATACCGCCAAAACAGAAAAAATAATCAAAAGGACGTAAAGAACCGAAAGAATTCTTTTTTTAATTATTTTTTTGGAATCAGACTCAGGCTTAATTTTGGTTGGAGACATGGAATGTTTGATTGATGAAATGACTGGTGGTGTGGTGGAAATAATTGGAGGCGTGTTTGGTGTTGACTGTTCCATATTAAAGTTTAACTTAAAATTACCAACGAGACAACATAGATGTTGGAGTTTTTAAAATTATAAGTATTTCATCAAAAAATGATTGTTTTTTAATATATTCGGCATCCATTTTGGCTCGTTGTTCGAAAGAAATATCATTTCGACCACTAGTTTGCCAAACACCGGTAATGCCTGGTTTAGCGGATCTAATAATATCAATATATTTTTTGGTTTTAGGATATTTTTTTTCTTGTTCTTGAAGTTCTTCTTCTCGATAGGCTCTGGGTCCAACCAAACTCATATCCCCTTTTAGTACATTAATTAGTTGAGGAAATTCGTCGATAGTGAGAGATCTAATTTTTTTACCGATTGGGGTGATACGAGGATCTTGGGACATTTCTAATTTCCAACCACCGTCTTTATATTTTTTCCAAAGTTCAGGGTAATTTTCTCTTAGTCTTTTATCATTATCACCAGTATACATGGAACGGAATTTGTACATCCAAAATTGGTGATTGTTTTTACCGACTCTTTTTTGTCTAAAGAAAATTGGACCTGGAGAGCTGATTTTAATTAATATCATTGTAATTAATATAATTGGGGAAAATAAAATGAGAAGAAATAATGAACTAATAAAATCAATTGTTCTTTTGAATATTTTGAATAATATTTTTTTCATTTTTCATTTAAAAAGTATTTTTTGTATTTTTTACTTTTCACCATCAAGCTTACTAAATCTCGAACGTTATAACTAGAGTCTAAATTACAAATTAAAAGAGCGTCGGGAGTGTCAATTATAGCTAAATTATTCACACCAACTAATCCGATTAATTTTTTATCTTGACCAGAAATCAAACAATTTTGGGAGTTAGTACTTAAAAATTGAGTTTTAGAGTCAATAATAGCATTGTTATCTTTTTTTTTGGGTAAACTTTTGAAAATAGTATGCCATTCGCCAATATCATTCCAATCGAAAGTTGCTGGAACCATAGTTATTTTTGATGTTTTTTCGGAGATAGCTTTATCAATGGATAAATTTGGAGATTGTTTATATATTTGTTCTATTTTTTTTGGATAGTCTAAATTTTTTTCTAAATCCATGGCTATGTTAAAATAATCTGGTTGTAATTTTTCAAATTCAGAAAGCAAAGTGGAAACGGAAAAAGTATAAATACCTGAATTCCAGTAAGATTTTTTTTCAATTAATTTTTCGGCTTTTTTAAGATTTGGTTTTTCGATGAATTTGGAGACATTGTAGTAATCGTCTATTTTTTGGTTGGGGCAAATATAGCCATATGATGAATCTGGTTTGGTGGGTTTAATACCAATAGTGACAATGGTGTCAGTAATATTAGCGATTGTTTTAGCTTTATTGAGAGTTTGTTTTAAACGAGCGGTGTTTTTAATGTAGTGATCAGAAGGAAAAGTGCTAATGATAGCATTAGGGTCTATTTGTTTAATTTTGATAGTGGCAAAAAGAATAGCCAGAGCGGTATTTTTCTTTTCTGGTTCAATAATTATGTTTTTAGTTAAATTAAAGTCTTTGGCAATTTTAAGGATTCGATCGATATAATCATTTCCAGAAACGATGTAAATATTTTTATTATCGGCAATACGTTGAGATCTTTTAATCGTCTGTTCTAAAATCGATTTTTTATTAAAAAAAGAGAGAAATTGTTTAGGCTTGCTTTTTCGAGATAGAGGCCAAAGACGGGGACCGGTTCCACCGCAAAGAATAAAAATATAGTGTTTTATTGATGATTCTGCCATAAGAGGTTAATTTCTTTTTTAAAGTTTAGCATAAAATTTTGGATAGAAAATTTGGCAGCATTAGAAATACAATCAGATGGCGAAAAATCTTTGGGATTAAATTTTTTGATGGCATGAATAATACTTTTTACGGTTTGATTTTTAAAAAATATTCCGGTTTTTAAATTTATAGTTTCAGTTAAACCTCCCTTATTATAGGCAATAATTGGTTTACCACAAGCTTGGGCTTCGAGTGGAGTTAGACCAAAATCTTCTAACTGAGGGCAAATTAAAGCCTGACAATTTTGATAAAGATTTAATAATTTATTATTATCAACCTTTCCTAATAATTTTATATTTGAATCATTTATGGAATCGATTAGATTAATTAATTTATTTTTATCGCGGCCGGTGCCGACAATGTATAATTTTTGATTCAATCTATGACAGGCTTTAATGGCTAGATCGATTTTTTTATGGGAAACTAGACGGGAAACAATTAAAAAATATTTTTCAGTTGGATTTATTTTTGAAGGAATAAAAAAAGAAGTGTCGATGCCAGGATAAATTATTTTTGCTTCTCTTTTGTAGGCATTTTTAATTCTCTTTTGAACTGTTTTTGAATTACAAAACAAATAGTTAGGTCGTTGACCATAAACAAAATCTATTTTTTTATATTGATTTAGAAGCGGTTTTAAAATTTGGAATTGGGGCGGAGTTTGATAAACGTAACGATTAATATTATGGAAATAGCAAACGTAAAGAGTTTTTGGTTGAGTTATAAAACAGTGACCGCAGACTTGGGTAGTAGAAATAATGATGTCGTATTGAGAAAAATCAAATTGTTCGAGAGCAATTGAATATAATGGAGTGTAAAAAATTGGATTGTTTTTTGAAAATGGAAGATTGTTTATAAATGAGGCAATAATTTTAGTATTTTTTGGAAGCCATTTAGTTTTTTTTGGATCGTGGACAAGTGTATAAATTGGAGCTTCAGGATAAAGTTTAATTAAGTCAAGTAAAACTTTTTCGGCTCCACCCCATTGATTTAACCAATCATAGAACAGAGCAATTTTTGGCTTTTTTCCACCAGAGGCGGACTTCACTTCGTTTCGCATAATAATTTTTCATAAACGGCCATGGTTTTTTTGGCGGTTTTATTCCAAGAATATTTTTTGATTTGCTGATGTCCGAGATTAATTAATTTTTGACGTAGCTCCAAATTGTTTTTTAATTGATTAATTTTTTGGACTAATTCATCGGAATTATTTGGGTCGAAATAAAGAACAGAATCGCCATAAATTTCAGGGAGACAGCTTGCATTTGAAGAAATTACAGGGCAATTTAGAGCCATGGCTTCAAGACCAGTAAGGCTGAAACCTTCCATTAAAGACGGATGAATTAAAGCTAAGGCTTGTTTATAAACTTCTTTAAATTGTTTGTCGTCGAGATAACCGAGAAATTCAACTTGTTTTTTAAGTTTTAGATGATTAATTTGTTTTGATAATTTTTCGCTAAAAAAATCACGAGCACAAATAATTTTTAATTTGATGTCTGGTAGTTTTTGAAGGGCTTTTAAAACAATAATAATGTTTTTATGAGGATAAAGATTGCCGGTATAAACCAAATAGTTTTTGGGGTTTTTAATAATGATTTCGTTTTTAGTATTGGTTAAGAAAGTTGGATCGACAGCTTCATAAGTAGTAATGATTCGAAAATCTTTTAAATGATATTTTTTGATTAAAAAATCACGCCAGTAGTTACTGGGGACAATTATTTGATTTTGAGTAATAGTGATGCGAATTAAAATTAGATAAAAAAAATATTTTATTTGGTATAAAAATTGGTTTTTAGTGGTGGTGTCTTTGCCTTTAGAAAAATGTTTGATTAAATCATGAATGGTGACGACTGATTTTTTGAAATAAAGAATCGGTTTATTAAAATGGGTAAAGTGGACCAAATCGGGATTTAATTTATAAATTAAAAAAGGTAAAAAAAGCTGTTCATTTAGAGAGTAATGTTGGATATTAGTGGTGACATAATTAAAATTGTCGCCTAAATCTTTTTTGATTTCGTTTTCTAAATTTGTGTAAATAATTAAGGTGAATTTATATTTTTTAAAATCGGACAATTCAGTTAAGGCTTTGAGAAGATTTTTAGTGTAACGGCCAATGCCAGTGTGTTTAGATCCGTAGAGACGAGCATCGATAACAATATGTTGTTTCATAAATATTTGGCTTTGAAGACTCTTTTGAGTTCTAGTAATTGAATGCCGGACATGACTAAAAATTTGGTGAAAATTGAATAATGGGAAAATAAATTTTCTTGATAAAAAATTCTCATGGCTTGAGTGCTGGCTTTAGCAACTTTGATTTTAGTTTGTCGTGAGGCTTTGGAAAGATGTTTGCTTTTGTTAATTAAACCAGAAGAAACTCCCTGAAAATGGGTTATTTTACAATTTGGATTAAAATATAAATTAAAATTATTTTGTTTTAATTGATAACAAAAATCAAGATCTTCACCATAGAAAAAATATTTTTCATTCCACCATTTGATTTTGTCGCCGACTTCTTTTTTGACCATTAGAAAAGCGCCGACACAGGCATCAATTTTATGTGGAACAGTTTTGTCTAAATTGCCCATAAAATAGCCGGAGAATATTTTTGAATGGGGAAATAATTTTGACAGACCTGTAAAATAACACAGAGAATTCCAAGGGGTAGGAAAACCACGATGGCATTCTGGTTGCATTTTCCCGGTGAGAGCTAAATTGATTTGGCAAGTGGCAGCGTCGATATTTTTGTTTTGATTAAAAAATTCGATCATTTTTTTGAAAGTGTCTTTTTGAACAATAGTGTCGGGGTTTAGAAAAAGAACGAGTCTGATTTTTGGGTTTATTTCTTTTAAACCCTGATTATTGCCGTGAGCAAAACCCTGATTAGTTTTTAATTCGAGATATTTAAAATTAGGTGAATGGATAGACTTTGATAATTTTATGCTGTCGTCGGTGGAATTATTGTCAACAATAATTACCTCATATTTATAATTATCAATATCTGATTTAGTAATGCTTTCGAGACATTTTTTTAGATAATCGGCAGAGTTGTAATTTAAAATTATGACTGATAAATCCATTTTATTTTTTGGTAATCTCTTGATAAATTTGGTTTAGACCATTGACACTGCTTTGATAGGAATATTTACTGCGAATAAGTTTATTAGCTTCCTCCCCCATCAGAATTCTTTTTTTACTATCCTTCAATAAATCAATAGTATTTTTAGCGATTTGATCGTAGTCACAAATAATAGATTGTTTAAAATTTTCAATTTTAATTCCACCCATACCTTCCGGAGTGGTAATAATTGGCAGTCGACAGGCCATGGCTTCGAGGAATTTATTGCGGGTGCCACCACCACTGCCCATTGGTGCGACCAGAGCCCAGCAATATTGATAATAAAACATAGGATCTTGTGGCTGACCATCAAAATCAGCTTCTTCGACAATAATGTCTTCAGAGCGATAATGATTGTAATAATCCGGGGCATGGCGACCAATTATGTAAAATTTACATTCAGGTATTGCTTTTTTAATTTTTGGCCAAGAATCTTTCATTATCATTTCTACAGATTCGCGATTTTGCATCCATTTCATATTGGAAACACCGAATAAAATTGAAGGAAATTTGCTTTTTTCAGTTTTAGCCTTTGATTCAAAAAATTTATTATCAACACCATTTTGAAAAAGTTTAATATCATTGCGGCCGGTGATTTTGGAAATTAATTGTTGGTCTTCTTCGGCAAAAGCAACAACAGTGTGAGTGTTTTTCCAATAATAAGTTTCCCAATATTTAAGCTTTAAAACGTCAATCCAGAGAAGAGGTTTTAAAATTTTTTTCCAACTAGTAACAGTTTCAACATAATGTTTATAGACTTCATATTCAACCGTAAGATCGACTAAAACAATTGGGATTTTTGTTTTAGGAATATTGGGCATTGGATAAAAACAATCACAGTGGATAAGATCGAAAGAATTAGTATCTAGTTCATGTTGGATGGCTTCGCGAAATTTTTTATTGATGTGTTTCATGACTAAAAAAGGATATGGACTAAATCCAGTCATGAGAACTTTTTTGGGATCCCAGGTTTTACCACGTTTGACAACAATAACCTTAGAACAATATTGTTTAATGTCTTCTAATCCTTCTTCATCTGGACTAAGACAAATTAAGGTAATATTATTTTCTGGAGACAAATATTTTATTGAATAAAAAGAGCTGTTTTGGCCACCGGACTGGGAAAGGCGCGGAATATAAGGGGTGATCATTAAAATATTTCTTTTATTTTTCATCTTTAAAATTGAGTAATTGATAATAAAACCCCATCATTATCCAGAAAAGATAGGCAGTTTTTGAGGCTTCAAACACATCAATAAAGACAGCGTTGATTAGAGTGGTTAAAAGACAACCAAGAAAGATAATAGATATTTGATTATTAAGTAATTGATTCTTTTTGAAAATTAAAGGTATCGTTTTGATTGTGAAAAATAGTAGGATTGCCATGAAAGAAATAAATCCTAAAAGTCCACTTTCGCCTAACAATCGAAGATAATCATTATCGGTAGCGAGAGTAATAGAACCAAGACCAGTGCCAATAATTGGGTTTTTATTAAATGCTCTAATGGCTCGTGGCCATTCAACATTAAAACGAATTTCACCGGATCGGGCGACGCCAGCATCAGCATCAACGGTAGGATAATTTTCAGTGGTAATGTGGTGAACGATGGTTGGAGTTGGTGATATCGTTTTAATAATTGGCGTTTTAGTGATAACGGCTGCAATTGGAATTGAAGTTGGAGTGGCGGTAGGAGTTATAGTAATTGTAGTTTTAGTTTTAGTTATTTGATTTTTTAGAGCGGGAATAGTAGCTAATAATCTTTGATTTAAATCTTCTGAATTAAAAATACTAAAGCCAATTAAAACAAAAAAAGGAATAATCCAAAAATATTTTCTTAAAGCAAAGAGAGTAAAACAAATTCCGATAAGAAAGGCAAAAATTGAAACTCTAGAAGCAGTGAAAGTTAGAATTGGATAAGCAGTAATCCAAACGATCAAACTAGATAATTTAATCCATTTATTTTTATTCAAAATAAAAACTGTGGCAATGATTATTAGAGCAACACTTAAAAAAGCGGCTAAGTCATAGTGACCAGCAAAAGTAGAATTAATACGAGTCCAAGTACTCATTTGAAGTAATTGGCCTTTGGAAAATTCGGAGTTCATAGTGGAAATTACTGGGAATTGAAAATATTTTTGACCATAGCCATAAATACTTACTAGAGTGGTGGCTATTAAAAGAAAAATATAACTAAATTTTAAATCTTGTTTTGATTTAACACTGTTTATGGCAATAAAAAATAAAGAAATGTATTCAAAACGGCGAGCCAAATGGAGAAGTAGAAGACTAGTGGAATCGGTTTGATAAACTAAAAATGCAGTGACAAAACTGGCAATAATAGCCATAAAATAGGCTAAAAATAATTTGGTTATTTTTATTTTGAAAACCGGAAATTTATGAGTAATTTGATGAATGCCCCAAATTAAAATGGCAATGGCTATCACCAAATCGTCGAGACGAATAGCAACATATGTGCCATCGACGCTAGTTAAGGGAAACTTGGGATAGAGAGGAATAAATAAAATGAGAATGGCGATTATTGGTCGAAAAATATTTAGATTTTTGAACATGTTTGAAAATAAAGTGAGGCGGTATTTTTATTACCTCTAATAGAGTATATAACACCACGATTGAAGGCATTAAATTTAATTAGATATTTAACTATATTGTATTGCCATTGGCTTTTATGTTTTTTAAAAAAAGCGAGAATACCACGATACTCGTTGATGATTGGATCGATTTTGTTTTGAGCTGAAGCACCGCCAAGATGAATAATTTGAGGGCCAATTAAATACCAAGTTTGAGATTGGGGATTATTTTTTTTGATTCGATAAGAAAGTTCAATTTCTTCACCGTACATAAAATAATTTTCATCAAAACCATGGGTTGGTTTTAAATGAGATGATCGAACCATCATAAAAGCACCAGTAACCCAATCTTGTTGGTGATCTTTTAAATAAAATTTGTCGTGAGTGTAAAAATTTGGTGTGTGAGGATGAAGAGGCTTGATAATTTTATTAACAAAAGGAAGATCATCTAAATTGAAACACCAAGTTTTTATGTTTAGTAAATTTGGAAAAAAACCGCCAGAAGCTTGGATTGTTTTGTCTTTGTTCAATAATTGAGCAGTGCAAACAGAAGCTTCGGGGTGGGAGCAAAGCCAATTTAAAGTTTGACTGATGGCGGAGTGAAGAATGATGGTGTCGGAATTTAAAAATAAAATATAATTACCTTCGGCAATTTTTAAACCCTGATTATTAGCTTTACCAAATCCCCCATTAAATTTATTGGAGATTAATTTTATTTCTTTGTTTTTTTTGATTTGAATAACCGAATCATCTTTAGAATTGTTATCGACAACAATAATTTCAAAAGGAATTTCTTTAAGACCTTTGTCTTTAAAAATTGATTTAAGACAATTAATAGTTATTTCACTAGTGTTGTAGGAAACAATAATTATCGAAAGAACAGGCTTAATCATGTTTCTTTTTTAAAAAAGATTTGTAAGCGTAGAGAGTAAAAATGACAGCGGCTTCGGTGAATAAAAAAGCAATGATACGATTTGGTGTTGAAGTAGGAATGGCTTTGATGGTAATTTTGGCTTTGTATTCTTTATCCTTGAAAATCAATTTATTCTTTAATCGATTTTCTGGTTTGGTGAAAACATCATTTTCCCATTCGAAGCCATTAATAAAAATAGATTCTTTGAAAGGTAGAACAAATTCTTCAAAATAATAACTTTGAATAGTGTCTTTAATTATTTCTTTCGATTTTTCGGGTGGATGATTAAGAATGATTCTAAATGGGCCACTATAGTAAGCTTTGTAAAAATTCATGACTTCAGTTCGAGTCATGTTGGTGTAGTAGGCGGAAACATTTTTTAATTGAACAGTGTCGCCTGGTTCGTCTGATTTAACACTGTTAACAAGATCAGGAAGAGTTGGAGTTGGACTGATTAGATAAACAATGGCAAAAATATTAAAAATACAAAATAAGGCAATTAATATTTTTTTAATCATATTATTGGAATAACATAGCACGACCAAGTTTATAATTTGGGTTTTTATTTTTTCGATCACTTATTTTTTGAGCTGGAATTCCGCCCCATATTTCAAAATCGGGGATATTTTTAGTAACAACAGCACCGGCGGCAACAACAGCACCTTTACCAATTTTTACATCAGGTAAAATTATGGCGCGAGGACCAATGAAAACGTAATCTCCAATTTCAACTGGACCAAAAGAATTTTCATAATTATTGGAATGAATATTGTGTTCATCGTTATAAATTAAAACTTGACTGGCAATGCCAACATGATTGCCGATGGTTAATTTAGCACGGCCATCAAGAAAACAATGATCACCAATGATGGTATCGTGGCCGATTTTAATATTTGAAGGGTTGAAAAAATTAGCACCGATGTGAATAGTTGAATTTAAAGGTATATCAACTCCAGAGGCGATGTAAAAAATTTTTCTGATAGTGTGAATAGGAATGTAGCCGACAAATCTTAAAATCATCAACCAAAATTCGAGGCAAATAGTTTTAAAGCGATTAATAATTTTTTGAGAGATTTCTTGAAAATTTAGATTCTTGCCAGTGCGGTCTTTCATATGTACATTATATATTGTAGGGGTTTGATTAATCAAACCCATATTTTTGGGCGTGATAAATCACACCCCTACATTTTTAAATTTTTCAAAAACGGAAATTACGGATTTGGCGGTGTTGGTCCAAGTGAAAAAATCAGCACGAATTTTGGCTTGATCAGTTATTTTTTTGATTTCTTTGGGATTAATTCTTTCAAAATTAATTAACTGATGAACCAATTCTTCTTGATTGGTTGGGTCAAAATAAAAACCGTTATTTTGAATAACTTCTTTTAGTGGGTCAATATTACTGGAAATTACGGGTGTGTTTGATTTCATAGCTTCAATGGCGGGAATACCAAAACCTTCATAAGTGCTAGGTAAAATTAAAGCTTTGGCATGTTTATAAAGAGTTGTTTTTTGAGATTCATCGACAAAGTCAGTAAAGACAATATTAGACTCCATCCCCTCTTTTTGAACGGTAATAAAAATTTCATCAAAAAGCCATCCTTTTTTACCAGCAATTACTAGTTTAGTTTTCTGATCAGTTGTTTTTAAAAATTGAGAAAAGGATCGAATTAGAAATGGAATGTTTTTGTTTGGTTTTAGTGTACCTAAATATAAATAATAATTTTTATGTTGTAAATAGTAGGATAATAAGATTTTTTGTTGTGTTTTTAAATCAACTTTTAAAGGCTCATCAACACCATTGTAGGCAATAGTTATTTTTTGCGGATCAATTTGATAAGTTTTTTCAATTTCAGTTTTAGAAAAATCAGAAACTGTAATTATATGAGCGGATTTTTTAATGGATTGACGAGTCCAATTAATTAATTGATAAAGATCTTTTTTAGTGAATTGATTTTGAAATTGAAGATAACCAAGATCGTGAATGGTTGGAATTGTGGGACAAGGGGCAAATTGAGGAGAATAGTGACCGGGAGAATAAAAAATATCCAATTTTTCTTTTTGAGTAAAAAGATGAATTGGGAGAGCAAATTTAGTCCAAAGCTTTTGAGGACCAAAAATTTTATAATGCCAATTTTGCCTTTCTTGAGGAAGATCTTCTAACGGTTGGTCTTTTAAGTAAATAATATATTGATTTTTTTGGTCAATTAAATAAATATTTTTTAGAAGGTTAAAGGCATACTGACCGACACCGACACGATTTTTAATATTGGCTTCGTTACCATCAATTCCGATTAACATAAACTTTTGTAAATAGATAAAGTTTGTTCAGCAGTTTTCAACCAATCAAATTTTTTGGCTTGTATTAGACCATTAGCTGTTAATTTCTTTCTAAGAACAGATGATTTAATTATTTTGGTGATAGCTTTGGTCAAGTCTGGTATTGAATTTGGATTGACATAAAGAGCGGCATTACCTCCGACTTCGGGCATAGAAGAAATATTACTGGTAATAATCGGAGTTCCAACTTTTAAAGATTTGACCAATGGTAAGCCAAAACCTTCATAAAGAGATGGATAAGCTAAACAAATAGCACTGGCATGGAGAGCAACCATATCTTTTTCGGGGATAAATCCAAGAATTTTTACAGATGGGTTTTTGGCGCCATCAACATCTTCTCCCCAGCCATATTTTCCAGCAATAGCTAAATTGACTTTACAATTGGGATTATTTTTTTTGAAAATAATGAAGGCTTCTATTAATCTTTTAAGATTTTTTCGTGGTTCACGAGTGCCTTGGGCTAAAATGAATTTATCTAAATCATATTGTTTTTTAATGTTTTCTTTTTTCTTTATTTGAACTTCCTTTGTTAATTTTAAAAATTTTCCATATTTTTCTTCGGCGGCTTCATAAATAACTTCAATTTTCTCTGATTTAATTTTAGGAAAAATTTTTAATAAATCGGTTTTAGTACTTTGGGAGACACAGATAAATTTAAAACATTTTTTGGCGGCTAAATTCATTTTATTTTTATGAGCAGTAATAACTTTTGGATGGTGCCATTCAGGGTGTAAGAAAGGAGTAAGGTCGTGAACAGTAGTAATTGTTTTGGCTTTTATGGTTGGTGGTTGAGTCCAGTCTGATGTATGGAAAATGTTACATTTGCCAATAAAAATTTCAATTGGGAAAATATGGAATCGATTCCATAAAATTTGTAGGAAGGTTGGTGGTAGTTTGAACTGATAGACTTTAACGTTTGGATGAGTATTTTTAATTGCAAGTATTTCATTTGGAAGTGGAAGTCGAAGAGATGAATAAAAAAGTTTGTAAGTGTTGATCTTATCGAGTTTAACTAAATTTCTAATTAGATTGAGAGTGTAATTACTAACGCCAGTTTTATAAGGAATGGATGAGATATCAATGCCGATAATCATATTAAGTTGTTTAATTTTATCAATTTTTGAATTGTTTTTCGTTTTTTTAATATTTTGGGGAGTAAAATGAAAATTTCAAGAGATGTTTTTATAAAATCGAACGGAAAAATTATAATAGATTTCCATTTATAAACAGAAATGGTTTCTTTAAAGAAATATGATAAGTTGTGACATCTTTCAATTAAAATATTTGAAAAATTGGTAAAAAATTCTTTTGAAGAATAGTTCTTTATAATTATGAAGAACCAATTTCGATAGGATAATCGACTGCGAATATTCTTCATAGTTTTACTGGTGCCACCACCGAAGTGATAAGAAATAGCTTTGGGAATATAAAAAGTTTGATAATTTAAATTATGAAGACGGAGGGATAAATCGACATCTTCCAAATAAGCAAAAAAATCAGAATCAAAAAGACCAATTTGTTTTAATATTTTTTTATTGTAGACAATAAAAGCAGCGGAAGCACCCCAAACTAATCCACCCCCAACCCCCTCCTTTGACAAGGAGGGGGTGAATTTGTCCCTGTTGGAAATGTTTTGACATTTGCCGGAATAAAAAAATTTTAGACCTTGGGATTCAAATTTTGTGCCTTCTTTATTTAGAACAGTACCGAAAAATGTGGCGATTTTTGGATTTTTATTTTTTTTAATTGTTTTAGAAATTAACTGAAACCAATTTGGTTCCATGGTGAGGTCATTATTTAATAAGACTACATATTCATATTTGGCTTTTTCAATTCCTTGATTAACAGCACTGGCGAATCCATAATTTTTTGAGTTTAGTAATATTCGATAATTAAAATTTTTAGGAATTATAATTTCAAAAATTTTAAGGCTATCATCTTTTGAGTTGTTATCGATTAGAATTATTTCGAATTCAGAATTAGGACAATTATCTATTGCTTGTTTTAAAGAATTAAGACAGTTAGTTAAAAATGAAGCACCATTGTAATTTGGAATAATAATAGAAAAATTAGTCATTTATCTTTGAAAGATCAATAATGTCACCTATTTTTAGGCCTATTTTTTGTGAATCATTAGCATTTAGTTCAAGGACATATTGGGCGGGAATTTGGTTTTGGTAAATTTTATTTGAATTAATTTCAACGGCGGTTTGAATATCAACTACTTTTCCATTTTTATCGAGCCAAATCATATCGAGAGGAATTAGAGTGTTTTTCATCCAAAAAGGCAAATTAGTTTCAAAACTAAAAGTAAAAAGCATACCGCAATTTTTACAGAGAATATTTCGTTCAGATAACCCTTTTGTTTTTTGGGCGATGGTTGTGGCTAATTCAATATTGTAATTAATGTTGGCAATTTTGATCTTAATAGAGTTAGCTGGTGGTAAATAAAAAAATAATCGCCAAATTAAAATTCCGGCAATTATTATTAAAACAGGAGTAATTATCAGCATAATATTTTTTGGCATATTTTATTTCCTACATTATTCCAAGTATAATTGTTTTTAACATAATTGTAACCATTTTTCCCCATTTGTTCTGATTTTTTTGGATTGTCTATGATTTCTTGAATTTTTTTTGTTAAATCTGATTGATCATTGGTTTTAAACAATAATCCCCCATTTGAATTTTGGACTAATTCTTTTAATGCTGGAATATCGGCACAAATTACTGGTTTTTGCCGAGCCCAGGCTTCGACAATAACTAAACCAAAACTTTCCTGAACTGAGGGTAAAACTAAAACAGAGCAATTATCAATTATTTTAGCCAAATCTTTTTGATTAAAATTAAAAATAAAATTGATTTTAGATTTTAATTTTGGGTCAAGGGAATTGATTAGTTTTTCGATTTGAGAATAGAAGAGGGTTTTTTGGCCGGCGATAGTAAGTTTAAACCCTCCCTCAATCCCTCCCTTGACAGGGCGGGACGCTAAAATATCTGAAAAAGACTTAATTAAAATGTCGACGCGTTTATGGGCGGCAAGAGAACCGATGAATAAGATGTTAAAGCTTCCTAAGCCTCCCTTTCCGCCAGAGGCGGATCGGCTTTTGGCCGAGACAAGACGGGGAATTTTTGATTTTTTTAAAAAATTATAATCGACACCGTTGCCGGCGAGAATTATTTTTTTTGGGTCGATATTAAAATTTTTTGTAAAATAATCAGTTTCTGATTGAGTAAGAGTCCACAAAAAATCTGCCTTTTTTAAGGTATTAATTAGTGGTTTTTGTTGAAAGTCTTGGTCGGTGGGGTGGAAGGAAGCATTGATTAGAAGTTTGGAATTAGTTATTTTTTTGAAAAAAACAGCATATAGAATAATAGTTGTTGGAAGTGGACCGGCGATAATTAAATCGGGTTTGAATTTTAAAATTTGATAAGTGGCTTTTAGAAACGGAAAAATTTTAAAAATCGGGCCTTTTTGAAAAACTTTTAATAAATCTTGTTTTAAAAATAAATTTAGAAATTTTAAGGGTCGGCGAAGATGGTGATATGTGGGCAGTTTTATAAAACCCTTCCTAAATCCTTCCCTTGACAGGGCAGGACTTTTTTTGATGAAGTCGTCAGTGCTGGAACAATTGGAACTTAAATAAAGAGTTTGATGATTTTGGGATTCAAAATATTGGCCAAGTTTATAAATGACTTTTGAACCGCCATCGATGGCGGGAGGAAAAATATGACTTATTAATAGTATTTTCATAAATTTGTTTAATTATACTTCGTGTTATTCTAATAGTTAGTTTATGTTGGAAATTTTTAAAAAAATTTTTAAGTCGAGATTATTTAGATTATTTTTTTCAGTAGTTTTAATTTATTTTGCATTTAGAAAAGTTGATATTATTAAACTCTTTGATGATGTAAAAAATGTTCCATTTTGGTTTGTTCTTGTAAATATAATTTTTAGTTTTTTAATAGTAGTTTTAATTTCTGTTCGATGGAGTTTGTTATTGTTTCCTAAAATTGAGGTAAAAACTTTTTTGACTTTTTCTCGGGCTAATTTTTTGGCCACTTTTTATTCATTGTTTTTTTCAACGGCGGTTGTGGGTGAAGTGGCAAAATGGATTGTAATTGATGGTGAATATCCAAAAATTTCAAAAACAAAAATATTAGGATCGGTAGTTTTGGATAGGTTTATAGGATTTTCAATTTTTATGATTTTGGGCTTAATATCGGCATTTATTGGTGTAAATAAAGGATTAATTATTCCAGAAACAATCTTTTATTTATTAATTATTTTAAACGGGGCTTGTTTTGTGGTTTATTTTATTATTTATTTTTTTGATGTATCTAAATTACTACCCAAATTTACTTTATTACATAGGTTGGATGATGCTTTTGAATTATTTAAAGATAAAAATAAAATTCAGATAATAAAATGTCTTTTTGTGTCGTTTTTAAGTGAATTATTTTATATTTTGCAAATTTGGTTTGTGGCGTGGCAATTTGGTATTAATTTGAGTCTTTTTGCAGTTTTTGTTTTTATTCCAATAATCTCGATGATTTTAGTTTTACCAATTTCAATTGGAGGTTTTGGAGCGAGAGAACAGCTATATTTATTTTTCTTTTCTCAATTTAGTAGTTCAAGTGAAAGTATTTTATTAATGTCAGCCTTTTTAGGGATTTTAGGAGTGATTAATTCTTTATTTGGTGGAATTTTATTGTTTTTTGATAAAGAAACTAAAGGAAAGTTGAAAGTTCATAATGAATAGTTTAGTATTAATTTGCTTTGTCAGGAGTTTTGATTTAAAAAAAATCAGGACAGCAACCGAGGTCTGAAATTTTGGACTCGCGGTGCTTTTTCTATGAAAGTAGAAAGACAAGCCTCTTTATTAATTAACAGGAGGAAAAATATGAACTATCCCCTTTTTGTTTCTGAATCGGTATGTGCTGGTCATCCCGATAAAATTTGTGACCAGATTTCTGATGCAGTATTAGATACCGCATTAACTTTTGATAAAAATTCGAGAGTGGCAGTTGAGACTTTAGTAACAACTAATAAAGTGACGATGGCTGGGGAAGTGACTTGTAATTTTGCATTGAATTATCAAAAAATAGCACAGCAGGTTATTGAAAATTTAGGCTACAACAAGGCAGAGTTTTGTTTTAATAAAAATGCTGTTTTTGATGTGGCAATTCATCAACAATCAAAAGATATTGCCTTGGGAGCAGATAATGATGGAGCTGGTGATCAGGGAATGATGTTTGGATATGCTTGTAATGAAACTCCGCAATTAATGCCAATGCCAATAGTTTTATCACATGAGTTTTGCCGAAAGATGGATGAATTGCAATTTGGTGAATTAAATTTTTTGAGGCCTGATGGAAAAGCAGAGGTAGTTGTGGCTTATGAAAACGGAAAAGTGATGGGGGTGAAAAAGATTGTTTTAGCTAAGCCATTTGATTTAAGAGTGGATAAAGATTTTGTAAAAAATAAATTATACGAATTGGTTGTTTTGCCGATTTTAGAAAAATATAAATTAGAAAAGATTAATTTTAATAAATTTATATTTAATGGTACTGGCCAATGGGAAATTGGTGGTCCAGCGAGTGATACTGGAGTGACTGGTCGAAAAATTGTGGTGGATACTTATGGTGGAATGGGAAGGATTGGTGGTGGTTGTTTTTCAGGAAAAGATCCTACAAAAGTAGATAGAAGTGGGGCTTATGCGGTTAGATTTTTGGCAAAAAATGTAGTGGCGGCTGGTTTAGCGGATAGGTGCGAGGTGCAATTAGCCTATGTGATTGGACAGAGGGATCCAATTGGTAAATCAATTGAAACTTTTGGAACTGAAAAGAAAGATTTGGCCACAATTGAAAATTTTGTGTGGAGTTTATTAGATTTGTCGGTTAAAGGAATTATTGATGAATTAGATTTAAAAAGACCTATTTATCAAAAGACGGCTAGATATGGACATTTTGGGTACGATGGGTATCCATGGGAAAAAATTTAAATCCACCCCTTAATCCCCTCCTTTGACGAAAGGAGGGGAAAACGTTGTTTAGGTGATAAAATTTAATAATTAGAAATTAATAAATTTATGATTTTAATTGTAGGTGGGGCGGGATATATTGGATCCCATATCAATAAAGAATTAAACAAACAGGGTTATACGACGGTGGTTTTTGACAGTTTAATTAAAGGACATAAAGAGGCGGTGAAATGGGGTGATTTTTTTCAAGGCGATTTAGGAAATATTGAAGACATTAGAGGAGTATTTAAAAAATATCCAATTGATGCAATTTTACATTTTGCGGCTTTTATTGAGGTTGGTGAATCAGTAAAAGATCCACAAAAATACTATAAAAATAATGTGGCTAATACTTTGAATTTATTTCAAGTAATGTTGGAAAATGATGTTAAAAAAATAATTTTTTCTTCAACAGCGGCAACTTTTGGTAATCCACAATATTCTCCAATAGATGAAAAGCATTTACAAATTCCAATTAATCCTTATGGACAGGCTAAATTAATGGTAGAAAAAATTTTGGCTGATTATGATGTGGCTTATGGACTGAAATATGTGGCTTTAAGATATTTTAATGCTTGTGGAGCTGATCTTGATGGCGAAATTGGTGAAAATCATAACCCAGAATCTCATTTGATTCCGTTAATTTTGGATGCAGCATTGGGAAAAAGAGAAGATATAAAAATTTTTGGAACAGATTATCCGACTACAGATGGAACATGTATACGTGATTATGTTCATGTAACTGATTTGGCCCAAGCTCATATTTTGGCTCTTAAAAAATTAATAGATGGTGGTGAAAGTGATAGTTTTAATTTGGGTAATGGAAGTGGTTTTTCGGTTAAGCAAGTTATTGAAGTGGCTAAAAAGGTAACAGGTGTTGATTTTAAAGTGACAGAGGTTGATCGTCGAGCTGGTGATCCTCCGGAGTTAATTGCTGATTCTAAAAAAGCCAGAGAAATTTTAAAATGGGAACCAAAATATTTTGATTTAGAAACTATAATCTCAAGCGCTTGGAATTGGCATAAACAATTGAATAAATCTGATTAAAAAAAATGATTTTTAACAATAACGAGGAATTGTCGAATAGGCAGTTATTAATCAAAAATACTTTTTGGCTGGGGGCGGTTGAATTTTTTTCAAAAATATTATTATTTTTTGTAACGGTTGGGTTGGTGAGATATTGGGGGGCGCAGGAATTTGGAGCTTTTAATTTGTCTTTTGCTTATATTGCCATATTTATGATTTTGTCTGATTTTGGATTGACGACGATTACTACTCGTGAGGTGGCAAAACATAGAAATTTGACTGAAAAGTATTTAAGTAATTTGATGGGATTGAAATTGGCGCTATCGGTTTTAATTGGATTATTATTTGTAATTTCTTTTTTGTTTGTTAGAAATCCAGTTTCGATGCAGTTATTATTAGTAACTTTAATTTTTAGTTTGATTTCAATTTTTCAGGGAGTATTTATTGCAATTTTTCAAGCTTGGGAAAAAATGGAAATGGTTTTTTTTAACAGAATGGTTTTTTATGTTGGAACCTTGATAACAGCATTGTTAATTATTAGTTTTCATGGAACTGCAATTCATTTGGTTTTGGGTTATATGGTGGCGACAATATTCTCCATAATTTTGGGAATTTGGCAAATGAGTTTATTGAAAATCAAAATTAAAATAGCTTTTGATTTTGATTTTTGGAAGGAATTAGTAAAAGAAGCACTTCCTCTTTTTGGAATGACAGCGGCAATGGTTGTTTATGCCAATAATGATACTTTATTAATTGGCCGATATTTTGGAAATAATCAAGTTGGATGGTATCAAACAGCTTATAAAATCCTTTTTGCTTTTCAAAGTGTAAATGTGATTAATTATGCTATTTTTCCAAGAATTACGGTTTTAATTCACGAAAATAAAAAGGAAACGGTTAATAAATTAATTAAATTGATAATTGGATTGTCACTTTTAGGGTTGATTCCATTGGCGATGTTGATAACTTGGCAAAGAGAATTGATTGTAAAATTGATTTATGGATCATCATTTATTGTGTCGGCTTGGGTGATGAGTTTGTTGGTTTGGTCGGGAGTAATTAATTATTTTAGGGTTTTTGCGGGAAATTTATTAGTGATTCAAAAGAAACAAAAAATAGTTTTTTGGTCGGTTTTAATTGGGATGCTAGTTGATCTGACTATTAATTATCTTCTGATTCCAAAGTTTGGATTTGTTCAAGCTGGATGGAGTTTAATAATTAGTGAGTTGGTAATGTTAGCGGTTATGATTTTTGGTTTAAAAAGAAAAAAGATCGTATAATATATAGTTTTTATTGAAATATTTGTCGTTTTTATAGGTCATATTGATATGTTTGAATATATTTTTTTGTAAAAAAATATTAGATTTTTTTTAAAAATAAACAATTTTAGCTTCTTGTAAACCTATAAAAAAAATATACAATACGCTCATTACTAGATTATTTAAGTTAATCTGCTCAAAGTTGACCTTTATGATTAAAACAAAATCCGCAAAAAAATTTATTGCCATTCTCGCAAATATCTCTCTTTTATTGAATTCTTTCACCCCATTTTTATTTATTGCTCAACCAGTTTATGCCGAAGAAACTATCCCCACTCCCACTGAAATTGTTCAAATTACTGAACCAACTGCAATTCCAACATCAACATCAACATCAGAACTATTAGAACCAACAGTTATACCAACTATTGAACCGACTGCAATTCCAACTATAACCTCAACTATCGAGGTAACACCAACGATTCAATCAACCCCAACCCCAACCAATATTCCTTCACCATGGACATTTGAAAAAGTAGAATTAAATAAAGAATATATTGCTCCTCAAAATAATGAAATAAAATTAACTTTTACCAAGCTTCCTAGTCCTGCAGGTAATATAAAAATTGAAGAAATAACTCTTACTAAAGAACAAATAGAGCAAACAGAGTCCTTGTCAGAAAAAGTTTATAGTATTACCTCGGATATGGCAGATGGTTCTTTTACTTACAATCTTTCTTTGCCAATTCCAGTATCATCAAGAGGTGAAAATATTAGTGTAAAATTTGCCGAAGAAATTTCAAAAATTGATTCTGCTCAAAAAGTAGAAAATGCCATTGTAAAAACAGATACCTCGATTTCTATTAAAAATTTAAATCATTTTACTATCTTTATCCCTACTAGTGATCAAATAATGCCCAATTCTTCAGTGATTTTTGCTCAAAGCAATACAAATCCCGGCAGATCAACTAGCATTTCTAGTATAACTACCACCAGCGGTTCCGATGTTACTCTTTATATCAGTTTAAATTTGGGAAATTTTTCTAATATTGATCCTAAATATAAACTTGATACTTTAATTACTTTTAATCGACCTACAGGTGTCACTGGCAGTATTCCTATGACTGGTGAAGTTAAAGGCACAACTAATTACCAAAGTATGGGCTCTTATACTTTACCTGCCGATCAAAGTAGTTTTTGGATTAGTCAATTTAGTGATTTGTTTGGTTTTGGTCGACAATCAATGAATTACAGTATGTTTGTTGGCCGAAATTATGGAACTTTAACTTACACTATTAAATTTAAATTACCTGATGGTATGTCAGCTAAGAGTCTGAATATTTCTTCTCAATTAGTCGGGGCAGAAAGTGATAAATTTACCACTAATCCAAATGATTGGTATCTACTCAGCCCAGGTACTGAGTTAAATATTAATGGTATCGACACCAATATTGGCTTCACTAATGATAAAGCCAATTATTCATTTGCCGCCGGTTCACCTGGATCCATTACTACTACAGGAACTTTTGGTAATTTAACTGGTCTTGACAGTAAATATTTAGTCGACACTCAAGTAACTCTTGATTTTCCTGATGACATTAATTTAAAAGATTACGTAATTACTGGTACAAAAATTAATAATGATAACAGTGAAACTAATTTAGGTACTCTAACCTTAGCCGATAATCAAACTACTTTTTGGTTAAGCGATTTTAGTAATATCAATGGCAATAGACAATCATTAGTAAGTTATTCCAATGGAACCTATAAATGTCGTTTCACTTTAACTCCAAAAAGTGATTTAGTTGGAAAAACAATTGGTGTCTCGGCCAAAATTATTTCAGCCGAAAGTACTAATTTTGATAATTCTACTAATTGGTTTACATCTTCAAACACTATAAATAGTCTTGTTAATATTGCTGGATTTACCATATCTTTAGATAAGACAAACTATATTACCGCCCCTAATCAAATTACTACTATCGAATCAACTATTGAAAACGGCGATTTTAGCAACCTTGATTCAAAATACAAAATCGATACAAAAGTTACCCTTATTCCTCCACAAGGTATCAATTTAAAAGACCTTCATGTAGATGTCACTTGTCTTAACAGTCAACAACAAGAAATTTCTATCGGAGATGTCACTTTAACTGATAATCAAACAGTTGTTTGGTTATCCGATTTTACTAAAGTAGCCAGACCATCATTACAAAATTATGCCAATAAAAATTATTCCTGCAAATTCACTTTTGTTCCACCAAGTAGCTTATCTAATAAAATAATCAGTTTATCCACCCAAGCTGTAGGGGCCGAAGAAGGTAATTTTAATAATCCAGCCGACTGGTATATGGTTTCTAATACCGCCACTTCCTCTGTCAATATTATTGGCATAACTTCAACTATTACTAGTCTAGAACCAACTATTTCATCCAATTCTCAGGCAATATTTACTAATACTGTTAATTTCAGCGATTACACTGGTTTAGACTCAAAATATAAAAGTGATTTAAAAATCGACCTAAATGCTGGCACTAATCTGGCTGGACTTCAAATCGACGGCTATATAGTCAATGACAATATTGAAACACCAATAGGAAATATTACTCTAGGCCAAAATCAAACTAGTTTATGGTTAATAAATGATTTAATGCAACAAATCAGACCATCTTTGGTAAATCATTCTAATGAAAATATTAATTACAGATTCAAAATTAATCTAACTACACTTACTGGTAAGACTCTAAACATTACAAATCAAGTGGTTGTCGCTGAAGATGACAATAAATTTAACAATTCTACAGATTGGTTTACCTCCTCAAACGAATCAAGTATTAGTATTAAAATTATCAATCCAACAATTAATTTTCAAGAATCATCATATAATACAGTCACTGGCCAACAAACAAGTATTGACGGTAATGTAGCTTTTGGTAATCTAACTGGTCTCGATACAAAATATAAAGTCGACACTCAAGTAACTCTTGATTTTCCTGATGACATTAATTTAAAAGATTACGTAATTACTGGTACAAAAATTAATAATGATAACAGTGAAACTAATTTAGGTACTCTAACCTTAGCCGATAATCAAACTACTTTTTGGTTAAGCAATTTTAGTAATATCAATGGCAATAGACAATCATTAGTAAGTTATTCCAATGGAACCTATAAATGTCGTTTCACGTTAACTCCAAAAACAGAGCTAGCTGGTAAGTCAATAAATGTTTCCGCAAAACTGGTCGGAGCCGAAAGTGGTAATTTTGATAATCAAAATAACTGGTATCTAAGCTCTAATGCTACAACCACCAGTATTAATATGATTGAAAATATGAGCGGGTCAATAGTTATCACAGGAGATACTAAATTCGGTACCACATTAATGGTAAATCCAACCTTAACCAACTCAGGGACACCAACATATCAATGGAAACGTAACGACATAAATATAGATGGAGCAACAGCATCCACTTATACAGTAGGATTAGCTGATATTGGAACAATAATTACAGTAACCGCAACAGCAGAGGTTGGTGTAGGGACAGGTTCTATTACCAGTACTGCAACCGAAGTTATTACTAAAGCGGATGGGCCAGTGGCACCACCAGCACCAATATTAGTAAGTAAAACAACTACAAGTGTTACTTTGACTGCAAATGTTTTAAATCAATTCAGTGAAGATGGCGTAAATTGGCAAGATAGTGAAATTTTTACAGAATTAAATCTAAACCACCAATATACATTTTTCACTAGAATCAAAGCAACTGAAACAACTAATGAATCAGTAGCAAGCGTTGGTGTAAATATCACAACAAACAAACTTGATCAAAATATATTTTTCAACACTTTAGAAAATAAAACTTATGGTGATTTTGATTTTAATGTGAGTACTATTGCCACAGCCTCTTCCAGATTATTAGTGTCTTTCACTGCTTTTGGTGGCTGTAATGTATCAAATAACATGATTCATATTAATAAAGCTGGCAGCTGTACAATCACTGCACATCAAACAGGTGATGATAACTACAATGCCGCACCAGATATTTCTCAATCGTTTATCATAAATAAGAAAAATTTAATTATAAGTGCTCAAAATAGTAATAAAACTTATGGTGACACTGACCCAATTCTCACCGCTTCTTACAGCGGTTTTATAAATGATGATGACGCTACATCTCTCGATACCTTAGTTAATTTAACCCGTACAACAGGTGAAAATGTTAATAATTACATTATCACCGCCTCAAATGCCGCTAGTACTAACTATTTTATTTTTTTTGAACCTGGCACCTTCACCATAAATGCCAAGCCAATCACTGTCACTGCTGACGTTCAGACTAAAGAAAGAGGCACCTCTGATTCTACGCTAACTTACACAAATTCACCTTTGGTTATTGGTGATACATTATCTGGTTCGCTCACTCGCGTAATAGGTGAAGAAGTAGGTGCTTATTTAATTACCCAAGGTTCTCTTAATGCAGGAACAAATTACGTAATAAATTTTATAGAGAATAATTTAACTATTATTGATACCATTACACCCACCCTTTCTTTTTATACTGTATCCGGTACAAATATTAATATCACTTATTCTGAAGAAGTGAATACTGATATTAATATATTAGATGATCATGGAGTTAAGGTAAGAGATCTTGGTTCTACTAGTATTACAAATTCTCTAAACATCTCTTGGGATGGTAAAAACAATTCAAACCAAATTGTAGCCGATGGAATTTATACAATTCAGGTTATAGGAACCGATTTAGCAGGACATACTGTCACAGACACAAGTAAGACTATTACAGTTGACACTACTAGTCCAATTATCACTCTAATTGGTGATTCTGTAATTAATATTAACATTGGTTCTACTTATATTGATGCTGGTGCTATCGCATTTGATAATTATGATAATGACTTAAAAGTTATAATTACTGGTACTGTTGATACTAAAAATGTAGGTTCTTATGTTATTTATTACGACGCTGTAGATTCTTCTAATAATACGGCGATTCAAGTTATAAGAACAATAAATGTTGTTGATACTAAACCTCAGATTTCTTTTGGTGAAGCGAATTATGTTACGGCAGTAAATCAACCAATTATTATTAGTAGCTCTATTAATTTTGGTGATTCGACTGGTTTTAGTTCTGAATATAAAGTAGATGTAAAAATATCTTTTCAATCAGATGTGAATCTAAAAGGTTTAGTTATTAATGGTTTTGTAAATATGGGCAATGGAGCAACGACTACTTTTATTCCAATTGTTTTAAACGATAATCAAATTACCTTGTGGTTAAAAGATTTTATTTTACAAGATAGACCAAGTTTGGTTTCGAGATCAAATAAAAATTATACGGCTTATTTTTATATTTCTGCTCCTGCAAATTTAGCCGGTAAATCAATTCAAGTATCATCAGTAGCGGTTGTAGCTAAAGATGAAGATTTTAATAATCCAAATAATTGGTATAACTCTT
Organism: Candidatus Shapirobacteria bacterium; assembly: GCA_041661765.1. Taxonomy (GTDB): domain Bacteria; phylum Patescibacteriota; class Microgenomatia; order UBA12405; family UBA12405; genus WARW01. The sequence continues at coordinate 149,846 of JBAZTV010000002.1, read as the reverse complement.
CTAATATTGCAAATGTTAATCTTAAAATCATAGGGTCAACAATTAGTTTTGTTAATAATCAGACTAATTATTCGATTACTCCTAATTCTTTACAAACTATTGATAGTATTATTGGTTTTAGTGATTTTTCTGGATTAGATTCAAAATATTTAGTTGATACAAAAGTAGATTTTTCTCCTCCCGTTGGAATTAATTTAAAAGACTATATTATTACTGCTATAAAAATTAACAATGATGATACTCAAACTGTATTAGGTACTTTAACTTTGGGTGATAATCAAACTAGTTTTTGGTTAAGTGATTTTACGAATATTGATAGAAGGTCTTTGGTAAATTATTCAAATGGAACTTATAAAGTTCGTTTTATTTTTACTCCTAAAACTAATTTAGCTGGTAAATCAATGAATATCTCTGCTCAACTAATTGGAGCTGAAGATGGTAATTTTGATAATCCTAATAATTGGTATGTAAGTTCTAATATTATTACTGCCAATATTAATATCATTGATAATATTGCTCCAATTATTACTATTAATGATTACAATCATAATCCAACTAATCAAGATATTACTGTTACGGCTACAACAAATGAAGGTAGCTTAAATACTAATTCACACATATTTACACAAAATGGAACTTTTGATTTTATTGCTACTGATAGTGTTGGCAATGTGACTACTGAAACGGTGACTATTAGTAATATTGATAAGAGTCCCCCATCAATACCATCTGCTAGTATTATTTCTGGAACATATGCAACTTCTCAAACAATTACATTAAGTAGTAATGGTAGTTCGATTATTAAGTATAGTAATAGTGTAAAGCTTGATAATTGTAATTCTGGTACTATTTATACGGCTCCTTTTTTAATTGATCATTCTCAAATAATTTCTGTTATCGCATGTGATTTACTTGGAAATATGAGTTCAAATATCTTTAGTTATAATATTACCCAATCAATTGAAAACACTAAACCATTGGTTAGTGACCAAGGTCAATTAACAATGTCTAATGAAATTAAGTTAGATAACAAAAGTTCTTTAGATTTAACCTCAGGAATTAATACTGTTTCTGGTAATAAAGTTACTGTTGATGGATTTGAAGTAAATTTAAATAACTATAATTTGGGTGACTTAAGTGCTGGTGTTAATTTAACTGAAGTTAAAAATGTTGGTGATAAAAGTATTAAGGTTGAAAAAGCAGTGACATTACAGTCATCTAATAATGAAAGTATTATTACTTTGACTAATAATAGTCTGAATAATATTAAAGTTGAAATTCCAAATTCAACTACAATTTTGGGCCCATTAAATTGGAATGGAAAAATTGAACCACCAAAGTCAATTTCTAATAGTGGTAATGCTCCATCTGGATTTTCTGTTAATAATACAGCTATTGAGGTAGGTTCACCTAGTGTAATCCTTCTTTTTGATAAGCCAATTTCTATTATTCTTAATAATGTTACTGGTGATGTGGCTTATAGACCTGCTGGATCTAATAATTGGACTAGAATTTCACAAAAGTGTGGAGGTTCATATGATAATCCAAATAATCCGATATTTCCTGGAGAATGTTATATAAGTAATGGTATTAATACTAAAATTTTTACATATCATTTTACTACTTTTGCTGGATTAACTAAAAATAGTGCAAGTTCTTCTTCAAATAATTCATCTAGTTCATCTTCTTCAAATAATTCATCTAGTTCATCTTCTTCAAATAATTCATCGTCGTCATGTTCTTCTTCTGTTTGTAATGATTCTAAACCGGAAAGTGCTCCAGTGTTAATTTCAGCTCGTGTTACTGGATTTAATGAGGTAACATTAACTTGGAAGCCTGCTAAAGGATCGGTAACTTATTATTTGGTGGCATATGGTAATAAGCCAGGTCAAATGATTTATGGAAATCCTAATGTTGGTGGTAGAGACACATTATCTTATACGGTAAAAGGTTTATCTATTAAGAATAGATATTACTTTAAAGTAAGAGCAGGTAATGGTTGTACCCCTGGTGATTTTTCTAATGAAGTGTCTGTTGTTGTGACTAAAGGTGGTAGTTATGTTAATCAAGCTGTTGGTTTTTATCCAAATGTTCTTGGGGCTTCGACAGTTAATAAAAGAATTAAAAAGCCGCTCAATTCAAATTTGATTATTCCTGAGAGTACTCCTAAGGGAGTGACTCCCACTGAGATACAAAAACAAAGTGATAATTCAAATAAATTGTTTGATTATATTAAAAAAATATTTTCTAAATTTTTCTTTTGAAGTATTTTGTAGATATTGAATCACCTTCTTTCTTGTTTTTTAAAAATAGAAGTAATTTTATATTTTATCTGCCGATTGAAATATATTTAAACCCAAAATCTTTCATTTCTTTTTTATTGAAAATATTACGACCGTCAACAATATTGGTTTTTTTCATTGCTTTTTTAATTTGTTTTAAATCAGTATTTTTGAATTCAGCCCATTCTGTGGCAATAATTAAACAATCAGTATTCGAAACTGATTTGATTAAATTTTCTTCATAAATTACAGTATCGCCTAAAACCAATTTAGCTTGCTCGGTGGCGATAGGATCGACAACGGTAATTTTGGCGTTACGATCGAGAAGTTGTTTAATAATTACAAGAGATGGAGCTTCACGAACATCATCGGTATTTGGCTTGAAAGCTAGCCCCCAAACAGTGATGTTTTTGTCGTGCAAATCGTTGCCAAGAAGAGATTGAACTTTTGGAAGAAGAGATTGCTTTTGGGCAGAATTAGTGTCTTCAACGGCGTCAAGAATACTAAAACGGACATTATTTTCGTGAGCGATTTGAATTAAACCCTTAACATCTTTTGGAAAACAACTGCCGCCATAACCAACGCCGGCGTTTAAAAAAGCCTTTTTGCCAATACGTTGATCGAGTTTCATTCCTTCAGACACTTTGGTGACATCAGCTCCAATTTTTTCACATATGTTCGCGATAGAATTTATAAAAGAAATTTCGGTAGCTAAGAAAGCGTTGGAAGCGTATTTAATTAATTCAGCTGTTTTAATGTCGGTATTAATAATAGTTGAATTTTGGGAAGCATACAGATCATTAATAATTTTTTTGGCTTTGGAAGAATCAGTGCCAACCACAATTCTATCGGGATTCATAAAATCCGAAACAGCTGTTCCCTCTTTTAAAAATTCTGGATTAGAAACAACATCGAAATCACCTTTGTATTGTTGAGAAATTATTATTTTTACAATATTACCGGTGCCAATTGGAACAGTTGATTTATTAATAATAACCTTATATCCATTCATGGCTTTACCGATTGATTCAGTGGCAGATTTGACATAGTCTAAATTGACGCTACCATCGGCCATTGGTGGGGTACCAACAGCAATAAAAATAATTTCGGAGGATTTAACAGCTTTTGTAATATCAGTGGTAAAGGATAAATTACCTGACTTACGGTTCTTTTTTACTAGATCAGTTAAACCTTCTTCATAAATGGGAATAATTCCTTTGTTTAAATTGTCTATTTTTTTGTGATCAATATCAACTCCAATTACTTGATTGCCAAGCTCAGCAAAACAAGTACTAGTAACCAATCCGACATAACCAACTCCGACAACTGCTATTTTTTTCATATAGTTATATATTAAATTCTAAAATAATTTTCAACTGAAAAATTACATTGATCTAAAAACATTTGTTTAAATAAATTTAAATTATTTTGTTCATAAAAAAGCAAAGTGGCTTCTTTATAAAGATTTTCATCAACATTTCTTAAAGGTAAAGGAAAACTATTGTCGGCAATAAGAATAGCATTGCCTAAAATTCGACTGGTACGCTTGTTGCCATCTTCAAATGGTTGAATATAACTCAAAATAATAATTGACAGTAAAGATTTGGCAAAAATATTTTGAGTATTATTAACTAATATACAAAATTTATCGATAGCTTCTATAATTTGAAATTGATTATCCAATGGTTTAAATTTAGTGCCAGTAATACCCACTAGAGTTTTTCTAAGATTATTAGTTATATTTAAATCCTGGGTAATTATTTTATGTAATTGTTCAATTTTAGAACGATTAATTTCTTTAAACAGATTTTTGTTTTCAAAGACAAAATCCAAAGCTTTTTTGTGATTTAAAAGCATAATAGCTTCTTCTTTCTTTTTACCTTTTGTTTCAGTACCTTCTTTAATTAGGCGTTCAGTTTCTAAAAGAGAATAGGTGTTTCCTTCAATAGTACTAGATTTCCAACTGAGTTCAATAGTTACTCTTTCAATTTCTTTTTTAATTATAGTTGGTGATAATTGAGAATAATTTTTTCTAAATTTTAAATCAAGTGTTTCCAGTTGAGTTTGTTCTTTTGGGGTAAAAATTAAGAGTTTAGAAAGTTGAGTAAAAATTTTCATATTAAAATTACTAATAATATCTCTTTTGTCTGTTTCGATTTTAAAATATTTTTGATAATCAACCGGTCGGAAAAATAAAGCTTTTTCTAAAAGAAAATATTTAGTTGCAGGTCCATTGCCATTTCTATAAAGATATTTTAAATCAACTAATTCAGAAAGGTCTCGGGAAATAGTGACAATAGAAACTTTTTGATTCAATTTTTCTAATATTTCCTTAGGGCTAATAGGCTGTTCTGGCTTTAAAATTTCTAGAATTCTTAACTGTCGGTCATTCAAGTTATTCATTAATAGATAATATCATATTAAATTAATAATCACATCATTTTGATATGATTATTTAAGTAAATTGATATGATTATTTGTTAATTAAATTTAAAATTTGGAGATTAGGTAGACAATTAAGAGTACTATCTGTTTGATAAGGGCCAAAGAGATCTAACTCATAAAAATTTGATTTTTCTGGATCAAAAGTATTATTGTCTAACACTAATGCCATGGTTTTTGCTTTTTGTCCGTCTTCTAAAACTTGGACATTGCAACCTGATTTTTTTAATAAATAGCGATGTTCTGGACCATTGTGGTAAGGATGATAAGAAGAATTTACAGAAACGTTTATTGGTTCTGGGTTTTTTTGACAGTATTTTTTGAAACATTGTTCCATTTGAGAATATGTACGTGGGGCTTTTTGAAAATATGAATTTAAATTTATTGGGGTTAAGTAAAGTAAAGATAAAAGAAAAACGATTATTGTTGACCTAATTATGGGTTGACTGGCAATAGCTATAAACAATAAACAAATAATAGGAAATATATAATGAGCTTGGACAGACACTGGGAGAATGAAATAGGTCAAAAAAGTGAGAAGAAATATAATACTGGTAAACAATGTAATGTTTTTGTTTTTAAATTGTTTAATTATTAGGACAATTGATAAAAGTACAAATAATAAAAGAATGTATTGGTTAGTATTTTGATTTGGTAAATCAATTACAAATTTGGCAATATCATTAAATTTTTCATTGATACCGATACTTGATTGAGGTGAAGCAGATTTAAACAAAAGGCTTTTGGTTAATAAAAAATTGTGTCTTAGCTCAAAAAAAACAGTAGTTGTATTTAGAAATAAAAAAGAGGCAAATATAGAAAAAAATATTTTAAAGAAATACTTTCGATAGAAGATTAACCAATAAACAAAAAATGCTATAAATAAGGGAATAACTGAATAAGAGAGGGAGATGGCGGTGGCAATAGAAAGAGAAAAAATCCAAAGTTTAATTTTGGAATATTTTTGTGTTAATAAATAAAAAGACAAGAAAGAAGACGTTATGAATGGAGTTACTAATGATGGATTCCAAACGAAACGGCTTTGAGCGATATATTGTGGGTGAATACTAATAAGAAAAAAAGAAATATTTAAAATAGTGATAATTTTTTTGTCTTTTTTAAAAACAATCAATCCAAAAATATACATGGCAATATATAAAAAGGCATTGGCAAATAGGGCGGAAAAAACGCTACCGTTGGTGATTATATAAAAAATATAAAGATAGTAAAAATAAATACTCGATTGATTAAAAGGAATAACACTGGTTTGTGGTCCTAAAAGTGGAGGTTTGCCTGATAATTGCCAATTTTGTAGAACTAATAAGTCTCTTCCTAGGTCATTGAAAAAAAATAAAGAGTCTTTGATGTTGTAAAAACGTAGAAAAATAAAAAGTGAAATTAACACTAAAGGAATTAAAAATTTCAAATATTTCATAAATGATTATAATTCAAATTTAACTCCGTATTGTTTGCCAAATAAAAGATCGTATTCAATAAGTTCATAATTTTTTAATTGATCTGATGTAAGTTTGGTTGGAATTTTCTGATTAAGAACAGTATCTGAAGAATTAATAGATTTTAAAAAAGCAAATTGATATTTAGGAGTGACATTGGCAGCTTTTAAAATTTCTAATGATAAAAATGAAGGACTGATATTTTGAGGTAGATTAGTATCGGTTTGATAATTTGACCAAACAGCCAAAGGAGTGGTGTGCATTTTATTTTCACTGGTAATATTGAGTCCGGTTTTTTGATAAATATCTAAACCGGTGCCTAAGAATGTTAAATGATCGCCAAAAAAGAAAACAATGGTGGGTTTACTATTTTTAGACAATTCTTGTTTTAAAAAGACATATGATTTGTCGGTTAAATTAAGACCATCAACATAACTTTGAAGAATGGCTTGTTCATCAGAATTTAAGGAACTTTGAAAAGTAATTGGATGTTGGGAATAACGGTTGGCGTTAAAAATAACATGATTTTGCATAGAAATAGCAAAAATTAATTGGGGTTGATTGGTTGAATTTAATTGTTTTAAAATTTCTTTATTAAAATATTTATCGGAAACATAAGGACCGGCGTTTTCATAATTAGACATATTTTCGATGCTGGTGAAATTATCGAGTCCGAATTTTTTATAAACATTTTTTCGGTTATACATTGAAGAAAAAAATGGATGGATGGTAGTTGTTAAGTAATTTTCATCTTTAAATAAAGTAAATAAAGTTGGTAATGGTTTTCTGATTACTTGACTGTATGGTGATGCTCCATTCAAAAAATAGTTACTTAATCCAGTTAGGAGTTCAAATTCAACATTAGCGGTGCCTCCACCATAAGAGGGAGATTTAAAATTTGATTTTATATCCTGACGAATATTTTTAATTGGATCCTCTGAATATTTGACATTAGGCAAGTTAGTAACATCCCAAAAAGATTCAGACAAAATAATAATAATATTGGGTTTATTAGTTGAGAGTTTGTCGAATTTATCATATTTATTAAGTTTTAAATTGGAGTAAATTTGATTAATTTGTACCCGATTGTAATTTTTTGGTGGAGGATTGTTAATATTTTTGAAGTCGTCATAAAAACAAAATAAAATACCGTTTACTCGGCAATTTTCTAATGGATTGGGAATAAAAGTTTCGATTTTGTATTTTTGAAGAATTTGTTTAAATTGGGAAGGGAACATAATGGGAAAAATCATAACAAAACCGGAGATTATGAATAATCTAAAGCGAATTTTAAAAGATGGATTTTTGGTTTGAAATTTCTTTTTAAGAAATAAAAACAATAATAAAAATATTGCGACAATAATAATTAATTCTTTTTTTAAATCGGTTCCTTTAATTAAGGGTATGATGAATTCTTTTAATTCTCTGATTAATTTGAGATCACTAATAATAAAAAAATTATTTAATAATTTGATTTTATAGTGATTAATAATACTTACAATTGAAAAAAAAGAAAGAAAGCTTATTAATGAGTAATGTTTTTTTCTAAAAATAGAAGTGAATAATAAAAGAATATTTAACCATAAAATATAATTGATTATGGTTGTTTTTAAATTAAAAAAATCATTAAATTGGATAATTTTGTTGAACGATAAACATTGACTTAAATAAGTGGCAATTAAAGGAGTAATTATAAAAAAAATAGTTTTTTTGAAAAGTTGCTGGTGGCTAAAATAGAAGATACAACCGCTAATAAAGGGTAAATAAAGAAAATTGATTGGATTAATATGAATATGGCCATAAATAAAATTAGGATAAGTATTTTTTTCTAAATTAAAAAATATTATCGAAATAACTAAGAATATTGGAAAAAGAATGTTATTTAATTTAAATAGTTTTTGATAAATTGAAAATTTTTTAAAAAAGGAAAGTATTAGACCGAAAATTAAATAGAATGTTAAAAAATATTGAGTATTAATTAAAAAATGTTTTTGAGTAAAACCAAAGTAAAAGAAAGAATCTAATGATAAGAATAAAAAAACTAAAATTGTGAATAGGTTAATTAAAATAGACATATTTAAAATATGGGCTATTATAATACAAATTTAATTTTTAAGGTTGAACGTTTTAATTTTTTTACAAAAAAAAGGCCGACAGGAGTAAACAAAAGAGTTTACATAAACCTGGCGGCTGATTGATTAAAAGATAATTTTAGTTGGTTTTTTTTTGTATATATAAGAATGTCTCTTTTCCTTCACTATTTTTCTTTTTTTTAAACCTATCCGGATGTTTTTTGATAAAATCTGAAACATCGCTTTGTTGTAAATTTATTTTGATAGAGATATCGTCTACTGTAAGGTAACACCCACCGTTTTTTTTGAATAAATCAGCTATTCTGTCGCTTTTGCCGCTCATTTTTAAAAACCTCCATTTTTATATTTTTGGACTGACGACAACCGATTTTTTCTAAATTAAGATTATCCTTTCTTTATTTTTTAAAAGTGCTTTTACTTTTATAGGATATATTATAGCACGGAGATATTTTAAATAGGTAAAATAAATTAAATATTATTTAAATTATTTTTGGATACATGTGAAATATAGTTTTCCATAAAAGTGGTTTTAATTGATCTTTAAGATTTTTATATTGATTTTTGGGAAGATCTTTAAGGCAATTTAAATATTCTTCCGGGGTGTTTGCAATTTGTAGATAAGGAGTTTTGATATTTATACCTTCGGCTCCAATAGGGCTGGAAATAATGGGAACACCGAAGCTAAGGGATTCAAGGATTTTTATACGACTACCAGAACCAGAAAAAATGGGGGTTATCAGATAGTTAATTTTTTGATAAAAATATTTTGTTTTTTTTATTTGACCTAGATTTATTAAATTGTGATTGTCAAAATTATTTTTAATGAAATTTGGATCATTATCCCCGGCCAAATAAAATTTATAAGATATTTTTTGTTTATCTAATAAAGGGGCAATTTTGTTAAAGAAATATTTAACAGCATGAAGATTGGGCGTATGTGAAAATGAGCCGATATATCCAAGATTAATAATTTTAGAAGATATTTTTTTTAAAAAATTTATTTTATCGATACCATTTTCTAAGCATAATATTTTTTTGTTCGGAAAATGTTTTTTTAAAGTATTTTGGTCTTTTGTACTAACAGAGATTATGGTGTCAAATTTTGGAATATATTTTTTTTCGTAAAAATATATTTGAAAAAATAAAAACAAACGAATAATTATTTTAAATAGTGATGGTTTATTTTCAAAAATGCGTCGATAAAAAGAAACGGAGGAAATATCATGAGCAACAAATATTTTTTTAGTATCTTTTGGTAAATATTTAATTAAATATAAAATTTGACTAAATTCAATTTGAATAATATCGTAGTGATTTTTTTTAATAAGTTTTTGGATATGTGAAATTAATTTAGGAGAATACCAAGGAGAAAACCAATAAGGTATTTTGTCAGTTAATTTTTTTGGCTGAGTCTTAAAAGAAGAACTATTAAAAGTTATAAAATCAACTTGATAATATTTAGATAGTTCTTTTATTGTATGGTGAATTCTGGTTGCTCCTCCACTGTTTTGAGGAGTAGGACTGATGGCGGAAATCAGAAGTATTTTTTGCATTTTAGTGATTAATTATATAATAGAAATGTGTTAATATGGTTTTATGAAAGTAATAATCTTGTGTGGTGGTCAAGGTACTAGATTAAAAGAAGAAACTGAATTTAAACCAAAACCAATGGTTTATGTGGGTAATAAGCCGATTTTATGGCATATTATGAAAATGTATTCTCATTATGGTTTTAATGAATTTATTTTAGCCTTGGGCTACAAAGGTGATTATATTAAAAATTTCTTTTTGAATCAAAAAGCTTTAACTTCTGATTTTACTTTACAAACTAAAGATTATGAGGTGGATTATCATTTAAAAAATAGGACGGAAGTTGATGATTTTAAAATAACTTTTGTGGATACTGGATTAGAAACTATGCCAGGGGAAAGAATTTTGAAATGTAAAAAATATATACCGAAAGAAGATGAAACTTTTATGGTGACTTATGGAGACGGAGTGAGTGATACTGATATTAATGAAGAATTGAAATTTCATAAAAAACAAAAAACGATTGGAACTATAACTGGAATTCATCCCCAATCAAAATTTGGAGTGGTGGTGGTGGATGGTAAAAATAAAATTAAAGAATTTAGTGAAAAGCCATTATTAGATGATTGGATTAATGGTGGTTATATGATTTTTAATAAGGATTTTTTTAATTATTTGAAAGAAGGTGAGACTGAACATCCGGCTTTAAAAAGATTGGCTAAGAAGGGTCAACTTTCACTTTATAAACATGAAGGTTTTTGGGCATGTATGGATACTAATAAAGAACTTAATGATTTGAATAATTGGTGGAAAAAACCAAATCCACCTTGGAAAATATGGAAATAAACAAACAATTTAAAGGTAAGAATGTTTTAGTTACTGGTGGAACAGGATTTGTGGGATCGCATTTGGTGGAAGAATTGGTGAGTTTGGGTGCCAATGTAGTAACGACATTTGAATATACCGATCCTTCTTCTTATTTTATGATGAAAGGATTGGATAAAAAGGTAATAATGGCTAATATTGATGTTGGTCAATTTGATAAAGTTTTTGATTTAATAACAAAACTTGAAATTGAATATATTTTTCATTTGGCAGCCCAGGCGATTGTGACCACTGCGTATGCAAATCCCCGAAGAACTTTAGAGTCAAATATAATGGGGACTACAAATGTTATGGAAAGTGCCAGACTTTATCCAAAAGTTAAGGCAGTGGTGGTGGCGTCTTCTGATAAGGCTTACGGAAAATTGGAAGTTGGAAAAGATACTTATATTGAAACTGATCCGCTTAGGGGAGATCATCCTTATGATGTGTCCAAATCAGCCACTGATTTAATTGCTAATATGTATTTTAAAACTTATCAGGTTCCAGTGGTGACATCTCGTTTTGGTAATATTTATGGTGAGGGTGATAATAATTTTTCTCGAATAATACCTGGTATTATGATGTCATTACTTAATAATGAAACATTGGAATTGAGAAGTGACGGGAAAGCAGTTAGGGATTATTTGTATGTTAAAGATGTGGTTAAGGGTTATTTGATGTTGGCGGAAAAAATAGACGAGACAAAAGGTGAAGCTTTTAATTTTGGTTCAAATGATACTTTGTCGGTGATTGATTTGATTGAGGAAATTGAAAAATCATTAAAAGTAAAAGTTCCTTATAAGGTTTTAAATATTGCCAAAAATGAAATCCCCTATCAATCTTTGGGTTACGAAAAAATTAAAAAATTTGGTTGGAAAAATGGTGAGAGTGTAAAAATTACAGCAAAAAGAATTTACGAGTGGTATAAAGATTTAATTAAAGAAGAATAGTTTTTTAATTAAATTTTTAAAGAATTTATAGCTTCGGTTAATTTTGGAATTTTATTAATAGCCAATCCTCCAAAGTTAATACGTCCGGTGGAAAGAAGATAGATGCCGTGTTTGTTTTTTAATATTTTTGTTTGTTTTGGAGTGATTTTTAGTAAACTATACAAGCCTTTTTGGTGTACAACTTCAGAAAACAGGTTGTTGGTATATTGATTAAATAATTCACGTCTTTTTTGAATGTTTTTATTCATTTCAGATAATGATTTTATCCATTCTTTTTTATATTCTTGGTTACTCAATACATTTTTTACTATGATTTCACCAAAAGCGGTTGGAGTTTGATTGACCAATCTAAATAAATATTTAATGATTGTTTCATTGTTTTCTTTTGCTTTTATTTTAAGTGTTGGTATAAGTAAAACTCCGACCCGATGTTGATATAAAGTCATATTTTTTGAATATGAAATCACAACAGCTATTTTATTTTTCTTTTCAAGAAAATGTCTTATTGGAAAAGAGTCTTTTTCTATATTTTCTCCCAAGCCTAAATAAGCAAAATCAAATAAAACATAATTATTATTTTTTTTGGTTATTTGAGATATTTTTTTCCATTCTTCAGTTGAGGGATTTACACCTGTGGGATTATGAGTTGATCCTCCATGAAAAAGAATAAAAGAATCTGGATATTTAGAAATAGTTTTTTGGAAAGATTCAAAATCAAAAAATCCTAATTTATTAATATGATTATATTCAACAACATTAAAACCACAGTGTTTGAAGATTTTTTTGTGGTTTTCCCATGTAGGATTACTAACTATTATTGTAGGATTTGGATTTGTAAATTTTATTAAACTTGCCCAAATAAAAAGTCCATTTGTTCCTCCATCTGTTCCCTGTTTAATAATTTTGTTTTTATATTCTTTATATAAACTATTTCCTAAAACAAGTTTAGACGATTCTTCTAAAAAGACTGGATCACCACTTATTGGTAAGTAATTAAAGTTTGAAAAATCTAGCGAGGAGGCGATTTTTTTTACAATAGGAATAACAAAAGGTTGTCCTATGTTGTCAAGGTATATTCCTATTCCTCCATTAATTTTGTCTACTCTTGTATCAGCACTAAATTCTGCATTTAAAGTAAAAATTTCATCATTTAAATTTTTAATGTTTTTATTCATATAAATAATTTATTTTAATTCATTTTTGATTTTTTCTTCTAAACTCTAATCTTTTAGATCTTCACTTATAAAATATTTGAATCAAGTTCTTCTTTGCTTAAAAATGGAAACATATCTTCATATGGTTTAGAAATCAATTTCCCTTCTTCATTTTTAGTAGAAGCAGTTCTTGGAATTATTAATTGCCAAGGTGGTGTTATGACTTCACAAACGACTGGCCCTGGATAGTCCAATACTTCTTTTATCTTTTTTTCCATATTATCAATAGAACTTATTTTTACAGCCTTTATTCCATAAGCTTTGGCAATTTTTATTGAATCTGGACACCAAACTCCTGTTTCTGGACTTTCACCCATCAATCTGCCTTCCATAAAGTTTTTTTGAGTTTGTCGAATTAATAAATATCCATTGTTGTTAAATATAAAGGTTTTAATTGGAAATTTATTGTGTTTTATTGTGGCAAATTCTTGAATATTCATTTGTAAACTTCCGTCTCCAGTAATAACAATAGTATTTTTATAATTATTGGCCGCACATGCACCTAAACCAGCTACCCAATAACCCATTGAGGAAATTCCTCCAGTTGTTAAAAATCTTTGTCCTTTTTTAATTTTCCAAGTTTGACAAACTATATGAAAACAAGATCCAGTATCAACCATAATCATGTCTTTTGGAGAGGCTAGTTCTGATAATTTTTGAGTAAAATAGTATGAATTAATTGGTTTTTCTTTTTTATATTCAGGCAAAACGACTGGATATTTTATTTTCCACTCATTGCATTTATCTATCCAATTTTTAAAATTTGGCAATTCAACTGATTTGGCTTGGCTTAATAATTCGTTTAAGAAAATTTTTATATCAGAGTTTATTTTAAGATGTAAATCTACACCTGGTTTATTTAATTCTTCTTCGTCGATATCTACTACAATTTTTTTAGCATTTCGCCCAAAATCTTTAGGGTTATGGCCAACCAGTGCAGTGGCTAAACGACTTCCTAAAACAATAATTAGATCGGAATTTTGAATAGCAAAATGGGCTGATCTTTCCCCGTAATTTCCAGGTCTACCTATATAAAGTTTGTGATCGCTATTAATTAAATCTATACCTAATCTTGATGTTAAAACTGGCATGGGTATTTCGTCGATTAGTTTGTAGAATTTATCGACAGCTTTTCCATTTCTTACTCCTTGACCAGCTAAAATAATTGGGCGCTTAGCATTTTTGATTAGTTTTAAAGTTTCAGCAACTTTGGATTTTAAATCATTATTGTTAATGTTTTCTTTTTCAGGAATAAATTCTTTTAGAAATTTCTCTGGAACGGTGGTATTTTGGATATCAAGTGGAACATCAATCCAAACAGGTCCTACTCTTCCTGAAGTGGCTAAATAATATGCTTTTTGTAAATAATATTTAATCAGTGATGGATCATCTACTGTGATAAAAAACTTCACAACTTTTTCTGCTAATGGTTTAATATTTATTCCTTGAATACCGTATTGACGAATTTTGGTTTTTTGTTGATATTGAACATGTGTTAAAGGTGCTTGTCCGGAAATAACCATCATTGGTGATGAATCTGTCCATGCTCCGACGACTCCATTTAATACATTTATGGCTGCTGGTCCCGCAGTAACTAAAGCAACCCCCATTTTACCTGTAATTCTTCCATAAGCCTCGGCAGCCATTCCGGCTGATTGCTCATGGTGGGTGCAAATATATTTTATTTTTTTATTTTTACAGACTGCATCGTCAAGCCACATGGCTTGGCCTCCGGTTACCATAAAAATAGTATTAGCGCCTTTACTAACTAAAAAATCCATTATATATTCACTGACAGTCATAAATTTTTATTAAATTATTAATTATTGTAATGATTCAATATTACAATTATTTTCTTTTAAATCTTTTTTTTGTTTCAAAAAGGTAGCTACGTCAATAATTATATCTTCTTGCCCACCAACTACTTTCTTTTTTCCTAATTCTATCAGAATATCTCTAGCATCGACATTAAATCTATTAGCAGCTTTTATTACATGAGGAGCAAATCCGGAAAATACTCCAGCTAATCCGCTAGTGAGAGTAACATTATTTATTACTTGTGGATGTTTCATTAATTTGGCAATAATATTTTCACTGTTGTCCATTAATTTGTATAAGTCTAAATTGGTCTTTATATCCATTTTTTGAAGAATGGCAGCCAATACTTCTAATTGACAATTTCCTGCGCCTGCTCCAAGTCCTCGAGACGTGACGTCTAAAATTGTGGCCCCTGCTTTTATAGCAGTTAAAGAATTAGCTATGGCTAACCCTAAATTATTATGAGCGTGAAATCCGACTTCTATTTTTAAACCTTTTACTAAAGATGATATTTTTTTAGTTACATCTTCTGGAAGATAAGCACCAGCGGAATCCATCAATATTACTCCTTTTACTCCATATTCCTGCATGAGTAAGGCTTGTTTGAGTAATAAATCAGCTGAAATCATGTGAGACATCATTAAAACACCATATACTTCTAATCCTTTATTTAATCCATATTGGATGTGTTGTTTGGTGATATTAGCTTCAGTACAATGTGAAGCGACTATTAAAACATCAATGCCATAGGAAATTGCGGGTTCAATATTTTCTTTTATTGTTCCGTATCCAGGTATAAGGAGTACAGCTAATTTTGTTTTTGTTAATTCTTTTTTTGCAGTGGTGAGCATTTTTTTATCACTTAAAAGTGATTGTCCTAGTTGTAATGACGAAGCTCCTAATCCATTTCCATGACCAACTACTAAAATTTTTGTTCCCGCTAATTCTGCACCTTTGGCATAATCAGAAATATTTTGAGCTGTAAATTGATGACTCATAGCGTGAGAGCCATCTCTTAGTGTTGAATCAATTATTAAGATATTTTTTTGCATAGTTTTCAGCTACCGTGATTGCGGCACAATTTATAATATCTAAATTACCAGCATAAATAGGCAAAAAATCTCCTTGCCCAGTAACTTCTATCATTACTGTTAATCGATTATTTTCAAAAACTGGGCCTAGTGTTAATTTATACCCTGGTATATATTTTTGAATTTCATTAACTGTTAAATTAATTTCTTTTTCTAATTTTGCAATATTAGGGTTTTCTATTTGGGCAAAAATAGTATTGTGCATTAATATTGGAGGTTCAGCAGGGTTTAGAATAATTATGGCTTTTGATTTTGGTGCTCCTCCTAAAATTTTTATTGCATCGCTAGTTGTTTGGGTGTATTCATCAATGTTATTTCTGGTTCCAATTCCGGCAGATTTTGATGAAATACTGGATACAATTTCTACATATTTTGTTTCAGGATGAACTTTCATTATTGTTGATATTATTGGTGTGGTTGCTTGTCCTCCACAAGTGATCATATTTACGTTTTTTTCTTTTAAACATTCATCTAAATTTAAATATGGCACACACATTTTTCCTATTCTTGATGGAGTCATATCTATAGTAAATTTATTGAGTTTTTTAAGTATTGGGGCGTGAATTTTATGAGCATCTGCAGATGTAGCATCAAATACAATATCGCAGCAATCGGGATTTTTAATTATTTCATTAATTGAATCAAACGAAGTGTTTATTCCCAATGATTTTGCCATTTGTAAACCATCTGAATCTTTATTTTGCCCGATAAATCTATTACATTTTAAAACTTTCGATCTATTAATTTTAATTAAAAGGTCACATCCGATGTTTCCTGATCCAATTATGGCAATATTTGTTTTTTTAATACTTTTTTCTTTTGACATTGGTAGGATTATTATAACAAGATATTTTATTTTGATATACTCAGTAGATGAATAAAATTGAAACAATTTTTTTAACTGGTGGAACGGGATTTATTGGGAGAAATTTTGTTGAATGTTTTAAGGATAAGTATAAAATTTTAAGTCCTTCGCATAAAGAGTTGGATCTTTTGGATACAGTGGCAGTTGATAATTTTTTTAAAAAAAATAAGATAGACGTAGTAATTCATACAGCCAATATTGGTGGATTGAGAAATAGTATGGTTTTGAATGATTCGATTAAAAATAATTTAAAAATGTTTTTTAATATTGTAAAAAACAAAAACTATTTTAAAAAAATGATTCATTTTGGTTCTGGGGCTGAATATGGTAAATCGAAAGATATTATAAATGTAAAAGAATCAGATTTTGGTTTGAATATTCCTAGTGATGATTATGGTTTTTATAAATATGTTTGTTCAAAGTATATTGAAAATTCAACTAATATTTATTGTTTGAGAATTTTTGGAGTTTTTGGAAAATATGAAGATTTTACAATTAAATTTATTTCTAATTTACTTTGCAAATATATCTATAAAATGCCTTTAACTTTGATTCGGGATTGTAAATTTGATTATGTTTACATTGATGATTTTATGAAAATAATAGAATATTTTATTAAGAATGATCTAAAAGAAAAATTTTTTAATGTTGGAAGTGGTAATAAATATAGTTTGCTTGAATTAGCAAAAGAAATTAATAAATTGGATAATTATTCTTTACCAATAATTGTAAAACAAAATGGTCTAAATAAAGAATATACTTCAAATAATGATCTTCTTAAAAAAGAAATTAAAAATTTAAAATTGACAAAAATAGAAGTAGCTATAAAAGATTTATATAGATATTATTTATCTAATAAATCAATTATTAATCCTAATTTATTAATCAAGAATGAATAAAAAAATAGTTATTGGTATTCCATGTTTTAATGAAGAAAAAAATGTTTTGGAAATGTATGAAAAGACTATAGAAATAATTAGTAAAATTAAAAATTACGAATTTAGTTTTTTGTTTGTTGATAATGGAAGTATTGATAAGACTAGAGAAAAAATAAGTACTCTTATAAAGAGAGATAAAAAAGTAAGAGGAGTTTTTTTATCCAGAAATTTTGGGCCAGAAGCTTCTAGCCAGGCAGTTATGGATTTTGCGAATGAAGAATTAGATGCTTTGATAATGTTACCTTGTGATTTGCAAGATCCACCTGAATTAATACCAAAATTAATAAAACAATGGGAAAATAAATACGATCTAGTGTTGGCTCAATACGAGAAGGCAAGTGATAATTCTTATTTTATGACTTTAATGAGAAAGTCATTTTATGGATTATTTAGAAGAATATCTAATATCGATATACCTGTTAATGTTTCTGGTTTTGGATTATATGATAAAAAAATAGTTACTGCTATAAGATCTCTTCCAGAAAAATTTCGGTTTGGTAGAGGGTTAAGTATTTGGGTTGGTTTTAAAAAAACTTTCGTTTCCTACCAAAGGTGCGATAGAAAAAATGGCAAAAGCTCTTATGGTGGTTTTTTTGATTATTTAAAACATTCAGAAAGAGGAATTTTTGGCTTTTCTTATCTTCCTTTAGATTTGATTGTTTATTTTGGTTTTATTTTAACAATACTTTCATTTTTGTTTATTATTGGGTATTTATTTACAGTATTTGTTTTTGGCAATCCAATTAATGCATCAATTCCAATTATGTTAGCGGTGGTGTTTTTTGGTGGATTAAATTTAATGGCATTGAGTATAATAGGTAAATATGTTCAGGTAATAGTTGAAGAAACAAAAAATAGACCTGTTTATATTGTTGATGAAAAATTAAATTTTTAAAATTAATTTTATGAATAAAAAATTTACACCAGGTGAAAGTTATATACCAGTTTCTGGTAAAGTTTTTGATAAGGAAGAAATTAATAATGCTATAAAAGTAGCGAAAGATGGTTGGTGGACAGAGGGAGAATTCGCTTTAAAATTTGAAGAAGAGTTTAAAAAATATTTAGGAATTAAATTTGTATCATTAGTTAATTCTGGATCTTCGGCAAATTTAGTAGCATTAGCGGCGCTGACATCAGATATTTTTGGTGAGAAGAGGCTTAAAGTAGGAGATGAATTTATAACTACTCCTGTATCTTTTCCAACAACTGTAAATCCGGGAATTCAGCATGGTTTGAAACCGGTGTTTATTGATGCCGAGGCAGACACTCTTAATATTGACCCAAAGAAAATTGAAGCGGCAATAACCAATAAAACTAAATTAATAATGATTGCTCATACTTTAGGAAAACCTTTTGATCTTACAGAAATTATGAAGTTGGTTAAAAAATATGATTTGTGGTTAATTGAAGACTGTTGTGACGCTTTAGGGTCAAAGTATGATGGTAAAATTTTAGGTACTTTTGGTCATATTGCAACTTTTAGTTTTTATCCAGCTCATCATATTACCATGGGTGAAGGTGGAGCGATTATTACCAACGATCCATTAATTAATAAATCAATTAGACGTTTTAGGGATTGGGGTAGAGATTGTTGGTGTGGAACTGGCAAAGATGATTCTTGTAAAAATCGATTTAAATGGCAGTTAGGAGAATTACCTTATGGTTACGACCATAAATATATTTATTCTGAGGTAGGATATAATTTAAAATTAACTGATTTTCAGGCAGCAATTGGATTGGCTCAATTAAAAAAATTGCCAAAATTTATTAAGAAAAGACAAGAGAACTATAAGATTTTATATAATTTTTTTAATAAATATGAAAAATATTTTACCCTGATGAGAGAGGATGAAAAAGTGGACTTGTCCCCTTTTGGGTTTCCATTAGTAGTAAAAAAAGATGCTCCATTTACAAGGAATGAATTAACTGAATATTTAGAAAAAAATAAAATAGGAACAAGAAATGTTTTTGCAGGAAATTTGCTTCGTCATCCAGCTTATATAAAAATTAGAGATAATTTTAGGATCGTTGGAGAAATGAAAGAGTCGGATATTATTATGAATAATGCTTTTTGGTTGGGTGTTTGGCCAGGAATTAATAAAGAAAGGATGGATTATATAAAAAGAGTTTTAAATGGTTTTTTAAAAAATATAACGATAAATCCTAAAATATAAATTTTATTTATTGGATTAATTTTATTTTTATTAAAATCAGTTATTTGTAGAAAAGAACTATATTTTTTTCTTTATCAAAATTGTCTATAAACAACATTTCTTTGTTCAATTCGTTTTGTTTAGCAATTTTTTCCCAATATTCATATGGTTTTTCCCAATAAACAGTGAAATCAATGAAAAGATATTCCGGTTTTAATTCATTAACAACTTTTTCATTAACCTGCCAAGTGTTGATAGAATTTTCATATAGGGTATCGTTTACTGGTAAGGATATCGAGTAAATTATTGTTTTTTTATTTAATTGCTCATTACTGAATTCTTTTTCAAACTTTTTGGTGGCTTTGTATGTTTCTGTTTTTTGAAAATCATAGGGCGATTGTATAATATTTTTGGTTTTAATAATTGTATAGTTGATGGTTTTTACTGATAATAAAAAAACCGTTATAAAAATAGTTAGATAAAATATTTGGTTGATTTTAGATTTTGAGCAAAATGTTTTATTGAAAAAAAAGTCAAAAATGTAAGAAAAAATTAAAATTGAAAAAGGAAAAACCGGAATTAAGTAATGAATAAATCGCATTGGGCCAACTTTTAGGGTTAACCATAAAAGATAACTAATAATATATGTTGAAATTAATAACAAAAATAGTGTTGTTTTATTGCGAAACTTTTTAAATAAATTTAATAATATAAAAATAAATGGAGTGAATACAAAGATAAAGAGTAATGGATCCCCGATAAATGTTGGCAACCAAAAGTTAATATTATCGATATAACTGGCGGATGTCATACTTGTCATCAATATTTGTCTTGCTAAAAATGCTTTTAGTTCCAGGAAGGCATAGGGGTGAATAATAAAAAATAAAAATAGAAAAATTATTCCAGAGTATAAATATGTTTTAAAAAAAATGGAAAGTTTTTCTTTTAGGTTACCTTTTAAAGAAGAAACGAACCCTATTAATAAAGGGAAAATTATAAATATGTGTGGTTGTTTGCACAAAATAGATAGTCCGCCAAAAACATTGGCTTTAATTATATTTTTATTATTTTTAGAATTTTGTAAATAATCATATAAGTAATTTAGGGATATTATTGAAAATAATAAACCTAAAATATCTGGCTTAATATGAAAAACGTAATGAAGATATTCGGGGAAAATTATGAAAAGCGAAAGTAATAAAATTCTTGATAGATTATATTTTAGGATTTTTCTTGATAGTTGATACAGATATATTATTGAAAATGAAGCAAAAATAAAATTTAATAATTTTGCAATTAATGGAAAAATATAAAAATTAATGTTGGCATATGATCTGAAAAATATTTTTTCGAATTTGAAGCTCCAAAATACAATACTATTGTAGGGGTAGCCATAAAAGCCGGTGTGGTATGGAATATTTTGATTATAAAAAGAGTTTGGTGTATTTTTGCTATTCATTTGCATGATACTGCCGAGGATAGAACCACTATCAATATGTTCAGCGGAAACTAGGTTTAAATTATTGTTGTTTTGAAAACAAACCGGTAGTATGTAGATTGTAAAAATTGATAAAAATGACAGTAAAATCCAGTATTTATTTAGGAAAGAGATGATTTTCTTTTTCATATGTCTATTTGTTTATGAATTTTATCATTATTGCTATAATGGAAGTGTTATGGATTATAAAATTGATTTTATTGAAAAACATGATGACAAAAGAGGTCATTTAGTAGTCTTTTTAAGAGATTCAGATTTAAAAAAAGAATTTAAGGAATTTGGGCAGATATATTTTGTTACTTTTGGTAAGTCCAATGTCGTTAGAGGTAATCATTATCATAAAAAATGGAGAGAATGGTTTGGATTGGTAACTGGAAAAGTAGAAGTAGTTTTGAAAGATATGAAAACTGGTGAAATAGTTAGAATTATTATAGATAGTAAATCAGATAAATATACAAGATTGGAGATTGGTCCAAATATAGCTCATTCTTTTAGAAATTTAAGTAAAAAAGCTTCACTATTAAATTATACTGACACTGAATGGTCTCCCGATGATACATTTTTTGAAGAATTAATAAAATAATTATGGATATTTATATTCACCCTACTGCAATTGTTGATAGTAAAAAAATTGGTGAGCGTACAAGAATTTGGCAATTTTGTGTTGTATTACCTGATGCAAAAATAGGTAATGATTGTAATATTTGTTCGCATTGTTTTATTGAGAATGAAGTTGTAATTGGGAATAATGTAACTATTAAATCTGGGGTTCAAATTTGGGATGGGATTACAATTGAAGATGATGTTTTTGTTGGACCAAATGTGACTTTTTGTAATGATAGATATCCAAAGTCTGGAAACAAAAATTGGAAAAAAGAAAGGATTTTAATTAAAAAGGGTGCTTCAATTGGTGCAAATGCTACTATTTTACCTGGAGTAACTATCGGTGAAGGTTCTATGGTAGGAGCTGGAAGTGTAGTTGTTGTAGATGTTTTACCTGGTTTGATAGTTGTTGGTAATCCTGCAAAACAAAAATAAATTTTAAAAATTGTTTAAGACTTTTACGATTTTTTTCACTTCATTTTGGGTCAAAACTGGACTAATGGGGATGCTTAGAATTTCATTGTGAATTTGCTCTGTAATTGGTAAATTTAATTTATTCCATTCTTTATATGCTTGTTGTTTATGGGGTGGAATTGGATAATGAATTAAGGATCCAATTCCATTATTTTCTAAATATTTTTGCAATTGATTTCTATTTTTTGTTCTGATTACAAAGACGTAAAAATTATGCTCATTGAAATCGGTTATATTTGGTAAAGTTATTTTCTGATTTTTAATATTGTCCAAATAATATTTAGCAACAATGCGTCTTTTATTATTATCGGAATCCAAATATTTAAGTTTTATATTAAGAATTGCAGCTTGAATTTCGTCGAGTCGACTGTTTATTCCTTTATAAATGTTCACATATTTTTCAGAAGAACCATAATTAGCAATTGCCCTAATTGTGTCGGCTAATTTTTTATCATTGGTTGTAATTGCGCCAGCATCTCCAATGGCTCCTAAATTTTTTCCCGGATAGAAACTAAAACCAGAAGCATCACCAAGGTTTCCGACCATTTTATTTTTATATTTTGATCCATGAGCTTGTGCCGAATCTTCTATAATTTTTAAATTATATTTTTTGGCTAATTTCCAAATTTTGTCCATTTCTACAGTTTGGCCATATAAGTGGACTATCATAATAGCTTTTGTTTTTTTGGTTATTTTTTCTTCAATAAGATCAGGATTAATATTGTATGTATTTATATCTGGTTCGACCAAAACTGGAGTTAGATTATTTTGAGAGATAGCTAAAATTGAGGCTATAAAAGTATTGGCTGGAACAATTATTTCATCATTATCTTTTAGGATATTTAATTCCTTATAGGCCATTAAAATTAATGTGAGCGCTTCTAGTCCATTGGCGGTGCCAATACAATATTTTGTTCCAATACAATTAGCAAAATTTGTTTCAAAGTTTTTAACTTCTTGACCTAAAATATAATAGCCGGAGTCTAAAACTTGATTAATGGCTTTATTTATTTCTTTTCTGTATTGTTGGTTTATTTTATAAAGATCTAGAAATTTGATCATATCTTAATGAATTTTATCACTATTTTTCTGCAATTATTGCATAGAAATGGGTATTCTTCCAACGATTGCACTCTGGTGGATATATATCTACTACTTCGATATTTTTATATCCTATTTTTCTTAAAATATCGATTTCTTTATTTAAGTGACGATATTGTGAATAATAATTAGTTTTTAGTTCATCTGAATAACCAGAAATTATGACATCATCCTCTACTCCAAATTGGCCTTTTATTATTAATTTGCCATTGGTTTTTAAATTATTTTTGTATTTGGTGTAAATTTTTACGATTTCGTCTTGATTAAAATATTGAACAACAGCGAACATTGTAACCAAGTCAAAAAGTTCGTTCGTTTTAAAATTTAAGATATCTTTATTTATAATAGTAATATTAGTGTTTGTGTTTATATATTTTGTAAATTCAACAAAAGGTTCAACAGCTAAAATATGTTTTACTTTGTCATTAATTTTATTAATAACAAGACCACTTCCACTTCCTAGATCGAGAATTTTTGTATTTTTATTTGTGTGACTTAAAATAAATTTAGCATCGATTGTAGAAAAATCACTATTTTTTGCCAATTTAAGTGAATTGGGGTTAAGCGATTTGTTTTTTGACATATTTTTAAAAAAAATTAAAGCATCGTTATTTTTCATATGTTTTTTGATAAATTTTTTTTGCTAAAACTTCTAATGAATCAACAGAGTTTTGATTAAAATAATCTACTCTTATATCAGTACATCCGATTAAAATTATGTCGGCATTTTTTTTAATTAGATGTTTACTCACATTGGTAAAAATATTTTTTGGTCTGTCTAGACTGGAGTCTTCTTTAAACCTGTTGATATTTTTAATATTGCAAATTCCCCTAGTTACTTCTTGCTGAAAAATTTTGTCTGGGTAAATGATTTTAGCTTCAGGATAAATTTTATCAAAATATTTTTCGTAAACCTTACCCATTAAACATCCATCTGAAGCAATTAGTCCAATTTTTTTTTGATTTGTGTTTTTAATTTCGGAAACAACCTCTTCAATTAGATTGATAAAAGGCAAACCAACTTCATTTTGAATTTCGTCTATAGCATAATGAGCTGTGTTGCAACTCATACAAAGAGTTGTAGCACCCGCACTTTTAAGTTTTTTACCAATTTTAATGTAATCACTAATAAATGATTCCCCTTTGCCTTCAAGATACATACTTCTTGAAGGTGCTTTTGTGGCTTGATAAATAATAATTTCAGGATGATGCATGTCTCTAAAGGCGCCATTTAGAGTAAAAATATTTTCAATAAGTTCATTTAATTTATTAGTGGCTGCAACACCTGCTCCACCAATTATTCCTATAACTTCATTTTTTTTCATTTTGTTTTTTGAAAAATTGCACAATAACTAAAAAAACGATCATCGTTTCCTTTTGATAGTTTTGTTTCTTTAATAAAAGAAAAGTTTTTTTCTTTAAATAGTTTAAGATATTCTTTTTTGGATCTGTAATTTGCTGAATATGGATCATTAAATACGAGATGGATTATGTTATTTTTTTCTGTTGTTAAGGTGTCTTTTATGACTAAATAACCGTTTATTTTAATAGAATCTGAAATTTTTTTAATAATATTATTAGCATCTTTATTGTTAAAGATATATGTAAAAAGACCTAAACACATAAAGTGGTCATATTTTCTTTTAAAGAAATAGTTATTGATATTAGCTTCATAAAAATGAGTATTGTTGATTTTTTTATCTCTTGCCGTTTTATTTGCTAATTTAACCATTTTAGAAGATAAATCGAATCCTTCAATTTTTTTAACAAATGGAGCCACAATAAAAGCAAAATCGCCACAAGCACAAGCAAGATCACAAATAATAGAATTTTTATTAAGGAGGGGAATGAAGTTTTTTTTAAGAAATTGTTCTTGTTTGATTGCTCTTTTATAAAAAATGTCTTTTACACGCCAATTTTTTTGGTTTATCCAGTAGTTTTGTGATTGTTTATTTGCGATATAATTTACAATGAAGGGGTATTTCAATATTAAATTGAAATATTTTTTTTTAAATTGATCTAAAAAAAGTACATTCATTATTATTTTTTTTGCCAACTTTTAATAAATTCTATCGCTTTTTTGTAGTCATCGTAAGTATCAATATCTTGTGCTCGTATTTTTAATCCTTTCATTGGTAAATATTCTTCAAGTTGATTGAAAACATTACCAGATGTATATTTAACTTTATTCTTTCTAATACATGCTGGACCTGTCCATTCGTAATCACCGTTTTCTCTTGAAAAACTTAAAACATCCCCTTCATTGTTTGTTTTAACATAAACAGATTCATCAGAAACTTTGTCACTGTAACCAATATATTCCTGATCCATTTGTAAACATTTTTTAACATCTTCAGGATGCACAAGTAAATCACCATCCCATTCTATAACATATTCATTTGCGTCTTTTGATCCTAAATAAAAACTAGCACCTGTTTTTGTTTCAAAATAATTATGATTGTAGATAAAAATTGCATCTTTTCTGATTTTTAAAACTTCTTTAATAACATCATTAGATTGATATCCAACAACAATTCTTATATCTTTTATACTATCCAATAGTTCTAATTGCCAACGAATTAGAGATTTTCCAGCAATATCGATTAAAGCTTTAGTTTGACCTAAGCCGAGCCTTGAACCTATTCCGGCACAACTTATAATAACTGATTTAGTTGTCGACATAGTGCCTCCTCATTAAAAACTAAATAATCGGTTATAGTAAGTATACTTTTGGCTGGTTTATGAGTTAAACCACAAGCAATTGAAACATCTGCGAGTCTCATGGCCTCCATGTCATTGTTTCCGTCGCCAATAAATACAACTTTTTCTCCTAAATTTTTATATTGTTTAACAATATCTTCTTTTTTAATAATTTGTGTTATTTTAGTAACGTGATTATTCTCTACGTTGGCATTGGAAGTGTATGAAAGGCATCCAATTTTTTTAACAAGTTTTTCAACCCAACAATCTAAATTTCCTGTGGCTATTACACAATTCTTTTTATTTTTTTTTATAAAACAAATTATTTGAGGGTACAATTCAGTTTTTTCAAGTAATTCACAAATTTCATCAACTGGTAGTTTCCCTAAAATATGGACTCGTTTTATGAAGCTTTCAACGAAAGGAATATTACCTTGGATAGTTTCTTTTGTTATTTTATTTATTTCTTTTGATATATTGAAATGCTTTGATATTAAAGGTAATGTTTCTTGTGATGTTACTGTTCCGTCTAAATCGAAGATGAATTTTGTCATTTTAAATAATTGTTTATAAATGAATAAATATTATCTGTAGCATTATGATTATTTGGTGGTATTAAATATTGATTAAGAAATTTTTCTCGTTGTTCTTTTCTTTCATCTTTTTCTTTTAAAATTACTGTTTCAATAAAATTAATTAAATCATTTTTGTTTTGTGATTTGTATAAAAGGTTATAAGCAATTGAGCCAAAAATGTTAAATTTATTGTTAATAGTATTGTCTTTGATCATAAACAAAGCTGGTTTGTTTATAAACATATATTCTGCAATAAATGAAACACTATCGAGAATCATACCGTCTGATGATAAAAACAAATCAGTGTATTCATCAAGTTCTAATTGAGTGTTTTTTTCATTTTTCCATTTTTCGCAATAATCATGGATTTTTCTCTCTCCCCAATCAGGATGTGTTTTGAGTTTAGTCAATAAAATTGGATGTGGTTTAAAGGCTATTTGGATTTTATTTTGATATTTTTTGGCGATATCTAACATTATTTGATGATATTCTAAAAAATTTGAATATCCTAATTCTTTTTCATTATTTTCAATAGTGTGATGGGGTGCCCAAATTATTTTTTTTAAATTTTTGTCAGTTTTTTTCCAAACATTTTTTGCTTTATATTTTCTGTTTAAAAAAATATCGCATTTTGGGTAACCTGTAACTAAAACATTCACTCCTTTGTTATCAGCATATTTTTCTGCTATTTTTTTATGTATTTCCGTTTCATAAAAGTTTTTCCATGTTAGATTGTGAAATTCTTGGTTATATTGGTTTTTTTCTATATTGGCAGACATGATTCCGTAAGGTACATAACAAGTTAGAGTGTCTTTGTAAAAATTATTAATATAATATTTGTCATTTGTAATTTTATGTGGGTTTGTAAAAAATATTATATCGGGTTGTAATTCTGTTTTTATGTCTGAAAAAAGATTTGTTTTATTATACGTTTTTAACACGCTGTAATTTTTATTCTTAAAATAAGAATAACTTTTATTCATTTCTTCTATCATTTCATCCTTTTTACAAAGAATGTATGGTGCAACAATTATTATTGGGTTGTATTTTTTATCATTACTGTATTTTTTATATAAATCATCATATTGCCAAACTGAACTGTGAATAACTATAAATATGACATTTATTTTTTGTTTTTGTTTAATTTTCTTTTGAAGTTTTTGTATTACTATTTGATATCTAATTTGATTAAGTTCAAATAGTTCGTGTTTTAATGTTTCTTTTTCTTCTATTAATTTAATATTAATATTATTTAAATTATTCTTTTCTTCAATTAAATTATTCTTTTCTTCAATTAAATTATTCTTTTCTTCAATTAAATTATTCTTTTCTTCAATTAAATTATTCTTTTCTTCAATTAATGTGTTTTTCTCAATAATGAGTTTTTTTATTGGAGGAATTTTTTTTACCAAATTATTAACTGCTCGTTTTAGAATCATTAAATTAGAATATAAATTTAATAAATTTATATATTTGAATTGCATATTTTTTAGAAAATAAAAAAATAGTCATAGTTATACTTAAAGTTACTATAAATAAGCCTAAGAAACCTATTGTTTTATTTATAGAATTAGACCAGTCTGGGTTTTTTTCTATACTAAAAATGGAGAAAAAACTTGAGCCAAAATCAACATTAAAACTATAAATAGTTAAAAGAATTAATCCAATGAGAAATAACATAAATTTTTTTCCTTTGACTTGATCAGAGATATCATTAAAAATGTTTTTGAAAAAACTATACGAGATGATATTAAAATTTTCTATAACGAACTTTCTTCGTTGTATCTTTGTCCCATTTTTATATTTATAGTTATATGAATATTTCCATTCAATATCTTTATATTTTTTTATGAATTCTTTTTTTTGTCTTTCATTTAATAAATTTAAATATGGTAAAACCTCAAATTTGAATATATTAAAAATATCTAAATCATATTTACTTATAGCTGAAGTGTCTCCAATAATGTTTCCATGACTAATTCCTCCGTCACGGTGTTTAATTGAAATAAAATCAAAATAATTATACTTAACACCTAACCTGGATAGTCTTAATGCAGAAGAATAGTCTTCTACTAAAACATATTTTTCGTCGAAATAACCGTATTTTTTAAAAATCTCTCTTTTGTAACAAGTGCCAGAACCAGGGAGAATACATTGTGTTGACATTTCTGCAAATAATTTTTTTGGTGTTAATTTTCTAATTTTTTCTTTATTTGTTTCAGAAATAAATGGCTGTATAATTTTTTTGAGTCTTACATCGTACATGTCGACTTGTGAGGTTACAATTAATTCATTTTTTGGTAAAGTGTTGAACGAGTTTATAAACTTAGTGACAACCTGACTATTATAAAGAGTGTCATCTGCGGCAAATATAGTTATATATTTACCTTTTGATAATTTTATGGCCTTGTTAACGTTTTTGACCGTTCCGATATTTTTTTTATTATTATTAATAATAAAATTTTTTATGTTTTGTTTTTTGTTTTTTGTTAGATATTGATTAACACTTTTTTGATCAAAATCATCTGAACCGTCGTTGCTAATAATTATTTCTATGTTGAGATAATCTTGGCACAAAATGGAATCTAACGCTTCATAAATATAGCGATAGTTTTTGTAGCTTATTAAAATAATACTAATTAGAGGTTTTTTCATATTTTTCAATTGCTTTTTTAACTTTACCGTCGAATTGAATTTGGTGTTCGTTTAAATATAAAGCACGAGTGCAAAATTTTTCTACTTGATCAAGGCTGTGTGAGACAAAAATAATGGTGACATCTTTTGATTTTTTGAATTCTTCCATTTTGGCGAAACATTTTTCTTGAAAAGCTTGATCGCCGACAGAGAGAATTTCGTCAACAATTAAAATTTCCGGATGGACATGAATAGCAACTGCAAAGGCGAGACGCATGTACATGCCGGAAGAATAATGTTTAATTGGTTGATTTATAAATTCTTGTAATTCAGCAAAATCAACAATCGATTGAAAATTTTTATCAATTTCTTTACGTTTTAATCCAAGAATGGCACCGTTGAGATAAATATTTTCACTTCCGGTTAATTCTGGGTGGAAACCAGCACCAAGTTCGATTAAGGGAGAAATTTTACCTTTAACTGTAATCGTTCCTGAATTTGGCGACATAACACCGGCAATGAGCTTTAATATGGTTGATTTACCACTACCATTGGGACCGATAATTCCAACTGTCTCTCCTCTTTCAATTTCGAAACTTATATTGTTTAAGGCAGTAAAACTTTCAGTAGTTTGTTCGCCGCGGATTAAGGCGGGAATAAATTCTTTAAAGGTTTTTTGGCTTAATTGGCTAAATTTTTTAGTGACGTGATCAAATTTAATGACGATTTGATCTGGAAATTTTGATTGACTATTCATAGTTTATTATTGGTATAATAGCTTATCACGATGAGAGGACTACCAAAGGGCAATCTTATTTCCCGCGGGAATGCCTCTCTTTTTCTTTTTTAATTTCTAATTTTTCTTTGGCAGGTTTTAATGGGAAAATATATTTTGCATATTTTCTTAATAATGATGAGTACTTTTGATTTGGAACGATAATTTTTGCTAATTTATTATTTTTTTCTAAATATTCTACAAGACAATAAAAATCACCATCTCCTGAAACAATTATTGCTTGGTTATAGTTTGGATATTGAATCATAGTGTGTAGTACTAATTCGGCATCGACATTACCCTTAACTGTAGTTTTGTTATCTTTTTTAATTTCTAAAACGTGTTTAAAAATTAAAATATAACCAACTTCTTGTAAATATCTATATAAATTTGAATTTCCTTCAATATAACCAATAAAAAGATATGTTTTTTTTACTTTAAATTTAGTAAGTAAATACATTCTAAATTTACCAAAATCCAGTTTCCAACCATTCAATTGAGTTCCTAAGTTAAGATTTTGACTATCGATAAAAGCGTAAATTTGAGAATTAAAATTTTGAAGCTTTTTATTACCGGATTTCATTTATTAATTGATTATATATTGAGATGGGGTTTATGGCTAGTTAGAGTATGAGTATGCATGGAGGTAATAAGAATAAATTCTTAATTAACTCCATGCCGTTGGTAAATAAGTATTAATTGAAGGTTCTTTATATTTGGGTGAAAACAACAGTCGTAAATTTGAGTTTTTTGGCTAAATTTTGGATTCTATTTTGGGCGTTTTGATTGGCTTGATCTAATAAATCTGAATTTAAGGCTTGTTCTAAAAAATAATTTTGAGCATAATCTTTAGTGTTACTTTCCATATCTTTATCAACTGTGGCTAAAAGGCCTTTGGTTCTACTGGGAACACTAGAAGCAGTGATTATGACATCGAAAATTTTTGCTTTAGGCAGTCTGATTTTTATTGTTTGATTTTTAAGAATTTCAAAATTATCATCAGTGATATTGCTAAGATCAATACCAGCAGTAACTTTGCAACTAGCGATTAATTCTAAATTTTCACCAAGAATTCCCCAAAATCTGTCGTTATCTCTAGTACTATAGAATTTTTTGTTTTTGAGAACAAAGGAAGCAGTTTCTATTTTTGCTAATTGTTGAATTTCTGCAGCTAAAACTGTTGTGTCGGGTACAACTTTGACTGGATCTGGGGTAATCATTTTCTCAATGATTTTAAATATTGGGTTATTGTTGATTACTTTTGGAATTCCTATAAAAAAACCAGTACTGCAAAATATTACTGCAAATAAAACACCAGCTAAAAACTTTTTCATTCAAACACACACCTTTCGTTATTTCCTTCAATTTTTTAAAGGGCTATTTACCTTGAACAGTGCGATTTTATCAATATTACCGTTATTTTTCAAATTTCATTCGATAAACGTTAGTTTCGTATTTGAAGAAATTTAGATTTAGATATAATTTATTGGCTTCAATCCTTTTAGGATTACTGGTTAAATCTATCTTTTTAAGATGAAGTTTTTTGGCTTTAGTAATCAATTTTTTAATTAAAGTGGTTCCAATCCCCTGCCCTCTAAATTTATCATCAACGACAACATCTTCAATTCGGCCAGATTTGCCGACAGTAATATTGATTAGAGCCAAAGTGGCCATGCCTATAATTTTATTGTTTTTATCGAGAGCCAAAAGAATATGAGAGTTTTTAGAAATTTCGTTTAATTGTGTGGCAGTTATTTTATTTGGATTTTGAGTGAGAAGAGTTAAAAGATAATTTATAGATTCAATATCGGAAGAAGAATGTTTATAGTTTGACCAAAATTTATATTTAATCATAGATTTAAATATTATCGGCGAATATTTTTTCGCGTGATTTAAAATAAGAAAGACCAACTAATAGAATGATAAAAGAAACTATAAAAGCAATAATTAGACTGGAATATTTAGGGACTCCTCCCCCTAAGAGAACTTGACGATAAGCGTTTACAATTACAGACATTGGATTGAGTTGAAACAAAAATCTAAATTTGTCAGGAATAATATCGGCTGGATAAATAATCGGGGTTAAATACATCCAAAGAGTTAGAATTAAGCTTAAGAGATATTGAATGTCGCGATAAAGCAAATTGGCTGCGGCAAAGAATAGAGAAAGTCCAAGTGTGAATATTTGTTGGATAAAGAAAATTGGAATTATCCATAAAATATTTATATTTACGGGAATGTGATAAATAATCATATAAATAATTAATATTGAGGTAGAAAAAAGAAAATCGATTATTTTAGCAATGATGGTGGCTAATACTAGGATTGTGCGAGGAAAATAAATTTTAGTTATTAAACTGCCAGCGCTGACTAATGTGGCTGCGGCTGATCCGAGGGAATTGGCAAAAAGAGTCCAGGGTAATAAAGCTACAAAAAGAAAAATGGAGTAAGGAATATTTTCTGTAGAATTAGTTGGAATACGCATGATGATTGAAAAAGCAAAAGACATAACTAACATTTGAGCCAACGGATTTAGAATTACCCAAAAATAGCCCAAAATTGATTGTTTATAACGAGCTTTAACTTCACGGCTAACCATTTGCCAAAGTAATTCGCGCCATTTATAAATTGCTTTTATTTCAGAAACGAGTTGAAACATAAGAATAGTTTATCAAATTAAATTCGTGATTGGCGGAAATTATTTATAGGATTAATAATAAGTTTTAAAATAAAAATAGAAAAAATAATAGAAACGATAGTAGTAATTAAACTTAAAAATTGATGTGGTAAGTTGGTAAAGTGGGTAAAAATATCAATTATTAAAAAATGCAATAAATAGACAGGAAAGGAAAGTTCTCCGACAAATCGGTCGATTTTATTATTTTTAAATAAATTAAAAATAAAAGGAATAAAAATAAAACTAAAAAGAAAAATAATTAATTGTTTGGTTCGTTCGTGGGGTAAAAAGTGATAGTAAAATAAAAATGAAAAATAAAAAAAGAAACAGAAGATAGATATTTTTTTGAAATCTTTAGTTTTTATATATCGGTAAAATCGGTACATAATTATTCCTGATAAAAAGAAAATTAATTCAGTGGGGAAAAAGCGATAAGTCCAAGGATCATGATTTAAACCTAGGTTATAAAGAAATAGTCTTAGTCCAAAACTTAATGACATTATTAATAGTAAATATTTATTTTTGAGAAGATTTAGGAATGGAGCCAAGAGATAAAACATTAACTCTAAACTAAGAGTCCAAGCTTGAACAATTAAGTTGAAATCATAAAGTGGTGGAAAAAATTGATGAAAATTTGAAGTAAAAAAGAGTGCTCCAGTGGTTAAATTAAGACCAAGAAACAAACCTAAATCTAATCCAAAAATAGTGAAATTGGGGATTAATAAAAATAGGAAACTAAAAGGATTTAAATGATAATTTGAATTAAAAAAAGCAAAAATATCAGGAGAATTTGGGTTAAAATGAGACAAAACCAATCGATAGATAAAACACAAAATTAAAATAAGCCAGTAGGTTGGATAAATTTTTAAAAAACGATTACTAATGAATAATCTATAATCTGATTTTTTGTTGTATTTTTCGGTTAAAATTAAGGCCATGTAGAAGCCGGAAATCATGAAGAAAATTTCAACAGCTATTTGACCACCAATAAAATTAAAACCAAAAATAGGATTGGAGTGAGCTGTTATAACTGAAATGGCGAGTAAAAGTCTTATTAGACCCATGTGCATCAGTTTATCAATTTTATACTTTTTTTAAAGTATAATGATGTTTATGAATAAAAATCTGAAGATTTGTACAATTGGTGGTGGATCTGGGATGCCGATTGTAAATAAGGCTTTAGTTGGGTCTGGATTTGAAAATATTAAATCGATTGTGACAACTTTTGATAGTGGTGGTGATACTGGAAGAATCAAAACTGACGAGAGAGGAAAAATACTAGCTTTTTCTGATTATTGGCGATCATTAATTTCTTTATGGGTTGATGGAGAGCAAAAAGAAAGTTGGGAGGAAATGTTGAGATATCGTGATGGTCGGGGTCGAAATTTTGGTAATACTTTTTTTCAATTCTTATCGGAGAAAGAAGGCGGTTTAGGAGAAATAGATGATTTATTTTGTAAATTGACTGGAGCAAAATTGGCCGGTGAAGTGATTCCAGTGTCTTTAAAACCATCTAATGTTTGTTTTAGAACGATTTCTGGAAAAGAGTATGAGGGTGAAAATTTTATTGATGATTTAAAAATGTCATCAGATAAAATAGATGAGATTTGGCTTAATCCAGTAGTTGAGGCTAATGAAAAGGCAATAGAAGCTGTTAAAAAAGCAGATTTAATCATGGTTGCTCCTGGGACAACTTATGGTTCATCTTTGCCAAATTTTTTACCAGAAGGTATGGCGAAAGCTTTTAATGACAGTAACGCTAAAAAAATATTTTTTGTCAATATTTTTTCAATGGCAAACGAGGCAAAAGAAGCAACACAATTAGATTATGTTGAAATATTTAAAAAATATTTAAAAAATGAATCCCCTTTTGACTTAGTAGTGATGGTTGACCTTACTAATTTGGATAAAAAAATGTTAGAAAAAATTTTTTATTTTTATGAATTGGAACATGCTAATTTAGTAAAAATGGCTGAAAGTAGTGAGATTAAAACAATTGCAGTTGATTTGGCTAAAATTGAAGAAAAAAATATGAGATTGAGACACAGTGAGGAGAAATTAGGAGAATTGTTTAAGACTTTAGAGATTTAAACCTACCCTTAAATCCCCTCCCTTGAGGAAATGAGGGGACTTGTTAAAATATTAGATATGTCGCAGAAAAAAGCTAAAAAATTAAGGAGAATCGAAACAGTAACTTTGATGGAAACAACTGATATTGAACATGTAAAAGGAATAAGGCAAATATTAAAAGAGAATTGGAAATTTTTATTGTTTTTGTCTTTGGGAATATTTGTTTTGTATTTTAATTCTTTGCATGGTGATTTTGTATCGGACGACTATGCAACGATATTAAATAACTCTGAATTGACAACTTCAAAATATGCTTTAAATGGTTTTTCTTCAACTTATTTTATTAATTCATTAATAGCTAATGTTTTTGGTGTAACACCTTTGGCATATCATTTTTTTAGTCTTTTATTATATATTTCAGTGTGTTGGCTGGCTTTTTTGTTTTTGTATTCTTTATTTGACAAAAGAATAAGTATTGTAGCTTTATTAATATTCGCTGTTTTACCGGTACACGTTGAAGCGGTGTCGTGGATATCTGGTAAGGGGTATTTATTTATTGCTTTTTATTTATTAGTATCAATGATTTTTTTTATAAAGTATGTAGAAACAAATAAAAATTGGTATTTATTAGGGGTAATAATTCCTTTTATTTTGAGTTTTTTAAACGATAAACCCAGACCTTTTTTATTGTTTTTGATAATACCTATATATTTAATTTTAAAGAATATAAGTATTAAAAAAATAAAAGTATTCAGATATTGGCCAATAATGATAATTGTTTTATTAGCTTTGGCTTGTCTGATTTGGCCTAATATAGTATCTAGAATTAATAGTGTTAATTCTGGTTATAACGGCTATGGTGGAATTTTTTATGATCCGTTTTTTCAGTATCCAACATCAATAGCTAAGTATCTTCAATTAGTGTTTATTCCAGTTGATTTAACTTTATATCATACGATGTATGTTCTACCTACTTGGTTAAATTGGTTAATAACCTTGTCTTATTTGATAGCTGTAATTTATTTTTATTTTAAAGATAAAAAAATTTTTTTTGCATTAGCTTTTATTTTTGCGGCAACTGCTCCGTCTATGGCTCCAGTAAAGGTTAGTTGGTTGGTTGCAGAAAGATATGTATTTTTAGGAAGCTTAGGTTTTTGTTTATTTTTGGCAATAATTTTTGAAAAAATTTATAAAAAGAATGTTTATATTGCGATAATTTTACTTGCTTTTTTAATGTCTTTTTATAGTATAAGAACATTTTTAAGAAACGTTGATTGGCAGACTAATCATAATTTATGGGTTAATACTTGTCAGGTGTCACCAAATAGTCACAACGCTTGGAATAATATTGGAGATGATTATGATAAATTAGCACAATTAGAAACTACTGATGAAGAGAAGATAAAACAGTATTTATTTTCAATAAGAGGTTTTACTCAATCAGTAACAGTAAAGTCAAATTATGCTGACGCATATCATAATCGGGCTAATATTTTTTATAAAATTGGAAGATATGATTTAGCTAGAGATAGTTATGAAACGGCTTTGTCTTATGGACCTAATTTGTATCAAAGTTATTATAGTTTATTGCAAATTGATTTAACTGAAAAAAATTTCAATTCAGCAATAAATCATTTAAATAAACTAAATACAATTAGACCCAATGATCCGCAAGTTTATTACGCTGCAGCTGTGGTTTATGTTAATATGGGTCAGACGGAACAGGCAGTTTCTATTTTAGAACAGTTGATTAAGGTTAATCCAGGTTGGACTCAGGCTATTGATCTTTTAACTCAATTAAAAACAAATCAAACTACTGTTAA
The DNA here is from genome assembly GCA_041661765.1 of Candidatus Shapirobacteria bacterium. Taxonomy (GTDB): domain Bacteria; phylum Patescibacteriota; class Microgenomatia; order UBA12405; family UBA12405; genus WARW01. The sequence goes on along the minus strand of JBAZTV010000002.1, from coordinate 113,222 downwards.
GAAATAAATGAAAGCAGTTTGAAATTTCAGGTGGTTAAAGATTATTTTGTTTTATTTAATTTAGCAGGTTTTGTTGCGGTGACTTGGAGTAATTCAGGACTGAATATTTTAAAAATGAGATAAAATGGGTATATAATATATTTTATATTTGATTTACGGATAGACCAAAAAAGATCTAACGGATATTCGAGAAATGGATTTTTAAATGTAATTTTTGTAAGATCTGATTGTTGAAGAAGTTTTTCAAGAGATTTTTCATTTGGAATGAATAAGTGTCGAGGAGAATCTAGATGAAAAAAATTTTTATGACCATATTTAAAACCAATTGAGTTAGAATTTGGAACAGTAAAAATTAATAAACCATTTGGTTTTAAAATTTTTGATATTTGTTGAATAGTTTTTGAAGGATTGGGTAAATGTTCAAAAACATGCCACATAGTAATACAATCAAATTTTTTAGTTTTAAAGTCAATTTGATTAATGTCACCAGTGATTATATTAAGTCCTGATAAAGAGGCAATTTTGGCGACTTGAGGATTAATTTCTACGCCAAATTTTTTAAAACGATTTGATGGTAAACCATTTAAAAATTCGCCTCGGCAACATCCTATATCAAGAATTTTAATTTTTGTTTTTTTGGAAAAATGACGTGAAATAATCAAATGTTTTTTTTGACTAAATAATCCAAAAATTGACATTATGAATTTAGAAAAAAATGAGCTGGTTGAATAGTAATTTGGTGGATAAGATAGTGAAAAATAATTTGATTTTGTTTCTTCTTTGCCGAGAAAAAAAGCGGTACATGAATTGCAATAATACATTTGGTAACAATTATTATTATTTAAGTGTCGACCATGTGTGTCTGGTGACAAAAAAGATTTGATAATATTTTTACTATTACAAAGTCGGCAATATTTCATTTTAATTTGAATATTTTTGATTAATTAATTCTTGGATTAAAAATTTAAATTGACTAAAATAATTTAATTTTCTTTTTGATTTAATAATAATTGATAAATATCGAGGACTTAGATGAAAAATAATATTAGGTAAAAGGCGGTTGAATTCATTGTTTTTTGAATTGGCCCAGGATAGAATGTCAATTTTATGTTTTGAAAAACGAAATTTTTCTGGTGATTTCTTAATTAGAATGGAAGCATAGGTTAATGTTTGGTACTCATCTTTAGTAAATTTATAAGAACTTTGGTCATAAATTTCAGTACCAGGATATGGAGTAAAAACATTAATACTAACGATATCAGGTTTTATTTTTTTGGCAAAATTAGTAATATCATTTAAATCTTTTTTTGTTTCATTAGGAAGATTGACTAAAAAATTAGCAAATGTTCTAATATGAAATTTATGACAGAGATTAAAAACTTTAGAGATCATTTCTATTGAAATACCTTTTTTAATATCATTTAATGCTTTATTAGAGCCACGTTCGATACCAAAGTCAATTTGAATACAACCAGATTGAGACATTTTTTTTAGTAAATTTTCATTAAGAGTAGAAACCTTAGATGAACAACCCCAAAGCAAATGGAGTTTTTCTTTTTTGAGAAGGTGACAAAATTCTTCAACATTATTTTGGTTAATAGTAAAAAGATCATCAATAAAATAAAAACTATCAATTTGGTATTTTTTATATAAATGCTTAATTTCTTTAATTAGGTTTTTAGCTGATCGAACTCGAGTATATTTACCGCCACCATTATAATTACGAAGTTTCTTGGCAACACAAAAAGTACAAGCGGATGGACAACCTCTTGTAGCGAGGAGGTAGGCTGATCTAAGGAAACAACCACGAATAGAATAAGGTGAAGCATTTGAATAATACTCCATATCTATTTGATCGTAATCAGCGAAAGATATACAATCGAGATTTTCTTGGAGAGGACGAAGTGGATTGTTCACAATTTTATCTTTATTTAAATATGCTATTCCTTTAATTTTAGAAAAATCATTTATTTTGTTTTTAATTGCAGTTAATAATTCAAAAAGTGTTTCTTCCCCTTCCCCTATTACTTCAAAATCTACAGGGGTATTCTTTTCTTCAAATAATTCATTTGGATATAGAGTTGGATGAATCCCGCCAACTATAATGGTAGCTTTTGGGTTAATCTCTTTTATTTTTTTAGCTAAATCAAGAACTTCAAAATATTCTGGCGTATAACAAGTTATGCCATATATATTGGTCGGATTATTTTTAATTTGTTTTATTATTTCGTCTTCTATGGATTGGCGGTGTTTATTAATTTGATCAAAAAATTTTTTATTACGAATAACTGTCTTTTCAGTAACATCAATAATTTTGCATGATAAATTATTATGTTTAAGATATCCAGCTAAATAAATTAAAGCCATAGGAGGACGATAGTGATTAAAACTTCGGGATGGTGGAGATAAAAGAACTATGTCAAATTTTTTTTTCATTTAATATAAATACTTGATTATAAATTTCTTGACACCTTATTTTCCAAGACCATTTTGTTTCAATTAGATTTTTTGCCTCTTCAGACATTTTTTTATAATAGGTTTGATTTTGAGAAAGTTTAATTATATTTTTAGCAAATTCTTGAAGATCAAAACATTTGGTTTTTACCATACCTTTAGGGTAATATGTTTTTAATGCTTTTAGATCAAAAGAAACACCTGGTAGTCCCCATGCCATTGCTTCTGCGGCCGCCATTCCACCACTATCATAGATTGCTGGATGAACAACAATCCTTGATGTTTTAAAAATATTAAATTTTTCTTTACCATCTAGAAACCCAAACAATTCAATATTATTTTTTAATTTATTTTTTAATATTTTATATTTAACGTCTTTAATTAACTGACCATTACCTATTATGGCTAATTTGGCCGATGGTAGAAGTTGGTATACATTTTTCCAAATGTCTATAAGTTCGAGAACTCCTTTTTGATGATGAAGACGACCAATAAAAACTGCTAAATATTTAAAATTATTTGTTTTTTGAATAAAATTTTTGGATGGAGCAGTATCTACTCCGCCTTTAATAATTATTATTTTATTCTTATTTCTTTTAGAAGAGATAAATTTTGCCACATCTGGTTTAGAAGTAACAAAAACATAGTCAGCAAAATAATAAACGATAAAAAAAGTTAATTTCTGAGTAAGCCAATAAAGGGTTCCTGTAATAAATCTAGAAAAAGATGTTTTATATGGATTATTTTTTTGCCAGGGTTTTGGAGCGAAAAGATAAAATGATGCTATCCATATTTTGTCTTTAAAAAATAGTTTTATTAAAAACGCAGGGATAGTATCTGGGTAAAAATCTGATGCGGAATAAATATATTTATATTTTGAAATAGATTTTTTATATCTAAAAATAGATTTTATACTTAAAAATGTACAATTTATTGAGTGTAGTAAATAATGGATATTATTTATTTTTTTAGAAAAAGACAATTTTGAATTAAGTATGAAGGTTTCAATGTTTTTTGTATTGTGATATTTTTGAAAAGTTTTCAAACATTCTTTTGTGCCCATTATCCCCACTGATATTTTTTCTTTCCATCCATTGATTAATTCTATAAATATTCTGTCACCACCACTCAAACCACCGTAACCAAAATTATAGAATGAAATAAAGAGAATTTTATCTTTCATTTAAAACTTAAATCAAAATAATTTTTTTTAGTGGAAATAATTTTATAAATTATCCAAGGAATATAAAATAAACCATGATATTTAAAAGGCACCATTCTTCTTAATTTATTTGTAAACTTATCAAAATGTTTTATTTGTTTTTTCTTTTGTATAGAGTCAATAACGTTTGAATAAGCAAATTGGGTTGGACTTTTGATATTTTTAATATTTTTTATTTTTTTAACTAAGAATACTGATCCAAGACGAGAAAAAGGATTAAAAAATGTTTCATTTGTTAATTTTTGATTATATTTGTGAAAACGGATACAAGTTGGTTTTGCTTCAGTGATGTAGGACTCAATAATTTTAAATCCATTAGCGGTATAAAAATCATAAAAAAAAGTAGGTGATATTTGATAAAAACCATGATTTAAAAAATTATTGGCCGGAATCATATATAAAACATAGCCACCTAGTTTAGTTATTTTAACAGTGTTTACCATTACCGATTTAATATCAAAAATATGTTCCATGGTACCAGAATCAATGATAAGATTAAAAAAATTATTGTATTTTTTATCAAAGGGTTTTTCTAAATCGTGAATAATTTTAGGTTTATCAAAATCAAATTTATCAACATCGTAATAATTACTTTCCTTGATTCCAATTTGTTTAAAAAATGTTTTAGCATGAACAAAATTTTTCGATTCTGGATTAATTTGTTTCAAATCCAAACTACTGCTTTTATAATATTTTTTGGAGGAAATATTAGGTAATTTATATTCTTTTGTCCATTTTTTAATTGTTTTGAGGTCGGCATATATATCTTGATTACCGTATGTTAAAAGTGGACCTTTAAATTTATATTTTTTATTTAAAAGTAAAATGAATTTTAGTGACGGTGCTGTTAATCCCATATAAATTAAAAGATTATTGTTATATTATAAAGGATGAAAGAGTTTATAGATATTCTTGAATGCAGTAACTGTGGAGGTGAATTGGTACAAAAAAAAGATATGTTAATTTGTTTAAAATGTGGTTTAAAATACGATTATCGTGATGAAATATTGAGAACGTTGCCAAAATTAAGTGAGGAAAAAATATTAAGTCATAAAAAATGGGAGTATTTTTATAAAAAATGGCAAGAAAAAAAAAGTTATTTAAAAGAATATGAAGATGTAAGAAAAAATTATTTAATAAACGGGGGCGGACAAATAGAAAGGGAGTCTAAATTAAACAAAGAGACGATTTATTTAGAAATTGGGTGTGGATCATTTTTTCTTGGTCAAATATTAGCCAAAAAATGTAAGTTAGTGATAGGTATTGATTTTTCACTAAAAGGATTAAAGATAGCGAGACAAATGCTAAAAGACCAAGGAATTAAAAATTTTATTTTAATTCATGGTGATGTTTTTAAAATTCCTTTAAAAAATAAGTCTGTGAATTTGATTTATGGTGGTGGAGTGATAGAACATTTTCAAAAAACAGAAGAATGTCTTCGAGAATTATTTAGAGTAACTTCAAAAAAAGGGGTAGTAATTAACGCTGTTCCAATATTAAATATTGGTTCTTTAACATATCGACAGATATGGGGTAATATTCCAGATTTTCCGATTTTAAAACAAGTTGCAGAATTTGTTCATATTAAATTTCTTAAAGAGAAATATATGGTTTTTGGTTACGAAATGTCGTTTCCAGTAAAAAAATTAGAAAAAATGCACTTGAAAGCTGGTTTTAAAAGTGTTTTTATTAAAAGATTAGAATGCCCAATAATGCTTGATTTTTTACCAAAAAAGATAAGACCAATATTTAGATGGATAGCAGTTAATTTTAAACAGTTTTGGCCGATGGGTCTAGCGGTAGCTAAAAAATAGACATTATTTAGGAAAAGAAATTTGGTTTATCAATTTTGAATTTATTTTTTCTTTTATCCAATCAGTTAAATTTTTAGATATAAATTTTGGAGTAAAAACAGTAAATAGTGTAAATAACCAAAATTTAAAATTAAGAATGTTTATTGGTCTATATTTTAATAAAAAGTATATTTCACGATATAAAGATAAACAGCTGCCATAATTTTTTATTTGAAGAATTCCAATATAGTTAGTGGCAATAAAATCTTTAATTATTTTTTTCTTAATTATTTGTTGATTTGATCTAGTAATAGTCAAATTTAACATATTAATCCAGCAAGATATTGGTGATTTTTGATATATATTAGATCTGGTGGCACTAGAACCAATATATACAGCTGTTGTGTAATCTTTTAAATAAACAATGGGATGTTTAGTAAAAATTGAGACAAAAGGATAAGCATGACTTATCCAGTCTTCTTTTCCAAACAATATATCTATATATTTTAATTTCATGGCTAAACCAGAAAGTTGATCGAGAGTTTCAAAAACGCGAATTACTTTTTTGGGATTGTCTGTAATTTTGACTATTGTGTCTTTTTTGGAATTTAACTGTTTTTTAGTCCTAACTGGTATATCAATATCTTTCTCGAACCAAAAATATGGTCTAGTGACAGCGCCGATATTTTTTGATAAATTAAAGGCTTTATTATAAAGAGATAATGCATTTTTGGATAAAATATCGTCAGCAGCTAAAAGCAAAACAATATCGTCATGACAATTTTTAATACCAGCGTTAAGATTGCCATTATACCCTAAACTAGTTTTATTTTTAAAAATTTTAATTTTAGAATGGTTAAAAGATTTAACCACATCTATAGTATTGTCGGTAGAATTGTTGTCTTGAATAATAACTTTAAAATTAGAATAATCTTGACTGAACACACTTAAAAGAGTTTTTTTGATGGTTTTGGCGCCGTTATAAACTGGTATGAAAATAGTAAAGGAGTATTTTTTCATTTTATTGATGCCATTGGGATCTATCAATTTGTTTTAATAAACCAAATTTATTTTTAATGGTGTTTATACTATATAAATATAAAGTCATAAAACAAGCTAATGGATGGAAAAACCAGGCGATGTCTGGTTTGTGTATGAAACCCCGAAAAGTATCCAAAAGAACGGGAATAATTAAAATTGTATAAAAAGTAAATTTTAAAGTTCCTGATTTATTTGTTTGGCTCCAATTAAATTGACGGTAGTTTTTATAATAAAAATAATCGGTTATTCGGCGATTTTGTTTGCGGATAAATTTTTTAATTGATGATTCACAAAAAGTATGAATAATCCCCTGTTTTACTTTGGCAAAGTAAATTGGTTTTTTATTTTTATTTAAATAGTCGGCAAGAATATCGATATCAAAAAGATAATCTGATTTTAGATTGTTTTTTAAAAAATCAGTTCTAAAAATAGTGCCGTTGGCGCCAATAGTAGGAATTGGAGAATCTGGTTTTAAGGTAATTTTAATATATTGATTTTTATCGATTTGATCTATTTTAAGGCCTGTCCATTTAAAATTGATGTAATTTTGACGATCATAAACACCAGAAACAAAAGCATAAGGATCATTTACACCAATAAGAGCAGAATATCTTTCAATAAAACCAGCCTTGAGGCGATAAGTAAAACGAATTGGCTCAGTACCAATTAATTGGGAATTTTTTTCTAAAATATCAATATTTGTTTGGAGCCAATTTTTAGTGGGAAGAATATTGTCTGAGTCAATTAAGGCGATGTATTTACCAATGGCTTTTTGAACACCAACTGCTTTACCAGCTTCGGCTGTTTTGAGAGGATTTTTTAAAATTTTGGCGTGATATTTTTTGGCTATTTTTATAGTATTGTCAGTGGAACCTCCATCGATTATGATAATTTCGTAATTTTTTAGGTTTTGTTTTTTAATAGATTTAAGACTGGTTTCTAAAACAGAAGCAGCGTTAAGAGTAGGAATAATAAAAGAAACTTGAGTCATATTATTTTTTTAAAACTATTTCCCAAAAATTAGAAAATTTTCTAAAATGTTTTGGCACTTTTTTAAGGTAAAACTTAATATTACCTCCATGAATACCAAAACAAACTGGAGTTATTTTATATTCTTTAAATTTAGTTTTTTTAATTAATTTAATTAAATCGTCTTCAGTATATTCACGAATATGTTCCCAATACGGAAACTGTCTTTCGTTAGTAAATAGTTCAATTATCTGTCTAACCAATCTTTTTCTGTTTGGGGTGTTTAAAATTGCATAACTGTTTGGTTTTAAGACCGAATAGAGTTTGTTTAGTGCTTTAATATCGTTTGGTATATGTTCTATAGTATGACTACTAATTGCTAAATCAATACTGTTTTGGGGAATTACTTTAGTTAATTTTTGCCAATCACCTAATTGGTAGTGAATATTATTGTGGTTTTTAAGTAGTCTTTCATTTAAATATTCAACTCCAATTAATTTTTGGCAATATTTTGCTATTTCATTAGTTCTATCGATAGTAGAGGCTCCAATTTCTAGAACTATAAAATTTGGTCTTACTATGTTTTTATATGTTTCCATTAAATGGAACCAATCGTAATTTTTCATTTTTTAGAAAAATCTTTTAATTTTTTAAGATATTTAAAAGCGTAATTGGAAAGATGTCGAATATCTTTTGTAGATCGAATAGAAATTATTTTTTTTAAAATAAATTTGGGAGTGAGAATGCCTTTGAATAGACCCTGAACTAATTTTAATTGATGAGCGGAAGAAATCGGCGTTTTAATCACCGGTTGACGCATATCAAAATCATCCCAATTATTGGTTAAAAGTAAATTATTTTCCTGACAATATTTAAAAAGTGGGGTGCCAGGGTAAGGAATTAAAATAGTGGCTTGAAGACTGTCAGCTAAACCGTCTTTAAAAATTTTTCTGGCTAAATTTAAAGTTTTTTGAGCGTCTTCCAGAGTTTCATTGGGATACCCAATTATGACGGTGATGTGTGGTTCGAGTTTGGCAGCCTTAGCAATTTTTAGAGTTTTTAGAGCATCAGAGGTTTTTTCATTTTTATTTATAAAATTGAGAGTTGATTGATTGGCGGATTCAAGACCATATAGAATGAAACGAAAGCCGGCCTGGTGCATTAATTTATATTCTGACAAAGAAAGTGCACCAAAACGCATATTACAGCCGATTTTTACTTTTTTATTTAGACCGCGACTAATTAAAGCCTGACATAATTCTTTTAACCAAGGGCCGATAGGAAGAGTTCCTGAATCATCAAAAATTTCTTTGATACCAAAATTATAAACAAGATTTTCAATTTCTTTTAAAGTGTGTTCGATAGAAAAATGGCGAAAGTTTTTACCTGGAAAAAGAGTTGTCCAAGAACAAAAAGTACATTTTCCCCACCAACAGTCACGGCCTGACATGATGTATGATCCTGGCTTATATTTATAATTAGTATTATTGTAAGCATAAAGTTGCCATTGAGTTAGTTGTCGATCAATAATTGGCAAGGAATTTAAATCGTGACCTTTTTGAAGTTTAAAAATCTTGTTTTTTGGAGTTTTACCTTGATTAATTAATTCGATTAATTCATCTAATAAAAAATCATAATCGCCACCAATTAAAACAAAATCGACTTTTGAGTTTTTGGTTGATTCTTCTGGAAGAGCGCTGACATGATCACCCATTAAAACGATAATCGGTTTCCATTTACATTCTTTTTTTATTTGATTGATAATTTGCCAATGTTTTTTGACGACTGGGGTTTTAGTCTCAATAGCAATTAAATCAGGTTTGTTTTTTTGAAACTGCTTAAACCATTCTTTATAGGTTAAATTTTGAGCAATGGCATCATCCCAAAAAATTTTTAAATCTTTACTTTTTAACAAAGTGGCGGCATAGGCAGGAATAATTGGATAAATTACATTTCCAGTATTTGTCCATTGAAATTGACGATTTTGGGATAAAAAAGGAGTGCCTTTTTTAGATTCTAATGGCGGATAGGAAATTGAAACTGATTTAACCACCGATGTATTTTCCGGTTTGTGGATCGAAGTTGTGAGGTTTAAATGTAACTTCTTTTTTGAATAAGCCATGTAGGAATAGTATACCGTAGTAAAGATGAGTAAGAGGTATGGAAATTACAGCTAAAAATGAAACTTTGGGATTGTTTTTTTGAAAAATAAATTTTAAAAAAGTAAAAAATAATATTGATAAATATAAATATAATGGTAGTTTAAATAAAAAATTTAATGGAAAAATTGTTATTAAAATAATATAGAGAGTAAATATGCTGGGAATAAAATAACCAATTTTTCGACTGGTTTCTGGAAATTTTTTGACAAAAAAACCACGCTGGATGGCGTAACGAGTAATTTGTTGGAGATGGGGAATAATTACTGAACGACGATGGTGGTAAACAATTAAAGATGGGTGATAATAAATTTTTTTATTAAGTTTTTTGACTAATTTTAAACAAAGAACAGTATCTTCGCCGGGCCAATAAGAACTGTCAAAACCACCAGCTAAATTAAAATCACTTTTTTTGACAATGAGATTAACAGAAGGATAATCATCAACAAAACGGGTTTTTTGAACACTGTTTCGATAAACACCAGCACCGCCACTACCAAACCAACTAGACCAAACTAGACCAGAGGCTTTTTGATATAAATTATCTTTGGGTGGGGTAATACATGGACCACAAAAAGCGGCAAAAGTGGGATTTTTGGTGATTAATTTAAAAGCGTTTTTAAAATAATTTTTACTTGGAAAAGAATCGTCGTCAAAAAAAACCAAATAATCCCCTTTAGCTGTTTTAGTGCCGAGATTTCTTTTTTCTGAAGGATTGGCTGATCCAGAAATTTCGTCGGTTATGACTAATACTTCAAAATTCTTAACTGATTGTTTTTTTAATTTTAATAAAGTTTCTTTTAGATAAGGATTGATTTGTCGGACTGGAATAATAATCGAAAAGATAGGAGTTTTCATAATTATTTTCCAGTATTAATTCTCATTTCTAATTCTGGATCGTAAACCCATTTTCTTTTATTTTTATCGTCGTAATAATTTAGAATTTTGAGTCTATAAAAAACAGCGAGAGCTTCCATAAGACAACTATAAATAGTTTTAAGACCAGTGGCGTGAGTTAAACTTTTAAAGTCGTAATTTAATTTAATTGGGGCTTCGTAAATTTTAGTAAATCCTAATTTATTAGCAACCGATAAAATTTCTAGATCAAAAGCATAGTTTTTGACTAGAAGGCGTGGAAGAACTTTTATTAAAACTGGTCGTTTGAAAATTTTTAATCCGGCTTGAGTATCGTGAACATTAATTCCTAATAAAAATTTGGAAATAATATGGGCACCAAAACTAATAATTCTCCTATCTAATGGGTAATTTACCATTGATGCTGGGTGACGCTTGGAAGCAACTATTATATCGGCGTTGTACCATTCCATGTGTTCTAATACTAAAGAAATCCCATTAGGGTCGATTTCCATGCCGGAATCAATAAAGGCAATGTAATCGCCTTGGGTTTTGGCCATGCCATAACGAACCGCATAGCCTTTACCATGGTTAGTTTTGTAACCAAAAGCCTTTAGGTTTTTTAATTTTAATTTTTTGATTTCTTTAAGTGATTTATCAATCGAAGTACCATCAACAACGGCGATAATTTCGTAGTTGTAACGAATTTGTTTGAGAGTTTCGTTTATGGTTTGAAGATCTTTTTTAATGGTTTTTTCTTGTTTATAGATAGGGATTATGACCGATAGAAAATGATTACTATTTTTCATTTGATAACACCAAATTATAAAGGGTAAGTGTTTGAAGAGCAGTGTTTTGCCAATTAAAATTCTTGGCGCGGATTAGCCCAAGTTTAGCATATTTTTGTCTTATATTTTGATTATTCCAAAATTTTTTTAAAACTTTTTCTAATTTTTTTGGAGAATGGGGATCAAATTTAAGACCATTGGAGTCCATAATTTCATCTAGGCAAGAATCTTGACTGTATGCCACAGGACAACCGGATTGCATGGCTTGAATTAATGGCAGACCAAAACCTTCAGCAAAAGATGGTTGGCAATAGACGGTGGCTAGATTATAAATAAAAGGAAGTTCTTCATCTGGAACAAAACCGGTGAAAATTAAATTTGAAGATTTTTGCGATTGAAGCCAAAGAAGATCTTGAGTCCAAGGATGATTTGGAACATCTTTTTTGGTAGCAGCAGAGCCAACAATTACTAATGGATAATTTAGTTTTGAACAGGTTTTGACTAATGTTGGAATATTTTTATTCCAATTAATATCTCCAATAAATAGGATAAATTTTGACGGAAGCTTGTATTTATCTTTGATTTCTTTTAATTTTTTTGAATCGGATGAAACTTTAAAATTTTTATCGGCGGCCAAATAGGTGACAAAAATATCGTTTAATTTATATTTAGTGATTCTGTTAATAATGTTTTTAGAGTAATGAGAAACAGTTAAAATTTTATCGACTTTTAAAAGACGTTTTTTTTGTAAAAGCCACTTAATGTTGCCTTTAATGCCGACCGGAAAATGACTTTTGAATTGAATAGGAATAAGATCGTGAACGGTGACAATAGTGGGTATTTCAGTTTTTTTAGGCAAAGTCGTTTTAAAAGGATCGAAATAGGGATAGTGAATTAGGTTATAGGTTGTAGACAATAGATCGTTGATATTTTTAATTAGATCAATTTGATAGTTTTTATAATCTGGGTTATTTTTAATTTCTTTTTGAAGGGCGGAAACTAAATTTGATGTGTAGTATCCAACACCACGAACAGCATTTCCATCTTGAGTTGGAGAAATATCAATGGCGATTTTTATTTTTTTATCCATTTATTTTTTATCCCAATCATTTTTTAAGTCGATTTGACGATTGGTTTTGACCAATTCCCAATATTTAGTGTAAAAAATTGGGAATCTTAAGGCGGAATAGAAAGAAAAAACAAAACCAGGAAAGCCGTCAACATAGCCACGGTGACGAAAAAAAGTTTTTAAAAACCACCAGGTCGGTTTATAAAGGTAAAAATTTATAAAATTTATAAAATTTATTTTTGTTTTTTTCTCTTGTAATTCTTGGGCTAAAAGTGTGGTGTAACGATTATGGCGAAGAAGATATTTGGAAAAAGAAGTGTCGGCGTAATGTTCTAAATCATTTTTAAGCCAACCCACAGCCCCTTCTATTTCGGCTTGTTCATGGACATCGACACACGGAAGACGTCCTTTTCCTTTTTTATAAAATCTAATGGTGGGGTCGGGATATTGACCGCCTTTTTTTAAAAAAGCACCGAGAAAATAATTTTTCCTTGGAATCCAAAAACCATTTTGTTTAACATCATCGATATTTTTTTCTAAATACGAAATGATTTCTTTTTTGAGCTCCGGGGTGACAATTTCATCAGCATCGAGTTGAAGAATCCAATCACTAGTACAAGCGTCAATAGCAATATTTTTATTGATATGAAAAATTGGTTTGTTGGTGGTTTTTATTATTTTGACCTTTTTAAATTTAGAGGCAACCTCGATGGTTTTATCCTGAGAATTACCATCGACAATGATTATTTCGTCGACCCAGTCAGACACGGCGTTTAAACATCGCTCAATATTGTTTTCTTCATTATAAGTGGCAATAGCTACTGAAATGGTTCTTTTTGAATTTTTCATTGTTTTGAATAGATTTTAAACCCTGGTTGTCCATTTGGGAAATTAATAATTTTAAAAGGTTCAAGTGGAACTAATTCATCACTGGTTACAACTAGTGAATTTGGAGGAATCTTACCCCATTCAATTTTTTGAAAAATGTATTTATCGAAATTTAGGACAGTAGAAAAACCATATTGATCAGGGGAAGTTAGTTTTATTTCTTGTTGAATTTTTTCTGGCGGATATTTAGAAAAAAATAAAAATAAAATATATGGTTGGTCATATTTGTCGGTGACGTAAACTTTGTCGTAATTATTTTTTTGACTTTCCAAATAAGGGACTAATTGATCAAAGCCATATTCCCAGGCATAAGGGTATCTTTTAGGATAATGAACAAAATAAGCATCAAAATAATAGGTGACAAAATATCCATAGATAGTAATGAATATGATGGAAATTACCTTTAAAATATTTTTATTTTTAAAAAAAGAAAAGAAAGAGTAAATTCCAAGAGCAATTAAAATTGATAAGGGAACAACCATAGAAAGGGCTCTGAGGGCGGATGGTGCTTGATAGGTTAAGGATGAAGCAATTGGGGCGATTAATAAAAAGGCAATAAGAAAGATTTTAGATCGTCGATCATAGATCGTAGATTTGAGAAGAAAAATGAGACCGAGAAAAAGAAAGGGCAACTCAATTAAATAAATTTGACCCATTTCGGGAACTTTAGAACGAGGGACTTCGTCGCCATTAATAGCTAAAAAATTTAAATCAAAATGAGAAGTATATTTTTGACTCCAAGAAATTAAATAAAGAAATCTTTTGTTGTGCATGATGCGATTAATTAATTTGACATTATTATGATGATTTAAAAGCTCGTTAGCACGCCAAATTGGGCCTTGATCGGCAGTTAAGCCAACACCACCGATACGGGCGGTTCCTCCATTTTGTAAAAAGGAATAAGTTACCGGTATGGCCAAAAGAACACCAATAAAAAGAGGAATTAAAATTTGAGGGAATTTTTTAATTAAATTTTTGAAATAAAGAACAATCAAAGTTAATGCTAAAAGTGGAGCAATTAGACGAGCTGAATGATAAATGTAAAGTGATAAAACATAAAGAACAACAAACAAATTAAAATTTAATAAAAATTTTTCTTTGATTGATTTGAAGAAAAAATAGGTGCCAATTATAATAAAAGAGAGGGCTGCGGAAGATTCCCAGGCGCCGCGACTAAAATGAATGTGCCATGGTGAAAAAGTTAAAACAGCAGCAGTTAAAACTGCTAGTTTATTATTTTTTGATAAAAGGAAAATTAATTTGTATAAAAAAAGGATAGTTAATATAGAAAGTATCAAATTTGGCAATCTGACAGCCAATGGTGTGAGGCCAAAAATTTTGACGAAAGGTATGGCTAAATATACATAGCCGCCCGGTTTGTAATCCCCAAATGATTTAAAATGAAGAGGCCAAGAGATGCCGTGTTCGTCTTTACCGGTTTCGATAAGGGAGTAGGCATTGTAACCGAGAGCAGCCTCGTCGGCATTAAGTGATGGCATGGAGCCAATATTAATAAAACGAATTAAAATGGCAACGATAAGAATAATTATTAATGGTAATTTATTAATTTTGGTAAGCATAAAAAGTGGAAATATTATTGATTGGGCTTAATGGTAAGAAGTCTTTAAAATTATTGGATTTATCGATAAATTGGCGATAAATTTCGTTGTAATTAAAAATTGCTAATGTGTTGGGTTGATTTTTGATTGAATTATAGTCAGGAGTGGTAAATTTAATATTATCAATTTGCTCGATTTTGCCGGTGTCACCTGATAAATTTTCGATTAGTTTAGCTTGTTGCTGATAAGATTGTGGCGGATATTTTGAATAGAAAAGATAAAAAATATATGCTTGGCCGTAATAATCACTCATGATAATGTTTTGAAATTTATTTTGATTTTTGACCAAATATTCCATTGATTGTTGATAGCCATAAAGAAAATCATCGGGACTTTTTTTAATCATGTGATTCAAATAAAGGTCACTGTAATAAATGAAAGAAAGTAAATAAGCACCAAAAATCAAGCAATAGAGAAAAATATTTTTATATTTGTTGACGATGAAATAAATACCAAGAGAAATAAAATAAATTAAAGGAATGGAAAAAGACATAGAACGAAGGCCTTGAACAGTGTCGCGAGTAAGAGCGGCAGGAATTGGGGCAATTAAAAGCCAGAGTAAGAAGAAAATATTAATTTTGTCAATTTTTGGGCGACTTAAGGCAAAAAATATACCTAAGATTAGAAAAATTAAACTTGGATAAAGAATTACACCAATATAAGGAGCTGATTGTCGAGGATTTTGCCAATCACCTTCAAAGGCTAAGAATTTGGGCGAAAAATGATTAAAATAGCGAAGTAAAAATCCGCGACCAAAAAAAGAAGTGTGATTATGGAAAATTTCATAATCTAATTGGTTACTTTCATTAATGATAATATTGGACTCTTGAGCGGAGCGAGGATAAGAAAAAAGACTGACGACTTTTAAGCGATTGGCATTACTTCCGAAAAATAAGCCATAAACTATGGGGGCTGAAAAAATCAGAAGGGGTAAAATAAAATTTAAAAATAAACTTTTGATATTTTTTTTGTTGACTATTTTGAAATTGATTAAAAATAAAATAACGATCAAAAAAAGACTGATCATTTTTCCGGCCTGATAAGTAAAAAGTGTCAAACCAAAAATAATTGCGGACCAAAAAAGATATTTATCATTTTTTTTGTTGATGTATTTAAAAAAGAGAAAAGAAGCCAATACTAATTCAAAAGTTAAGACATTACTTTCCCAGGCGCCACGAGAAAAATGAATTGAATAAGGATTGAAGACAGTAATAAGAGCGGCAAAAATAGCGGTCTTGTGGGCTTTGGGGTTGATTTCTTTAATTAGAAAGTAGATTAGAATTGGCAGAAGAGAACCTAAAATTATTGACGGTAAACGAGTAGTGGTGGTTGTTAGTCCAAAAATTTTAATAAATGGAATGGCTAAATAAACATAAAGACCAGGTTTATAGTCGCCAAATGATTTAAAAATAATTGGTAAAGTTTGGCCATATTCGTCTTTACCAGTTTCAATAATTGAATAGGCATTGTAACCGAGTGAAGCTTCATCCCAAAGAAAAGTTGGATATTCCCCTACCTTGTAAAACCTTAAGAAAAAGGCAATTAAAAAAATAATTATTAGAAAAAGTTTATTGTTTTTGATCATTGATGCTTAAAATATCAAAAGCCGGTGTTTGGTTGAGAAAATAAACGGTTTTGATTAATGCGCTATTGCTTTTATTATAATTGCCTGGAGAGGTGATTAAAAGGGTTTTTTTATCTAACTTTTCAGTTTCTTTTTTGATTTCCCAATCATTGATAAATTTAAATTTATCAAATGCATTTACCCAATACCAATCGGCATGGAAATCCCAATTTAAATTTGGGTCGTTTTGGTAAGATTTTGGGTTCCATGGCCAATAAAATAAAACAAATTCATGGGCTTCGCCATATTTTTTAGTAAAAATAATTTGATCGTAACTATTATAATTTTCTTTTATATAATTGACAGTTTCTTTATACCCGTACTGCCAAGAACTAGAATAATTTTGGGAATAGTCGTTAAAATAATTTTTGAAATATGAAAATGATTGAATAATTAGAATTATTAAAAATAAAATAGTAAAAATTGTTTTTGTTTTGGAATTTTTTAAAAAGGAAATGGTTTTAAAAAAACCATAAACTATAAAGATTTGAGGAAGCGGCAAAATTGTCATGGCCCGAATAATAGGAAAATCACCGATTGTGATAACTGCGGGGATTAGACCGATTAAAAACCAAAAATTAAGAAAAATATATTTTTTATTTTCAGGGGAGCTTTTTTTTATGGATTTTAAAATTAAAATTATTAGGCCGATGTAAAAGAACGGTAAGTAAACAGAATAAAGAACGCCAGTGTTGGGGATATTAAATTGAAAGTTTTGAGTGCTGTTGAAAAATAAAATTTTAGGATTAACAAAATCTAAATAATTTTTGAAAACGGTAGTGCTAAAAAGAGTAACTCGATTATATTTTAGTTTGGCGACTAATTGACTGCCTTGATAAATATTACGATTATTTTCAATTTCATTAATAGATGCTGGATTAATAATAAAAACCCAGCGACTTCGGGCTTGAGCTTCTTTATTAAAAGTGTTGATTAATTGAGGGATTACTAAAATGGAAAGAACTAATAAACTGATTGTAAAAAAATTTTTATGTTTTGAAATTTTTTGTTTAATCTCTTTAAAGAAAATAAGGAAGTAAGTTAAAAGTAAAATTGGAACGACAATTTTAGTATTGTGATAGGCGTAGGTAGAAATAGAAAAAAAGAAAATCCCGAGTGGAAGAAATTTTATTTTTTTGATGGCTTTGATTAAAAATAAAAGTCCGAGAGAGAAAAAAAATTGAGCAACTGTTGACTGAAAAACACCGCGCGATGGAAAAAATGTCCAAGGAGATAGTACGACTAATAACATTAATAAAAGAGATTTTTTCTTGTTTTTAAAAATTTCTTGACCTAAGAAAAAAGCGATAATAATTAAGCCAAAGCCACAAAAGGCAGAAACAATTCGAACTGTCCATTCGTTGAGACCGAAAAAATAAATAAAAGGCATGGAAAGATACATATTGAGAATAGTGGGATAATCGCCGTAGGCTCGGAAGTTAAAAATGGGCCAAGATGTTGACCATTGATCTTTACCAGTATTAATTAAACTGTAGGCGTTGTAACCATGACTAATTTCATCCCAATTTAGGGCAACTGGAAATTTATCTAAATTAATAAAACGAGTTAGTAATCCAATGACTAAAATGAATCCAAAAATAATCGTGTAGAACTTAGACATGTTTGTATAATGTTAACATTTAATTAAGCTATAATGATTAATATGAAACGTTGTATTTGGCTATTAGCTGTAGTTTTATTTACGATTCCAGCTTTTGTGACAATTCTTAAACCAGGAATTCATAATATTCAGGATAGTATGCAATATTTTCGAATTTATGAAATGGAGAAATGTTTTGAGGATGGTCAAATACCTTGCCGTTGGGTGCCTGATATGGGGTATGGTTTTGGGTATCCGTTGTTTTTATATTATTCACCTGGTCCTTATTATTTAGGAACTGTTTTTCATAATTTAGGATTTCAATATATTGACTCAGTAAAAATACTTTTTATACTAGGTTTCATAATATCTGGAATAGGAATGTTTTGGTTACTGTCTACTTTATTTACTAATTCAATAGTCGCACTTACTGGTTCTTTGTTGTATGTTTATGCTCCAGTAAGAGCAGTTCAAGTTTATGTAAGAGGGTCGTTGGGTGAATTTTTATCTTTAGCAATATTCCCATTTTTGTTTTTATTTTCGTATCGAATTATTAAAGGTTTAGGTAAAAATAATGTTTTATATTTTGGTTTGGCAATTTTTAGTTTATTTGTGACGCATAATTTAATGTCTGTGGCGTTTTTTCCAATATTAGGAATATGGATACTTGTTTTATTAATACAAGAAAAAAATATTAAAAAATTATGGAAAATTTTGTGGGCCTTTTTAATTGGAGCAGGATTGGCTTCATTTTTTATAGTGCCTTTAATTTTTGAAAGAGGTTATATCCATCTCGATAGTATGACTGGTGGTTATTTTGATTATCGACAACATTTTGTAAATTTATATCAATTATTTATTTCAAATCATTGGGGATATGGTTCATCTCAATTGGGCCCAGGTGATGATTTATCGCTTTCAGTAGGACAAATACATTGGATACTATCTTTAATAGGAGTAATTTTAGCCATAAAAAATTATAAAAAATCTAAGAAAAATAGTATTATTATTTTGGTTTTGGCTGGAATAAGTTTGTTAACTATTTTTCTAATTCATCAAAGATCGGCATTTATTTGGGAAAGTTTTGGTTTTATGGCTATGTTCCAATTTCCTTGGAGATTTTTAGTGGTTAATGCTTTTCTTTTATCATTATTATCTGGATATGCAATTAATTATTTTAGTAGTAAGGGTAAAAAAATAATAATGGTAGTGACAGTTTTATTATTATTTTGCTTATATGGAAATTTCTTCAAACCACAGAAGTGGATAGAGATTAATGATCAGCAATTATTAACTGGTCAAGAATTTTTAAAACAACAAACCGCAAGTATTTTTGATTATTTACCAAGTAATGCTGTTTTACCGCCAAATTATAAAGCACCTGAAGTTCCGGAAATTACTGAGGGAAAAGCAGAGGTAAAAAATTACAAAAAAGGGAGTAATTACCAGACTGGGGAAATAAATGTGGATAGTGATGTTACCAAAATAAGATTACCTATATTTGATTTTCCGGGAATGAAAGTGACTGTTGATAATTTGCCAGTTTCTTTTAACCATAATGATTGCAGTAACCAAGATTTTTGTTTTGGACAAATAAGTTTCAACTTGAATAAAGGTTCGCATCAAATAATTGTTAAACTGGAAAAAACTATTCCGAGGCAAATAGGAGATATCTTAAGTTTGTTAACATTAATAAGTATGATTATAATTTTTTTTAGTAAGAAAAAATATTTATTATGAAAATAAAAGAATTATTAATATTGGTTTTATTAGTAGTTCCTGCGATGTTGGCCTTAATAAGGCCTGGTTTTTTTGGAGCATCTGATGACATGCACATTGCTTGGTTGCAGCAAATGGATCAAGCTGTTACCGAAGGACAGATACCACCTAGATATGTGTCTGATTTGAGTTTTGGGTTTGGTTATCCTTTATTTAACTTTATATTTCCACTCCCCTATTACTTAGGTGAAATATTTCATTTATTAGGATTGAATTTTGTATATAGTATCAAAGCTGTTTTTATCTTTAGTTTATTAATTTCCGCGATTACAATGTATTTTTTAGCAAGACATTTATCAGGAAAATTTGTGGGTATGGCGGCAGCAGTGCTTTATATTTATACTCCATATCGCTCAACTGATATTTATGACAGAGGAGCATTGGGCGAGTCTTTGGCTTTTGTGTTTTTACCATTAATAATATTTTCTTTAATTAGATTAGCTGAAGTAAAAAGTAAAAAGGAGAATTTTAAGTGGGTAGGAATTGGGGGGTTATCAATAACAGCATTGATCTTGACTCACAATATTGTTTCTTATATGTTTATTCCATTTGCTTTATTATTTGCACTTTTAGTTATGAAGAAGGAAAAAATAAAAGAGTTTTTCTTTTTGTTTTTCTTGGGATTAATAGGGAGTATATATTTTTGGTTACCAGCTCTTTTGGAAAGTAATTTAATGAAATATAGTACGGTTTTTAATTTTTTTGATCATTTTCCGACATTAAAACAACTAATAACTCCTTTTTGGGGATATGGAGCGTCGGTGCCTGGGCCTTATGATGGAATGTCTTTTTTTGTTGGAGAAATTAATTTGATAGTTTTAATAGTAGCGACGATTTTTATAATTTTTCGTTTTTCTAAAATTTCTTTAAAAATTAAAAAAATATCAATTTGGAGTTTATTTTTGGTTGTAGTTTCAGTGTTTATGATGAACTTTAGGTCTTATTGGTTTTGGGAACATATTCCGCTTATTGCTTATTTTCAATTTCCCTGGCGATTTTTAACTATGATTGTTTTTGCTTCGTCGTTACTAGTTATTTTAATTAAAAACTTTAAATACTCAAATATATTGGCGGTGATAATTATTATGGTTTCTATGGTTATAAACACACCCCGTTTTAGGCCACATGATTTTTTAAATAGAGATGATAGTTATTATATTAATCGTTATATTCCAGTTCCGACTCCAAGTGAGGAGTATCTCACTCTTCAAGAAGAATATTTACGATTACCAAAAACTACTGAAATTAGACCGACTCAGATTTATGACCGAGTTTATCCAGTCAGTGAAGCGATTGAAAATATAACTTTGGTTAATAGCTTGGAGACAAAATTTATAACAGATTCTGAGTCTGAATTGGTTTTAAATTATAATAAATATTATTTTCCTGGATGGAAAGGATTTATTGATGGTGAAAAATTAAATTTAATAGCAAGTAAACCTTATGGTCAAATTCAATTTTTGGTGCCAAATGGAAAACATGAAATTACAATTAAGTATGAAGAAACTATTTTAAATAAAATATTGGATTTAATAACATTATCAACAATAATTTTTTGTTTCTATTTAGTTTTTGCTAGATCAAAAGTGACTAAATAAAATTCTTCTTGTTCAGTATATTTTTTAGAGACTTTATCTATTTGATTAAAATTAATTTTGTCTTGATGATTTTTATTGTAATCGTTAAGACTGTTTTGAGCTCTAATTAAGTCCTGATTGGGAATAATAAAAAGAGCATTTGAAGGAGGATTATTAAACAAAACAGACCATTCAATATTGCCGAGATAATATGTGTTATCAGCCTGCATACCAGTAAAAAATTGATTGTTTTCAGAAACTAATGATAAAGCAGGAGAAATATTTTGTTTTAATGGTAGATATTCAATATAATTTAAAAAGAAAGGAGTAAATGGCTCATAAGAATTAATAAAATAGATTTTTTGATAATTTTTATTTTGAACTTTGATAATGGCTTGTTTCATTCCATAATGCCAATCACGAGCAGAAATGTTTGGATAATGAAAATAATATTGGTGGATAAATCGACCGAAGCAGATTACATACAAAAATAGAATAAAAGCAATTAAAAATTTGGATTTAGTAATTTCAAAAATTTGTTTAAGTCCAAGAATGGAAAAGAAAATTAAAAACGGTAGCATCAAGATTAGACGAGTGGCATGAGGATAGAGAGAATCGCGAGTTAAAGCAAATGGAATTGGAGAGAGAATTAAGTTGATTAGGAAAAATAGATAAAATTTACTATTTGATGATTTTTTGACGAAAACTATAGAAATTCCAATGATAATTAAAAAGAAATCAGGAAATAATAAATTACCAACGGTTTGAATACCTTGTCGTAGATTACCGTCGCCTTTTAAAAAGAGAAAATCGGTTGAAAAGGAAGAAAAATAATTTTTAGTAAACATTTCTAAACACTGAACTGGTTTGTTATAAAAAATTTTAGAAATAAATAGAGGTTTAAGACCTATTTGAGGGCCATAAACCATAGCAGAATCCTCTTGACGAGAATAATCAACAGTTTTACTAATTGTTGGATCGCTAAAAATGTTAATGTAGGAAAAACGATAGCCGGCACGACCTTTGAGGGTGTCTGAAAATACTGGTAAACAAATTAAAATTACTAAAAAAATGGTAATTAATTTATTTTTGAGAGAAATTTTATTGATAATTTTAAACCAAATTAAATAAAGGGTTAAAAAAATAAAAATTAGATGTAATTTAGCGGTACTATAGGAATAAGTTAGCAGAGAAAAAGAAATAATGGAAATAAAAAGATTTTTGACTTGATTATTTTTAATAAATTTTATCCAAAAATAAATACCTAAAAGGGTTAAAGAAAGCATATTAGTTACAGCAAAACCAGTACGACTGTAGTGAAAAAGCCAGGGAGAAATGGTCAGCAAAAATCCGCCGATAATTGACCAAATATTACTGTTTAATAAAAGTTTGATAATTAGACAAAAAACCAGAACTGTTAAAGTTCCAAAAACAGCCGCTGGAATTCTGACTGAAGAATCAGTGTGGCCGATTATTTTTTGAGTTAAAGCAACTGAATAAATAAAAAAAGATGGTTGCCAGTCAGAATATGAATGAAAATGAATAGGAAATTTATTGCCGTAATAATCGGTGTGATATTTATTAAAAATAAAGGCTTGGTAATTAATATCGGCTTCGTCTGAATATAAAGAAGGTGGAATTGTGGTGTTTTTGTATAAATAAAGAAATAAAGAGAAAACAAGAAGAATAGCCAGGGAAATTTTAAAAATAATCGATTTATTTTTCATTTTAAGATATTTAATATCTTATCTTAAATTAAGATAAGAATATCGACTAGGAAAATTAAGAATAAATAAAAAACGGTTTGAAAAATATTTCTTGATTGAAAATTAGCTATTTGTTGATTTAAATTGTCCTTGAACGATTCTTTTATATTTTCAGCGGTGAAAGTGGTTTTGAAATTAATATTTTGAGTATTTTGATCACCATAAACATAAAGAAGATTATCTTTTTGACTATTACTACTAATTTTTAAAAGAAAAATATCACCTTTTTTTGAATTTAGTGGTGGAAATTTAAAATTTAACCAACCAGGATCTTTTACACCACGACCAGAAATACTAAAAGATCTGAGTGTTTCTTTATTATTATTTTGGATTTCTATATAAACGATATCTCTACTTTGCAAGCCAGGATTCTTTAGTAAAACAGAAACGGAATTTAAATTGTTTCTGTCGGAAATAATAGATTGGGTATAAGAATGATTGACATCTAGGGGTAAATTTTTTTCAAATGATGTTTGGGAAACTCCTGGTCGTTCCCAAATAAAAATAGTAGATAAGATTACAAATAATAATCCTAAAAAAAATATTTCAATGATGACTAAAATTAATAATTTACTTATTTTTGCCATAGTAATATGATCCAACAATACCGAATAGTAAAAGTAAATTATGAATGTTTTTTTGAACAATGGAGGGATTAATTGAGGTTCTTAAGTCGATTAGTTGATAGGGTGAAGTTAAGTTAATAAAATTTGAATCAATAGGTATTAAATGTCCCCAAGTTAGATAATTATCATTAAACAAAATAATATAAGCGAATATAAGTGCAAAAAATATTGTGAAAAAGATTTTGTTTTTTATTTTTGAATTTATAAAAAAAATAATTATAAAAGGAAGAAACCACATAATCCATTGAGGATGAAAATTAACTAACCCGATAAAAATTAAAAATGTTTGCAAAATGGCAATTTCAAATTTATATTTTGATTTAGAAAAAAAGTAGGCAATTAATATTAAAATAAAAATCATAGGGAAAATTGATAGACCCGCGAATTTATATTCGAGAATTTTTTGAGTGAGTCCGGAACCAAAAAATGAATCATAAAAACTTTTTTGTTTTAAAAATGGAAGAATGCTTAAAAACAAAGGAGCTAAAGAAAAAACAGCATATTTAATATTTTTGAACATATTTTTTTTGTCGTAGAAAAATAAAAAAGGTAAAAACATGATGGGGTACATTTTGAGAGCAATGGCTATACCAATACTAAGATATGAGGCTAACTGCTTATTGTTTTTTATAAAATAAAAAGCCAGAAGGGTTAAAAATGTCGGAATGATGTCAAAATTACCTAAAGTATAGATTAAATAAATAGAAATTGGATTAAAAAGCCAAAAATATAAGACTTTTTTATTTTGATATATTTTGTATAAAAGAAAACCGATTAATAAATCAAAAATTAAATAGGGAATTTTTAATATCAACATAAAAAAGACCATATTGGAATAATCATTTTGGGTTATTCCCCAATCATTAATCCATTGATAAAAATTATTACCTAAAAACGGTCTAGAGATGGCTTGAGTGAGTCCAAAAGTGTAGTAGGTTAAAGGTAAATAATTAAAAGTATCTTTGTATCCTAGAGTGGATTTATTTTGGTCTAAATAATCGTAAATATTGAAAACTCCTTGGGAAAAGAATTGAAAATGAAAATGTTGAGATTTTATGTCGGGGTGATAAAAAAAAGGCATGACTAAAAGCCGGATTAGAATGGCTAATAAAAAAACTTTTTTCATATTATTTATTTACAAGTATTTTTTATCAAATTTTCAGTTTTTTCCTTTTCTTGTGATAGATAGTTGGTATCAATTTTATCAATAAGATTGTTTAAATAAGATGTTCCAGTTTTATAATATTTTTGA
This sequence comes from Candidatus Shapirobacteria bacterium, assembly GCA_041661765.1. GTDB lineage: Bacteria > Patescibacteriota > Microgenomatia > UBA12405 > UBA12405 > WARW01. The sequence continues at coordinate 88,141 of JBAZTV010000002.1, read as the reverse complement.
GCCAGTGATAATTGTTTATTTCCTAAATCTGACAATTTATGGTCACAAAGTATTTGGGATTCTAGGGCTCTTTTTTGAGATAAGGTAAAATTCCATTCAGATGAATCTCTGTTGCCCATAATGAATAAGGATTGTATTTGTTCTCTGGTTGTTTTTAAATAATAGACAGGAGAAACTGGTGTGGGTTGTTTAAAATTTAAAAGCAGAGAAAAATTATTTGGTTTTAATTTGAAATAAAATACCCAACCCACTATTAAAAGAATACATAAGAAGAATACAACTCTGTGATTCATTAATATATGATATCATTTTGAAGTGACTAATATTAACAAAATTTTTATTCCACTTTTGGTAGTTTTGCTGTTAGTTTTGAGATTTTCTTTTATTTTAAAATCACCTTTATATTTAGATGAAGGTATTTATATTTCTTGGGCTGATTTGATTCATCAATCAAAAGATTTTGCTTATTTGAGTCTTCAAGATGGAAAAACTCCTCTATTTTTTTGGATGATATCGGCGTTTGGGCCATTTATTAATAATTATTTACTGTCTGGAAGACTAATCTCTTTATTTGCTGGTTTGGTGACGGCGGTTTGTTGGATGATTATTTTTTCTAAATATTTTAATTTAAGAAAATCAATTATATATTTATTTCTATTTTTAATAGCCCCTTATGGTTTTTTGGTTGAAAGAATGGCTCTGTCTGATAGTTTATTAATGGCTTTTACTAGTTTATCTTTAATGTTTTTGGTGTTGTCTAAAAAAATATTAGATGAAAAAAATAGAAGAAAAATAATAAAATTTATTGCTTGTATGTTATTTTCTGGAATTTCTTTAGGGTTTGCTTATGCAACGAAAACAACTACTAGATTATTTTTTGTAACTTATTTAATGATTGCCTCTTTTTGGGTAATTGGTTATTTAAAAAATAAAAAATTTAAAAATATTTTTTTAATGTCTTTGGGTTTAATCATTTTGATGTTTTTTTATAAAGAGGTAATTAGCTGTTTTAGAGTTGGAGGTCATATTTTATGGAGTTCTATCGCAGAAAAGGAAAAATTGATGATATATTCACCTCAAGAAATAATAAAAAGATTAATAGATAATCCCCTGTCAGCTTTTAATTATTCAAATTTGCTTCTTCAATATTGGGGAGCATACTTATCTGGTTTAATGATTTTTGTTTTGATTGGAACATTTAAATTAATTTTTACGAAAGAAAATCGTAAATTTTTATGGTTGTTATTTTATTGGGTTTTTGTAACTGCGGCTATTTGTTTATCTGGTAAGGTTATGGCTTCTAGATATATTTATGCTACTTATCCAATAATGTTGGCGATTGCAGTTTTTGGAGTTGATTTTTTGTTGTCATTTAAGAACAAAAAAATTGACATGTTTGTTTGTTTATTGATGGTTTTAGTTTTAGGACAAAGTTGTTTGTTGGTCTTTAATCCAGAAAAAGCAATATATGCCAAAGATGATCAATCTTATTTTGTATCTTCAGGGTTGACGGCTTTAGGTTTGCCTGAAGTAATTAAATATTTTGACAATAAAGATAAATCGAAAGTATTAGTTGGTGTTTGTGGAACTTGGGGTGTACCAGAGGGATCATCGATTTTATTAAGAGAAGCTGGACTCAAATCAGAAATTATTAATGTAAATGAGATTCTTTCTAGTAAACCATTAGAAAATAATAAATGTGATAAATGGTGGATTAAAAAGGATAGTTTGTGTTGGAGATTAGATTTTGGAATAGGAGATGAAAGCAATACTGTTAGATATTTATTTGTGGCTGGTGATGATAAGGCGGTTGAAAAACTTTTGGAGGTGGGAGTGAAAAAAATCTATCAATTTGATAGATACAAAGGAATAACAAAAAATTATTTTTTGGAAGTTCCTAATTTATTGGTAAATTAATTTGCTTTAGAATTTATTTTTGAAAATATTTTTTGCCATTTCTGACCAGACCAAAGGATTGAGTTGATTAGATAGTGTTTAAAAAGACCATGGTATTTTTTACTGCCGGGTATTAAACGACGCCATTGATTAGAAAAATCGGCTAATTTGACACCGCTAGCGCCATGACGATGAATGATTTGACATTTGGGAAAATAGATTACGTCTTTACCAATTTTATTTATTTTTCGACAAAGGTCTAAATCTTCAAAATAAAAAAAATATTTTTCATTCCAGCCACCAATGGATTCAAAAAATGATTTTCGAGTAAGAATACAACCACCAGAAATAGCCCAAACTTTGATGGGGTTATTGGTTTTTGGAGTATATTTTGAATAAGAATTTTTTTTAAATAAAAAAAATTCTTTAAAGGCATTTAAGGCTGATTGCTTAGGGAAAACTGATGATTGGACAGTGAGATCTGGATTTAAAAATTTTGGACCAATAATACCAATATTATTTTTGTCTTTAAAGTAATTTAGTAAATCATTAATAGAATCATTGATTAATTCGATATCAGAATTCATAAAAAGAATATATTCATTCGAAGTGTATTGGAAACCGATATTGTTGGCTTTGGAAAAACCTAAATTGGAATTATTTTTTATTATTTTGACATTTTTTTCTCGAGAAAGAAGTTCAACTGTATTATCTTTAGAGCCATTGTCGACAATAATAATTTCCGGATTGTCTAGAAATTTATTAATTGTCTGAACACATTTTTGAGTTATTTTGGCAGTATTCCAAGTAATTATAATAATAGATAACTTCATTTTAATTATCGGAAAAAAGTTTAAAAATTTCTTGATCGGTTAGTTTTGGAAAAACAATCGGTGGTGCTGATTTTTTAATTTGTTTTTTGGCGGCGCGAATAATTTTTATATAATTGGGGCCAGATAAAACTCGGCCGATCATGGCAAGTTTATTAATTGAAAGAAATTTTGGATCGTCGATATTTCTCCAAACAGACAAAAGGCGATTTCTTTCTTTGACATAATTTAAAAGGCTTTTAGAAAATTTAGACATAGTCGATTCATGACGATGTTCAACAATACATTTTGGTTCCCATAAAAGTGTATATCCCGATTTCCAAGCTCTGAGACCAAGATCTAAATCTTCGCAATAAAATGGTTCGTAAACTTTATCAAAACCACCTAATTTTTGAAATAAATCTTTTCTGACAATTGAACCACCACCAGAAAGCCAACCAGTGATATGAGTTTTTTTAATATCTTTTCCGGGTTCGTGCTGAAGATAGCCATTTTGCCAAAAAATCCTAGCCCAATTTTCATTACCTAATTCAGCAAAACCAACACCAAAAACTTTTGGATTGGAAAAATGATGGAGGGCGTTTTTTATGTAATCTTGATGAGGAAAAATATCGCTATTTAACATAACGACAAAATCACCTTTACTTTTAAAGATGGCATTATTTGAATTTTTACCGAATCCTAGGTTGTTTTTATGAGTAATTAATTTTAGTTTAGAATATTTTTTTTGAAGCTCTTTTATATAATGAACACTTTTATCAGAGGAAGCGTCGTCAGCAACAATAATTTCTTGGGCTTCAGGGCTCATTTTAATTACCTGTTCTAAATTTTTTTTAAGTAAATCTAATCCATTCCAATTAGTGATAATGACCGATATTTTCATATTAATTTTTAATTAAATTAAGTAAATCTTTTTCAAAATTATCCTTTGAAAATTTTTGACATTTACCGATAGCTTTTTTTGACATTCTTTTTAAATCGTCTGGCGATTCTATTAAACTTTTGGTTTTAAAGACTAATTCATCGATGATTGTCCATAAATATCCATCGACACCATCGGAAATAATTTCGGGAATACCACCTTTAGCAATTACAACAGGGACCAAACCTGAAGCCATAGCTTCAACAACAGTCATGCCAAAATGTTCAGTGTTTTCTGGATGAGTCGTTTCGTCAATATCAAATCCGGCAGCATGCCAATATATTTTTGATTTTGAATAAATTTCTTTTAAATCATCAAAGCTTGGATTAATTATAAATTCAATTGGCAATCCGGAAGCTTTTTCTTTTAAATATTTTAAGTAAGAATTTTCGTCAGGATTAGTAAGACTGCCACCGGCTAATATTAATCTCCAATTAGCTACTTTTTCTTCTTCAAATAATTTTTTAAAAGCATCGATTAAAATGTCTTGCTTTTTGGCATTTAAAATATTATCAAAACGACCAACTGATAAAATGAAATTCTTTTTATCATCTGATGGTTCGAATTTATCAATATCAACTGGCGGGTAAATGATATTAATTTTGGAAGGAAGACTGTCTTGATAGAATTTGGCAGTGAATTGAGAATTACAAATTATTTTTGAAAATAACAGTAATTTTGAATTGTTAATTATCTTATTTACAATATTTTGATTGTCGGAAAAAGGAACTTGGATGTGAAGAAGGTTTTGTTTGGCAAAAACAATAGGAATACTACCATCGCCTAAATAAAATAAAATGTCGTATTTGCTGGTAGTTTTTAATTTATTAATAAAATTAATAAATTTTTTATGGATTTTTTGAGGATTAAGAGATCTATTAATAAATTTGGATAAGTCTTGTTCTTCTTCAAGAAAATCAATTTGTTTTGGTTTTATTTGAAAAACATCTTTAACTAAATTTAAACCATCTAATTTTAAAGAAAATCTTTTGGTGGCTTTTTCTATTAATTTTTGATCACCAGACCAAAATAAATCAACTTTATAACCATGTTTTAATAAAATTTCAGCAACTGTTAGGCAATATCTTTCGCCACCACCTAATGTATCTAAATAGGGATCGTAGATTGCAACTCTTTTTACCATCAAATTTATAATAGCATTAAATCTGCTTGTTTTGTTTTTGTTGAATTTCCCAAAGGCGGGCGTAGATTAAAAAAGTATCAAAAGTTTCAAATAAAACAGAAATCCAACCAACAGTGCCGTCCCGCCACATTTTTTGAACTATTAGTCTTTCCCAAATTTTGGTTAACATCATTCTAATGAAACGCCACCAAACGACAGGTGGATGATTATTTTGAAAAAGAGCTTGGGCTTCCATATCAGTCCAAACTAAAGTTTTGTTGACCATTGAAGTGAGATCACGGTGGGTGTAGTGTAAAAGGTCGGATTTTAAATGTCCTAGAGGGCCGTCAACGATAGGTTCTTCATGAAGAATGCCTTGGTAGCCTTTAAAATATTTTTTACAATAGAGACGTTTAACATAATCTGGATAAGAACCGCCATATCGGACTCTTTGGCCTAGATAATGATTGGCTCGAGGAATGGCGTAATGGGAAATCGGGTTATTTTTAATATTTATTTTTTTTATGATTTCTTGTTTTAGTTTTGGAGTAATTCTTTCGTCGGCATCGATATATATAACCCAATCTTTAGAGGCATTATTAAAACCTAAATTACGCCATTTAGAAAATTTTTTATTATATTCATCAATTGTTTTGATTATTTTTATTGCGGGAATGGTTTTTCTGGCAAGATTAACAGTATTATCAGTGGAATTGGCAGCGACAAGAATAATTTCATCAGTCCAATTACAAGATTTGAGACAATTAACAATCATTTTCTCTTCGTTGCCAGCTAAAATGATAATGGAAAGATTTTTTATGGTCATTACCAGCTCCCCTTATTCATCTTATTAGTATAAATGTCTATAATAGCCTGTTTTTGCCATTTTGATTTACTAAATAATATTTTTAGAGATTCTCTAAAGATGGCAAATTTTGTTCTTATTTTGGCGTATTTATAGGCAAAATAAATTCTATTTCTGGTTATAAAGTAATTTTGTAAATCTCCTGGACCACTAGTTGAACCGGAATTCACATGCCAAATAATTGATCTTGGAATACAGGCCATTTTAAAACCAGCATTTTTGGCACGCTGACAAAAATCAACATCTTCAAGATACATAAAATAATTCTCATCTAATTTTCCAATTTTTTGGAAAACTTGGCGACTGGCCATTAAACAACAACCGCTAATAAAATCAACTTTATTTATGATTTTTTTGAATTGGCCATGATCAATTTCATCAATACTAATATTACTACCATAGATATTATCCCAATCCATTTGACCACCCATTGACCAAATAACTTTGCCTAAATCTTTTTTTTGATAGCGATCTTTATGAAATTCAAAACCAGGAGCAAAATAAATTTTAGGGCCGAGGAGGTCGTAATTGGCCGATTCTTTTAATAATTCATCTATAAAATTTGGATCGACTAAGACATCGTTATTTAAAAGGACAATAAAATCAAAATTATTTTTAAGAGCATAGCTGATACCAAAATTATTACCACCAGTATAGCCAAGATTGGATTTGGTGTTTAAAATTTTTATTAATTTATTATTTTTGTATTCTTGATTAAAAATTTTAATAGAATCATCTGGAGAACCATTGTCGATTAAAATTATTTCATAATCAAATGAACTATGCTTAATCTTAAGAATGGAATTAATGGTCTCTATAGTAAGCTTGGGTTGTTTCCAGTTTAAAACAATGATGGCAATTTTTTCCATAAAACTAAAAGTTTTTAGTTAGATAACTTAAAGTTAGGCGAATTTTAAGTAAAAATCTTTTGAAAAAATTAGTAGAATATTCGTTTTTGAAATATTTATTAAACCAAAAATCATATTCGAAAGTAGTTTCTTGACTAGTAGAAACAAAAGATTCTTTGGTAATGGATTTTTCTTGGCAACCTTGTTTTTCCCAAAGTCTGACATAGATTAGAACAATAGAAAAAGCTTGAAGAAGAGAAAAAATTAAACCGTGGAAACCATCTTTGTAACCTTCGGCAAAGAAAAAACGGCTATTAAATTCCTGAATTGGTTTCAAAATAAAATCACTGGTTTTAATTTTGTAATTTTGAGCAGATAATTCATCTGCTTGAATTCCACTATAACGAAGGGCTCGAGTGATAAATTGACTGATGCTAGTGTAATTATTGTGTTGGATAGCCATTTTTTCAGAATCTAAAAGAGTTATACAATTGCCTTTGGTTGTTGGCTGACTGTGAATTTCTTTTTTCCAAGTGACAGCGCCCTTTTTGAAAAAGCGAATTAAATAATCAGGCCAACTGTTAGAATGACGAATCCATTTTCCAAAAATAATATTTTTGCGAGGAATTTTAACAAAATCAACATCGGTTCTTTTGGTAATAGTAAGTAACTCAGTTTTGAGGGTTTTGTTTAAAAATTCATCAGGATCAAGAAGTAAGATCCATTTGCCAGTAGCCTTGGAAATGGCAAAATTTCTAGCTGGTTCGACAAATTTCATTGGACGATAGGAAAAAACTTGAGCTCCAGCTTCTTTAGCAATTTCATGACTGCCATCGGTAGAATTCATATCGACAACGATTATTTCATCGGCTAGGTTTTTAATGGAACGGAGACATTTATTTAGAGCTTCGGCTTCATTTCGAACATTAATGACGACCGAAATATTAGGTTTATTTTTCATAATTGAATGTCTTATTTTATCACCTTTGGACTTTGTAAATCCTAACTTGGCTATTATTAAAAATCTCGTTAATTTGGAGATCAAATGTACTTAAGGAAAAATTTTGATCACTGATTAAGTAAATGTAACTAATGTTATTGTTGATAAGAAAACCACGAGCGAAAAATTGGTCAGTACTTTTAAAAAATTTTTCTTCTTCATCACGTCTCTGTTGCCAATCAAAACCAGTAATATCTAAATTCATTTCATCTTCTAAAAATGTTTGTTTACCACTGAAGGCGGAAACATAGGCAGTAGTTTCATAAGCATACAAAGGAATAGGGGTGGTCATTTTATCTTTTTTATATTTATTATAAGGATAAGTTAAAACAAAACCGTCGTTTTGATTTTTCAAAAAATTTAAAGCTTCAATTTCAGAGTTAGGGAGACAACTTGGAGGTGGATTACCAAAATAATCCTTTAAAGTACTAAAACTGGTAAGACAAGAAATTAATAATAAAATTGAAACTAAAGCTTTATGTTTTGACCAGAGTTTTGATAGAAATTGGGCGAAATAAAAATTGGTAAAAAAGAGAAAATAATAAAAAAACTGAATAGTGTTCCAAGCGGTCCCCTTTTGAACAAAAAGGAGGGGAATTAAAAAGGAAAAAATAAAAATAAAAATAATTAATTTATCAAAATCATTAATTTCTTTTTTAATTTTCTTGGAAAAAAGGAAGAGAAAGCCCAAAAACCTGGTACCAAGGTTACCAATTAAAAAAATAAAAACCAGTCCAATCTCTAAAATTGCAGAAATTAGAATATTGGTTTGATTGAATCTGAATGAGGCTAGTTTGGGTAAATAAAATTTATCAAGAGATTCAATCATAGAATGAGTAAACCAAAGTGGTTTAAATTCTAATAATTGATCACCTTTTAAAACACCTAAGCCAAGGAGAATTAAAAGTGAAGTTAAACCCATAATTAGGCAAATAATAAAATTAAAACCAAAAATTTTTTTGGAACGAATCGCATTATAAAGCCAGTAAAAGGAGAGTGCTAATCCAACTAAAATTCCGGCATAGACCTTAATACCGCTTAATAGAGAAAAGACCAGACCGATTAAAACAGCTATTTTAACTGAATTTGAAGAATGATATTTAAACCAAAGAATTAAGCCAAACAAAATTACTATTAAAGATAAAGCGAAGGGTGGATTTAGAAGAGTTGATACTGACTGCATTGACCAAAAAAGTGACTCCCCTTCAATTTGATGATTTTTAAGAAGAGTGTAAATCCAACCAAAAGAACCGGCAAAATAATTTAATAAAACAAAAAAAATACTGGTAATATTATTTTTGGTAATTAAAAAAGCAAGTTTAAAAGATAAAAACCCAATCAGTAAAGAAAAAATAATAGGCAGTATTTGAAAATAAAGAAAACTTGAATCAATAGTGGTTATATTAGAAATAACTGCGACTAAAAAATCAAAACCCCAATGATAATTTTGTAAAATAGAACCAGAATATATTGGATTTTGAGGCGGAATTTGTTGTTTTAGTTGATTAATTAAACTTAAGTGCCAAATGGCATCGTGACCATTTGGGCCCCAAAAACCTAGCCCAAATTGATATTTTAAACCACTTCTAAACATGGTTAGGGAGAATAAAATTGTGCTTAAGACAATTACAATAACAGATATTTTTTTTATTTTTTTGTTTTTAAACATGAGAGTTGGCGCCAAAACCAAATAATTTCATCTTTGGAGAATAAAAAGGTGTAAAAACCGTAGACTAAAACTGAAATTAAAATTTTACCGATAATATTGGTTAAACTACTTAAATTTAAAAATTGAAACATTAAACAAGGACCAATCATTAAAATAGTAGCAATGGCGGGATTAGAAATAGTTTTAATAATGTGAATGTCAAAAACTTTTTGAGCCATAAACCAAACGATAAAAGAACTGAGACTAACAATTAAAACAGCGTAAGCAGTACCAGTGTAGCCAAATTTAATACTTAAAAGGGGATAAAAAAACAAAGTTAAAACAGTCCACATGATCATAAATTTAGTGGTGAGAGTAATTTTACCAATGGCATTAAAAGCATTGGTTAATGGAGTTGTAATTGAGGCAATAACAACACTAATGGTATAAAAATAAAGAGGAAAAATGGCCGGTGACCATTTTTTATAATTGGGAATCAAATTAATTATGTCCGGAGCAATTAGAGCAATTCCGACAGTCATGGGAAATACAACAAGAGCAATAAAGTAAAGACTTTTCTCAAGTGATTTTTTTAAAATTTCTTTATGGTCTTGAAGGCGAGCAAAGGTAGGAAAAGTAACCCTCATAATAGCATCCATAAAACTTAAAGGAATTCTTGGACCTTTTTGAGCCCAAGAAAGAATACCAAAATCGGTGCGACCAATAATACCGGCAACTAATAAATTTGATAGACGATCTTTAATCATAGCAATAAAAGAATTTAGCTGAAAGGGAATACCGTATTTAAAAAGTGATTTGGCTGATTCCCAATGAAAGGAAAAACCAATTGGCCAAAAACTATATCTGTAAATAATAATTAGCCCTAAAAGACTTCGAATAAACGTGGCAAAAGCATAAGAATAAACACCAAAACCTAGAAAGGCGAAAAGAACAGCGAAACCATAAAAACAAGCATTTTCAACAATATCGACAGTGGAAATTAATTTGAAATTAAGTTTTCTTTCGAGAAGAACGGAAGGAATAGTTTTGAGTGAAGCACAAACAAAAGAAAAACAAAGAGAAATAAAAATCCAAAATTCTTGAGGGCCATATCCTTTATTCTGACTAAATTTAGTAAAAATAAAATAAGTAACAATTAAAGAAATGACAACTAAAATCTGCTGAATAGTAAAAGTTGTTTGCAATTCTTCTTTTTTAACTTCATCTTTTTTTTGAATTAAAGCAGCGGCTAAACCGAGGTCGGAAAAATAACCTAAGATACTGACAGATTCAGCAACAATAGCAAAAAGGCCGACTTCGCCAACGCCTAATAAAATAGTTAGAAGAAAAAAACCGATTACAGAAATTGCCTGAATACCAATATTCCTTAATGAAAGAAATAAAACATTTTTTGTGGTTTTGTTTTTTATTTCTTGAAGATCAATTTCTTCCATAAAGGGTTAAACAAATAAAATATTAATCCTAACCAGGCAAAAAGAGAAATATAATTCGAAATAGTCCTGATGGGGGTGTTTTTTAATTTTACATAAATTTGATGATCGCCATTTTTTAAATTGACAACCATACGACCAAGTTCTGGTTCAATTTCATAATCTATTTTTTGACCTTTATCAGTGATTTCAAAATTAGGAAAAGCTAATTGAGAAATAGTAACCTTGGCATCTTGATTTAAAAATAAATTAAAAAATAGCCAATCTGTCCCCTTTTTCTGACCGGACATATTAATCAATGCTTCGTTAGGATTAATATTGTCAATATAGGGAATGGCAACTGATTTAGCGGCAGATGATGCTGTTTTTGGTAAATAATCGTAAATACTAGCAGAAATTTGACGTTCCCAACTTGATCCAGAAAATTTTTCAGCATCGGTAACTGGACCACTATGGACTGGATAAAAATGAGAGATATTAGTGGCAAAAAGAATAATTAAAATCAAAATAGTTGGAATTAAAGCAAATTTTTTTGGAAAAATCTTTTGGCAGATATATGGCAAAATTCCAGCTGATAAAGAAAGTAAAAAAGCTGTGTGGTTTAAAAATCTCCATGGAAATTGAATTTTTTGGAGAGGAGTGAAAATTTGCCAAATAAAAGTAGATTTTTCGTGAGCCATAAAGGCGGTTCCAAAAGCCATTAATATTAACAGAGTTGGAAGCAAAAGTTTTTTATTAATTTTTTTGTTTTTAATAGAAGTGATAATAAAATAAAAACTAATCAGAACCGCTAACACCCAATGGGTGAAACCAATCATAAAAGACATGGTGTCGTTTGGACCCCACACAGAACCACCATCGTTCCAATAATTACTTAAAAACATTTGTTTTAAACTAACAAAATGGGCAGAAAAAGAATAATATCCTTGAAACATAGATTCAACTTGGATAAATTTAGTTTCGAAAAGAAGTGGAAGAGTAAAAAAGGCGGCTAATGAAGCGCTTAAAACTCCAGAAATACCTAGTTTAATAAAAATAGGTATCATTTTTTTAAAATTAAGCCCATAGGTTTGCCAAAACAAAAACAGAACCCAAACAAAAAGAATAGGAGTAAATGTTAAAACCATGGGATTATGAGAAAGTAAAAGAAAGGCAAAAGAAACACCTAAACCAATAATATCGTTAGATTTAGGTTTTAAAACTATTTTTCTGGCAAAATAAAAAATTAAAGGAAAGAAAACAGCAGCCCAGGCCTCGTTCATAGCACCTCGAACATAAATATTTAAGGCATGATATGGAACATAAGTATAAAAAAGAGCGGCTACAAAACCTCCCAATTTACCAAAGAGAGATGAAGCCAAAATATACATAAATAATGCAGATAAAATAAATTGGACAACGGCGGTAAATTTAATACTTTGGGTAAAGGAAAAAGAAAAAGTTCTAAAAACTTGACCAACGATATTTGGGAATGGAGGATAAAAATTAAATAATGGGTAGCCGTAACCAAAACCTAAATCTGGAGTCCAACGACATGGAATTTGACCGTCTTTTAAGCATTTCTCAAATTCTAATTGACGAATCATTTGCATATCGTCGTGCATATTCCAATATAAAGATCCGGGTTTTAAAAAAAAGAAAAAAGCAGGAATAGTTAAAATTAATAATAAAACCGGTAATAAAAACTTTTTTTTAAGCACTTTTTTTAAGATGAGTAAAGGCTAAATAAATTGATATTCCGGCGAATATGCTACGAAAATAACTTTTTAATTGATTAATATCAGTGGCTTTAGTAATAATCGATTGAGTGCCTTCAAAAGAAGCCAGGGATGGGTCGAGTGGTGCAAATAAGCCAATTGAAAGAGAATTCTCGAAGGTAAAAACTATAAAAATGTAAATAAATAATAATCCTAAGTATATCCAAGCTTCTTTGAAGCGATAGTTTATTAATTCAATAATTAAAAACGGCGTGATCCAAATAAACCACTGTGGATGAAAATGAGTAACCGAGAAGAGAAGTAAAAACATAACAAAAAAGTAAGAAATATAAAATTTTGGTCGTAGTAGTTTATTTTGTGATAAAAGATAAAGCATGATTAAAATTAAAAGAAAAGGAAATAAACCTTCGGCACCAGAAAGCATCCATTCCATATGAAGCATTTTTTGACTCTTTGGGCTAAAAACCATATATCGATAGGCTGAGGAAAAAATGAATGGAAGGTTGGTAATAATTACAGGAAGAAAAGAAATGATTAATAATTTGATTCGCTGAGACCACTTATTTGCTTTAAAAATAACAAATGGCAACAAAAAGAGAGGGTACATTTTAAAAGCAATACCAAAACCGATAGAAAGAGCAGAAAAAGACAATTTTTCTTTTTTTAGAAAATAGGCCGATAAAACGGTAAAAAATACAGGGATTATATCGAATACACCCATACAAAAAGTGGCATACAAAGTAACTGGGTTAAAAAGCCAAAGAATAAAAGCTAAATATTTTTGACGAGGATTATTAAAATATTTATATAATAAAAAAGCAACAGCTAAATCAAAAAAAAGATATGGAAATTTTAAAATAAAAAGATACCAGGAGAGCCCAGGTATACTATATATGTTAGTGCCTGACATAACAGTTTCTAAAAAATTACCTAATCCGGTGAAAGCAAAAATTTTTTGAAAAGTGCCGAGAGTGAAATAAGTTAATGGCGGATAAATAAAAATATCATTCACACCAAAGTTTCTGACTAAAGGATGGTCTGGCGGAAGGGAGAGAAGATGTTCATAAACATTGGTTACATTTTTAAATCCCCAAAAGTAAGAAGACAAGCTTTGACCAGCAAGATCTGGATGATATGTAAAAGCCATTAAAAAAATACGTATGACGATACCAATCACGAGCGGAATCATTATTTTTTTACTGATTTTTACCATAATAATATTGTACAGTAGCTTTTTAAATTTTATACAAAAGCAACTGATCATTGTTTGGTTTATCAAATGATTTTATTAGTTCTAATTGATTCAATTGATTTGAGTTTATTTTGAGACGAGATTTATTAATTAATAAATAAACTTCATCGCCATGATTTTTAGCATCAATTAGATTTACTGGTAATTCGGAAAAACCTAAACCTTCACCAATTATCGTTAATCGAGGAATTTTATTGCAATAGATTTGAAGACCGTCGGGAAGAGTACCAAAAGCACCTTCAGTGCCAACAATTACATTAGCAACTTGTGATCTTTGTTTTAGAAAATCTGCTGATTCTTTGATTCCCCACCCGGAGGTCCAATCGGAAAGATAACCAGTTTCAGTAGAATATATTTTTTGATGGATAGGGTCAACGGAAATTTTGTAGATAAAATTTAGATTTAAAGTAAAAACAGCAATAATAAAAATAAATTTTAAAAAATTTGATTTGATTTTGGCTAAAAAATTTAGAAAGCCAATAGAGATTAAAATAATTAAAGGTGGAAGGGTAAAAAGAATGTAGCGGGCAGTAAAAACCTTAGCCATAGCAGTGTTGGCAATTAAAGGTAGAATCCACCAAGAAATTAAGATTAAATATTTAAAATTTGAACTTTTAGATTTTTTGGTTTTGATTAAAAGTAAAATTAACCCAACACAACTAAAAATTAAAAGTGGCCAAGAAATATATTGATTATAGAGAGATAAGGTATCTAATAAATGTGGATTTAATGGATCAAAAGGATGTTTTAAAATTTCAGAAATTGACCAAATATAATCTTTATTACGAACAGAAATCTGACTAAATTGAGGCCCAAGACGGAGAATATTATAGATAAAAAAAGCAATAATGGATGAAATTATTGGAAAAATAACGGATTTAAAATTACGGTAGTTAAATAATAAAAAAGTAATAATAGATAGAACAATAAAATAAATTGCTGGTGATTTTGTTAGCCAAGAAAGACCTAAAATAAAACCTAAAATTAGGGATAAGTCGAGTCTGGGATATTTGGCTAAAAAGAAGGAAAAAAGCAGAGTTAATAGACCAAAAAATGAAAGCAAAGTATCAGCCAGAGCCATGCGATCGAAGAAAAAAGAAAAAGGAATTAAACAATAAATCAGAGAAGTAAAAATAGATGGATAAAAAAAATTATTGATGCTAGTTTTAATAAATTTAAAAATATTTTTTTCTTTATCTTCATAATTTAAAAAAATAGCGGTAGTAAAAAATAAAAGTAAGATTAGGCCAAAACCAGCAAATATAGAAATGATGCGACCAGAGATGAGTGGGTCGGAAATAAATTTAAGAGTGGCAGCGTTAATCCACATAAACAGTGGTTGTTTACCATCGGTTTGGGGGATAAATCGAAGAGTTTCCTCAGATTGGATGATTTGAGCCCAACGAATATATATGGCTTCATCACCAAAAACAGGGATTGAAGTTATATTTTGAAAACGAGAAAAAAAATAGAATCCTGAAATTAAAATTAAAAGAAAAAAACGGAAGAAATTATTTTTGGTCATAGACACCTTGAAGATTATTTCGAATAACTCTAATTATTTCTTGTATCATTTGTTTTGATTCTTTCTTAAAACGCGTATTATCATCCCCTTTGGTAGTGCTTAAATCTTCGTTTTTCCAATCAACTTCGACTTCTTTAATTTTATAACCCCATTTTTGAGCCATAAATAAAAGTTCGACATCAAAAGCAGAAACACGCCAACCTTTTTTGTCTGATTTGTCTTTAAAAAATTGGAGATTTGGGAATATTTTTTTGGCTAGATCAGTTTTTATAGCTTTAAAACCACACTGCGTGTCAATTATTTTGGGAAGTAAAACTAAACGACGACCCAGAAGAAAACCTCTGGCCATAATTTTTCTGGTTAAAGAATTGCCTTCACGAGAAACACCCCTAGAACCTATGACAACGTCGTAACCTTTGTTAAAAAAAGGTAAGAGTTTTGTTAATTCTTTTAAAGGTGTGGATTGATCCATGTCTGTAAAAAGTGTAATTGAATACTTGGCTTCTTGGATTCCACCCCAAACAGCTGATGGTTTACCACCATGGGGTAGATCTAAAACACAAAAACCTTTATGTTTTGAAACAAAATTTTTAATTAATTTAAGACTATTATCAGTTGATTCGTCATTGCAGATTATGACTTCCCATTTAAATTTTTGATTTTTAAGAAAATCGGAAACTTCATCCAAGACGCCTTTTTTTAAATTATTTTCTTCGTTATAGCAAGGAATGATAATTGAGATTGAATTCATTTAATGAATTATACAGTCAATTTGATTGATTGAAAAATAGACATTATGTTAACATCAAATAGATGTTGAAAATAAAAACCAAACTTAATGGAAAAACTCTAATAATACTGGGAATGATTTTAGTGATTGGTTTAATAATGAGAGTTTATAATTTTGAAAAATCGTTTGCTTTCGCTCATGATCAAGATTTGTATTCATGGATTGCTAAGGATATTGTAGTGAATAAACACATACGAACTGTTGGACAAATAACTAGCGTTGATGGTGTTTTTATTGGGCCTCTATACTATTATATGATGGCCTTTGTATATTTTTTGTTTGGTATGAATCCAATTAGTGCCATTGTTCCGCTAACCACGATTGGCTTATTAACAATAGTGAGTTTTTTTATTTTGGGTAAAAAATATTTTTCTGAAAGAGTTGGAATAGTAATGGCCTTTATTTACGCCGTTTCTTATGGAGCGGCCTTGTATGATAAATGGTCGTGTCCAACTGAACTGGCAATTCTTTGGACGGTTTGGTTTTTGTATTTGATATTTGGAATGTTTAGAAAAAATTTGAAATTAATGCCGCTTTTTGGTGTTTTAGCTGGACTTACCTACCATATTCATATTGCCTTAATACCTGTTTTACCAATTCCGATTTTGGCTTATTTTATGTCTGGTGGAAAATTTAAAGAAAATTTAAAGAAAATAAAAATTAAAAATGTTTTAGTAACTTTACTGTTATTTATGTTGATTAGTAGTCCTTTTTGGATTTTTGAATTGAAACATAATTTTTCTCAGGTTAGAAGTGTGATTACTGCTTCCCAAAAGGATCTAGGTCAACCAGTAGGATTTGTAAAATTTAAAAAGGTGATTAATGCATCTGCTATTGAAATACAACAAAGATTATTGATTGGATTACCAATTAAACCTGTGGAAATTGTTTGGCCTATTTTTTTATTAATAACTTATGTTGTTTATAAATTTAAGAAAATAAAAGGGAAAGAATTAATCGCCTTTTTTGTTTGGTTTTTTATAATTGGTTTAGCTCAATATACCTCGAAAAGAATAGTAAGTGAATATTATTTCACAAATTATCTGGCCATTTTTGTAGTTATAGTTTCTTTATTTTTTGATATATTTTGGGATAAAAAATATTTTGATAAAGTTATTTTAGGAATTGGCGGAATTTATTTAATAGCTAATTTTGTTTGGTTGATAAAAATTACTAATCAAAATAACGATTCTTATTTGTATAAAAGACAATTAGTTGAATATATCCGGGCTGATCAATTAAAAAAAGGTTATCCTTGTATTGGGATAAATTATGTAGCTAAATTTGGAGATGGAGTGGGTTTCAGATATCTATTTTGGTATAAGGGAGTTGAAATAATTAAACCAAGCGGATCTGTACCGACATATAATGTGATAATTCCTTGGGAAACAAGTGCCAATGAGATTAGTGAAAAATTTGGAAGATTTGGAGTTGTTTTACCGGTTCAAAAGGAAGCCTCCAGTAGTGAATGGTGTAAGGCGAAAGAAAATCAATTAGATCCGTTATTAGGATATACAGAATAGGTTATTCTTTTTTACCGTCTGAGTTATGTATAAGTTTAAAAACTTTTATACCATTTACTTCCCATTGGTTATCGATTTTTGCCCAACCAAAGGCGGCAACAGACCATTCT
Organism: Candidatus Shapirobacteria bacterium; assembly: GCA_041661765.1. Classification (GTDB taxonomy): domain Bacteria; phylum Patescibacteriota; class Microgenomatia; order UBA12405; family UBA12405; genus WARW01. Next base: position 70,640 of record JBAZTV010000002.1, on the reverse strand, counting down.
GGATTATTAATAGGGTTACATTCAATTTGGAAGGGTTCACAAACAATAAATAATTGTTCGGCCATTTTATCGGGAAGATTGACTATTTTTGCTTGTTTATTACCTAAAATATAACGATATGGAGGATCGTAATTTTGTTTTGCAAGCAGAGCAAAGTTAAAATCTTGATTATTGGAGTTGGTAATAATTAAATCGGCAATTTGAGTGACGGTTTTTAATTGGCTGTTGGGTTGATAACGGAAAGGATTTTCTAAAAAGGAAACAATAGTTATTAGAATTAAAAAAGGAATGCCTATAAATTTAAATTTATTAATTAAAAAACCGGCGAGAATAAAAACAACGGGAAAAAGAAAGGCAAAATAATGATCATAGATGTGTTGTTTATAGAGAGCTAAAGCAATTAAACCAGATAAATACCAGAAAAAAATAATCCAAAAGGCGGGTTTTTGTTTTTTGAATTTTAAAACAAGTGGCACAAGACTAATAAAGAAAACAATACTGACGATTAAACCAACTGTTTCGTTTTTACCAGTTAAAAGTCGAGTGTTGACCTGATTGAATAAGGCTGGCAATTCAGGAATAGCTTTATAAGCCTTAATATTAACGGTAGTTTCTCGATAGGTAAAAAAATTCAAAAGAGCCTTGAAGTTTTGACCGTCATGTTTAATATCAAAAAGAATTTGAGGAGTTAGGGATAAAATAAAAATAAAAATGGCTAAAAAAGTGTATTTTAAAAATGGTTTTAATCGTTTTGATTTTGTTTGGATAAATTTAATTAAATTGTAAAGCCAAAAAAGACCAATGAATGGTAAAAGGGCCAAGCCAAGATAATGACTGTTAATAACCATGATAAAAGCCATTGATGCGTATAAAAAATAGTGGTATTTTTTAGATCGGAAACTTTCAAAAAAGAAATAAATAAAAAGCAAACTGAAAAAGGGCATAATGTTGGGATTCCAAATAAAATTGGAATACTTAATAACTACTGGAGAAATGGCGAAAAGAAAGGCAGAAATTAAACCAACCGGACGACTAAACCAACGCTTGCCGACAAAATAAATTAGAAAAACGGTGGCAATATTGAGAAGAGCGATGAAAATTGCCGGGCCAACAGGATTATAGTTGGATAAAAATAAAGATGGTGCGATTAAATAATAAAAATAAGGACCAAGATACATATTACCAATACTAGTTTGAGGGCCAATGAAAAATAAATTGCCGTTTTGGAGAAAATCTTTAATGATGGTAACATCTCGACCTTGATCACCTAAGAATTCCATATAACTGGATATTTGATAGAGACGAAGAAATGAAGCTAGAATTAAAATGGCCACTAAAAGCCAATGTTTTTTAAAAAATTGTTTAATCACGATGAAAATTAATTTTAAACCAGAGTCTAACAAGATCGGAAAAACTCTTGATGATAACTTTTATATTTCGACCAGTGGCTTGACCTTCGAGTCGAGGATAGTGATGAACACCAACCTCAACAATCTTAAATCCGGCTTTTTTTGATTTAATTAGAAATTCACTACTTATAAAAGCTCCCCTTTCAGCTTCTAATTTGGGAATAATATCGACCACTTTTTTATTAATCAACTTAAAACCACAATCAATGTCGGTGACATGGAGACCGAAAAGAATAAAAACGACTAATTCCCACATTTTTGAGGTAATAATGGCAAACTTAGAAACCTGACGAGCTAGGTAATAACCAATCACAACATCTGCTTTAGTTTTTTGTTGCTTTTTAATAAGTTTAGTGACCTCTGTAAAATCGAATTGACCATCGGCATCAGTAAAAGCAATCCATTGATATTGAGAATTGTAAAGACCACTTTTAAGGGCAGCGCCATAACCACGATTGGGATTGTGGGTGATTATTTTTATTTGCTTTGGATATTCTTTTTTAATTTCTTCTAGAATTTTAGCGGTGTTATCTTTTGAACCATCATTTACTAAAATTATTTCCCAATTTTCGGCAATTTTTTTAAGCATGGGAATTGTTTTATCAATTGTATTCTTAATATTTTTTTCTTCGTTATAGCAAGGAAAAAAGACTGAAAGCTCATTGATTAAAAATTTAGTCATAAGTAGAGTATAAGGCAAAAAAGGCCTAAAAAACAAGTACATCGCTTTTTGCTTGACAAATAGACCATATAACAATATAATATCCTATAATTAAATATTAATAACTCAATATGAAACATAAAATAATAAATATTAGTCTTGCTTTAGGCGCGATGGCGGTATTATTCTTATCGCTCTTTAGTCCTACTAAAGCTTTTGGTTATGATGATAGTAATAGTACAAAAAATATTTCGATTGATAAAAAAGTCCGATCTGTTGATGATTCTCAATATTACGACAATATTGAATCTTCAAAAAAGACTTTTTATGAAAAAGATGTAGTTGAGTTTCAAGTTGAAGTTAAAAATATTGGAACTGGAGTTATATATAATATTAATGTTAAAGATATGTTGCCAAAATACTTATCTTTAATTTTTTATCCTGGTAAATTTGATAATGATCAGTATATCGTTGAATGGAATATTGATAAATTGGAGGCTAATGAAAGTAAAACTTATTTAATTAGAGCTAAAATTAATGACAGCACTAAATTAAATGTTTCTACTAAGCAAACCAATAAAGCTGAGGCTTGCGGTGCTGGTCAATGTGATGTTGATACTGCCAGTTATTTTATTGGTAAAGCTACTGTACCAGCTACTGGTGCTTCAGATATTGCTGTTAAAACAATTTTAGTTACTTTATTAGCTGTTGGTGGATTTTCTTTAAGAAAATTTGTTAGAGGATATTAAACTAGATTAAAACCTACCCCTCCCCCTCCCTTAAAAAAGGAGGGGTTTTTGGTGTTTAAAACCCTCCGCCCTTCGGGCACCTCCCTTGACAGGGAGGCTTTTTATTTGGTGATTAAACGAAGGCTAATAATAGAACTAAGAGAATAAAGGTTAGAAGGAAGATTTTGGTCTGCTCCAAACCAAGGGTCGTGAATTTTGTAATTGCCATTACTTCCACTAATAATCACAATAAAATGCATTCCGACGATGGTGTTCATTCTCATTTGGGCAATGACATAACGGCCAGCTTTTAATTCATTGTCGACAGTTGAAGCGTTATAGGAAACTTGTTTAAAAGTATAGCCTAACGGAGGAGACGGAGTGAGCATATAGGCGGTATTGCTCCAAAAATTACTAGAATTGGCGGCGTAAGCTGATGGAGAAATGTCAAAGCCTAGTTTTTTATAAGTCATAGCAATACTATTAATATAACAACCGACTGAGCCAATAGTATCACTAGAGTTACCAATGAATTGTTTACACCAACGAGGATCTCTTTGAGAATAAAAATTATGATCATTGCCATCACCTGGAGATGCTGACAAACAACTACTTCCACCAGCTGAACTAGAGAAGCTTCTGAGTGCGGCTAATTGTGATTGAGCTGCGGCAAGAAGTGATTGGTATTTTTTCTCGTCATTTTTTGTACTTTCTAAAAGTTTATCTTTGGCGGCTTTTTGATTATCAAGAGTGGTTTTTTGAGTGGCTAATGTTTTTTGAAGAGTTTCCATTTCTTGTTGTTTTTGAGTTTTGGCCGTTTTTTGGGCATCATAATTAGACCTGACTGTTTCCATATTAATTAAACTGGTTTGACTAGCCTTTTGAACATTGGCAACATATTTGTATTGTTCTAAAAAATTATTTAGGTCAGATGAAAACAAAAAAGCAAACGGAGGAACTTTTTTTTGAAGTTTATAATTTTCAATTATCTGGAGAACATAAAGTGAGGAAAGTTTGTTTAGCTTAGTGTTTAGGCCGTCAATTTCAACAGTAAGACCGTTTATTTCTTTTTCAAGATTTTTGATTGAATTTTCAGTTTGAGTAATTCTTAAAAGGGTTAATTCATATTGTGAGCTTAAAATTTTTATTTGATTGGCTAAGGTATTTTTGGCAGTGCCTAATTCGGAAAGTTTTTGAGTGTATTCTGTGATTTTATTTTCTAAATCTTCTCTATCATCGGCGTATGAAGTAATTGGGATGAACAAAAAAAAAGATAGTGCTAAAAATAAAAAAAAAGTTTTTTTAAACATTAAACCTTAAAATTTAATATATCTTTTGGCTCCGATCCAACTGGCAAAGAACCCTAAAAGAGTTCCAATTGTGATTTCAGTAAACAAAAGCATTAAATAGAAATTGATATTTAAATCTATGAAGGTTATCGGCTGAAAAAAAGAATTAATTGACTTTTGAAAAATTAGAGCGAGTAAAAAACTAAAAAGAAAACCAAATATACTACCCAAAAGACCATAAATTACTCCTTCTAAAAGGAAAGGTTTTTTGACATAGAAACTGGAGGCGCCTAAAAGTCGGCTAATTTTGATTTCATCTTTTCGGTTGGTGATTTTCATGCCAATAATTGTGATCATGGTTAAGAAAGAGGTAGAGGCAATTATTAAAATAATAGCAAGACCAATTTTTCTGGTGGCGTTGGTCCAATTCAATAAAGAAGCAATAATATCTTTTTGATAAATAATTTCATCAATGACATCAGTTTTAGTTGAATAATTTTGATAAATCTTTTCCAATACCCCTGGCTCTGAAACTGTAATTTCAAAGGACGCTGGTAGAATACTGGCGGTAACCATTTCAGTTAAAAGAGGATTGTCTTTGTTTTGTTCTTTGTAGATAGTTAGAGCTTTTTCTTTAGAAATAAAAGTAATTTCTTTAACCCCCTGATAACTCGATAAATCTTTTTGTAAATTTTCGACAGTGGCTGTGTTAAGACCATCTTTTAAAAACAAAGTGATTTCTGGTTTGGTTTCAAAATATTTTAACACCATGGAAAGACCAGAATTAATTATGATAAATGTGGAAATAAAAAAGAAACTTAAGAACATTGCAATTGTGGCAATTAGACTTTGAAATGGGGAACGTCTAATGTGGTGCCAAGTAGTTTTTAGTGGACTCATGATTTTTTAGAAATATTATAATCTTTAACAATTTCACCATCATTAATTTTAATGACTCTTTTACCCATTGATTCGACAATTTCATTGTTGTGAGTGGTCATGATAATAGTGGTGTTGTTTTCTTTATTTATATCTTTTAATAATTTGACTAAATTCCAGGAATTTTCTGGGTCTAAATTACCGGTTGGTTCATCAGCCAAAATAACTTCCGGCTCGATGGCTAAGGCTCGAGCGAGAGAAGCGCGCTGAAGCTCACCACCAGCGAGTTGGGAAGGAAATAAAAACCGACGAGTGCCAAGATTAACTTCTTTAATTACTTTGTCGATGCGTGATTGAATTTTTTCTTTTGGATAATTAACAATATCCAATATTAAGGCAATATTTTCTTCAATGGTTTTGTCGGAAATGAGCTGATAATCTTGGAAAACGACACCGATTCTTCTGCGGGTGTTGTTAACATCGTCTTTATTGCCATTTGAAAGATCAATATTACCTAATAAAATTTTTCCAGAAGTAGGCTTGAGTTGATTTAAAATAAGTTTTAAAAGAGTTGATTTACCGGCTCCAGAATTACCGATAAGAAATACAAATTCTCCTTGATCAATTTCAAAGCTAATGTCTTTTAGGGCATATACGATGCCAAATTTTTTATCGACTTGATCAAAGACAATTTTCATAATTTATTTTATTCTAAAATTTTGATAATACCGACATCAAGAAACCATCCAGCTTTTGTGGAAGCATTAGTTTCTCCTTTAATTTCAACTTTTTTACCGACAAAAAGATCAAGATCGGCTGTTGACGAAGTTAGAGCAGCATATTGAGTCTTACCACCTTCTCTCTGCAAGGTGTGAGTACCTTCACCATTAATACCGCCTTTAACAAGGGTACCAGTAGCGGTGTCGGTAAATGTTTTTCCGGTATCACCGTAAGATTGCCCGACAATTAAGTCTTCTGCACTTTTAATATCATCCACTGAAGCAACATTTCCTTGGGTGATGGAACTAATAAGACTGTCATTGGGACTGCTGAGGGGCCAAAGGCGAGAAAGACCGAAACCAATGCCAATAGACAAAACTAAGATTATAATGAAGGGAAATTTTGAGTTTTTATTTTTTGAAGAAGTGTTTGAAGTAAAGTATGAGGTTTGGGTATTTTGAGATAAATTTGGGATGTCCATTTTAATTTTAAAATCTAATAATTCAGTATAACAAAAAAATAAACTTTTCTTAAGTAAAAACCCACCCTCGTCAGAGAGGCCTCCCTTGACAAGGAGGCTTATTTAATTTTTTCAGAGATAAATTGATGAAAACCTTGGTATTTATCGTCGTTGGTGGTGAATATCCATTGTTTAGTAAAATTGGTTTTTTCTGGGTGATAAATTACTCCATTACTATTATTAGTTCCAATTGGTATTTCAATTTTATTTAGAGAAATATTTTTTAAATTTTTATTTAAAATTAGACCAATTTGTAAAGCATCGGTGTCGGAAAGAGTTTTTGAAATGTCATTTTGCCAAAAGAAATAAAGATTTTTTAATTGATCTGTGGTGTTAACAAAAGTTCCTGATTTAATTTTATTTAAAATGGCGTCAATTAAAAGTTGTTGGCGTTGAATGCGACCAATATCAGTGCCACCTTGAGCGGCAGTTTCAGCGCTTTTTCGAGAACGAACAAATTCGGTGATATTACTAGAATCTAAATGAATCCAACCGGAAGGAAATTCGATGGTTTTATAGATTGGAATTGAAGGTGATGGATTTTTAATATATTCTTGATTTGGATACTGATCATCAATAAAACCTTTTTCTAAATATAAATCGACGCCCCCGATAATATTGACAAAATTGATTAAATTGTTGGTAGTGAGAACGACTATATGATCGATAGGTTGTCCGTATATAATTTTAAAATTTGATTTTAAGAAATCGAATTTATCTTGGCCAGATTCTAAACTTAACGGATAGAGATTGTTTATTTTTACTTCTTTTTCATAAAACCAAAGATCTCTGGGAGTGGAAATTAAATTTAATTTGAAAGTTTTTAAATTTAGTGAAGCGAAAATTATAGTATCAGTGGTGGTAGTTTTTTCAAGAGCATCATTACGTTCATCAAGACCTAGAATTAAAAAATTAATTTTATCTTTAGATTGATAAGGATTAGATTTGACTGAAGTATAAATTGTTTCGATTAAATAATTTGGAGATTTGCCGATAGATCGGGAAATTATACTAGAGATGATGGTAACTGAAAAAATAATTAAAAAAACAATGCTGAAAATAATTTTGGTGATTATTTTGAATAATTTCATATTTATAATTTTAATTCGGCTTCAATAAAAGCATCAAGATCGCCATCGAGGACGCCCGTTGTATCAGAAGTTTCATATCTGGTGCGTAAATCTTTGACCATTTTGTAGGGATGTAAGACATAGGATCTAATTTGGTGACCCCAACCAGCAACAACATTATCACCTTTAATATCTTTTTTTTCTTGGCTTTGTTTTTCTTGTTCAATAGCCCAAATTTTTGACAATAAAACTTCCATAGCCATGTTGCGGTTTTGCTCCTGAGAACGTTGGCTTTGACTGCAGACAGCAATACCAGTTGGTTTATGAACGACACGAACTGCAGTGCTGACCTTGTTGACATTTTGACCACCACAACCACCAGATCTGTAGGCAGAAAATTCAATTTCTTCGGGCTTAATTGCAACCGTGTTGTCATTTTCAATGACAGGGCTGACTTCAACTTTAGCAAAAGAAGTTTGACGAAGTTGATCGGCATTAAAAGGAGATAGTCGAACTAATCGATGAGTGCCTGATTCGTGTTTAAGATAGCCATAGGCATAATTGGTATAAACCTTGAAATAAACTGATTTGATACCCACTTCTTCACCAGGAGTGATGTCAATCAAATCATATTTCCAACCTTTGCTCTCAAAATATTTCATATACATACGCTGCAACATTGCAGCCCAATCCATGGCTTCAGTGCCACCCTGCCCTGAATGAATTGAAAAAATAGCATTATTTTTATCGTATTTACTGGACAAATATGTTTGTAATTCTAATTTTAAAATTTTTTTATTTAAATCATTTAAGTTAAACACCATTTCATTCTCCAAGGTAGTATCTGGCTCGTTTTTTAAAAGGTTTTCAAATTCTTCTAAATTTTGAATATCTGATTCAATAGAATCAATATTTTCAATATTTTTTTGAAGATCGGAAATATTTTGAAGAATTTCTTGAGCTTTTACTTGGTCTTTCCAAAGATCCTCTTCTTCTGATTTTAATTTTAAATCATTTAATTTAATTAAATTGTCATCGTAAGACAATTTAGATTTTAATAAAATTAATTTTGATTTAAGATCGGAAAGCGATGACATAATTATTGTGAATCGATACTCCTAAGGGTATTTTGATAAATATTATTGATGATCATTTTTTGAATTTCTTTAATTTGTGTTTGAGGAAATCCCTGGCTTTGTTCTTTAATTAAATCTAATTTTTCTTGAATTAAAGTTGCCGCTGGGTTTTGATTTAAATTTTCTAATTGTTTTCGACTGTTTTCTGGAATTGATAAATAAATATTATTGGAAATTTCGGTTGTTTTTCCAAGAATAAAATTTGGTTTTTGCTCATCAACGGATAGAACAGGGTCAACAGTTTGAAATGAATTTGTTTTTTGTCCGGAAATAAAAGAGATTATAAAAAAAACAATGACACTAAATACAGCCAATCTGATTAATGATTGAAAAGTAAATTCTGTGTGTTTCTTTTTTTTGTGTTTATGGCCAGTGGACACAGTATAATTTTATCATTAAAAAGGGAAATTATTTTGATTTTTCAGTGAGGTATTCAGTGATTGGGGTATCACCAGTAGTACATTTCTTTTCTTTTTGATCAATAAGAAAAGGGACTGGTAAACCACCATTATTTATTTGATCTGGACAAATTTGTTGAACAATTTTGGAAAAAATTGTCTTATTCGACTCATTTTCATAAACTTCAAGCTGACTGATTTTTAATTTTTGATCAATTTGATTGGTGGAAATAAATTCTTCGACAATTTTACAGTGAGGACAGGTGATGCCATAAAATAAAATATAATCGGAGGTTGGAGTTTCAGTGGAAGTAATAGACTCTGGTTTTTTAGAAGTGAGAAGATAAAAACCAATTAAGATGGCAATAATAATTAAGGCAGTAATAATTTTTTTTATCATTTGGTTTTAGCGGTAATGTCAATGATTTTATCACCCTGTTGAATTTTATCTAAAACATCGAGGCCGGAAACGACTTCGCCAAAATTAACATAATCGCCGGTTAAATGTTGACAACCTTCAGTGGTAAAACAGATGAAAAATTGACTATCATTACTGACTTGATTGGTTTCAGCGGTTCTGGCTAAACCAAAACTACCTCGAGCAAAGGGGATATTGTTTAATTCGGAGGCTTGTTTACCACCACCCATACCAGTTCCAGTCGGGTCACCGCCTTGGGCCATGAAACCAGTAATGACTCGATGAAAAATTAAATTCTTATAAAAACCAGAATCGGCCTTTTTTGTAAAATTAGCGACAGTATTGGGTGTTTCTTTTGAATATAATTTGGCAATTATTTCACCATCTTTGGTTTTAATGGAAATTAGAGTTTCTCCGATGTTTGTTTTTGCAGAATCGGTTGATGGGGCTGGAATTTCAGTAATAACAGGATTAGTAGGGGTGGTTTGAGTTGTATTTTGATTCATGTTTAGATTTAAATTTGTTTCTGTATTTTTATTAGTGCAGGCAGAAAATAAAACAGAAGAAAGAATAATTAAACTAATAAGTTGAAATTTATTTTTTAAATTCACACAATTATTTTAACAAAATCAGAACTCTTTTGGGGCCGCTATTAATATCTTCCTTTTTATTAGATGAAGGAAAATCATGAATACTTTCCATAAGTAAGTTGTAAGAATATTTAAAATAAGCACCAGCTTTGGTACCAACATCATGAACAATAAATTTTTGTTTATCATTATCATAACCAAGAATTACTAAACTATGATAATAGGGCCCACCGGAATTAAAATGTTTATTTTCTTGATATAAGGTTTTACCATTAGCAGTAACGATAATTGGAATATTTTGGACTAGATATTTTTTAAGGTCTTCTATTGTGGGGTTTTCAATAATTTTGGTTTGATAACCTAAATATTTTTGAGCTACTAAATTCATTTGTTCAATATTTATATCATGAGTGAAGCCTTGTTGATTTTCAAATTCAATCATTTTTAAAATGGCGTCGCGATTTTCTGTAGGGGTAATGCTTTTAATATTTTTATAAAAATAATCGACGGTTACAAGAGACGCTTCTTCACAAGCATCTTGCCATGGCTGATCCCAGTTTTTTTCTGGAGCTTGTTGGACGAAGGCAGCTTTGATTAAATATTTATTTATTTCCCTTTCAGTCAGAGGCTGATCAGCTTTTGACTGAGACAGGGAGGCTTTTACTTCGGTGGTGGTTTGCTCAACTTTTTCGACTGTTTGATTAATTTTGTTTTCAATATTTTCTTTGGTTAATTTTTTTGGGAAAAGAAAGCAAAATAACACAAAAATGAAAATCAGTAATATTAATGAAAATGGAATTATTTTTTTGATAAAAAATCTCATAAATATTATTATAATTTAAATAATTAAAAATTTTTTAAATTAAACCTAATTTATTGAAGTTGTTTTTTTAAAAACGTTTTAAATAATGTTTGGGTTGAAATTAGAAATAATTATGGTATAAACGCTATTGGAAAGACATTAACGTAAGCGTTTTTGGTTCTTTTAAATAATAAGGTGAAGGGAGTAAATGAATTTGGCGGCATCAGGATATGTTTTTGGTATTTTTTTGTGGGTTTTTGTAATAGTAGATTTGTTGTTATTTTTAATAATGACAAGGGGGGTGAAATCAAAAATAATTTTAGTAATATCTAATGCGGTTTGGTATATAGTCACTTTAGTGTTTATATTTTTTAAAAAACCTTATAGCGACATGGACATATTTAAAATATTAGTTGTATTAGTTGTTTGGGTAATCTTATCGATAATTTATAGGATGTTTTTTATAAAAATGGTTCGTTTATAATTAAACAACAACAATTCTATAACATGCTTAGGGCACTTGAAGATAATAAATGATTATATTAATAGTTTAAAAACTATTTTAAATAATTATATTAATATCAACAAGTGCCTTTTTCCTTGCAAAATCTGAATATTATAGTACAATGCAAAGATGCCCAAGTTCACAGATATTAGAAACATTGCCGTTATTGCCCATGTCGACCATGGTAAAACTACTTTAGTGGATGCAATGTTGAAACAAACACACACCTTTAGAGATAATCAAGCGGAGATGAATGTGGATAGAATTATGGATTCTAATGATTTAGAAAGAGAAAAAGGAATCACTATTTTGTCTAAAAATACTTCTGTCTTTTATAAAAATACTAAAATTAATATTATTGATACTCCTGGACATGCTGATTTTGGCGGAGAAGTGGAAAGAGTTTTAAATATGGCTGATGGGGTACTATTAATAGTAGATGCTTCTGAGGGACCACTTTCACAAACTAAATTCGTTTTAAAAAGAGCTTTGGATTATAAATTAAAAGTTATTTTGGTTATTAATAAAATTGACCGAAAAGACGAAAGGATTAAGGACGTTGTAGCTGATACTGAAAATTTATTTTTATCTTTGGCTGATGATCCAGAACTTTTAGATTTTCCAATCGTTTATGCTATTGGTAGAGATGGAAAAACTTTTTTAGAATTACCAGAATCACTTGAACAGGCTGGTGATATGACTCCCCTTTTTGAAACTATTTTAAAAACAATTCCAAATGCTGAAAAAGACTCGGATAAACCATTTCAAATGTTGGTTTCAGCTTTTGAAAAAAATGAATATTTAGGTAGATTGGCCTTGGGAAGAGTTAGTAAGGGAATGGTTAAAAAGGGTGATTTTATCTCATTGGTTAAGGCTGATCAAAAAGTTGTTGGTAATTTTAGAGTGGAAAAAATGTATGTGAATGAAGGAATTTCAAAAGTGGAAGTACAAGAGGCTAGCGCTGGAGAGATTATTTATATTTCTGGAATTTCGGCAATTGAAATTGGTCAAACCTTAACTTCGGTGGATTGCCAAGTGGCTTTGCCAGCAATTGAAGTGGCTGAACCAACTATTAAAGCAAGTTTTGGTCCAAATACATCGATGTTTGCTCGAGACGAATCAAGATTTTTAACTAGTCGAGAACTTAAAGAAAGATTAAGAGAAGAAGTAGAAGCTAATTTAGGTTTAAAAATTGAAGATGATCCAAATGATAGTATTCGCATGTTGGTTTCTGGCCGAGGTGAATTGCATTTGGCTATTTTAATTGAAAAATTACGACGTGAAGGTTACGCAATGGAAATTGGAAAACCTGAAGTTATTTTTAAAACTATTGACGGGAAAATTTTTGAACCTTTTAATGAATTAACGATTATTGTTCCTGATGAATTTGTAGGAACTATTACTTCGGAGCTTGGTAAAAGAAAAGCGGAAATGATTGATATGCAAACTGATGAAAAAGTTGGAACTAGACTTACTTATAAAATAAGTGAAAGAAATGCTTTAGGTTTAAGAAATACTTTGGTGACTGAAACTAAAGGTATGGTTTCTTTGAATACTTTATTTTTGGGATACGAACCAAAACAAGAAGAAAATAAAAAAGAAAGAAATGGTGTATTAATTGCTTTTGAATCTGGTAAAGCTTTGTCTTTTGGATTAGACTTGGCTCAAAAAAGAGGAATTATTTTTATTTCTCCAACAGAAATGGTTTATGAGGGACAAATTGTGGGTCTTAGACCAATGATCGGTGATTTGGAACTTAATATATGTAAAGGTAAACAATTAACCAATATGCGCTCAGCTGGAAATGACGATGGTATCACTTTGGCTCCAGCAACTAAATATACGATTGAAGAATCTTTGGATTTTATCAATAATGATGAATTTATTGACGTTACTCCAAAAACAATTCGTTTGAGAAAAAGAATTTTGAATAAGACTGATAGATTAAGAGCTTCGAGAAAAAGTTAATTTAAACTATTGGCTTTCTTGGATTATTTGGGTTTGGGGAGCAACAACTTTAGTCCAATTTATTTGACTCATGGTGGTTTCTATCCATTTGGAAACTGATGAAGTAAAATTAAATTGCGAAAAAACATAAACTAACGCGGAGGCGATGATTAATGTTCCAAAAAGAGTGCCGAGAGAACGAAAGATGCCAGCTAAAAAATTAGACCAAGAAATTTTAAACGGATTAGTGTAATTGTCTATTTTTTGATTGATTTTTTGCAACTCGAAAAGTATTTCTTGATTTTGATCCATATTATTTATTAATTGAATTTTTAATTATGTTGGTTATCTCAAAAAATTTTTCATCGGAAAATTTTAAGTGAGGAATGGATTTAAGAACTGGCCCAACCAAATCAATATTGGTCCGAGGAATAATATGAATATGAGCGTGCTCAATTTCGTTGCCCATGGTGATGAAACTAATGTATTCTGGATTTAAGGTAGAATTTTTAATATCAATGGCTAATTTTTGAGCAACTTGCCAGTATTCATCAAAATTGGGAAGGTCGTAGACCCAGCGAAAATGAGTTTTAGGGATTAAAAGAGTGTGACCGATGGCAATTGGATTGATGTCGAGAAAGGCTAGAAATTTATCGTCTTCATAAACTTTATGACATGGAATTTCCCCTTTTATTATTTTGCAAAAAATACAATCATCCATAAGTTCAGTTTAACAAAAGACTAAGGTATAATACAATCGTTTTGATTGTTCTTTAAAATTTAAAAAAAGAAGGGGGTAATTATTATGATTATCATACATGATGCTCATTCTGAGAGTAGACTTTATTGTGTAGGTTTTATTGAAAATGGAGAGGGTATGAATATTGGAGTAATTGGTCCTGGAGAATATGATCTTGGTAGTGCTAAATGTGATGAAATAATTACAGTCATTGTGGGTGAAATAGTTATTAATGGAACTAGGTGTAAACCATTTTTTTTCCATCGAAAAAAGAAAATAAAAAAGGGTGAATTAATCACACTCAAAACTGCAAAGACTTCTATCTATTTAAGAAAAACAAAAGGTTATCGTTAAGTCAATCAAAACATGGTTGGAGGTGAAATAATATTAAAATATTAAGGCTGTGCGCTTTAATTAATTTTATAAATTTCAACTCCAGCCTTACTCTTTTTCTAAATCTGGAAATAATAGTTTGATATTTTTTAAAATAATATCAGTAGCTTCGGTTAATGATCCATTAATGGTGGCACCAGCGGCAGCCATATGTCCACCACCACCAACTGCAGTGGATATTTTAGATAAATCGTATTTACTTGCATCTCGAGTCCTGAAACTGATTTTAATATAATTCGGCTGATATTCAATCATACTAATTCCAATTTCCCATCCAGTAACTGATTTAATTGAATTGGCAACCTCTGAACCATTAATAACACTATTACTAATCTTACTTTCTTTTATAGTTTCAAAATCAAGTGAAGCTATGGCAACTTTTCCTGAAAGATAGGTTTTAACTGAGCCAAGTATAATCGATAAAAATTTAAGACGGTCGGGATGATCATTATTTTCAAGTTCAAAAATAAATTTATTGTAATTGGGATTTATTTTGGAAAGGTTGGCAGCAGCTAAAAAAGTTTTGTAGGTGGTGTTTGTATATTTAAAACCGCCAGTATCGGTGTAGATGCCAATAAATAAACAAGCAGCAATGTTTTTGGTTATTTTAATATTGTTTTCTTGAAATAAATTGTAGATTAATTGACAGGTGGCTGGAGTTTTAGCGTCAACTAAATTAATATCGGCAAATTTTGGATTACTTTGATGATGATCGATGATGATGGTTTTTAAGTTTTTATTAAAAATAATTTCACCTTGTCTGGAAATTAATTTTGGACTGGCAATGTCGGCAATAATAAACAAATCAAAATCATCTTGATTAATTTGAAAAAAATTCTTGGGTAAAATTTTATCAGTGCCAGGAAGAGTGGAAAAGTTTTTGGGAAATTCAGAATCGCCGCCAAGAAGAGTAACTTTTTTACCCATTTTAGTTAAGGAGTGAAATAAGGCTAAATTAGAACCAATTGAATCGCCATCGGGACTTGGATGAAGAGTGAGTAAAATGTTTTTTGCTTTTTTGATTTCGGACCAGATTTTTTTATTCATATTTGGGGTAACAACATTTTTTGTATTTTTTACCGGAGCCGCAAGGACAAAAATCATTCCGGCCGATAACTTGCTCATTCTTAACTGTAATTTGTTTTGGTGGTAATTCTGCTTCGGCTTGAGGATTTTCAGACATAGAATCTCCCCTGCCTTCGGTGACATTTTTGGGAATTAAATTAGGATCAGTGACTGGCTCGAGACGGTATAGTTTTCGAACTAAATTATATTCAAATTGAGACATTAATTTTTGGAACATCTCGAAACCTTCTTTGCGGTATTCGATTAAAGGATCTTTTTGAGCGTAACCACGAAGACGAACACCATCACGCAAATCATCGAGAGCGGTTAAATGTTCAACCCACAAAGGATCGATGGTGGAAATGATTGCAAAAGTGGAGACACTATTGGCTAGATCAGCACCAAAATAATTGACACGTTGTTGCCATTGATCTGTTAGAGTTTTGATTAAAAATTCAGATGAATTATCTGATTTTTCTAATTTGTTTTTAAGATCAGCGCGTTGTCGAGGATCGAGGGGTAAGATCTCACAAAATTCTAAAACTACTTTTTCAGAATCTATTTTTCCACTTTCATAATCAGAATTTATTGAAATAATAGAATTGATTTGAGTGGTAATATTTTTAAAAATGGTTTCCTTGTTTTTTTCGGGGTTGTCTTTTTGATTTAAAAGAGTTTGGTCGCGTAATTGATAAATAATTGTTCGTTGTTTATTAATAACATCGTCGTATTCGACTAAATTTTTACGAGAATCAAAATTAAAACCTTCAACTTTTATTTGGATTTGCTCGATGACTTTGGAAACTAAAGGATGAGTTAATGGAATATCTTCGGGCATGTTGAAGCGGCTCATAAGAGAACTAATTTTTTCACCACCAAAGACACGCATTAAATCATCGTCAAGAGCGACGTAAAACCGAGAAAATCCAGGATCACCTTGACGACCTGAACGACCACGAAGCTGGTTATCAATGCGGCGAGATTCATGGCGCTCAGTGCCGATAACACAGAGACCACCTAGAGATAAAACTTCATCGTGTTCTTTTTGCCAAACTTTTTTATCAACATCGTCTTTTGGACCACCGAGGATAATGTCAACACCACGACCTGCCATGTTTGTGGCGACAGTGATGGCGCCTTTTTTGCCAGCTTTGGAAATAATTTCAGCCTCGGATCGGTGATTTTTAGCATTTAACATCTGGTGGGGTAAACCTTTTTTCTTCAAAAGATTGGAAACGATTTGGTTTTTTTCAATTGAAGTGGTACCGATTAAAACTGGTTGACCAGCTTTATATCTTTCCTCAATAAAATTGGCAACAGCAACATATTTTGAACGTTGAGACTTGAAAATTAAATCACCTTCATCAATTCGCTGTTTGGTTTTATTGGTGGGAATTGAGACAACATCGAGATTATAAATTTTTTTAAACTCTTCTGATTCAGTGGCAGCGGTTCCGGTCATACCGGCGAGTTTGTCATAGAGACGAAAATAATTTTGAAAAGTGATGGTGGCCCAAGTTTGAGATTCTTGTTGGACTTTGACACCTTCTTTGGCTTCAACAGCTTGATGAAGACCATCAGACCAACGACGACCATTCATGAGACGACCGGTGAATTCATCAACAATAATTATTTCTCCATCTTTAATGACATAATCTTTGTCTTTGTGAAAAATAGCCTGGGCTTTAATGGCGTTTTCAATGTAATGAATGGTTTCAAAAGATTCTTCATATAAATTGGAAACATTTAAAACTTTTTCAACCTTGCGAATACCATATTCTGAAAGAGTGGCGGAACGGGTTTTTTCATCAATAATATAATCGGTTGGTTGAAGTTTTTCGACAATTTTGGCAAAATTGTAATATTTATCGACTGGTTGGTTGTTGGGGGAAGAAATAATCAGCGGCGTTCTGGCCTCATCAATTAAAACAAAATCTACTTCATCAACAATAGCAAAATAATGAGATCGTTGAACGACTCGACTTTGGTCTGGGGCCATGTGATCACGAAGATAATCAAAGCCAAATTCATTGTTTGTGCCATAGGTGACGTCAGCTAAATATGCTTCCTGGCGAGTGACTGGACGTAAATGAGCTAAACGATTGTCGATGGTCTCACTGGGATCGGTATAATCGAGATCTAAAACAAAAGACTGTTCATTAACAATACAAGAAGTGTTGACACCTAAAAATTTAAGAGCTTTTGGATACCAACCAGCACCGACACGAGTTAAGTAATCATTTGGAGTGATGATATGAACACCTTTTCCAGTGAGAGCATTTAAATAAGCAGGGAATACAACAGAGTGCGTTTTTCCCTCTCCGGTTTTTTGTTCAGCGATGGCGCCTTGGTGTAGAGTGATAGCAGCCATAAGTTGGACATCATAAGCTCTTTCGCCAATAATTCGATTAATGGTTTCACGAACAACAGCAAAAGCTTCTGGCAAAATATCATCGAGAGTTTTTCCTGTCTTTAGGAGTTCTTTAAAGTAAATTGTTTTTTGAGAAAGTTCTTTATCACTCAATTTTGAAATTTCTGATTCAAAATCGTTAATTTTTCGAATAATCGGGTTGTACGATTTGATGCGGCGGATATCTTCGTCAAATAAATTTTTGAGTGACTTGAACATATGGGTAATTATATATTAAAAAAACACCTTCTGGACCTTTCCAATCTTTTGAAAGGAAAAGTCCAGATTGAGGTGGCTCCTCTAGCTATTGTTTGGCCTAATAATCTCAAAACCAGTGTATGGTTGTAAGACTTTCGGAATTTTAATTGAACCGTCGGCTTGTTGATGATTTTCAATAATAGCCAAAACGGCACGGTCAGTAATAAGGGTGGCATTTAAAATATGGACTAATTCATTTTTGCCGTCGATCTTAACTTTAGTATTTAAACGACGAGATTGATAATCTCCACAATTACTGCATGATTGAGTTTCGCGATAAGCATTTTGACCAGGGAACCAAGTGTTAATGTCGTACATGCGACGATTAGGTTGAGGTAGATCACCAGTACACGCTTTGACAATTTGATAAGGTAATTCTAACTCCTGCATTAATTCTTCTTCGTTATTTAACATTTCTAAACACATTGCGTCGGAAATTTTGTAATCTGGTAAAGTAAAAACATTCATTTCAACTTTATTAAAAAAGTGAACACGAAGCATGCCTTTCATGTCTTTGCCATAAGTCCCCGCTTCTCGCCTAAAACAAGGGGAATAATTTACATATTTAATTGGAAAAGATTTCTGATCTAAAATTTCATCCATGTGATATGGAACAACGGCGTGTTCAGAACTGCTGATAAAAATTAAATCGTCTTCAGGAATTGAATAATAAGCACCCATTAAATTTTTATTGCTGGCATAACCGCATTTCCATTCAGTATCACTTTTAACCATGACTGGAGGAATCATGCCGGTAAAACCTTTTTTGGTTAATTTAGTGAAGGCGTAAAACATAACGGCCATTTCTAAAACGGCACCCTGCCCTTTGAAATAACCAAAACGAGAACCGGAAAGTTGAGCTGCTTTTTTAATATCAATAATGTCGAGTTTTTCACCTAGATCGGCATGGTCGAGAGGTTGAAAATCAAATTTGGGAATTTCTCCGACGGTTTTGAAAACAACATTATCATTATCGTCTTTACCGATTGGAGTATCATCTGATGGAATATTGGGAATTTCTTCTAATAAATTATCTCTAATTTTTTCAGAAGAAGATAACTCACCTTCTTTAATTTTAAGATTATTTTTAACTTCTGTACTTTTAATGAGTTGTTCTGATGTTGGTTTACCTTTGAAACTACGACTTAATGCATTTTGTTCTGAACGTAGTTTTTCGACTTCAGACAAAGTTGTTCTATAATTTTCATCAATACCTAAAATTTGACTAATAACACTCAGGTCTTTTTGACGATTTGTAAGCGCAGTTTTAATAAGTTCGGGCTGTTGTCGTAATAAATTGATATCAATCATTTGATGATTTTATTGTAGCAAAATCATTGAAAAAAAATGCCCGCAATTTTATCGCAAGTGAAGAAATATATCAAAATATATCTATTGCTTAATTTATGTTTTTATACATTATTGTAGATTTGATAAAATCCTTTTATGGATTCAAAAGACATTTCACTTACTAATAGGTTGCAAAAAAATATTGATGAAAATCTTAAAATTATTGATAATTTATTTTATTTAATGAAAAATTTAGACAAAATTAACGCTCCTCCTCTTTCTAGCTCAAATGAGATAAAAGAAATTTCTAGCTCTTTGTTGGAAAATATTAAAAAATTAATAGTCATTACCCAGGAACAAATAAATATAACTGCTGATTTGGTTAAAAATAATGGGAAATTATAAAGGCAATTTTAGTTATGGATACAATAGAAGATTTAAAAAAATCAGAAAATGTAAAAGATGAATTATTAAATTTACGTAATAATTTTGATAATCTTAAAAGAGATACTGAAAGTATTACTGCTGAGACGAGGAGTGGTTTGGCAAAAAAATTTGTTAATTTATATTTTTTAACATTAGCCCTATCTTTTGTAATCCCATGGTCTTTTAATTTATGTATCTATTTGATTACTGGTAATTCTGAATTATTTATCCCCATAAAAGACATGGTTTTATTAATCTCATCAACCTTAGGTGGACCTTTAGGTTTTATAGTTGCCTTTTATTTTAAAAACGAAAGATAAAACTATAAACCAATTTCTGGGGCGATTTGTTGCATTGAAGTCAAACAAATTTCGATAAATTTTTCGAGGGGAATATTGAGTCCTTCGTTTAATTCACACTTAGCAATTTCATCACGGCGAGTGCCGGCGGCAAAACGAGGTTCTTTTAAAAATCTTTTTAAAACAGAAGAAACTTTGACATCGGATAATTTTTTGGATGGATAAATAAAAGCGACAGCGGTAATTAAACCAGTTAAACTATCGGCACAAAAGATAGCCCATTTGGCTTTGTTATCATAAATGTTATTTTGTTTACCATCGTGGGCCAAAATTATTTGATTAATTTCTTCTGGAATTTCTAAATTAAATTTGACTAAAATTTCTTTTATTTTAAGTGGATGAGTTTCTTTATATTCACCAAAATAATCAATATCGTGAATTAAACCAGCCAAAAGCCAATCTTCTTTTGATGGTTCTTTTTCGTCTAACTGATTATTTTGTTTTAAATAATCATAGATTCCACCCATGCAAGCTTCGAGAGCGAGTGAATGGTAAAAAATATTTTTTTCTAAAGTTTTTTCAACTGCGTCTTTGAAAATTTTTCTGTCTGTCATATTATTTTTCAAATAATTTCCAAACACCTTCGGAAATTATTTCAATTTTATCACCGTCGATTTTAATGGCTGAATTATCATCTAGGCCGTAAATTGAATATGGATAATTCTTGGATTCTAATTCTAAAAAATCAAAGTTTAATTCAGGAAACCAAGAACTGTTAACATGTGTAGTGATCATAAAATTAACCAAACCCAACGCTTGATCACTAATGGTCTGGCCAATTTTTTCAGAAAACTCTTGTTCTGATTTGGAATTTAATAAACTAGGTGTGGCGATTATAGTACCCGCACTGACACCGATGTAAATTTTGGTTTTTAATAATTCAGGTAAAATTTCTGATAAACCAGATTTGTTAAACCAATACATTAAATGGTAAGTATTTCCACCTTCGACAAATAAAACATCTACTTCTTTTAATCTTTCTAACCAAATTTCTTTTGGTAAAGCGGAAATATCGACAATATCTATACTATTGAATTTAAGGTTTTTGAGTTGAATTAAATCTTCAATAAACCAATCCTTTTTATCACCTGCTTCTAGATTAGAAGCGGTAGGAATGAAAGCAATTTTTGATTCTTCGAATGGTTTTTGGAGTAAATCAGACAAAGCTTTAATAATGGACTTATTTTCAAGACCGCCGGATGTTAGAAGTAATTTCATATTTTATTATAATCCTAAATAATGTTGTAATTTTAAACTTTGCATTAATAAAAATTCAGCCTTAGTATTAGCAGAATCGATATTACTGTTAATGTAATTAATGTCGATAATTTTTGATATTTGAGGATTATTTTTTGATAATTTTGGAAAATTTTTTAAAATATTTTGAATAAAAACACAATTTTTTGGATCATTATCTTGGCTTTTAACTAAAAACATAACTGATCGTTTTAAATCAGTGCATATGTTTAATAATTCTAATTTTGAATTATCCATAAATAAATTCTGGAAAATATTTTTTAACTATATTTACAAATTTTTCTCTAATTATTGGATCTAATATTTCAGTGCTGGGGTTTGTTTCTGGTCTAATGTTGGCAACAGCGGAACATTCAATAGTTTTAAATTTTAAATCGATTCCCCCGCCCCAAATATTTTTTTGTAAAGATCCAGAATCAATTAATATTTTTTCAATGTCGGCATGAAGACGAGAACCACCATATAAAATTTCTTGATCGACATCGGCAACTAATTTAATATATTCACCAAATTCTTCTGATAATTTTTTAAATTCTTCCTGGATTGGCGGTGATTCTATTTTTAGAATAGCCATTAATCCTCCTTTCTCATTGATGGAAATAAGATGACGTCTTTGATGGTTGGCGAGTCAGTGACTAATTGAACAAAACGATCGAGGCCCATTCCCCAGCCTGCCGTTGGAGGCATTCCGTATTCAAGGGCACGAATATAATCGCTATCGAATTGAGAAGCAATTTCAGAACCTTGGTCGGCTAATTTTTGTTCATCTAACCAGCGATCGGATTGATCTTTTGGATCATTTAATTCATCGTAGGCTTTGAGAAATTCAATACCACAAGCGAGTAATTGGAAAGAAGCAATTTTGGTGGGATCAGACTCTTTACGTTTAGCCAAAGCAATCATTTCAGCTGGATAATCCATGATAAAAGTTGGCTCAATTATTTCTGGACGAACATGTTCTTTATAAAGTGAGTCGAAACATGCACCGAGACCATAAACATTTTTTAAATCAACTTTTATTTTTTTATTTTCTAATTCTTTTTTAAAATCTTCCTCTGATTTAATTTCATCAATATTGATGCCAGTTTTTTCTAAAATGGCATTTTTAAAAGTTAATCTTTTAATTGGTTTTTCAAAATCTAAATCAATGCCTTGGAAAGAAAACTTGAGAGTATTTTTGGTGATCATTAATAAATGCTTAATCAATTCTTCGGTAAATTTCATTAAAACTTCGTAGTCAACATAGGCCCAATAAAATTCAATTTGAGTAAATTCTGGATTATGAAAACGAGAAACACCTTCGTTTCTAAAATCACGACTGACTTCATATACTTTTTCAAAACCGCCAACAATAAGGCGTTTTAAATATAATTCATCGGAAATTCGAAGGTACATGTCCATATCGAGCTCGTTATGGTGAGTGATAAAAGGTTTGGCGGCAGCACCACCGTAAACTGGTTGAAGCACTGGAGTCTCGACTTCCATAAAACCGTGGTCGTCTAAAAATCGACGCATTTCGGATAAAATTTTTGTTCTTGTTTCAAAAACTTGACGAGATTCTGGATTGACAATTAAATCAACATAACGCTGTCGATAACTGATTTCAACATCTTTAAGACCATGCCATTTTTCGGGTAAAGCGCGAATATTTTTAGCTAAAATTTGGAATTCTTCAACGTTGACAGTAATTTCGCCAGCTTGGGTTTTGAAAATAGTTCCAGATATTGAAACAATGTCACCTAAATCTAATAATTTGGTTTGAGACATTTTTTCGGCTAAAGTTTTTTCTTGAAAGAAAAGTTGAATTTTACCAACTCGGTCTTGGAGGTCAGCAAACATAATTTTGCCGTGACCACGAAGAGACATGAGACGACCAGCAATTAAAACTGTATCGTCCATCTTTTCCTTAGCGTCAGCCGTACTTATTTTGTTTTCAAGATTTGGCTGAGGATAAATATTTGTATTGAGACTCTTAAGTTGGGTAAGTTTTTGCTGTCTCTGTCGCTGAAGTTCGTTTAATTTTAAATCCGCCATAAGTAATTTTACTACATTACTTAATAGAAACGATTTTGTAGGTTATTTTTCCGGCGGGAGCACTGACTTCAACTTCGTCATTAATTTTTTTACCAATGAGAGCCACACCTAATGGGGACTCATCAGAAATTTTATTAACGGTTGGATCGGCCTCAAGATGGTTAACAATATTAAATTCTTTGGTAAGATTGCCAGAAACTTTAATTGTTACCTTACAGCCAATTTCAACTTTGTCACGCTTACAATCACCACTGATTATAGTGGCATCTTCTAGTGTATTTTCTATGTTGTCAATTTTTTCATTGATAACTTCCAATTCGTCTTTTAATTGAGTGGCGAGACCATCTTCGCCGGACTCATCCGGTTGAGCAACTTCCTCAATTTGAGTAATTAAGTGCTCTTGTCTATTTTTAAGTTCGTTTAATTGTTCGACTAAACTATCATAACCTTCTTGGGTTAACAGATTTTTATGGCTCATTTTTTTTAAAAAAATAAAAATAAATCCCCAGCTTTAAGGCCAGGGGTTTTGGGCTATTGGGGTATATATTAGAGTAAATTCTTTTCTTTGTCAAATGCATTTAATTGACCATGTCCTATAATAATGATAAAATTTAGTGTTCTTTTACAGATATAAATATGTTTATATAAATCAAAAAAAAGAGAGGTGTGAAGTTAATGGGTAAAACAGTAAGTTCCTTTGTTCCAGTGTGGAAAGTGGCTAATTTAATAATCAAGAATGGTGACACTATAGCAGACGAAAAGGGTTTAGAAGTAAATAAAGGCTTGTTCTCTTTCGTTAAAGTTCCTAGTAGAATTGGCATTTTGCGTTCTACTGTTGATGCTCCTTTTAAAGGATATTTTGGTTTTTTTACAAAAAAAAGATTAAAACTTTTTTTAGGAACAATAACTGTGGGGAGAGATGGTCCATTTCAAGTCGATATATATGGAGCTCAAAATTATGATGCAATGATGATTATTGTTAGTTTATTAGAAAATGAATTTTCTAAGAGTAATATGCATTTGTATGTCCATGATGATACAAGATGGGAAATAGATTATCCTTGTGATTGTTTTTGAACATATTTTTATTTGAGCCTGAATGGGATTTGTCGCAAGACTAATCATAAAACCGTTCGGGCATTTTTTTGATGATTTTTCAAAATAGTATTTTTAGGTACAATGGTATATGTTCGATTTTTTTAGACTGGTGCCAAAAAAAAGGTCCGTAAAGATTAAATCTAAAAATGGGATTATTTTTAATAATCCAACTGGTGGTAAAAAATATCTTTTTTATGTCGGAACATTTATATTTTTTTTGGCAATCGGATATTTTTGTTATTTATATTGGCCGCTAGCAAAATCTATTATTGTTTATAAAAGCGGAGGAAAAATTTTTTCAAAAACTGAAATAAAACAAGATGTAGCAGAAATAAAAGTAGTAAAAGAAGAATTTTGGGTAAAAATTCCAATGATTGGAGCTTCGGCAGAAGTTAAGAAAAATATTTCTCCTTTTGATAAAAAGGAATATTTGCCAGTTTTAGAAGGTGATTTTGTAGCTCAAGCTAAAGGTACTGGCCTGCCGGGGCAAAAAGAAAAGGCAATATATTTATTTGCACACTCAACTAAGCAAGGAATCCAAATGGTAAGACAAAATTCTGTATTTTATTTATTAGGAGAATTAAAAACTGATGATTTTGTTTTTGTTGGATTTAATGGAGAAATTTATAAATATAAAGTTTATGGTCAAAAAATTGTTGGAGCGAATGATATTGAGTATTTGGATTATAAAGAAGAAGGAGGAGGAGAAGTGTTAATTTTACAAACATGTTGGCCAATAGGAACTGATTGGAAAAGATTATTAATTTTTACCAAAAGGATTTAAATGGGATTAAATTTATCTTTTAGTGATAATTATTGGGAGGATTTGGAACGGTATTTAGTTGGGCCAAGTTTTAATAAAGAGTTGATTAGAAAAGCTTATAATTTTATGGCCGAGGCTCATGAAGGGCAAACAAGATATTCTGGAAAACCTTATATTTCACACCCGGTGTGGATTGCTAAGGTAGTAGCTCAATTGAATATTGGACAGGAGGCAGTAGTTGCGGCTTTGCTTCATGATTGTGTTGAGGATACAAATGTAAAAATAGATGATATTGCTAAAGAGTTTGGTGATGAAGTTGCACTTTTGGTTGCGGGTTTGACTGAAGTAAAAACAAAAACAAAAGGATTGCAAATTAACCAAACAAGTATTGAAGTTTTTAGAAAATTTTTCTTTTCATCAATAAATGATGTGAGGATTTTAATTATAAGGTTGGTAGATAAACTTCATAATAGTATGACAATAGAATTTTTACCGAAAGAAAGGCAGTTAATATATGCTAGAAATATAATGAGGATTTATGGACCATTGGCGGAATATGTTGGATTGCATTATTTTAAAAAATTAATAGAAGACCGGGCATTTAGAGTTCTTTATATTGATGAAGCAGAAAAAATAAAAGAGATATTTAAAGAAAAATCTAAAGATGAAATAAAGGCCTTAAATTTAATTGAAAATGAATTGAAAAGTGTTTTAAAGATCAATAATATAAACGGGGCCATGGTTGAGGGGCGAATTAAAAGCCTTTATAGTACTTATTTAAAAATAAAGAGGAAGGGAGAAAATTATCAAGTAAACGACAGAGTGGCAATTAGAGTTTTGACCGATAATTTGGTTGATTGTTATACAGTTTTAGGATTACTGCACGCAAAATATAAATATCTACCAGAAGAATTTGTAGATTATATTTCATCTCCAAAACCAAATGGCTACAGATCGATTCAAACAACTGTTAATTGGAAAGATAAAATGACGGTAGAAATTCAAATAAAAACCAAAGAAATGCATGATTTTAATGAATTTGGACCAGCCTCTCATATTGCTTACAAAATGGGAAAAGGAATATTGGAAAATGGTCGAGGGATGGAATGGATTAAAGATTTGGTTAAATGGCAAAAAGGTGATGATAATGTGAATAATTATCGAATTAAAGTGTTAACTAATTATGTTTATGTGTTTACGCCAAAGGGTGACACTATTCAACTTCCAAAAGGATGTGTGGCTTTGGATTTTGCCTATAGAATACACACTAGTATTGGTGATAGATGTAAAGGGATTAAAATTAATGGAAAAATGGCTAGAATTGATGATGAAATTAAAACTGGTGATTTAATAGAAGTGCTTTTGGGTAAAAAAATAAACGTAAATAAAAATTGGTTAGATGTGGTTAAAACCCAATTAGCAAGGGAACATGTTAGAAAGATGGTAAAGTTTGACCAATAGAACAAACAGTGGGTGAAAAATTATCAAATATTTTTTGAAAGCCATAATCTGGATTTGAAAATTTTACAAACTGTTGATTTTTATAATAAAAGAAAAGTTTAGATTTTTCTTGGGGATCTTTTAAACTGTCTAGAACAATTTTTAGTTGAGAAATTTCTTTATTAATTCTTTCTGATAAAAAATTGTCTGGACTGGTAAAAATATCGTCGCCGTATGCTTTATCTAATTTAGTTTTTGAATAAACATTTTCCAATCCAAAGTTATCACCTTGAAAAATATCAATTAGTTTAACTAAATGTGATTCAGTATCAGAAAAATTATTATGACGAGATTCATATCTTTTATATAAATTTCTAATTTTTTTTCTAAGAATAAAAAATTCTTTTTCTTTGAGTTGATTTAAAACACATGAAACAAACACTCTTGGTTCTAGTTTTTTAATATCAGCTAATGGCTGATTGGTTGCAATATGATTGGCGGAAATGTCATCAGTAATAATTTCACCACCATCATGGATTAATGTTATAAGCTCAACATCGCTAAAATTTATAGAATTAAAATTTAAATTTTTAATATCTCTACTAATTTTGAGCATTTCCAAAGTGTGGTCATAATCCGTATCGTTTAATTTTTGGGTAAGTTTTTGATAAGGATGTTCTTTCCAACGAATTACATTCGTAAGACAATTTAAATAGGTTTCAAAATGATTGGAAAGTGGAGATAAAAATTCTTTATTTTCATCTGATAAATAGGAATAGATTTCATCTGTATTAAAAATTACGGCTTCAGGTTTTTGGACATATTCAGAAAGGAACTCTATACGATTTTGAACGGAAGGGAATTCTTTAAGACTCATTTTATTGTTTTAATATAATTAGATCCGATAATATCAAATTTTATTAGAACAATGTCTTGGATATTAATTCTTTTCTAAATTTATTTGAAAAACGATGGGCTTCGTCGCGAAGTTGTTGGAGGAGTTGAAGAGAAGGGGAGTTTTTTGATAATTTAATTTCTTCCCAAGAATCCCCTATTTTAATAACTATTATTTCTTGTTTTTTGGCTAAACCTATAATTGGAATTTTTGAAACGGAATTAGCTGCGGAAACTTGGGGTTTGCCGCCATCGACTAAAATAAAATCAGGAAATTGCCATTCGGGATGTTTAAGGCGACGATAAATAATTTCTTTGATCATAAATTGATCATCAGGAGTAATTTTAGAATAAATTTTAAATTTACGATATTCATTTTTAGTTATTCTCCCCTGCTGAAAAACGGTCATAGATCCGACAAAATATTTAGAACCTGAATTGGAAATATCATAAGCTTCAAAGCGATTAATATTTTTTAAACTGGGGAAATAAGGCGATAAGATTGTTTTTAAATCACGAAGCGCTTTACTGGTTTGGTCTTCTTGAAGATCAACTTTTTGATATAAATTACTTAGATTTTTCCAGCCAGAAATGATGTATTTTAATGAATTAATTTGATCACGACGAGTTTTAGCTAGCTCAAAATTTTGAGATTTAGAAAAAACGATCATCTCTTTTTCCAATTTAAAAATTAATTTAGGAAAATTGCCATTTAAAATATTTTTAATTTTGAGAATATTTTTTTTATATTCTTTAATGTTAGGATTTGGGCCGGGACATAGATTTAAATGACAATAAAGGCATTTTTTAGGACTGTGAATTGACGAATAAAAAGGAAATATAGTCTTTATTGTTTTTAAAAGATTTTTAACAGCGGAGGAATCAGGAAAGGGGCCATAAAAAAAAGCATTTTTATTTAAATTTGATTTAAAAGCAGATTTAATTAAAGGAATTTTGTCTTTAGAAAAAGTGATGTAAATATAGCTTTTATCGTCTTTTAATTGGGAATTAAATTTGGGGCGGTATTGTTTAATTAAACTTGACTCTAAAATTAAGGCTTCGATTTCGGAACTGACAATTTGAAAATCAATTTTGGTGATTTGGGAAACTAATTTTTTGGTTTTATAGCCGAGGGCTTCATCTCCTTTAAAATATTGAGAAACCCGTTTTTTTAAATTGACGGCCTTACCGATGTAAATTATTTTATTGTCGGAATTTTTGTAAATATAAACACCTGGGGATGATGGAATTTTAGTTAAATCGATCACAAGGTATTATATAATGAAAGAATGAAACTTAAAGAAAAGATATTGACAATAGTTTTTGGAGTTATTCTGGTGCTTTCTGGAATTATTAGATTTAATCAAACTAATGATTATAATACTGCTTTTACTTATGATCAGGCGAGAGATTTATTGGATATAAGAGCCTTAGGTGAATTTAAGGACTTGGCAGTATTAGGACCAACAACTTCAATTAATGGTCTAAGGTTGGGACCTTTTTATTATTACTTTAACTTACCAGCATATTGGTTGGGTGGTGGTGATCCACAAATATTGGTTTATTGGAATATTTTGGGTTTTTTGTTTACAGGTGGATTTATTTTTTGGTTTTTTAAGAAAAAAAATATAACCTTAGGATTGTTGATATCGATATTTTTTTTAATGTCACCACAACTTTTTAACACTACTAGATATTTTTGGAATGCTAATATGGCGACATATCTAAGCGTTTATTTCTTTTTAGCTTTGTTGAATTTTTTGAATAAAAAGGATAAAAAATCAGTTTTATGGCTGGGAATAACCAGTGGTCTTTTGACTCAATTTGAGGCAGCTTTTGGAATTGTTTGTTTAATTTTTTCGGTATTAATAGTAGTTTTAAACAAAAAAATTAAAACTTGGAAATTTTTTTTAGTAGGATTAATACCTTGGTTTTTGCCACAAATAGCGCTTGAAATAAAAAATAAGTTTCAAATGACGAAACTTCTTTTGGGGATATTTAGTGGCAGTAATGATGTTTTGGGCGATAAATTGGCAATTGGACAAGTAATTGAATCTCATTGGAAAACAATAAAACAATTTTTTGAGGGACAATTTATATTACCAAATGGATACGGATTAATTTTATTATTATTATCGATAATATTGATTTTAGTAAATAAAAAATATCGCAAATATGGACTTTATTTCTTGGGATTTTTGATATTTGTATTCGCTTTTTATACGACAATTTATCATCATGAATTAAAAATATGGTATTTAGAGAGTCTAAGAGTTTGGTATTGCTTTGTGGTAGGAATTGCTTTGGTTAATATTAATAGATATAAAAAATTAGCCGGAGTATTATTAATTGTTTTATTGACCATAAATTTTTATCGGGTAGGTGTGGATCAATGGCAATTTGTTCAAAAAAAGACAACTGATGATCCAAAAAATTTAAATAATTTAATAAAAAATATTGATTGGGTTTATCAAAAAATGAATGGCGATGGGTTTGAGGCTTACAATTATGTTCCAGAGGTTTATGATTATCCCAACCAATATCTTTATTGGTGGTATGGTACTAAAAAATATGAATATATGCCGAATAAAGTTTCTTATAGTTTAGTTGAAGTACCAGAATATTTTAGAACTCAATCTGAGTTTTATAAAAATATTAGAGAAAATAAAACTGGAAAAATTGCTTTGATTTATGAAATGAAAAATAGTTATGTTGGTTGGTTAAATCAATTTGAAAGATATTGCACAGTGGAAAAATGGGAAACAAATTGGCGGACAATCGTAGAGATCAGGAAATTGTGTAATGATTAGGTTGATTTTTTAAGATATTGACCGGTGTAACTTTTGGCAACTTTCATTACATCTTGGACGGTACCGATGGCAACAACTTCCCCACCCTTTTCACCACCTTCTGGACCGAGATCAATGATCCAATCTGAATTTTTGATAACATCTAAATTGTGTTCGATTAGAACGACAGTATTACCGTTATTAACTAATTGACGCAAAACTTTAATTAATTTATCGACATCGTAAAAATGAAGACCAGTGGTTGGTTCGTCGAGAATATAAAGCATTTTTCCATCAAATTTTTTGACTAATTCACGACTGATTTTGAGTCGTTGAGATTCTCCTCCAGAAAGAGTGTTAGATGGTTGACCTAATTCTAAATAACCAAGACCTACATCTTGAATGGTAGTTAATTTTCGCCTTAAACTTGGAATATTTTTAAAAAACTCAAGAGCTTCGTCGATAGTCATTTTTAAAATTTCAGCAATATTTTTTCCTTTATAATCGACTTCTAACGTTTCCTCTTTAAAACGACTGCCGTGACATTCATCGCAAGTAACGTAAATATCGGACAAAAATTGCATTTCAATTTTTATTTGACCTTGACCTTCACAAACTGGACAGCGACCATCTTTGACATTGAAAGAAAAACGACTCTGACTGAAACCGTGTAATTTGGCTTCAATGGTTTGAGCCATTAAAACACGAATATCGTCGAAAACTTTGGTATAGGTGGCGGGATTACTCCTTGGAGTGCGACCAATTGGAGATTGATCAACCAGAAGAACATCTGAAACATTTTCACAACCAGTTATTTTATCGAACTGACCAATGGTTCCATAATAAACACCGAGGGTAGATTTGCGAACGCCACCATAAAGTGTGTCATGAATTAAAGTTGATTTACCTGAACCAGAGACACCAGTGACACAAATTAATTTATTGAGAGGAAATTCGACATTTATATTTTTTAAATTCCATTGACGAGCGTTGGTGATTTCAATCCCCCTAAATCCCCCTTTGACAAGGGGGACATCTTTAGTTTTTGATTCGATTTTTAATTTACCTGATAAATATTTTCCGGTTAAAGAATTATTATTATTTTTTATTTCTTCCAAACTGCCTTGGGCAACAATTTCACCACCAAGCTTTCCGGCATAGAGGCCAAAATCAACGATATGATCGGCATTTTTAATGACATCTTCGTCGTGTTCTACAACAACAACAGTGTTGCCTAAATCTTTTAATTTTTTGAGAGTACCGATGAGACGATCGTTGTCACGAGAATGGAGACCTATGGTTGGTTCATCGAGAATGTATAAAACTCCAGTCAACCCAGTGCCAATTTGACTAGCTAAACGAATGCGCTGAGATTCACCGCTGGATAGGGTTCCAGCTTCACGATCAAGACTTAAATAATCAAGGCCAACAGCCAATAAAAATTGTAATCGACCAAATAACTCTTTTTTTATGGGAGCAACAATTTCTTTTTCTATGTTATTTTGTAATTCTAATTCAAGATTATTAATCCAAATTTCAAGTTTTTCGATGGGAAGAGTGGATATCTCGTAAATTGTTTTTCCTAAAACAGTGATCGATAAAGCTTCTGAATTAAGACGAGAACCGTGACAAGCTGAACATTCTTCTTTAATCATAAATTTTTCCAGTTCTTCGCGAACTCCATCGCTTTGAGAACTGATATAACGACCCTCGAGCATTTTGGCTTTCCACTCGGGGAATTGGGAACGATCGATTTGAAATTTGGATCCGAGACCTTTACATTCGTGACAGGCGCCTTGAGGAGAATTGAAAGAAAAAAGACGTGGTTCAATTTCTGGGAGTGAAATATTACAGATAGGACAGGCATAATTTTCTGAATAAAGAGTGTCCGCCATTTCTTTTGGATTATCAGGAAAAGTAAAACCTGGATCTTTAACTTCAGAAACAATAATTAGACCATTGGATAGTTTCATGGCCTGTTCAACATCATTAATAAGACGATCATAAATAGCTTTTTCATCTTTAAAATTATCTTTATTAATAGAAAGTCGGTCAACGACAGTGTCTATATTGTGCTTATTTGTTTTGGCAATGCCAAAATCTGAATAAAGATCGATAATATGATTGTCAACACGGAGCCATTTATAACCTTGTTTTCTTAAATTTTCAACTAAACCATGAAAATCGCCTTTTTTATCACGAACAATTGGGGCTAAAATTAAAATTCGATATATGTTTAAGCCGTGAGCTTGAAGACGGGCGATGTCTAAAATTTGAGTAACAATTTGTTTACTTGTTTGAGGGGAAACTTCGCGACCACAATTTGGACAATGTGGATGACCAATTCTGGCAAAGAGTAAACGAAGATAATCATAAATTTCAGTGACAGTGCCAACAGTGGAACGAGGATTATGAGAAATAGCTTTTTGATTTATGGCGATAGATGGAGATAATCCTTCAATTAAATCAATGTCTGGCCGTTTCATATTGCCTAAAAATTGACGAGCATATGACGACAAACTTTCGACATAGCGACGCTGACCTTCGGCAAAAAGAGTGTCAAAAGCCATACTAGATTTACCAGAGCCGGAAACTCCAGTAAAAACGGTCATTTTATTTTTGGGAAACTCGAAAGAAATATTTTTTAGATTGTTTTCTCGAGCACCTTTAACGATTATTTTGTCTAGCATTTTTGTGTTGGTTTTTGATCTTGTAGAGACGCCCCGCCGGGACGTCTCTACAAGATATTAAATTATTATTTTTCAAGTTCTTTGATTTTGTCTCTAATTTTAATGGCTTCTTCAAAATCTAAAGCAAAAGCAAAATTGCGCATTTGTTTTTTTAGATCTTTAATATATTTAAATTGTTGAGGTGGAGTTAAAGATGAAACATCAATCTTAAACCACTCTGGTTTAGTCTCGGTTTTTATCATTTCAATGATTTGGGGACGAATAGATTTTACCACTGATTGGGCAGTAATGTTATGGTCTTTGTTGTATTTTAATTGGATTTTTCTGCGACGATTGACTTCTTTGATGGCTCCGTCCATAGCATCAGAAACAGAGTCAGCATATAAAATTACCTGGCCGTCGAGATGGCGAGAAGCTCGACCCATGGTTTGAATTAAAGCTGATTTTGATCTCAAAAATCCTTGTTGATCGGCATCAAGAATAGCAACTAAACTGACTTCTGGTAAATCTAGACCTTCGCGTAAAAGATTAATACCAATTAAAACATCATAATTTCCAGAACGTAAATCATCTAAAATTTTAGAACGTTCCAAAGTGACAATATCAGAATGAAGATAAGCAACTTTAAAATCAGTACTGGTTTTATCTGGATCGGATAAAAAAGCAGATAAATCTTCAGCCATACGCTTAGTGAGAGTAGTAATTAAAACTCTTTCTTTTTTAATAACTCGTTTTTTTATTTCTTCAATTAAATCTGGAATTTGATTTTTACTGGGTCTAACAGTGATTTGAGGATCAACTAAACCAGTAGGGCGAATAATTTGCTCAATAATATGCTTTTTAGAATCTTCAATTTCGTATTTTGAGGGAGTAGCGGAAACATAAATAATTTTGGATGTTCTTGTATTAAATTCTTCAAACTTTAATGGTCGATTATCAAGAGCACTCGGTAGCCGAAAACCAAAATCGACTAAGTTGGTTTTGCGAGCAAAATCGCCGCCAAACATACCACCAACCTGAGGAACAGTAACGTGTGATTCATCAATGATGGTTAAAAAATTATCTCCCCATAGGTGACGGAAATAATCAATTAAAGTATATGGTGGATCGCCAGGTTTTCGATTATTGTCAAAATAAATTGAATAGTTTTCAATGCCGTTAATATAGCCGGTTTCTTGGAGCATTTCTAAATCATATTCGACCCGCTGTTCGATTCGATGGGCTTCTAAAATTTTATTTTGCTTTTTAAAAAGTTCGACTTGTTTAGTACAGTCTTTTCTAATAGTTTTAAAAACTTCGGTTAAATTTTTGTCACCGCCGACATATTGTTTGGCTGGAAAAAGTTTAAAATCTTCTAATAATTTTTGTTGACCGGAAAATGGGTGATTTTGAGTAATTTTAATTAGATTTTCGTCTTGAAACTCGAGTGACAAAAATGAATCGGTGTAGGATGGCCAAATTTCAATGGTTTCTCCCCTGACCCGAAAAGTGGAACGTTTAAATTCTGATTCAGAACGAGTGTAAAAAAGATTAATGAAAGATTCAAAAAGTTGACGACGAGAATAATTTTTACTTATTTTTAGGTCTAAAGCTCGATTTTCAAATTCAGTTGGATCGCCGATATTGTAGATACAACTGACCGATGCGATGACGATATTGTCATTACCAGATAAAAGATTGGATGAAGCTTCGAGTCGAAGACGGTCAATTAAATCATTAATTTGAACTTCTTTGGCAATGTAGGTGTCAGAGGCTGGAACATAAGCCTCAGGTTGATAATAATCATAATAGGAGACAAAATAGGAAACTTTGTTATCGGGAAAAAGTTCTTTAAACTCTTGGTAAAGTTGACCAGCTAAAGTTTTATTGTGGGAAATAATTAAAGTTGGTAATTGGGTTTTCTGAATGACGTTGGCAATAGTAAATGTTTTTCCACTACCAGTGACACCAAGTAAGGTTTGGCGTTTGATTCCAGACGAAAGATTATCGACTAATTTGTCGATAGCTTGAGGTTGATCGCCTGATGGCTGAAATGGTGAATTTAGCTGGAAAAGCATGTTTCTATTTTACCATGGTTTCGTCTTTTGTTTGGGTAAATTATTAATTTTAATATATTAAATTGGTTACCTATAATATTGATTTATGTGCTTTGTTTGATATAATCATTCTAATGTTAGGCGAAAGCTAGTACATTGAAATTTAGTTTTGAAAGGAGAAGATTTTATGTGTTCAGGAGGAATTCCTATCGGACCAGTAATAATTGAAGGTTTTCCAAGAGAAACAAAAAGAGCTTTTTATATTTTCCAAAAATGGTGGAGTATTCAGGAAGTACCGAGAAGGAACAATATGCCATTGGAAGTAAAACAAGCATTGGAAACAATCGAGAATACGGAAATCCCTGGTCATAATGGCGTGACTTGTAAATCAAGTTGTTCTATTATGTGTGTAGAAAGAGAGTTTAACAAAAATCAATAATCTCCAATCAAACGACTAATTTCAACCCCAACAAAATGACTAAATTATTAATTTACACTTAGGTGTTAATTTTTAATTTGTTGTTTGTTGGGGTATTTTCTTGTCAAAAATTAAAATTAGGTTAAACTGTAGTTATATGAAAACAGGATTAATTGAAGTAATTTGTGGACCAATGTTCTCTGGTAAAACAAGTGAGTTAGTTAGACAAATAGACTTAGCTTTAATTTCAAAAATGAAAATTGCGGTTTTTAAGCCGAAAATTGATAACCGATATAAAGCTGATGAAATTTGTACTAATGATGGACATTGTATTAAATCGACAGTGATAGAAAATTCTATAGAAATTGCTAAATATATTGAAAATAGCTCAAAACTAATTGAAAAAGTGTTTATTGATGAAGGTCAATTTTTTGATGAAAAAATAGTCGATGTTATTAATTATTTGACTAAGGAAAAAGGTATAGATGTGGTAGTAACCGGCCTAATTCAAGATTTTAGAGGTGAACCTTTTGGTCCCATACCAAAATTAATGGGGTTAGCTCAAAAAGTAATTAACTTAACTGCTATTTGTGTCCATGAAAACGAAGATGGTAGTATTTGTAGAAAACCGGCTTATTTTACTCAAAGATTAGTTGACGGGAAACCATCTCCTTATAATAGCCCAATTATTTTGGTGGCTGGTGCTAATTTTTACACATCCAGATGTGAGAATCACTGGGAAGTTCCAAATAGGCCTGAGATTGAATTGTAATATTGCAAACAACAGCTAGAGCATGTAATATTTGTAATTATGCTTACAAAGGTGTTGTCGATGGCTAATGTCGGCTTAAAAACTGAAAAAGTGGAAGTTGAGGTTAATGTTGCAGACAAAGGGTTTCCTGGTTTTGGAATTGTTGGTTTGACAGGAAGATCAGTGGAAGAAACAAAAGAAAGAGTAAAGACGGCAATTATTAATTCTGATATCGAATTTCCAACGGCAAAAATTACAGTAAATTTGGCACCGGCTGATTTAGTCAAAGATGGCTCCGCCTATGATTTGCCGGTGGCAATGGGAATTATTGCCGCTATTGGTGAGATAAATTTACCAAAAGATAAGGCTTATTTTTATGGTGAATTGTCATTGGACGGAAGTTTGCGTCACACTAAAGGCGTATTTTTATTGGCACTTTTGGCAAAAGAGGAAGGGGTAAAAAATATTTTTGTACCGAGAATGAGTGCTAACGAGGCCAGTGTAATCGAGGATGTTAATGTTTACCCGGTTGATAGTTTGAAAAGTTTAATTCGACACCTGAGGGAAGAAAAATTGATCGAGGCTTTGAAGTTGGTGAATGTAGTAGAAATTTTGAGCGATATTAGACCGGAATTTGATTTTTGTGAAGTTTTGGGGCAAAATCAGGCCAAAAGAGCCTTGGAAATTGCGGCGGCGGGTGGACATAATATTTTTATGATGGGGCCACCGGGAAGTGGAAAAACTATGCTGGCTCGGGCAATGGCAGGAATTTTGCCGAATTTAACGGAAAAAGAAAGTTTAGAAGTGACAAAAATTTATTCATTGACGGGAAATATTCCACCGGGCGGATCTTTAATTAGACAAAGGCCGTTTCGGGCACCACATCATACGACTTCACAAATTGGATTAATCGGCGGTGGCAGTAATCCGAAACCCGGAGAAATTTCATTGGCACATCGGGGTGTTTTATTTTTGGACGAATTTCCGGAACTAAATCGGGCAACTATTGAAGCTTTAAGGCAACCAATGGAAGATGGCATAATTAATATTTCCCGGGCGGCGGGATCAATTACTTTTCCAGCTCAATTTATGTTGGCGGCAGCAGCCAACCCCTGCCCGTGT
This sequence comes from Candidatus Shapirobacteria bacterium, assembly GCA_041661765.1. GTDB lineage: Bacteria > Patescibacteriota > Microgenomatia > UBA12405 > UBA12405 > WARW01. The sequence continues at coordinate 33,336 of JBAZTV010000002.1, read as the reverse complement.
GGTCATCTTGGAGATCCAAAAAAAGAATGCAAATGTACAGCCCATCAAATTTTGAATTATCAAAAAAAATTATCAGGGCCAATAATGGATCGAATCGATTTGCATTTGACGGTGCCGGCGGTGGATGTGAATAATTTAATGATTGATAAGGAAAAAGCGAGTGGTGAAAAATCAGTGGAAATTAAAAAGAGAGTTAACGAGGCGAGAAAAATTCAAAGCGAAAGATTTAAAAAATTGGGGCATATTCACAGTAATTCCGATATGAAAAACAGTCATTTAAAGGAATTTGCTAAATTAAGTGATGAAGCAAATTTACTCTTAAAACAGGCAGTTAATAAGTTTGCATTGTCGGCTCGGTCGTATTTTAGATTAATAAAAGTGTCGAGGACAATCGCTGATTTGGATAAGTCGGAAATAATAAAAGAATTTCATGTGGCAGAAGCGTTGCAATATAGGACGCGTGAATTATCTTAATGATTTAAACCCTCTGTCCCGCGGTGCGGGACATCTCCCTTAACAGGGCGATTTATAAATAGAAATTTTATTTTTATGTATAAAAAAGAAAATTACAATAAAGGGAAAAATGGAGAAGAAATAGCCCGTGGATTTTTGACGAAAAAGGGATTTGAATTAGTGGAGATGAATTATGAAAATAAAATTGGAGAAATTGATTTGATAATGATTGATAAAGATTGGTTGGTGTTTGTGGAAGTGAAATTGAAAGTCGGGGATAAATTTGGAACACCTGAGGAAATGATTAATAAAAGGAAATTGTCACAAGTTAAAAGAGTGGCGGAAAGTTATTTGGTTTTAGAAAATAAAAAAGTAAAACAATTTAAAAAATATCGAATAGATGCGGTTTGTATTGTGTTGAATGAAGATGACACTATTAAAATAGTTAATCATTATGAAAATTTATATTAATTATTCAATGGTTTGATGATATTTTTACCGTGCTCGACCCCTTCGGTAGTGCACCTCGGATACTGTGCGCGGAAAAATACCATCTCACCATTTTTGCAAAAATCTAATCTATGAATGAATGGAAAAAGTGGCCGATAAAAATTATTGAGAAAAAGGATTTTTCGAGCGGTTTTAAAAAGATACCAAATTGCCCGGAAAAATTATTTTATCGAGGAAATTGGAATGAAGAAATTTTTAAAAAAACTTTAGCGGTTGTGGGCAGTCGAAATATTAGCCGATATGGACGAGAAGTGATTGAAAAATTTATGCCAGAATTGGTGGCTCAAAAAATAACAATAATTTCGGGATTTATGTATGGTGTTGATAGTGAGGCTCATAAAAATTGCCTTAATTTAGGTGGAAAAACAATAGCCGTTTTAGGAAGCGGATTAGATGAATTATATCCGAATGAAAACGATAAACTTTATACGGAGATTTTGGAAAAAGGCGGATTGGTGATTTCAGAATATGAGCCGAATTTTAAAGCAACACTGTGGAGTTTTCCTCAACGTAATAGAATTGTGTCGGGACTATCGACAATTGGAGTCTTAATTGTGGAAGCGGGACTAAAATCGGGAAGCTTAATTACGGCTAAATTGGCGTTAAAACAACAACGGCCGATTTTTGCAATTCCAGGACAGATTGGTTTTAAAGTGGCCGAAGGAACTAATTGGTTAATTCAAAGTGGCGGAGCCAAATTAGTGACAAGTGCCGGTGATATTTTGGGGAATTCAAACCATTGCCCCGATCAACAAAATTTATTTAAAGACTACAGTGATTTATCTGATCTAGAAAAACAAATTGTGTCAATTTTAGAAAATGAAGCGATTACGATTGATGAATTGTGTCAAAAAATTAAATCACCAGTAAGTGAAATTTCGACAACAATTTCGATGATGTTGATGAGGGATTTGATTGTACAAGAGAGTGGTAAGATTTATTTAAGTTAAAGATATGGACCCCAGTCGGCGATTGGGGCGACATTACCAGCGACAAAATTAATGCCATAGAGAATTATGGCTGGGAGAAGAATCAGAAAAATAATTTTTATGGATTTTTTATTTAAAAATTTAGCGAAAGCGAGTAATAAAAATGGATAGACTGGAGCTATGTAACGACTAATGTCTCGATGGGCGACAAAGAGGGTGGCCAGTGTAAAAAGAGTAGGAAAAATGACAATAATATCGAATTTATATTTTTTATATAAACGATAAACGCCATAAATAGCGATTAAATAAATATAAATAACATCTTCGAGCCAAATAGTATTGATCCATGATTTAGTGCTGATAAAAACTAAATATGGCAAGGTATTTAAATGAAAATTATCGCCACTGTGGAAATAGGCCCAAAAATCCCCTGTTTGGATTCGATAAAGATTAAAAATTATAAGGACCGTAATTGGAGCTAAAATAAAACAAAAATATTTTTTAAAAATCGGCCAAAAATTTTTGGTTTTAATTAACTCATAAATGGCAATAATTCCATATGATGCAAATAAAAGAATGCCGGGACTTTTGAGACTTTGGGCAAGGGCGGCAAAAATGGCAGCGGGTAGATATTTGCCTTTTTTAAAATAAAAAATAGAGGCAATAATAGTGGCTAAAAACCAAGTTTCTGGAGCACCAATTTGACGTAAGACAAAAAAACGAGCAGGAAAAAAAATAAAAAGAGTGGAAAGCCAAAAAGCTTTCTTTTCATTGATAAATAATTTAAAAAATTCAAATAAAATCAGTGACAAAAAAATCGATCCGGCAAGAGTGGTTAAAAGCATGGCTTTTGGAGTGGAAGTGAAATTAGAAATGAAGGTAATTAGCATGGGATAACCAGGCAAATGGGCTGGGTAATATTCAAATGATTGAGGCATGGAAAAATTTGGACCGATACAATTTTTGTTGTAACCACATTTACTGATAACCATATAATTTGGTCCGTCGTAGTTAAAAAAAACAGTTTCTAGGGAAACGTTGTTAAAACCTATTTTGCCGGGAATGTTAAAATAAAAGGTAAACCAAAAACAAACGGAAAAAAGCACCGTTAAAGCTATAAGCTTAAAATAAGAGCTATATTTGGTAAAATACATCTAATTAATTTTACATTAATCTGGCCTTATCGTCTAATGGTTAGGACAGCAGATTCTCATTCTGCTAATCGGGGTTCGATTCCCCGTAGGGTCACCACTTTTTTAATCTTGTGGTTTTTCAATTTCCAAAACTAGATTTTTATCTTGAAGTGATATTTCTTTAATACTTACTTTACCTTGTAAAGAATCTTCAATCATGGCTTTTAAATAAGTTTTAAAAGGTAATTCTTCTTCTACTCCAAAAGCACTAAGAGTACGTTGTTTAGCTTTTGTGTCACCACTAATTTCTGCTGGAGTTTCGTCAGATAAAAATCCATTCTCATTATTATTTAAACAACCTTTGATTGTAAGATTAGTCCTACCACCTTCTAAGTTAGAGATAGTATATGAGGAAGTAATATTTAACCCTTGAGGTATAACTTCAAATTTAGATTCCGAAAGTAACTCTGGTTCATCTTCTGATTCGTCAAATTCAGCCTGTCTTTTAAATAAATCTTTCAATTGTTCCATTGTTATTGGATATTTAACTGGACTTTTTTCTTTTTCAACTATATTTATAAGTTGAGAATTAACTGGTTCAAAATTTGATTTATCAATTTCCGTCATAGGTTATTTTACTTTAGTTGATCAATTAACACTAATTTTTAGTTATATTCTCTATACGGGGAGTAATTGAATAGGATTTGTTAGGTTAGAGATATCATCTGCAAAGGTTTTGAAATAGAAAATAAGTTCGCTGATGATTTGGTTCTCTTGCGGGATGTCTGATGTTACCAAAGTGTTTTTTTTGAACTGGTTTGATATAATATGGACTATATTAGGCATAATATTTTTAATTAGCTAAAATATTTATGTCTTAATAAGAGAACATTAAAATAATAAAACTCCTGATTATGGGCAACTCTGTGGGTATTTCTATATCTAGAGAGTTGTCCATAGGATAACCACATGTAAATGTGAAAATGAAAGGAGTTTGTAAATATGGTAGTTTTTGAAAAACTAACAAGTTGTAAAGGAGCAAAAATTGAGATTCATTTTGAGGGCGAAGAAGGGATTAAAAATCATCTTCAAAATAATTACTCCCAGAATGAACTTCAAAGAAAACTACGCAACCAGATTGACCACAAAGGCGTTGATACTGGAAAAGGTACAGTGGTTCACGTGCTCATAAACGACCAAGGTATTGGCAAGCCGATGGAAGAAGTGGAATACGCCGATTGGCAGTCTAAAGAAAATAAGGACTGGTTTCACCGCAGCCAACATCCTTTGGATGAGCTACTGCATCTCATGCTAATAGCTGACATGTTTGGTGGGCATTTTGGGATACCGACGGGGATACTAATGATGAATGATCTCTTTGGAGATATTGGGGACAATAAATTCGTTGGCCCAACAAAAGAAGAGATGGATGAAATTTTTTCTGATCCAAGTAATATGGATAAAATTATGGCGATGAAAAAGGATGACCATTCCCATGATTGCAAATTTTGCCTAATACCAATTGGAATCTGTCCCAAAAGAGACTCTTCTTTTAACTATGAGGAACTGAAGACGGTTCTTGCGGTTTTTTAAACTAACATAATTACGGCTGGAGTCAAAAGTTGATGTGTGTTACACATTCAATTTAGACTTTGGCCGTATTTTTTTTAAATGTTTTTAAAACTAATGGAAATGAAAGAATTGTATTAATATTTACATTCTCTACACGGGAGTAATTGAACAGGGTTTATCAGACCCCCTCTTGAAGGTCTGGGGTCACTAAAGTGTTTTTTTTGAACTGGTTTGATATAATTTCCCTACTTAAAAATAAAGATAAAAAAATTGTTTTTTATTTTTTGTTTTTTTGAAGCTCTCTTCTTGTACATTTACAATAAAAAAGAAAGATTGGTGATTTGTGTGAAAAAAAAGAAATCTCCATGTATGATTACAAAAGAAATGATTTTGGCAGCTATTGATTTGACCAAACCAATAATTGAAAAATTGGGAGGTAAAATTTGGATCGTTATAACTGACCCAAATAAACAATTTGGAGATTTTGATTTTAATGATTCAATTCTAATTGAACACGAAGTCGGAATAAGCACTGAAGAACGTAAACAAAATGCAACTGGTAAAGCAAAATTTTCTTGGGAAAATGGATTACCATCAAAAATGGCTTCTATTTATCCCGAGTTATTAACTTCAGGAGATTGTGTCTGGGGAGGAAGTTGGTCAATAGAACTAAAACGGGGCGAATATTTTGTAGTCGCTGTTTCAGGATTTACCGAAGCAAAGGATGAGTTTATCTCGAAATCTATTATCAGTACAGTTAATATGTTTATGAGCGAACGAGTAACAACAATAAAGGATTCTGACGGATCAGCAATAATTAAATAATTTTAGTAACAAGAAGAGAAAATAAGTGTCTTGGTGACTTGTTGATGTAAAAATCAAAATAGTTATCAGGGCCTTTTTTTGTTTTTAAATTATTTAAAAAATGCTATTATAAATGAAATATATGAAAAAAATAATCAAAAAAACAAACAAAAAAGTTACCAATGAGGTTGTTGATATTAAAAAAGTAACGGAAAAGAAGAAACTAGTAATGAAAAAAATGTCTAAGATGGCAACAATTCACTTAATTGGTTTTCTGGTTTTATTGGCCTTTATTACTGGTTGTTTTATTAAATTTGGGGTCGTGGCAACAGTGAATGGAAAACCAATTTATAGACATTCATATATTACACAATTACAAAAACAAGATAAACAGGTTATTCTTGGTCAGATGGTCCAAGATGCTTTAATAGAAGGTGAAGCTAAAAACAAAGGCATTGTTATTAGTCAAGAAGAAATTGATAAAGGTTTGGCTTTAATCGAAGATCAAGTTAAAACTCAAGGAACGACTTTAGAAGAGGCAATGAAAACACAAGGTGTGACAAAAGATGAAGTTGTTTCACAAATCCGTACTCAAAAGATTGCTGAAGCATTGGCATCACCTAGTGCTGAAGTTACAAAAGAACAGATTGACGCTTTCTTAAAAGAAAATAAAAGTTATTTACCAACAGGAAAGACAGATAGTGAACTACAAATATTAGCGAAAGAACAACTTGAAACTCAAGCAAAAAATACTGCTCTTAGCACTTGGTTTAATAATTTAAAATCTTCAGCAAAAATTATTTATAAATAATTTTACTCAAAGAGTATATTAAAAATGCTGGCGTTTGCCAGCATTTTTTTGGTTGAATAAGATCCCTTTTGGCTTAGCTATTTCTCCTTTTAAGAAAAGGGGTAAATATTTTTTATTTTATAAACATTAACTCAACTTCAAAAATGAGGGTGGCTTTGGCGGGAATCGGACCATAGCCATTTTCACCGTAAGCCATTTGATAAGGAATAGTTAGTTTTCTTTTACCACCAACTTGCATACCAACAACTCCTTTATCCCAACCTTCAATAACTTGACCAACACCAATTTGTGTTTCAAAAGGTTGATTTCGATCATAAGAGCTATCGAATTTTGTGCCGTCTTCAAGAGTGCCAAGGTAGTTTATAGAAACGATATCGCCGGATTTAACAGCACTGCCAGTTCCGACTTTAATATCTTCAATTTTTAATTCTGTGACTTTAGATGGAGGAAGAGTTGGCATAGGATTTGAGGTTGGAGTAGAATTGGAAACTTGATTTTCCATACTGCTCGGTTTTTTGGTTAAAAAATAAAAAGCTAAAACAAAAATAATTATTAAAGAGGCTGTAATTATTTTATCTTTAGACATGATTTATTATAAATGAATTTTTTATAATTGTTGGTCGGTATTTTCTATATTATCATGACAAAAATAAATACCAGGTGAAACTTTATATTTATTTTTGGCTTTAACAAAAACAATATTAAAGTCATAATTTCCTCCAGTGGGAGGTGGAAGAACTTTAATATTTCCATTTTTAAATTCGGACTTAAAAGTATCTAATAATTCTTTATTTCCACTACCAATAATTCCTTTTTTTGTATTTTTAATAATTTCTTTTTGTTCTAAGGTCAAAAATCTATCTGCAAAACTATGAAACATATAAAGCTTATTATCGTTGGTTTGAAGAACACCGGAAATACAAGGACCAGCACCGTAACTACAAGTAGTAATGTTGTCATTTTTTCTTAATAAAAAATAATCCCCTACTTCAACTTCTTCAGAATCTCCAATTGCACAAATATTTTTAAGTTCTTCAAGATTTTCAACATTACAAATTTTTAAAACTGTTGGAAACTCTTTTTTTTCTAAACTCGGATTTATTAATTCACTACTATTTTCCATAGTTTAAATTTGAAACTTACCAGATTTATAAAGAATAATCTCTTTGCCACTTTTAAGAGTGGCAGTAACAATGCGATCAGTGGTAGCAATAATGTCGGTGTGAACAGCTGAATCATTAAAACCTAAATCTTTCCAATCTTTTTGTGTTAATTTACTTATTTTTTGAGAGCAGGCATCTTTAAAAGATGAACCGAGAGCAATGTGAGTGTTACCAAAAGATCCACCAAAATTTTCATCATAAAGAGTTTCTGCCATAAATTTATTTATTTTAGAAAAACGTTTGTCAGTTAAAGAGAATTCCCCTATTTTATCGGAGTTTTCAACTTTAATTAACTGTTTTAGAAACTTTTCACCATAACCAGCTTGAGCATCAACAACTAAGCCGTCTTTAAAAGTTAATTTTATATTTTTAATCAAATTGCCTTGGCGATAAAGAGGTTGATCAAAAAAAATATAACCATTGGTTTGACGCCAATCAGGAGAAGTAAAAATTTCAAAACTAGGAATATTACTACCACTAGCTCCGAGCCACTGACGATTTTCTCCAATACTAATATTTAAATCAGTGTCTTTAGCTTTTATATTAATTTTAACGATTTCTAATTTGTTTAATTTTTGACGGAGATGGTTAGATTTATTTTGAATTTGACGCCATTTTTCAACTGGATTTGAATCGTTTAAATAACAAGCTTTAATAATTTGGGCCCACACTTCTCGTAAAGTTAAATTGGCTTCTTGGGCCATGGCTGGAGTGGCATAAAGACCGAGAGTCCAGGTTAATTTGCCTTTATTTTCTTTGGCGTCACGCCAATCTTTATATGGTTTAAAAACCTGGTTTCGCTCCATAATTTTTTGTGGATCGATGCCTTCAAGTTCGTGATAATTGGTTTCGGCTAAAATCATCAAAAAATGATCGGCTTGTTTGACACGGCCTTTTAAAAAGGTGGCTGGAAAGAATTTTAATTGATCATCATTGGCTAATTCAAAAAATTCACGAGACATTTCGTCGGGTAAATATTGAATAATAGCGTGAGCGCCAGCCTTTAATACAGATTTTTGAAGTGATTTTAAAAGTGGTTTGGCAGATTCTGGTACTTGGAGAAAAACTACTTCACCTTTTTTGACGCCTCGTCCACTGTTTAGAGCAAAATTTACCAAAACATCGGCATAATTATCTAGAATTTCTGGTGACGGCTGACACATAAATTATCCGTTAATAATGGCTAAAACTTCATCACGTTTTTGAGCCATGAGTTCTTCTGTGTTGGCTTCAAGATTAAGACGAAGTAGAGGCTCGGTGTTTGATGAACGAATATTAAAACGCCAATCACCCATTTCAAAAGTCATACCATCCATACGCTCAATCGGGGCGATGGTTTTTGAACTGTAGGTATTTTCAAGTTTAGTTAAAACACTTGGAACATCGGCAACTTTTGAATTTATTTCACCAGAAATATGGTATTTGGCTAACATTTCGTCGATAATCGTCTCGAGAGGCTTATTGGTAGTAGATAAGAAATCGAGAAGATAGATAAAAGTTACTAAACCGGTGTCACACAAAAAGAAATCTTTAAAATAATAATGACCAGAAACTTCACCGCCAAAATAGGCATTTTCCTGTTTCATACGAGCTTTAATATGAGTGTGACCAACACGATTGGCTAGTGGTTTTCCACCACAAGCAAAAATAGTTTCCGATACAACCTTGGAGGCACGAATATCATAAACAATACTACAACTCGGATGTTTTTTAATAAAATATTCGGCGAGAATGGCGGTCATAAAATCACCTGGAATAAAACGACCTTTTTTATCGATAACAAAAAAACGATCACCATCGGGATCAAACATAATTCCTAAATCACTGCCTTCACTTGGAACTCGTAATTGAATTTCCGTTCTATTTGCGGCTAACAATGGATCACCACCATGATTTGGAAAATTACCGTCAATGTCCCAAAACATTTTTATAAATTCTACCGTTGGAAGTTTTTGAGAAGCCAATTCTAAAAATGGACCAACCATACCATTGGCAGTGTCGGCGTGAATTTTAAAATTTTTGACTTTAGAAATGTCGATTAAAGACAGAACATAGTCAACAAATTCAGATTTAACATCTTGATGTTCAATCGTGCCTGGAGTGACACTGTCGGCAGGTAAATCATTATTCAATATATATTCTTTAATTTCTTTAATACCAGCATCGCCTGACAAAAGTTCTGGAATTTTTTTGACCATTTTAAAACCGGTATATTCTTTTGGGTTATGACTGGCTGTAACGGTAATGCCTGGAAGGTCACGAGTTTGACAAGCGTAATAAAACGAATCAGTGGAAGCCAAATCGATATCAATAACATTAACACCAACCTTAATTAATCCCTCAACTAAGGCATTTTTCATTGACTCACCAGAAATACGACCATCACGAGCGACGATTACTTTGGTGGGGAAATTTAAATATTTAGCGAAACCACGACCGATTTTTTCGGCTAATTCTTCGTCGGCTTGAGTAGGGTAAATAGCACGAATATCGTAAGATTTAAAAATGGAAGTATCTAGATTAATCATAAAAATTTTAAATTAATAATTAATTGTGTTTATAGGATAACATAAAAACCCACCCCTGACCCCTCCCTTGACAAGGAGGGGAATGATAAAATTGGGCATGGATCAAATTAAATATGATGATTTTGCCAAAGTGGAATTTAAGATTGGTGAAATTAAAGAGGCGATTGAAGTTGAAGGATCGGAAAAATTGTTAAGACTTCAAGTGGATTTTGGCGAAGAAAAATTGAGAAATATTTTTTCGGGAATTAAAAAATGGTATTCACCCGCTGATTTAATTGGTAAAAAAACTGTTTTTGTAACTAATATAAAACCACGAAAAATTATGGGTGAATTGTCAGAAGCGATGATTTTCGCCTCCTCCGCTGAAGCTACGGACGGCCAAGGGGAGCTTACAGAAATAGTCAGTTTATTATTACCTGACCAAGATTTACCGGTTGGATCAAAGGTTTTTTAATATGAAAATTGCTGAAGAAATTAAAAAAATAATTCTTGAAAGTTGTAGAGATTTGAAATTATCTGTAATTGAGGAAGAAATAAAACTTGAACATCCAAGTGATGTAAATTTTGGAGACTATTCAACGAATATTGCCATGACTTTGGCCCGACTTCGCCAAGGCTACGACGGGCAAGCAAAAAACCCAAAAGAATTGGCTCAAAAAATAGTAAATAGTATTGATCGAAATGATTTTTTGGAAAAAGTTGGAATGGCTGGAGCCGGATTTATTAATTTTTATTTGAAACCAGAATTTTTAATTAAGGAGGCAGAAAGTATTAATTATGAAATTGAGTTTAGAAATAAATTGAGTGAAGTTGGAAATGGAAAAACTGTAGTGATTGATTATTCGGCACCAAATATTGCTAAGCCTTTTGGAATTGGACATTTGCGATCGACAAATATCGGACAGGCTATTTATAATATTTATAAAATTTTAGGGTGGAATTGCATTGGTGATAATCATATTGGTGATTGGGGTACTCAGTATGGAAAGTTAGTGGCGGCAATTAAAAAGTGGAATAAAAAAGATTTAAATGATTTGACAATTGAAGAATTAGAAAAGTTATATGTAAAATTTCACAAAGAAGCGGAAACTGATGAAAAATTAATCGATGAGGGTCGAGACTGGTTTGTAAAATTAGAAAAAGGAAATAAGGAGGCTAAAGAAATTTGGCAAAAATGTATTGATATTTCGATGATTGAATTTGATAAAGTTTATGGATTGTTGGATGTAAAAATTGATTTTATTCATGGTGAATCGTTTTATGAAGAAAAGCTGGAAGGAATAACTAAAGAAATTGTTGATAAAGGAATTACAAAAAAAAGTGAGGGGGCAACGATAATAGAATTTGATGACATGCCGCCAGCGATGTTGCAAAAATCAAATGGAACAACTACATACTTTACCCGTGATATGGCCACAATTAAATATAGATTGGAAAATTGGAAACCAAATTTGATAATTTATGAGGTTGGAGCTGATCAACAATTACATTTTAAACAGGTGTTTAAAACCGCCGAAATGATGGGTTGGATGCCTGATCAAGGTATGGTTCATATTGCTCATGGGTTAATTAGATGGACAACAGGAAAATTTTCGACTCGAAAGGGTGACACGATTCATTTGTCAGATGTAATTGATAAAGCAATGGAAAAAGCCGAAGATGTTGCTAAAAACAGTACAGTTGCAAAAGATTTAACAAATGAAGAAAAAAGAAAAATGATTGAATCGGTAGCTATTGGGGCAATTAAATTTAATGATTTGTCTAGCGATCCAAGAAAAGATGTAATTTTTGATTGGGATCAAATTATGAGTTTAGATGGGGATTCTGGTCCATATTTGCAATACACCTATGCCAGATGTAAAAGTGTTTTAGATAAAACTCAAGTTAAAGAACAAAAAAATATTAATGAAATTCCTGAAAATATTAATGATAATGAAATGGCCTTACTTAAGGAATTTTATCGATTTGAGGAAAAAATTGTGGAGGCATCGACGCGCTTCTCCCCTTCTGTGATTGCGGAATATTTATTGGGGGTGGCAAGAAAATATAACGAATTTTATGCAAAAAATAGAATTATTGATCAAAAAGAAGAGGTTTTTAGAATATTTTTAACTAAAACTACAGCAAGTATTTTACATACAGGATTAGGCTTGTTGGGAATAAAAACAGTGGAGAGAATGTAGCGCTTACTCAAAAATCTTTTTGTAGATTTCGGAATAGTGGGAGACGGGAATGAACTTAATGTCTTTTTTTACTTCTTTGGGAATGTTGATCAGAATTTTTTCATTATCTTTTGGAATAAAAATAGTTTTAAGTCCGGCACGGTGAGCGGCAATTGATTTTTCTTTAAGACCGCCGATTTCTAAAATATTTCCACGTAGAGTAATTTCACCAGTCATACCGATATCACGAGGAACTGCAACTTTTTTGAGAGCAGAAATTAGAGCAGTAGTAATGGCACCGCCAGCACTTGGACCATCTTTTGGAGTGGCACCTTCGGGGACGTGAATATGAATGTCGATTTTGTGAAAATCTTGTTTAATGTCAAATTCTTTGGCTTGACTACGAATAAACGAAAGGGCGGCTTGACAAGATTCTTTCATAACTGAACCAAGTTTTCCGGTTAAAATCAACTGGCCTTTGCCAGGCATAACATTGACTTCGATAAATAAAATTTCACCACCAACAGAAGTCCAAGCCAAACCAGTAGAGAGACCGACTTCATCTTTTTTGCCTTTTAGAGTTGAAGTAAATTTAGCAGGGCCTAAAAATTTTTTAATTATAATCGGATCATTTAAGTCAACTTTATTAGTATGATTAACAATAATCTTTTTTGCAGCTTTTCTAAAAAGACTAGCAAATGTTCGTTCCAAACCGCGAACTCCAGCTTCTCGAGTGTATTTATCAATAATAAATTTAATAGTTTCATCCTTAATTTCGGCGATATTACTTTCTTTTAGACCATTAGCATTAAGCTCTTTTTTAATTAAGTATTTTTTGGCAATATGGAATTTTTCATCTTGAGTGTAACCGGAAAAATTGATAATTTCCAAACGATCTCTTAGGGGGCCTGGAATTGTGGAAATATCATTGCCGGTTAAAATGAAAAAAACTTTAGATAAGTCGAGAGGGAAATCGAGGTAATGATCGGCAAATTCGCGATTTTGCTCGGGGTCGAGAGTTTCCAAAAGAGCAGCTGATGGATCGCCGCGATAATCGGCACCAATTTTATCAATTTCATCTAACATAAAAACTGGATTCATTGATTTGGCGTCTTTGAGACCTTTTACAATTCTACCGGGCATGGCACCAACATAAGTTCGACGGTGACCGCGGATTTCTGCCTCGTCACGAATTCCACCAAGAGAGGCACGGATAAAACTTTTACCCATAGCTTTAGCGATTGATTTTCCAAGAGAAGTTTTACCGACACCTGGAGGGCCGATGAAACATAAAATATTGGCAGTTTGAGAAACTTCTTCACCTTTCTTTTTGTTTTTACTTTTTAAATTTAAAACAGCTAAATATTCTAAAATTCTTTCTTTAACGTCTTTGATGCCGTAATGATCTTGATCGAGAATTTTTGAAGCTTTAGGCAAGCTAATATCTGATTTATTGTATTTCCCCCAAGGCAATTCTAATACTGTTTCTAAATAGGTCCTAATATAACCTGATTCTGGAGCCATAGATCCCATTTCAGTGAGACGTTCTAATTCTTTGGTTAATTTTTTTCTAACTTCTGGTGGAATATTTTTATTTTTAATTTTCTTTTCTAAATCAGAAAATTCACCACCGCTGTTTTGACCAAGACGTTTTAATTCTTTTTCAATTTGACGTTTTCTTTCCTCTAAAACATTTCTTTTGATACCAGTGTTAAATTTTTCTTGAGTTTTTTCTTCAATGGATCTTTCTAATTCAGCAACTTTCATTTCTTGAATTAAATATTCAGTAGCCGCTTTTAATCTTTGACTGACAATTAGTGTTTCCAATAGCACCTGTTTTTCGGGTATTTTTCCTTCGACCGAGAAACAAACTTGATCGGCTAAGTCACCACTAGAAACACCAGTGCTGAGTTGCATCATAGCAGGAAGATCAAATTGACGACCCATGGCAAAAGCTTTTTTTAATTGACTTAAAAGAGTTTCGGCGGATTGTTGAATTTCGGCTACTGGCTCAGGGACAACTGGAAGATCAACATATTCGACCATGAAAAATGGCTCTGTTTGAATTAAATTTAAAATATTGACACGAGAAATTCCTTTAACAATAGCATGGAGACTGCCATCACTTTGAAGAATATGTTCAATTTTGGCTAAAACACCAACATTGTAAAGGTCTTTGTATTCTGGTTTTTCAGTGCGAGAATTTTGTTGAGCGGTAATGATGACTAATTTATTAGTGTTGTCATAGGCATGTAGTAATGAATTCATTGATTCTTTACGGCCAAAAAAAAGTGATGTTTCAACTGATGGGAATAAAACGATATTACGAAGAGGAATTAAGGGTAATACTTTTCTTAAAGGTTGTGGAGCTGGAATTGGATTTTGATTAATATTTTCTGGCATAATTAGCAGTCTAACACTTGGTTTGCTAAGTGTCAAATAGTTTTGATAGTCTTTATATTTTACCTGGAGAATATAAATTGGCAACGAGTTAGTTTAAATTCAAAAAACCTGGTAAAATATGACGAATGCGAAAAATAATTGAGGAAAAAGTAAAAATTGGACGGGTGGTGATTTTAGGGCGACCTAATACTGGAAAATCTACTTTACTTAACGCAATAATGAGTCAAAAAGTGGCTATCACTTCACCAATGGCTCAAACAACTCGAAAAAATGCACGAGTAGTTTTTAGTAGTGAAAAAGGAAAAATTATTTTTTCTGACACTCCAGGAATTATTAATAAAGTGTCCGATTTAATTGGTAAACGGGTTAATACTGAAGCCCCCAAGGAAGTTGGTAGAGCCGATGTGGTAATTTGTCTTTTGGATATTTCCCGACCAAAAACTGAAGAAGAAAATAAAGTAATTGGATTGGTTAGAAAATCGAAAGCCAAAAAAATTTTGGTTTATAATAAAATCGATCAGGCAATTGGTAGTAAGGATCATTTAGCTGAATATAATTATTTGGAAGACGAATTTGATGAAGTGATTTCAGTAAGCGCCATTAAAGAAACTAATGTTAAAGGATTAATTAATCTTATTTTTGAATTGTTACCGGAAAAAGATTCCAAGTTAACCGAAGAGGATTTAGAGATAATGGAATCTAAAAAAGGGCCGGTTATTAGTTTAAGTTCAAAAGATTATATTGCTGAAATTATTCGAGAAAAAGCCTATTTATTTTTAAGAAAAGAAGTACCCTATTCAGTTAATGTGGAAGTGGATAGTGTGGTTGATAAGAAAAAATTAATTTTAATTAAAGCGAGAATTTTAACTACGGCTGATAGATATAAAAAAATGATTATTGGGGTGGGTGGAAAAAAAATAAGAGAAATTGGTTATAACGCTAGAAAAGAATTGGAATTAATGTCTAGTCGAAAAGTATTTTTGGAATTGACCGTTGAAATAGATAAACACTGGGCAGAAAGAGATATTTTAAGATAAAATTTATTTTAAATTTTTGGTGATGAGATCGTTGAGTTTTTTAATACTTTCAGGATCAACAATGGACGTGGAAATTTGAGCTTTAATTAATTTTTGAATTTTTGTAATTTCTTTTGGGTCAAGAGTGTCTGATTTGGTTAGAACAATTATTTCTGGTTTATTAGCTAAATTAGAACTGTAATTATTTAATTCTTGATGGACAGTTTGATAATCTTTTAAAGGATCACTTGAATCGGCAGCAATGCAATGAATTAAAAGACTGGTTCTTTCGACATGTTTTAAGAATTTAACACCAAGACCACGACCCTCGGCCGCACCTTCAATAAGTCCTGGAATATCGGCAATAATTAGACCATTTTTCATGACACCTAAATTTGGTTCGAGGGTGGTAAAAGAATAATTAGCAACTTTAGCATCAGCGGTTGTGAGTTCGTTTAAGAGACTGGTTTTACCAGCATTAGGTAAACCAATTAAACCGACTTGAGCGATTAATTTTAATTGTAAAAATAATTTTTTTGTCTGACACTTGTAACCTAATTCTTTTTCTAGAGGAGTTTGGTTAGTGGATGACTTAAAACAGAAATTACCACGACCACCACTGCCACCTTTGGCCATTAAAACTTTTTGACCTAATTTAGTTAACTCAATTGAAGTGCCATTATCATAGGTGGCAAGAGTACCAACTGGAACTTGGATAATTAAATCCTCACCATTGTGGCCAGTGCGATTATTGTGACCACCTTGTTCGCCGTTTTGGGCAGTATAAACTTTGGCATGACGAAATTGATTTAATTTACTGATGTCGGAAACGGCTTCAAAAAAAACAGAGCCACCGTCGCCACCAATGCCGCCGTCTGGGCCACCTTTGGGACGAAAGGCATCGCTATAAAAATGAGCAGAGCCATTTCCACCGTCGCCACCTTTGATTGTAATTCTAACTTCATCGATTAACATGGGAGTATTATATCCAATTAAAACCTCTCTGTCTCACTTTGTTCGACATCTCCCCTTAAGAAAGGGAGAAATTAATTTTTAATTTTAATTATTTGTCGGTAATTAATTGGCCGCAGGCAGCGGCAAAATTTTGACCAAAGGAACGGCGGAGAGAATATTCAATTCTAGATTGATCTAAATAGTTTATAAAAGCTTTTTGTTGGCTTGGAGAAGCTGGAGTCATGCCACCCTCAACTGTATTAAGTGGAATTAAATTTAAAAAGAAAAGACGATTGGAATTTATAAAATCAATTAATAATTTGGCATCGTTTTGGCTGGTATTAATATCCATTAAGGCGTATTCAAAAAACAATTGACGATTAGTTTTGCCGACATAATAATTACAAGCATTTTTAAGTTGAGATAGAGAATATTTTTTGGCTATTAGCATAAAGGATTCTCTAATTTTTTGATCGGCAGAATGGAGAGAAACAGCTAAATTTATTTGAGTGTTAAGATTGGCAAATTCAATAATTTTATCGGCAATACCAGCAGTTGAGATGCTAATTTTTCTAGCACCAATGTTTAATCCGTTGTCAGCATTAATAATATTAATAGCCGCCAAAACATTGTCCCAGTTCAAAAATGGCTCACCCATGCCCATAAAAACAACCCTGCCAATATACTTTGGGTAAATTTTTTGGTTCCAATATAAAATTTGATCAACAATTTCTTCAGTAGTAAGATTTCTTTTAAAACCCATTTTACCAGTGGCGCAAAAATGACAACCAAGAGAACAACCGACTTGACTAGAGACACAAGCGGTTAGCCAATCATCATAATCCATAAAAACCGATTCGATCTTTTGACCGTCAGATAAAGTTAATAAGGCTTTTTGAGTCGATTCATCTCCAATTAATTTTTCCTCGGTTACTGATAGTAATTTTAAAGATTCTGACAATTTTTGGCGAAGATCAAGGGAAAGATCTGTCATTTGGTCGAAATTTAAATAGCGACCAGAATGATAGTTTTTAACTATTTGACGATACCGAAAAGCAGGAAGGTCGAGTAAATCTAAAGTTTTTTTTAATTTAATTAAATCCATTTATTATGCCTTATTTATGGCATTAATGTAATTTTCTTTTTGCTTGAAGCCAATAAATGTATCTATAATTTGACCTTTATTAAACAAAACGACTAAAGGAATTGAAGAAACATTGTGTTCGGTTGATAACTCTGGATTTTCATCAACATTTACTTTAGCGACTTTGACTTTTCCTGACATTTCATTACTAATTTCTTCCATGACAGGAGTAAGCATTTGACAGGGGCCACACCAGGGAGCCCAAAAATCGACTAAGACTTTACCGTCAAAATCTAAAACTTCGGTTTTAAAGTTTTCTTTATTTAGATTGATCATAATTGTAATTATAACTTATTTTGTTTTAACTAGTTTAGCAGTGTAAATTATCTGGCGAAGAACACCATCTGGACCTTCGATTTGATTAGTACCAGACAAAATAACAAATTGGGCTAAATAATCTGACATGGCAGTTTTTAATTCTTTGATTTGAATGTGAGCATCTTTCATTTTTTCAACTAGTTGAGCAGCTTCGGGACGAACCATTACCTTTTGTTTGGCGATGGTTTTTAGTTTGGCTTGTTTTTGAGCTTCTTGAGCGATTTCTTGGTATTCAATATCACTGTCTAGAATAGAATCGAGTTGTGATTTTTGCTCCTGATATTCTTTTTGAAGAACATCAAATCTGGCAGTCGAAGAATTGATGAGCGATTCAATATTTAACAGATTTGCAACTTGGTTTGGATTTTGATTTTCGTTTGGCATACCGTTTAACTTTATCAGGATTGAAAGTCGGCTTCAAGTTGTAAAAGATCTTCAATTGAATTTAATCGGACTAATTTTGACCTTAATTGTTTTGCATTGATCAAACCAGAGGCATAAAATAAAAAGTTTTTGCGAAGACTGTCGAAACGACGATTGGGGAAAATTTCGGTAAAAAATTGGGCATGAAGAAGCATGGCAGAAAATCGCTCTTTTGGAGTGGCGGTATAATCGTTAAAACACCAAGGATTGCCACAAGCAGCTCGGCCAATTAAAACACCATTAACGCCGTACTTTTGGCAAAATTCTATACCTTGAGATTTTGATTGAACGTCACCGTTGCCAAAAATTTTGGTTTTAGTATTTTTGGCTAATTTCGACACTTTTTTAATTTCAGACCAATCGGCAGATCCAGCATAACCTTGTTTGAGGGTGCGAGCGTGAATGGTTAAAAAATCTAAGTCTTGGTTTAATAAAATTGATGCCCAGATTTCAATAATTGATTCAGAAATTCCAAGGCGAGTTTTAACAGAGATGGTTGGTTTTTGGAGTTTATGTAGAGACGCATTGCAATGCGTCTCTACAATGCCAGAATATTTTTTGTTTCTTTCGATAACTGCCAGACTTTTTTGATTAAGGCCGAGACCAGTGACTTTGATTTTGCCGGAAAACCAGTCATCAATCCCCTTTTTAGTGGCCTGGATTATTTCGACAGCTAAATCTGGTTTAGCAATAAGAGCAGCGCCACTACCATTTTGAGTGACAGTTTTGGCGGGGCAACCCATGTTGATGTCGATGCCATCAAAACCCAGTTCGGATAAAATAATGGCGGATTTATAAAAACTTTCCGGATTTTTGCCAAATAATTGGCCTATAATTGGGCGTTCTTTGGCCGAAAATAAAAGAGTGTCGTATAATTTAACTCCACCATGACTGATGCCTTCAGCACTGACAAATTCAGTAAAAAGTAAATCAGGCTTGGCAATTTCAGATTGAAGAAGACGATAGGCTTCGTCGGTGATGCCGTCCATGGGGGCGAGGGCAATTATATTTTTTTTATTTAGAAAGTTTGTCAAGTTGTAAAGTTTATTAAGTATTTAAAACCCTCCGGTCTTAAATTTCAGACCACCTCCCTTGACAGGGAGGCTTTAATTTATCTTTGTTTTTTTTTGGTTTTGAAGGCGAATTTAGCGCCAACTTTGGAACCAAAAGATCGTTGTTTAAAAACAGTTGTTCGGACATGAAGATCAGAACTGGATTTATATTCTGGTTTTTGACCCATCTTTGGGCGAAATTTCTTTTTATTTGGAGAAGCGGCGGCAGTGGTAGGAAAAAATTTGGGGACATATTCGCCAGTAGTATTTCGGTTTAACGATCTACCTAGAGAATTAAAAACAGGTTTACCGCCTTTGTATTTGCGGGGTTTTCTTTCTTCTTTTGGAACTGATAGACGAGCCGAAGATGCTTGGCGAGGTGGATATTGACGATTATCAAGAGATTTTTTTTGTTGTTGATAATCGGAAACATCACTGTCGGGATGAGGTAAAAAAACTTGAGCTTGACGACGATTTGGATGTTTTTCTACTGATTCTTCGTGACGAGCTTTGCCTTCTTCGGTTAAATAAGGATCGGGCTCTGCATAATCAACAATAATAGTGCGATCACTAATGAAATAATTATGATATTTTTCTTTGGCTCGAATGGCATCTTCGAGGTTTTCATATTCAACATAAGCCATACCACGGCTTCTGCCCCAGCGATTATTAACAATGCGAATGGAGACAATTTTACCTTCGGTGATAAAAATAGAAAGTAGCTCCCCTTCGGTGAACCGATAAGGTAAACTGCCTATGAATAGGCGTTTTGAGACAGGTTTAGTTGATGACATAGATACTTATATTATACCTGTTAAAATAAATAATGCTTAAGTATGAAAAATTAGTGATTGGACAGCTATCTACTAACTGCTATTTGGTGTGGAATGAAGAAACAAAAGAATGTTTGGTTATTGATCCAGCTGATGATGGGGTGAGTATTAGTGAAGAAATAAATAGCCGAAAATTAAAAGTTAAAGCAATATTTTTGACTCATGGACATTTAGATCATTGTTTGGGAGCATTGGATTTGAAATTAATTTACAATGTTGATTTTGGCTGTAGTAGTGAAGATAAGTTTATTTTAGATAGACAAGATGAAACTGCCAAATACTTTTTTAAAGAAAAAAATCCACCACCAAATTTTGTCAAAATAGATATTGATTTGGATAAAATAAAAAGTTTTAAATTGGGTGGTGAAGCTTTAGAAATTATAAAAACACCGGGACACACGCCGGGAAGTGTTTGTTTTTATTATAAAAAGGGAATAATATTATTCTCTGGAGATACATTATTTGCCGGACTTAGGGGAAGAACTGATTTTAATTATGGCTCGACACCAAAAATATTTGAGAGTTTAAAAAAGTTAATGAAATTAGACAAGGAAACTTTAGTGCTGCCTGGACATGGAGAAGAAACGACGATTGGAAAAGAATCTAAGCGTTATGCCTGAGGTTCTCGATGGTTTCTTCAAAGTTTTTGATGTGATCTTGTTTTATGCTTTCCAAGAGTTCAATTAGAAGACCATTAATATAATCCTTAACAGTTTCTGACTGCTCTGGATTTAGTTTTAAATCTTGAGTTAATTCTTCGATTGTTTGCATTTGGATATTTATATCATTTAATTGTTTTTATTTAAAGCAAGGGGATTTTTAAGCTCTTTTTTAGTTTGTGATTTTAATTTTCTTTCGACTTTTTGAATATCTTCTTCTGGGGATAAAATTTCTGGCCTAATTCCTCTTTCTAGTAATGTTTTACGAACACTTTTGTTGTTAGTAATATGTTCATTTGATATTTGTTGTTCATTTTTCATCTTTTTTTCTTTGGCATTAAAAATTGTTATTTCTGTAGCAAAATCTTTTGCTTTTAAAATTATTGTTGGCGCAAAATCAGATAATGCCCTATTATTTGGTATTTTCCATTTTTTCTTCATCTCTTTTGTAGGATACCCAAATAGAGCCAAATCCCCTTTATTTCTAATGATTCCAAAATTTCGATCACTTCCAGTTTGTTCAAAAATTACACCAGACAACTCTTTTTCAGTTTGAGCTAATTTTCTTCTAGAAGATAATCTTTCAGATTCTAATAATCTTCGTTCAATTATTTCTAATTTTCTTGTTTGAATCGCAAAATAAGTTTGAGCAAAAGCAATCTCTTCTTTTCGAGGATCACCGTTTTGAGTAATTAAATAACAAGCATAACGAGTAAGCATAATATCCGGTATTTCAGTTTCCGCATTAGATCCAAGAGAAACCATTTTCCCGACGTCAGCAAAATGGTCACTAATTTTATGCTCTGATATTTCACAGGCAGTTTTTGCTTTTGAAATTACATTAAGAAAGTTGTCCCATTTACTATAGCCTAATAAATGTTGTAAATCCCTGGCTAACCAAAACTCAACACCATCCTCTGTTTTTTGAGCATATAATTCAAAATTATTTAAAAGTGTTTTAATTAAAGCAATTTTCATGATTAATAATAAACCCAAATATAATACGAAGTCAATATTATTAATAGTAAAATTGATATAATAAAGGCGTTTTAATGCTTCGTCGTTTGCTAATGGCCAGCCTTCGCTAAAGCTTCGGCGTGGTAAATAGGACAATCGACAATGCTTCGTCGTCTAATGGTAGGACAATCGGCTCTGAACCGATCAATTGTGGTTCGAATCCATACGAAGCAACTTTGGATTTTGATATACTGAAAAAAATGAAACAACAAGTTCTTGTTATTCGAGGTGGAGAAACTTTTAATAATTATGATGATTATATTTCTTATCTTAAGAATAGAGAAATTCGTCTAGATAATTTAAAAACGAAAAAAGGTTGGAAGAATAGAATGGAGGCTGATTTAGGTGAAGATTTTGAAGTGTTTCTTCCAGAAATGCCAAATAAAAGAAATGCGCGTTATCTTGAGTGGAAAATATGGTTTGAAAAAATTGTTGATATTTTAGATGATGATCTAATTCTTTTAGGTAGTTCGTTAGGAGGGATTTTTTTGGCAAAGTATTTATCTGAAAATAAAATTAATAAAAAAATTAAAGCAACTATTTTAATAGCCGCACCTTTTGATGATTCAAATAATGAAGAATCTCTGATTGATTTTAAATTACCTAATTCACTTGAAAAATTTTTAGAACAGTCTAAAAATATATTTTTAATCCAAAGTAAGGATGATATTGTAGTTCTTTTTAAAGAGGTTGAAAAATATAAAAAAGCATTACCAAATGCAAAAGTAATTATTTTTGAAGACAGAGATCATTTTAGTCAAGAAACTTTTCCTGAGATTATTGAATTAATT
Source organism: Candidatus Shapirobacteria bacterium (assembly GCA_041661765.1). Taxonomy (GTDB): domain Bacteria; phylum Patescibacteriota; class Microgenomatia; order UBA12405; family UBA12405; genus WARW01. Next base: position 10,661 of record JBAZTV010000002.1, on the reverse strand, counting down.
AAACAAATTTAATTATGAAAAAAAGCCAAACAATATTGTATTTGGTTCGACATGGAGAAACTTTATTTAATACTCAAGGAATTATCCAAGGTCATAGTGATTCAGAATTAACCAATAAAGGAAAAAAACAGGCTGAAGATTTGGGTAATTTATTTAAAAACATTGCAATTGATGAATATTATTCATCAGATTTAAATAGAGCAGTCCATACAGCAGAAATTATTAAAAGAAACCAATTAGAACCAACAAAAATTGATAAAAATTTAAGAGAAAAATGTTATGGTCGGTTTGAGAGGAAAATTTTCACTGAATTAAAAGTGTTGGATGATTTGCTTGATACGGTTGATAAGGATAAAAGACTATCTTTTAAAGCATTTCCTGATGTGGAGAGTGATAGTGAGGTTGCGATTCGAATGGTCAGTTTTATAAAAGATTCACATTCAAAGAAAAAAAATAAAACAATATTAGCTGTTACTCATGGTGGTTCAATGAGATCTTTGCTTTTATATTTAGGCTGGGGTACGTATGATTCACTACCACCTAATGTTGTTAAAAATACTTCTTATATTAAATTACTTGTTAGGAATGAAAAAATTGAAGTAGTAGAGTCTGTAATATAAAAATATGGTGATAAATGACAATATTTATGGAAATATCAAAATAAAGGATCAGGTAATAATTGATTTAATTAATACGCCAATATTTCAACGACTGAAAAAAATAAGTCAGGATGGTGCACCGCATTTTATCCAACCAATAAGGAGAGTAACTAGATATGAACATTCAATCGGTGTTTGGTATTTATCATCTCTTTATAAGAGATCAATGGAAGAACAAATTGCTTGCCTACTACACGATTTGTCCCATACTGCCTTTTCACATGTGATTGATTTTGTAGTTAAAAATGAAAAACAAGAATTTGCGGATGAAAAACTAAAAGAGATGATTAATAAATCAAATATTCCCCAAATAGTTAAAAATAATGGTTTTGATTTAAAAAAAATATTGGATAAAAATAAATTTCCTTTACTTGAAAATTCATTACCTGATATTTCGGTGGATAGATGGGATTATTTTATGAGGGATGGTTACACAATAGGTTTTTTACCTAAATCAATTATTGATATTTTTTTATCTGAAATATTTGAAAAGGAAAATGTTTTTTACTTTAAAGATCTAAAATTGGCTTCGACTTTTGCAATTTTATTTGTTAATTTTTCTCGTTTAATTTGGTTAGATCCGACATCACATGGTTCATTTTTTTTAATTGCCGAAGCGATCAAACTTGCTCTTGATGATAAATTAATTACTGAAGAAGATTTTTTTACAGACGATGAATTTTTGTTGGTAAAACTTAAATCAAGTAAAAATATTAAAATTAAACAATTATTAGACAGGCTAAGTCCAGGAAAAGAATTTGTTTATGAAGATGAATGCAACGCTGAATTTTTTGGACCCAATAAACCAAGGTTTGTTGATCCGTTGGTAGAAAACGATGGAAAATTAACTCGGGTTTCAGAATTGGTGCCTAGTCTAAAATTTTTTTTTGAAGAGTTTGTTGGCAAATATAAAAATCTAGGTGTTAGACAATTAGATTTTTAGAAATGATTTATCTATTATTTTAGGTAATTTTTATAATTAATTTAATTTATAATAAATTGATAAAAAATAAGGCTCCGTGCAAACTATAAAAATCAGGTTTTACCCTAATTTATAATTTACCGAAGCCTTTATTTGACCAAAACTTGGTCATAATGTTGAATACTTTTAATAATCGTTATTGTCTGGTGTTAATTTAGAAAGCATAAACATATTGGTGAAACCATTCTTTTTTGGCAGCGTTTTGCCATTGAAGATATTCTGATTCACTAATTGCTTTAGTTATTCCTTGACTATTTATCAGTACATAAACAATACCTTTATTAGTATCTACCATCGTTTGACTAATTCTCTTACGGGTAGTGTCTTGAAATGCTTTCTGACTAGGAGCATTTTTTGATAATTCATTTTTAAATTCATCATCTTCGAAAATAAATATGATTCGAGCTCCTTGTCCACTGGTAACATTATCATAATCCAACATTTCTAAAATCTCCCCTTTCATTTTCACATTTTTGTGTGGCTATCCTATGGATAACTCTCTAGATATGTCTATATCCACAGAGTTATCCATATAAAAGAAATTCTAATTATTTTAATGTTCTAATTATAAGACAACAAATATTTTAGCTAAACAAAGATACTATGCCTATAATAGGTGGTATTTTACCATTTTTTTTTAAAAACTAATAATTTGTAATATTTATAGCAATGGTTTATTATTAAATAATGATCATACAATTATTAATCAGTACGGTTGCTTTTTATGTTACTGCTTATTTAATACCTGGGTTTGTCGTTAGCGGTTTGGCGACGTTAATTGTTGTTTCTATAGTGTGGGGAATATTGACTTTGATAATTAGACCAATACTAATATTATTGACACTACCAATTAATTTTTTGACTTTAGGTTTATTTACTTTTGTTATTAATGCATTACTTCTAATGTTGATGACTAAGATAGTCCCTGGTTTTAGTATTTCAGGGTTTGGAACAGCTCTTTTGGCAGCTATAGTTTTGTCGTTGGTAAATATGTTTCTTTCAAAGCTGACACCTTGAGAATGTAAATTAATTAATAATGGCGGAAGAAGTGGCAGTTGGTTGGGAAATAAATTTTTGAATATTAGTCCAGTTATTTTCGCCTAATTTTGGGATTAAAATAAATTGGCCGATACTACTTTTGGAGTTCATTAAAAGATTTTGATCAGTAATAGGGAAAGATTCAATTTTGTAAGTTTGATATTCGTCAGATTTGGAAAGAAGTTCCTCCATTTTGTTTAAGTCGATATCAGTGGTTAAGTTGCCAGCTAAGGAATTAATAAGTGGAATTATTTTGGGAATAAAATTTAGAGAAATAATTTTTTTCTTAACAGCTTCGATGACTAATTTTTGACGGGCGGAACGATTGAAATCTCCTCCATCCTCTTGTGAATGGCGAGAACGAACAAATTTAAGTGCAGTGGCACTGTCCATGGTCTGTAAGCCTTTATTAAAATGAAGATGTTCGTAACGACACTCAAAATACTCTTCTAATTTTCCAGCTGAAACTGTGGCAGTTAAAGCGGTAATTTCTTCATCTGACTTACCACAAGTGTCAGTGGTTTTTTCTTCGATAGGATATAAATAATCATCAAAAGTTTTTTGAACATTAACTTCAATGCCACCAAGAGTGTCGATAGCTTTTATAAAACCGCTAAAATTAATAGTGGCAAAATTATCAATAGGAAAACCCGCAACTTGGGATAAAACTGATTTGGCTATTTGACCACCACCAGCTTTACCAGTAAATTGAGTTTCTTTGTCTCGGTATTTTTTATCATCAAGACCGATTGAATAAGCTTCATTAACTTTAAGCATTTTGGTTTCACCGATGGCTATTGGAATTGGCACCCAAAGGTCACGAGGGATGGAAATTAATTTAATCTTTTTTTCTTTGGGAATAAATAAAGCGACAATTATAGAATCGGTGAGAGTGCCACCTTCATGAACGCCTCCACCATAACCCATTAATAAAATAGAAAAAGGTCGGTCTGGATCGGGAGTGGGGGTTGATGTAGGAGTGACCCCAACTTGAATATCTTGTTTAACTTTAACGACTACTTGATGGTATTTTAAAAAAACAAAAACACCTAAAGTGATAATGGCGATTGAAAAAACAGTAATGATAATAAATAATATTTTTTTATTTTTTGACACGGATTCTTTTCAAAAATTTTATTTCAAAACCATCGACTAAATCTTTTTTATCAATTGGAACAAATTTTTGATAAGCATCAAAAAATTCCAACCATTGATCTAATTTTAATTGGCTTGGTTTTAAATTATTTATTTTTAAATTTTTATTGATGGATTTGAATTGGTTAAAAGAAAATACTTTTTTGTAGGCGTTTTGAATATTATCTTTCCATTGATTAAAACCATAAATAACAAAATCGCGGAATTGTTGGTAATCAAAATCCCTCTGCCCTTCGGGCATCTCCCCTTGACCCAGCCAGTTGGCGGGCAGGCAGGGGAGATTTTTATTTTGGTTCTTGAGAGTGAATTTTATGAAACTGATATTGATTTGGGGTTTTGGGGTGAAAGCGGTGCGATCGATTTCGCCTAAAATTTCGACATCGTAAAAAATTTTAGACAAAATAGAACTTTGGGTTTCGATTTCCCCGCCTTGATATTTTTGGGCAGCTTCGGTTTGAAGAATAAAATAAATTTCAGTTGGTTTATTTTTTGATTTAAGAAGTTTATCGATAATTTCGGCAGTAATATTAAAGGGAATATTGGAAAAAACTTTGTAAGATTGAATTGGTAAATTCCAATTTAAAAAATCTTTGTTTAAAATTTTTAAATTTTCAATGTCTTTGAATTTTTCAATTAGACCTTGGTACAAATCTAAGTCTTTTTCGATGGCAATAACTTCTTTGGCTCTTACAATTAATTCTTTGGTGATTATTCCCCTGCCTGGACCAATTTCAACAACTAGATCATTAGGATTAATAGAACTGACAGATAAAAGTTCTTTAATGACAAATGGATCTTTAATAAAGTTTTGAGAAAGCAACATTTAGAATTCTTCTTCTGGTGGTGGTAAATATTCTTCACCATTATCACTGGAAACTTGATTGGCTTTTAGCCACAGAATATAATCACAACCAGTGGCTTTTTTAGCTTCTTTATCCCAACCAGAAGTTGAACATTTCTTCATTTTTTTACCATTGGCAGTGGTGAAAAGAACTAATGGTTCTCCGCATTTTGGACATTTTTCGTCTAAAGCTTCACTAGTGCCATTGATCCACTCAACAAAGTCACAACCTTCTACTTTTTTTGTTTCTTTATTCCAAGTACCAGCGCTGCATTTTTTCATTTTTTTACCGAATCGAGTTACTTGTAAAACTAATGGCGATCCGCATTTTGGACATTTTTCGTCTAAAGCTTTTGGTTCAACTTCAAGCCATTTAACATACTCACAACCTTCTGTTTTATGGGTTTGGGGGTTCCAAGAACCTTGAGTACATCGTTGAAGACGACGACCAGTTGGAGTTTCTATTATTTCGCTTAAAGCAGCGCCGCATTTTGGACAAATGTCATTGTTATCTTTAGTCATATGTTTATATATTAGCATTTTATTTTATTTAGTAATCAAGTGGTTTTTGTTTGTTTAAAAAAAAATGGTAAAATATTTACCTATGAAAAGTAAAAAAACAAAAATAATTGCCACAATAGGCCCATCTTCTGAATCGATGGAGGTTTTGGAAAAATTAATTCAAGAAGGAGTAAATGTTTTTAGATTTAATCTGAAACATAATGATTTTGAATGGCACAAAAATAAAATTAAAAAAGTGAAAGAAATATCTGAAAAATTGGGTAAAAAAATTGGAATCATGATTGACTTACAAGGACCAGAAATCAGACTTGAAACAGAAAACAGTCAGGAAATTGATTTAAAAGAGGGTGATTCGGTTTTTATTGCCAATAAATTTATTAAAGGCAAAAAAACAATTAGACTTAATCCAGGAGCAGTTTTAAAGCAAATTGATAAAGGTGACTCAATTTTTATTGATGATGGTGATGGTGAATTTAGAGTAATAAATAAAAAATTTGGAGTTGTTGAGATGAAGTCAGAAAGAAATTATGTAATTAAACATAGAAAAAGCTTGAATATTCCGGGGAAAAAGTTAGATTTGCCTTTATTTTCCAAAAAAGATTTAGATGCTTTGGAAATTGTTGACCAATTTAATGCTGATTTTGCAGCTTTGTCTTTTGTTAGAGGTAAAGATGATATTGAAGCTTTAAGAAAAAAACTTAGTAAGATCGGGCCAAAAATTAAAATAGTGGCAAAAATAGAAAATGCCAGTGCAATTAAAAACATAGAAGAGATAATAGAATCGACAGATGCGGTGATGGTGGCTCGAGGAGATTTAGGGGTTGAAATACCTTTAAGAGAATTAGCTTATTGGCAAAAGAAAATTGTGGATTTGTGTAGACAAAATAATAAACCAGTAATTGTGGCCACACAAATGCTTAAATCAATGGTTAATAATTATCGTCCGACTAGGGCTGAGGTAACAGATGTATCAAATGCTATTTTTGATGGCACAGATGCTGTAATGTTATCAGAAGAAACAGCTTCTGGAAAATATCCAGAAAAATCAGTTGAGCAAATGGCAAGTATTGCTATTTTTTGTGAAGAACATGGAGTAGTTAATCATATTGAAATGGAAAATAAAACTACTACTGAAATATTAGTGAATGCTGCTGTAAAAATAGTGACTGATAATAATGTCATTCCTTTTAAAGCAATAGTTGTTTTTACTAAGTCAGGAAAAACTGCAAGAATTTTTTCTAAATATAGATTGAACATCCCAATTATTGCTTTTACGGAAAATTCGGAAATTGTCGAATCTTTAACAATGTCTTATGGTGTCAATGCTTATCTGAAAAAATTCAACAGGGATGATTTTAATATATCGACTAATTTGGTAAACGAATTAAATAAATTTGATTTTATTGAAAAAGGAGATAATATTTTGATGATCCACGGAAATGGATGGATGAAAACAGGATCAACTGCTGATATCAGCTTAGTAACGATTTAATTATTATTTTGATATTTTTGCTTTTTCGGCCATAATATTACTGACACGAAGAAGAGAATCAAAAGTTCCAGCATCTTCCCACAGAGCGTCAAAAAGGTTGACTTTCATCTCTCCATTTTGGAGATAAATGTTGTTTAAGTCAGTGATTTCAATTTCGCCACGAAGTGATGGTTTAAGATTTTTAGCATATTCAACTACACGATTATCAAAAGTGTAAAGACCAACAACAGCATAATTGCTTTTGGGTGATGTAGGTTTTTCTTCGATAGAAATAGCTTTCATATTTTTATCAAATTCGACTACACCAAAACGTTCTGGGTCTCCAACTTGTTTGGCAAAAACCATAGCACCATTCTTAAATTCTTTAATTTCTTTAGAAAAATCTTGATCAAAAATGTTATCACCTAAAATCATAGTGACATTATCATCACCAATAAAATCTTGACCGATGATAAAAGCATCAGCTAAACCTTTTGGTTCTTTTTGGACTGCATAATTAAAACGGGCCCCAAATTCTTTACCATCACCTAGAAGGTTGAGAAAATGACCAGAATAGTCTGGAGCGATAATAATTAAAATATCAGTGATTCCGGCCTTAATTAAAGTTTTAATTGGATAATAAATCATCGGTTTATCATAAACCGGCAAAAGCTGTTTTGAAGTAATGGTGGTTAGTGGACGTAAACGAGTAGCTCGACCACCAGCTAAAATAATTCCTTTCATAAAGTATATTTTACTATAATTATTTCTTTTTATTTTTCCAAATAAAAAGATTATACATTGTCCAATTGTAAGGCAAAACGAGAAGAACAATAATAACAGCAAGATATAAGGTTTTATGGTCTGGGCCAAAAATGATTTCGGCAAGGGTACCAAAAATGGTTTGGATAACGATAGCACCAGCGGAACTTAAATTAAATTGGGAAAATTTTTGGATTAATTTTTTTGATCCAGATATTTGCTCTGATCTAAAAGTCCAAAGATTATTTAAAGTGAAATTGCTAATGATGGCAATTTCAGCAGAAAATGTCCAAGGCCAAGGTTTATTTAAAAATGTAGAAAATAAATTTAGAAAAATAGCATTAATGATAAATCCAATAAAACCAACTGTCCCAAATTTCAAAAATTTTTGAGTGAAATCGTCATACCAACGAAGAAGAATGACGACTTTTAAAATATCTTTGGCTGTCTGTGGTTCGATTTTTGATTCACCAGCATTGCGAACATGAAAATTAAGGGGAATTTCTTTGAAATTAGCACCCATTTTTAGAGTTTCAAAAAGAAGTTGGAGTTTGTAGCCAAAACTTTTAGTGAGTAATCGATCTCCTTTCCAATCTAAATCCATTTTATCTATAAAACCTTTGACTCGAGTAATTTTTAAACCGGTAGTTGGATCGGTAACTTTAAAGAAATTTTTGAACGGGAAAAATAAAATAAATCGAGCAACAAAACCGCCGACATCACTAAAGAAAACTCTTTTAACACCCCAACCTTTTGGATTAGAACCACCTTTTATTTTACGAGAACCAATGACATAGTCATAACCTTCTTCCATGGCTTTAAGCATTACAGGGATGGTTTCTGGGGGGTGTTGAAAATCACCATCAAACTCAAAAATAAAATCGGCATTTAATTTGTCGATGGCATATTTAAAACCCTTGAGATAAGCGGCACCGATGCCATCTTTACTGGTTTCGATTAAAAGATGAGTGTTGTTGTATTTTTTAGATTCTTTGTCGACAATTTTTCCTGTACCATCGGTAGAATTTCCATCGACAACTAAAATTTTCATGTCCCAATTTTCTTTTAAATCCCCTTTTTTGGCAACAATATTGGGAAAAGTTTTTGTGTTAAGATATTCGATCATTTTGCCGATGTTATCGGCTTCGTTGTAGGTCGGAATAACGATAACCGCGATGTTTGGTTTATTCATAAAATTAGTATAACTCAAATGATAAAATATTGGTATGAATATAGATATTATTACGTTGTTTCCAAAAATGTTTGAATCGCCTTTTGCAGAAAGTATTATAAGAAGAGCTATTAAAAACGAGATTATTGATTTAAAAATTCATAATTTAAGAGACTGGGCTATAGACAATTATGGATCAGTGGATGATAAACCATTTGGAGGCGATGTTGGAATGTTAATAAGAGCGGACGTGGTGTACGAAGCATTAACAACTATTAAAAATCAAAACCTCTCTGTCGCTAAAGCGACATCTCCCCTTAAAAAAGGGAGAGATCTAAAATCGAAGATAATTTTGATGTCGGCGAGGGGAAAAAAATTTGATCAAAAAAAGGCTGAGGAATTGTCTAAATTTGATAATTTAATTTTAATTGCAGGACATTATGAAGGATTTGATCAAAGAATTTCTGATTTTATGATTGACGAGGAAATATCGATAGGTGATTATGTGTTGACTGGAGGAGAATTGCCGGCAATGGTAATAACTGATGCGGTGGCAAGATTGGTTCCAAAAGTGTTAGGAAAAGATAAATCGAGCCAGATTGAAAGCTGGTCAGAGATTGAAATGGATGGAGAGAAAATAAGAACAGCTGAATATCCCCAATATACTAGACCGCAAGATTTTATGGGTTATAAAGTACCAGAAGTTTTAGTAAGTGGCGACCCAAAAAAAATTAAAAAATGGCAAATGGATCAAATAAGAGAAAAACAAGCCCAAGCAAAATAATAAGTAAATACTCAATGATAATTGAAGTGTGTAGATCTCCCCTTTTTTGGTGATGGTACAAACTCCAACCGAAATAAGAAAAGGTAACTCCGGAAACTATCCAAATTCTGGACTGGGAATTATTGATAAAAATGTATAAAAAAAATCCAATAATAAAAATTAACGATAAAAGAATATACTCGACTGGTTTTTGTTTAATTTCTTTTGGAATGATCATTAAAAAATACTCCCCTGTTGGTTAAACAGCATAATTAAAAATATAAAAAATAAAAAGCCGATATGTCCGGCAGTGGAGCCGGTAAAACGATGAATATTATTTTTAACAGTAATGAAACCATCAATAAAGAGGGTGATTATTAAGACAATAAAAATAATAGAGCTGAAAATTTTACTAAGAGTTAATGGGCTTATTAGTTTTTCTTTATTTTCAGATAAAACATTGGCTTGAGATGTAATTTCTTGAGTGCTTGATTGATCTACTGCTTCTGGCACAACAATATCATCAGATTTTTGAGAGATAATTTCTTGAGCGGTTGCCATAAGAGGAGTGCCAAAATGTTGAACAACTAAGGTGGTCTTGACGTCTCCAAGGGTACCATTGACGACAGCGATACCAATTTCTTTATATTTATTATTGATAATATTTGCCTTATGTGTGGGAGAATTCATCCAAGCCTTAACTAAGGAATCAGTATTGTAAAAATCTTTGGCTAAATTTTCACCAGCAGTTGAATATTTATAACCAACGGCATCAAAAAAAGTCCATGGGGTTTTTCCTTGAGGTGAATTGTGAGCCCAATAATTGTTTGTAAACATATCGTCGGCTTTTTCCTTGGCTGATTCCGAAAGAACAGAATTGTAAACAAGAGGTGTTAAGCCAAGTTTTGTTCTTTCGTTGTTGGTTTGATCAAGAACTTTTTGGGCGGTAATTTCTGAAGAATAACCAAGAATGCCAGGTTTGGCAATTGTTAAACTTTTAACAATTGATTGGTTTAATAAATAGAGGACTAAAAATAAAAGTAAAAAATTGGGTTTTAAAATAGCAGCTCGATGATTATTTTTTTCTTGAGGAATGAAATAATGAATCCAGAGTTTCTTTAACACACTATCAGTATAGATGATTTTTCTTTTTTTTAAAAGAAACAACCTTATTCCACCCCATTCTTAGCAGTAATAGCATCAAGGAAAAAAGAAGGTAACTGATAGACATACCTGGTCTTAATTTGAGTTTTAACACCATTATCAGTACTACTACTAGCAGCTATTTCTTCTCCTT